>JAHCAZ010000012.1 GCA_019634615.1 Opitutaceae bacterium
GAACAGCACATTGATTAGGCCCTGATAATCAATGCTGTGGGTGGGTAAGTGAGCGCGTTTTACGCCGAAAAGTGTAGATGCCGGCCATTGTGCAACAACCGGCTAAAGCCATACTGCGAGTATGGGTTTAGCAGGCAAGGCTCCTTTAAAGGACAGCGATGAAATTGTGTCGTTGGCGGATTGGCGGGAACGCTTGTGGGCGGACCCGGTTCTGTCCGCCGAACAAAAGCGTTATTATCTCGGAGCCATTCTTTCGCTTTTGCGGATCTGCAAGCGGGTGAGGCGGCCATTGTCCGCCGGACTGATTCGTTGGCAACTGGGCCGGCCGGAGCGGCCTGATGGGGTCTCGTCTCCTGAGCGGCCGGCCTATGTCTGGTTGTTTCAAACCGCCCGCAAGGCCGGTGCCATCCGCGCCTCGGATCGGTCGTTTACACCACCCGCCGTGGAGCCGGGGGAACCTGCGGGCGATCGCCGTCGATATATTCCAACTGGGCGCACCGTCTTGCCCCCGCTGGCGGCCGCCGATCAAGGCGGCGCCGACTGGGAACGCGCGCTCATCGCCGCCATTCGCGGCCGGGGCTTCCTTTGGCGCACAGAGCAGACCTACCGAGCCTGGGCTGCCCGTTTCGCGCAGCACCTCGCCCCGCGGTCGCCATACGCGGCCACGGGTGAGGATGTCGCGGCATTTCTCAGCGTCCTGGCGGTGGAGCGGCGGATCGCGCCGCCCACCCAAAAGCAGGCCCTCAATGCCCTGGTCTTTCTCATGCAGGAGGCCTTGCGGGTGAACCTGGGGGAAATGGACTTCAAGCGGGCCGCCGCCCGCCGTCGCATGCCCACGGTGCTGAGCCGCGACGAAGTCAGGAGCCTGCTCGACCATCTGCCACCGGGATGCCGTTTGATGGCCGAGGTCATGTACGGCAGCGGCCTGCGCCTGATGGAGATGCTGCGCCTGCGGGTCCATCACCTCGATTTGGCGCGGGGCCACCTGAAAGTCCATGGCGGCAAGGGCGACAAGGATCGGATTACGGTCCTACCTGAGGCACTGAAACCGCGGCTCGAAGCGCACCTGCAGCGCCTGCGTGAACTGTTCGCGGAGGACCGCAAAGGCGAGGTTCCGGGCGTCTGGCTGCCTGAGGGCCTGGCCCGGAAATACCCCGGGTCAGGCGCAACGTGGCCATGGCAATGGCTCTGGCCATCGCGGGAACTGATGCGTGATCCCACCAGCGGCGTCCGCCGTCGCCATCACCTGCTGGAGGGAACGTTTCAAAACGCCATCCGCCGCGCGGCGCTGGAGGCCGGCATCGACAAGCGCGTCACGCCGCACACCCTGCGCCACTCCTTCGCCACCCATCTGCTCGAGGGCGGGACCGACATCCGGACCGTGCAGGATCTCCTCGGCCACCAGAGCGTGGAGACGACGCAGATCTACACCCACGTCATGCAGAAACCCGGGCTGGGCGTGCGGTCGCCGTTGGATGCGCTGGCGGGGTGAGGCCGACTCTTTCTCATTCCTCTTTCTCTTAATCTTTCTCTGGTTCGGAATTGCGTAGGTCAGGCCGTTGGCGGGCGCGCGCGAGCGCGCCGGCCTACGGCGGGGGGGCGAGACGGAGATTCCTGACGAAAGATAAAGATAAAGAGAAAGAATCCGGCCTCACGGCTCCAGCCACACGTGCTTGTACGGGTGCCGGTCGAGCGGGGTGTCGTGCCAGCCGCGGACGGACCCATGCACGAGGCGCACGGTCGTGTAGTGGAAGACCGGGATGATCGGCGCGTCCTGCAGCAAGAGCGCCTCGGCGCGGCGCAGGAGGGCGTGGCGCGCAGCCGGCTCGGGGGTGCGCTCGGCCTCAAAGAGGAGGGCGTCGTAATCGGCGCTCGCCCAGCCCGTGTGGTTGTTGCCCGAACGCGACCCGAAGATCTCGAGGAAAGCCGCGGGGTCGAGATAGTCGGCCGCCCAGTCGGACCGCAGGATCTGGTAGTCCAGCGTCCGCCGCATCGCGAGCAGGGTCTTCTGCTCCATGTTGACGAGGTTGACGTGCACGCCGAGCTCGCGGCGCCACATCTCCTGCACGGCCTCGCCGATGACGCGGTGGTTGCCCGAGCTGTTGATGAGCAGGTCGAAGGTCGGCAGGCCGCGGCCCTCGGCATAACCGGCCGCCGCGAGGAGCGCCCGCGCCGCCGCCGCGTCGCCCGCCAGGCCGGCGGGCGGCTGGTAGCCGGCCGTGCCAGGCGGGGTGAAGGTCGTCGCCGGCTGCTGGCCGCCGCGCGTGATCTTTTCGACGATGGCCGTGCGATCGAGGGCGAGCGACAGCGCCTGGCGCACGCGGCGGTCGTTGAGGACCGGGCGCGTGACGTTGAGCCGATAGAAATAGGTGTCGAGGAACGGGCTGATGCGCAGCACGCCGGGCGACTCCTTCCGGTAGGCGTCGACCTTGCTCACCGGCAGCGCCTCCGTGATGTGCAATTGCCCCGCGCGGAAGGCCCGCTCCTCCGCCTCCACGCTGTCGGCCGGATGGAAGTGGATCGCCGTCAGGCGCACCTGCGCGGCATCCCAGTACGTGGGGGCTTTCTCGACGACGATGACGTTGCCCGGCGACCACTCCCTGAGGACGAACGGGCCGTTGCCCACGAAGCTCTCCGGCCGCGTCCACCGGCCGCCGCGCTGGTCGATCGGCCCGATGCGCTCGATGGCGGTGACAGGCACGGGGAACCACACCGGGTGCGTGAGCAGGCTGAGAAAGTGCGGCACCGGGTGTTCGAGGGTGATGACGAGGGTGCGCGCGTCGCCGGCGGCGAAGCCGACCTGGGCGAAATCCTTCACGTCGCCGCGGTGGTACGCCTCGGCCCGCTGCACGACATGCAGCATGCTCGCGTAATCGGCGCCGAGCGACGGCGTGAGCACGCGGCGGTAGGAGGCGACGAAGTCCTGGGCGGTGACGGGCGAGCCGTCGGACCAGCGGGCGTCGGGCCGCAGGTGGAAGGTGTAGGTCAGGCCGTCGGGCGAAACATCCCAGCGGGCGGCCACGCCGGGGACCGGGTGCAGGTCCTGCGGGTCCTCGGCGACGAGGCCCTCGAAGAGCGCGGTGACGACGTTGATTTCGGGCAGGCCGGAAATGAGGTGCGGGTCGAGTTCCGCGACGTCGGCCCCGAGCCCGCGGTGCAGCACCTGGGTGCGGCTGCCGGCGTCGACCGGCGATTCACGGGACCAGCAGCCGGCGAGGAGGACGGCGATGATGACGGAGGACAGAAGACGGAGGGCGGAGGACGGAAGGCGGAACATGGACGCGGTGGCGTGGTTGTGAGCGAAGCGGCTGCGCGAGGCCACATGATTGTCGCAGCCATGTTCGGCCAAACCGAGTAACCACTCATGCACACTCATGGACATGGGAATTTCCGGAATGCCGGATTCCGTGCATTTCCAAACAATGAGTGGGAGTTAGTGGTCGCCAACGGTTCGGCCATTTGCGCGCACCGTTTAATGCCGCGCTATGAACGGCTCATGCCTTCGCGATCAACGCCACGGCGTGGGCGGCGATCGCGAGGGCGCGGCCGAGGTCGCCGACGCCCTCGTTGGTGGTGGCCTTGAGGCCGATGGCGTCGGAGGAGAGGCCGGTGCTCTGGGCGAGGGCGGCCTTCATCTCGGCGATGCGGCCGTAGAGCTTCGGTTTCTCGGCGATGACGGTGGCGTCGAGATTGACGATCGTGTACCCGCGGTCGCGGAGTTCGCCGACGACGCGGCGCAACAGGACCTGCGAGTCGATGCCGTGGTAGGCGGGATCGTTGTTGGGAAAGAAGTGACCGATGTCCGGCAGGCCGGCGGCGCCGAGCAGCGCATCGCAGATGGCGTGGGTGAGCGCATCGGCGTCGGAGTGTCCGTCGAGGCCGTAATCGGTGTCGAAGCGGACCCCGCCGAGGACCATCGGTCGCCCCGAGACGATCCGGTGAATGTCATAGCCGTGGCCGATGCGGAGGGAGGGCATAAGGTGTTAGCGGTGTAAGGGGTAAGCTGTAAGGTTTAAGGAGGGAACCGCGAAGGGCGCTAAGGGGCGCGAAGGGAGGCTGGTGGGCGGTGATCGTGAGGTTGGGGCGGGGGACTAGCGAGGAGGAGTATTATCAAGCAAGCCTCACGCCATTGGGGCTTTCTTCGCGTCTCTTCGCGCCCTTCGCGGTTAATCCTCCCTGCTTACTCCCCTTACGCTCTTATCCCTTACCCCTTAACAGATACTCGAGCCAATCGAGGTCGGCCGGGGTGGTCAGCTTGGGGTTCGGGTGCGGGTTCTCGAGGAGGGCGATGGGGTGGCCGAGGCGTTCGACGGCGGCGGCGTCGTCGGTGAGGGTGAGGCGGCGGCGGGCGGCTGCCGCGTAGGCGCGGACGATGAGGTCACGGGCGAAGACCTGGGGTGTCTCCATGGCCCAGAGCCGCGACCGGTCGAGCGTGCGCAGGCGGCCCTCGCCGCGGTGTTCCTTGACGGTGTCGGTCACGCGGTGGGCGAGGACGACGGCGGCCTCGCGGCGGACGATCTTGTGCAGGGCGACGAGCTGCTCGGGGCGGACGAGCGGGCGGGCGCAGTCGTGGATGAAGACGTGGGCGATGTCGGCGGGCAGGTTGTCGAGCGCGGCCATGACCGAGTCCTGGCGCTCGCGTCCGCCCTGGACGAGGAGTGACGGGGTGGGGGCGTAGGCGGAGAGCTCCATCATCTGCCGCTGGTCGCGATAGACGACGACGTAGAAATCGGCGATGCCGCTGGCGATGAAGGCGGCGGCGGAGTGGGCAAACACGGGGCGGCCGGCGAGGGGGGCGAGGACCTTGTCCTCGACGGCGCCCTGCATGCGCCGGCCGCTGCCGGCGGCGAGGAGAATGGCGGCGGTGCGAGACATTTGGGATGGCGGATTGGGGATACCGGATACCGGAAAGCGGAGACGTAATACCGGATAGCGGATACCGGAAACCGGAAAGTTTTTGGTTCGGGGGTGGTGGTCGTGGTTCGGGAATCTATCCGGTATCCGGTATCCTCAATCCGGTATTATCTCAGTTCCGCGATGATCGCCCGGGCGGCGGCGACGGGGTCGGGGGCCTTGAAGATGGGGCGGCCGACGACGATGTGGCTGGCGCCGGCGCGGGCGGCCTCGCCGGGGGTCATGACGCGGGTCTGGTCGTCGGCCTTGGCGTCGCGGGGGCGGATGCCCGGGGTTACGAGGGCGACGTCGGCGGGGAGGACGGCGCGGAGCGGGGCGAGCTCGAGCGGGGAGCAGACGAGGCCGCGCAGGCCGGAATCGACCGCGAGGCGGCCGAGGCGCACGACCTGGTCGGCCGGCGCGCCGGGCACGCCGATCTCGTTGAGGCCGGCGGCGCTCATCGAGGTGAGCACGGTGACGCCGAGGAGCAGGACCTGCGGGGCGTGCTGCTGCTGGGCCTTGACGGCCCACTGCATCATCTCGCGGCCGCCGCCGGTGTGCAGCGTGAGCATGCGGATGGGGAGACGGGAGACGGACTCGACGGCCTTGGCGACGGTGTTGGGGATGTCGTGGAGCTTGAGGTCGAGGAAGACGTTGAACCCGAGATCGGCGATCTCGCGCACGCAGTCGGGGCCGCAGGCGGTGTACATCTCGAGGCCGACCTTGACCCACGTGACGGTGCCCTGCAGCTGGCGGAGGGCGGGCGTGACTTCACGGGGCGACTGGGCGTCGAGCACAAGGATGAGTTCGCAGGGCATGTCGGGGGGTTGAGTAATGGAGACATTCGCGGGGAAATCCAAAGGCAAAATACGGGGGGAACCGCGAAGGGCGCGAAGGGACGCGAAGTGGAATGAAATTTGGGTAGCGGCCGGCCTCCCTCCTTCGCCGGGCCTACGGAGGGCAGGCCGGTTCGGCGTGCGCATATCAAACACGGCCGTCCGGAGGCCGGCCGCTACCCACAGGCAATGTCTCCGCGAGAGAAACCCCTCTGCTCCCGGAAAACAGACTGGCGGCGCGGCGCCGCGCTCGTTGTGATGCGGCCGTTCCCCGTCGTGAGCACCGTCACTGTATTTTCCCCGGCAAAGCTCAACCTGTACCTCGCGGTCACGGGGCGGCGGGCGGATGGGTTTCATGACCTCGTGTCGGTCGCGGCGCCGCTGGCCTGGGGCGACGAGCTCACGGCGCGCCCGCTCGGCCCGGGCCTTGGCAGCCGCGGCGTGCTGGTGTGCGACGACCCGGCGGTGCCGGTGGATGAGTCCAACCTCGTGCTGCGCGCGGCGGAGCTCTTCGCGACGGTGACGGCGTGGACGGAGCGCGTGCATTTCACGCTGCGAAAGCGCATCCCGATGGGCGCGGGCCTGGGGGGCGGCAGCAGCAACGCGGTCGCGGCCCTGCGGGCGCTGAACCGCCTGGCCGGCGAGCCGCTCGACGCGCCGTCGCTGGCGATTTTGGCCTCGCGGCTGGGCTCGGACTGCGCGCTGTTCCTCGCGGATGAGCCGGTGGTCATGCGCGGGCGGGGCGAGCGCGTCGAGGTGCTTGGCGCGGCGGCGCGGGCCCGGCTGACGGGCCGGCGCGTCCTCGTGTTCAAGCCCGCCTTCGGCGTCGCGACGGCCTGGGCGTACCGGCAGATCGCGGCGCAGCCGGCCGCCTACATCCCGGCGGCCGCCGCGGAGGCGCACCTCGCGGCCTGGAGGGCGGATGCACAGGCGCCGGCCGAGGCGCTGCTCGCCAATAATCTCGAGACGGTGGCGTTCGCCAAGCATCTCGCCCTGCCGACCCTGCTCGGCGAGCTTCGGGCGCACGGGGCCACGCCGCGCATGAGCGGCAGCGGCAGCGCCTGCTACGCGCTCCTGCCCGCCGACGCCGACGCGGCGCCGCTCGCCGCCGCCGTGCGCGCGGCCTGGGGCGCGTCGTGCTTCGTCCAGGAAACGACGTTGGCGTAAATCCGCATTGACCCGCGGCTTGCCGGGCGCGTTATCGTCAAGCGCCGGCCGTCACCCAACGGGCGGCCCTGATGCCGCCGGAATCCAGCACCAAGCAGGAAGTGATCGTGCAAGGTATCCCCGCCTCGCAGGGCATCGCCTATGGGCAGGTTTTCGTCTACATCCAGAGCAACGTCGAGGTGCCCAGCTACGAGGTCGACCCGCAGAAGCGCCTCGAGGAGATCGCCCGCTTCGAGCGCGCGCTCGTCATCACCCGGCAGCAGATCACCAAGATCAAGAACGAGGTGGAGAAGAACATCGGCCCGGAGGAGGCGCTGATCTTCGACGCGCACCTCATGGTGCTCGAGGACCAGGCGCTGATCGGCGAGACCATCCGCGAGTTCGAGGCCACGGGGCGCAACATCGAGACCTGCTTCAACAAGGTCTCCCTGCGCTACATCCAGGCTTTCTCCGAGATTGACGACGAGTACCTGCGCGAGCGCGCCGGCGACCTGCGCGACGTCGCCCAGCGCGTGCTGCAGAACCTCCTCGGCCAGGCCGAGAACAGCCTGAGCCGCCTCGCCGACCGGCGCGTCGTCGTCGCCAACGACATCTCGCCCTCCGATTCCGCCAGCATCGACCGCAGCGCCGCCCTCGCGATCGTCACCGACTCGGGCAGCAAGACCAGCCACGCCGTCATCGTGGCGCGCTCGATGAAGGTGCCCGCCGTCGTGGGCGTGCGCGACCTCTCCGGCCGCGTGCAGCCGGGCGACTGGGTGATCGTCGACGGCTACGACGGCCTCGTCATCCTCAACCCATCCGAGAGCACGCTGTTCCGCTACGGCAAGATCCGCGAGCAGCGCCAGAGCGTCGAGACGCGCCTCCTCGAGGCCAACCGCCAGCCGGCCGTCACGCGCGACGGCGTGCGCGTCACGCTGATGGCCAACATCGAGAAGGTCGACGAGGTCCAGCTCGTGAGGGACTACAACGCGGCGGGCATCGGCCTGTTCCGCACGGAGTACCTTTACCTCAACAGCTCGCGCATCCCCTCCGAGGCCGAGCAGGCGGTGGCCTACCGCACCGTGGTCGAGGCGCTGGCGCCGCACCCGGTGATCATCCGCACCCTCGACCTCGGCGGCGACAAGCCGATGGCCGGCAACCCGGGGCTCTTCCCCAAGGAGAGCAACCCGTTCATGGGCTTCCGGGCGATCCGCTTCTGCCTCGAGCACACGGACCTCTTCAAGGACCAGCTCCGCGCCATCCTGGCGGCCAGCGCCCACGGCAAGGTGCGGATCATGTACCCCATGATCAGCGGCGCCGAGGAGCTCGCCCGCGCCAATGCGGTGCTCGACGAGTGCAAGGCCGAGCTGGCGGGCAAGGGCACGGCCTTCGACCCGGAGCTCGAGGTCGGCACCATGATCGAGATCCCGAGCGCCGCGGCGACGGCCGACCTGCTCGCGCGGCAGTGCCATTTCTTCAGCATCGGCACCAACGACCTCATCCAGTACCTGCTCGCGATCGACCGGGTGAACGACCGCATCGCGCACCTCTACGAGCCGACGCACCCGGCGGTGCTGCGGACGCTGCGGCAGGTCGTCGAGGAGGCGCACCGGCAGAAGATCGAGGTCAGCGTCTGCGGTGAGATGGCCGGCGACCCGGTCCTCGCCCCGCTGCTGCTCGGCCTCGGGGTGGATTCCCTCAGCATGACGCCGCCGCTGATCCCGGCGGTCCGCTTCCTGATCCGCGCGATGACGATGAAGGACGCCCGTGCCTTGGCCAAGGAGGCGCTGGGCATGGCGTCGCCGAAGGACATCTACGCGCGCTGCCTGGCGTTTTATAACGAGCGCGCGAAGCTGGAATGACGGCGGCCGGCCGGCGCTGGACGCGCCGGAACGTTGAACGCTCAACGTTTAACGCTGAACGCTCAATGGTTGCCAGCGCCGACGGCGTGTCGCCACCAACGGCAATGGCGTGGCGCACCAACGCCAACGGGTTGCCCCAACGCCAACGGGATGCCCCAACGCCAACGGCGTGCCCTCAACGCCAACGGCGTGCCCGATAATAGCCTGGGGCGAAGCCCCAGGTTTGATCGTCTGATCACAATACGAGGGCTGAAAGCCCGATCCATGGGGCGGGCCTTCAGCCCTCGGTGTCACACGAGCATGGTTCCTGGGGCGTTGCCCCAGGCTGTTATCGGGCGGACCGTTGGTCCTACGATCATGCCCGGGCGACCCTTTGGTCCTGCGAACCTGCCGCGGGCAGACCGTTGGTCCTGCGGACCTGTCGCGGGCGGACCGTTGGTCCTACGATTATGCCCGGGTGGACCGTTGGTCCTGCGATCTGTCTCCGGCGGACCGCTGGTCCTTCATCTCGGCGGCGTGCCTATCGCTTCCTTAAGATCGGCACGAGGCGGTCGTAGTCCCAGCAGAGCAAAAACACGGAACCGAGCAGCATCAGGCCGGTGATGACCGGGGTGCCTTGGAAATGCATCGAGACCGTGATGAGGAAGATGTTCACGATGACCGGAAAATACAGTACCGCGCCCAGCGTCGTCGTGCGTGGGATGACGAGCAGCACCGCGGCGAGCAGCTGCACCGCGCCCAGGAACTGCCAGTAGAACCCCGTCCGGTACAGGGCCTCGAAAAAGAAACCGACGGGCGTGTCGGGGCCGAGTTGGGTGAACCGGTGGCCGACCAGCTTCGTCCAACCGGACGGCGTGAAGCCGAGGGCGAGAAGCACGCGGGTGACGATGGCCAGGCGGCCGAGCCAGACGTTGCGCCGCGCGGCGGCATGGAGACGATCGATGGCGGACATGGGTGGTGGGGTGCGCGCAGGCAATCACGCCCCCGCCGCGGCGGAAAGCGCATATTCCGCGGCTGCGGTGGAACGCTTAACGTTCAATTTTCAACGCTTAACGCTCAAGGACGGAGCCTCCTTTCTGTAGCTACGAGCGTGAGCGAGTGGTTGGGACGCTACGTACGCCCACTGACCACTCGCTCACGCTCGTGGCTACACCGCAAGGCGCCACCCACTTAAGCGTTCAGCGTTGCCCGCCCCGCGGGCCCCGCCATGCTCGTCCAACCTTGAAGCCCGAGCTACCGGTCATCGCCTATCTCTTCACGACCTTCCCGAAGTCGACCGAGACCTTCCTCCAGCGCGAGGTGATTGCCATGAAGGCCCACGGCGTGCGCCTCCGCCTGTACTCGCTCTGGGGCGGCGGCGGGACCTATCGCGGGCTGCCGGTCGCGCGCTTCCCGAAGTGGAAGCTGCTGACGCTGTTCTGGATGATCCCGTACGAGGCCTGGCGTCGGCCCGAGGTGCTGAGGCAGCTCCTGCACGGGCTGGCGACGCGGCGGCCGCCGTCCTGGCTCAATTTCTGGGAGAACATGCTCGGCGCCGGCTTCGCGTGCCTGTACGCGGGCCAGTTCCGCCGCGACCCGCCGACCCTCATCCACGCCGCGTGGGGCGGCGCGCCGGCGACGGCGGCCTGGCTGCTCTGGCGCCTCGACGGTCACACCTTCAGCGCCGCGGCGCACGCCTACGACATCTACGAGCATGGCGGCGACTGGTGGCTCCGCGAGAAGCTCGAGCACGCGGCGTTCATCCACACGTCCACCCAGATGGGCCAGCTCGCGCTGATCGAGCGCGGCCTCGAGGCCGCGCGCATCTGCTGCATCCGCCGCGGCCTCGACCGCATGCCGGTGATGAAGAACCTCCGCGCGTCGCGCGAGCCCCTGCGCCTGTTGTGCGTCGCGCGGCTCGTCGAGAAGAAGGGCCTGCAGCACCAGCTGCGCATCTACGCCGCGCTCCAGGCGACAGGCCTGCCGTTCGAGGCGCGCATCGTCGGCGACGGGCCGCTGCGGCCGGAACTGGAGCGGCTGGCCGGCTCGCTCGGCGTCGCCGCCCAGGTCACGTTCGTCGGCCACATCCCGCACTACGAGGTCTGGAACCAGCTCAACTGGGCCGACGTGCTCCTGCACACCGGCGTCATCGCGATGAGCGGCGACCGCGACGGGCTGCCCAACGTGATCCCGGAGGCGATGTCCATCGGCACCCTGGTCGTGACCTCGCCGGCGGCGGCCACGACCGAGGCGGTGACCGACATGGTCTCGGGCCTCGTGGCGCCCGTGACCTCGACGGGCGCCTGGGTCGAGGCGCTGCGGCGGCTCGCGCGCGACGACGCGCTGGCCGAGGCGCTGCGCCGCGAGGCGCGCCGGTGGGTCGAGGAGAACTTCGACGCGCACAAGAACGCCGCGCGGCTGATCGCGCAGTTTGACCGGGTCATCGGGGGCGGCGGCGCATGATCTGGTTCGACGTCACGAAGGCGGGCCGCGCGGGCCACCGCTCCGGCCTGCAGCGCGTGAGCGCGCGGCTCGGCGGCGAGCTGGGCGCGGCCGTCACGCCGGTGCGCTGGGCGGACGCGGGCTGGGTCGAGGCCGCGACGGGCCGGCCGGTGGCGCCCGGGCCGGCCGACTGGCTGCTGACGGCGGAGCTGTTTGCCACGGAGGAGCGCCCGGGGTTTGCGGCCTGGCTGGCCGCGCGGCCCTGCCGGCGCGCGGCGGTCTTCCACGACGCGATCCCGCTGCAATGGCCGCGGATCACCTGGCCGCAGAGCGTCGCGCGGCACCCCGGGTACATGAAACTCCTGGCCGCCTTTGACCGGGTGTGGGCCGTTTCGGCCGCGAGCCGCGCCGACCTGCTCGGCTACTGGCGCTGGCTCGGGCTGGAGGCGGTGCCGCCGGTGGAAACGCTGGCGCTGGGGGCGGATTTCGACGGCACGCCGCGGGCGGGCCGGGCGGGTCGGCGCGAGCCGGAGCTGCTGTGCGTGGGTATCCTTGAGCCGCGCAAGCACCAGGAGTTCCTGCTGGAGGTCTGCGAAGGCCTGTGGGGCGAGGGGTTGGCGTTCACGCTGCACCTCGTCGGCCGCGTGAACCCGCATTTCGGCCGGCCGATCGCCGACCGCGTGCGGGAGCTGCAGCGGGCGGGGCGCGCCGTGCGGCACCACGACGGCGCGGACGATGCGGAGCTGGCGGCGCGGTACGCATCCGCGCGGGTGACGGTGTTTCCGACCCGCGCCGAGGGCTGCGGGCTGCCGCTGCTGGAGTCGCTCTGGCGCGGCGTGCCGTGTGTGTGCAGCGATCTGCCGGTCCTGCGCGAGAACGCCGACGGCGGCGGCTGCGTGCCGGTGCCGGTCGGCGATCTCGCCGCCTGGCGCGAGACATTGCGCCGGGCGCTGACGGATGACGCGTGGGTGGCGGGTCTGGCCGCGGAAGCGGCGGCGCGACGGTTGCCGACGTGGCGTGAGACCGCCGCGCAGGTGGCGACAGGGTTGAATCGGTGATTTTGGGTAGCAGCCGGCCTCCGGACGGCTGGTTGGGCGTGCGCGAGTCGTTTCAGCCGTCCGGAGGCCGGCTGCTACCCAAAAACCTCAGGACTTCTTCACCGCGTACGCCATCGCCTCGGCGATGCGCTCGAGCTGCTCGTCGGTGTGGAGGGCGGAGATGGCGGTGCGGATCAGGTCCTTGCCGGCGGGGACGGCGGGGGCGATGGACATGACGGTGAACACGCCTTTCTCGAGGAGGGCGCGCCAGAACGGGTAGACGCGTTCCTTCGAGCCGAGGACGATCGGGACGGCGGGGGTCTCGCTGTCCCAGGTATCGAGGCCGAGGCCCTTGAGCATGGCGCGGTATTTCTTCGTGTTCCGCCAGAGGCGCTCGTGGTGCTCGGGCTCGGTCTGCATGATCTCGAGGGCGGCGGTGGCCACGGCCGTCTGGCTCGGGCTGAGGGCGGCGCTGAAGATCGTCTGCTTGGAATTGGTGCGCAGGTACTCGATCACCTCGCGGGTGGCGGCGACGAAGCCGCCCGTGCTGGCGAGGGACTTCGAAAGGCTGCCGCAGATGACGTCGACCTTCTCGTTGAGGCCGAAGTGATCCACCGTGCCGCGGCCCTGGCGGCCGAGGACGCCGAAGCCGTGGGCGTCGTCGAGCACGGTGAAGCAGCCGTAGTCATCGGCGATCTGCGAGATCTCCGGGAGGCGGCAGATGTGGCCCTCCATCGAGTACACGCCCTCGACCACGAGGTGCTTCGGGGCGTCGGGATTGGCCGCGGCGGCGACCTCGCGGAGGTCGTCGGGGCTGTTGTGCGAGAACCGCTCGACCGTGGCCATCGAGAGGCGGATGCCGTCCCAGAGGCAGGAGTGCAGGTTCTTGTCGGCGAAGATCACGTCGCCCTTCTGCGCGAAGGAGGCGATGCCGGACATGCAGGAGAGGTAGCCGGCGGCGTGCACGTGGCAGGCCTCGCGGCCGAGGAAGGCGGCGAGGCGGCTCTCCAGCTCGACGTGGTAGGCGCGGGAGCCGTTGGAGGTGCGGGCGCCGGTGGGGCTGGTGCCCCACTTGAGCAGGGCGGCGCGGCCGGCCTCGATCACCTTGGGATGGAACGACAGGCCCAGGTAGTCGTTGCTCGACAGCATGATCATGTCGCGCCCGTCGAGCCGGATGCTGGTCCCCTGCTGCGCCTCCATGGCGTGGTAGTAGGGGGCGTATTTCAACCGCATCTTGGTCGCGTAGTCGTCGCGACAACGGTTTAGCACCGCTTTCTTGTGCTTGGAGAAGAACGATAGGGCCATGGAGACGCGCCAACTGTGGGGCCGTGTCGGCGGCTGGCAAACCGAAAGGCGGGCCGCGCCGAGGGTTGAACCACGGATTACACGGATCGCACGGATTGCCTTCTGGCGGATGGAGCGGGGTTGGATAGCCACAAGAAGCACAAGAGGCACAGAACAAGGCATTCCGATTTTGTGCCTTTTGCGCCTTATGTGGCCATCCTGTCAGGCCTCATTCGCGTGCTACCTATTCGTGCAATCCGTGCCTGCCCGCCGTAGCCTTGGCGAAGGTGGGCAAGCCGTGGCTATGAATTTCCGTTCCGCGGCAGGGTTTGCATCCATGCCTTCAACTCCGCTGCGTATTGCGGCCAGGTGCGGAAGGTGCGGGCGCGGGCGGCGGCGGTGAGGGTGGCGCGTTCGGCGGGATTCGTCAGGAGACGGTCCATGGCCGCGGCCAGGGCCGCGGGATCGTCCACGCGGTCGAGCGTCAGGCAGCCGCCGTCACGCGCCGCCTCGCCCAGTGCGCCGCGACCCGAGCAGAGGCAGGGCTTGCCGCGCGCCAGGCTCTCCAGCACGGGCAGGCCGAAACCCTCGGCGAGGGACGGGTAAACCGTGAAGGTGCAGGCGGCATAGGCCTGCTCCAGGGCCGTGTCGTCCACGGGCCCGAGGTATTCCAGCGGTCGCCCGGCCGCCTGCAGCGCCTGCATTTTCTCCTGCGCCGCGCGCCCGGTCTGCGGGTGGGCGAGGCCAATGACCTGCAGGCGGAACTGCCGCCCCTGCGCCCACAGCCGCTCGGCGGCGGCGAACAGGGTGACGTGGTTCTTGCGCCCCTCGAGGCTGCCCACGCACAGCACCACGGGCGCGCCCGCGGCGGGTGCTTTGTCACGTATTGCGTGACAAAGCTCGAGGGCGAGGGGCAGGGCGATGACGGGCGGGTGGACGGGGCGGCCGAGCCAGCGCCAGTAGTCCACCAGCGCATCGCGCGAGTCGGCGGAGACGGCGGCGATGCCGTCGAAGGCGAGGAGTTCCTGCAGGTAGGCCGGGAAGCGCGCGACCGTGCCGGCGGGGGAGAGCTCGGGGAACCTGAGGGCGATGGCGTCGTGGAAGAGCGCGACCTTGGGTCCGGCCACGCCGGCGAACAGCGTCGGCAGCGCCGCGCCCACGGCGGGTGAAAAGAGCTCGGGCACGATGACGCCCGCGGCGGCGGGCAGGGCGGGAGCCGCGGCGCCCGCGAGACGCTGCCAGCGGCCCCGCAGGCGGGCGGTCCAGGGCCAACGGGCCCCGCGTCGCGCGCTGGGCGCCGTCGCCGCGAGGCAGGCGTTCTCGCCCGCGTCGAGCTGGCGCCAGCGGCCGGCGTATGGGTCCCAGGTCACGGCCGCGGCCTCGTCGCCCAGCGCCGCGTGCAGGTTGCGGCACACCCGCTGGATGCCGGTGCGCGCCTGCGTGTGGCTGGTGTGGGAGAGATCGAGGAGGAGCATGGGGCGCCTCAGCGGCCCGGCGGCAGGTGGAGACGGTACACGGGCAGGCCGCCCCAGACCGGGATGTCAGCGAGCCGCTCGTGGGGAAAGTGCCCGAGGAGCCGCCGCACCAGCGGATCCTCCTGGCGCCAGGGCTCGATCAGGAGATAAACCTCGCGGCCGCTGCGCAGGACGCTCTCGGCCAGCGCGAGCGAGTCGTCGTAGAACGTCAGGAAGGCCCCCAGGTCGGTGTAGAGGCGC
Source organism: Opitutaceae bacterium (assembly GCA_019634615.1). Classification (GTDB taxonomy): domain Bacteria; phylum Verrucomicrobiota; class Verrucomicrobiia; order Opitutales; family Opitutaceae; genus UBA2377. The sequence continues at coordinate 15,195 of JAHCAZ010000012.1, forward strand.
GTCGAGCCGGCGAACTCGATGCTGCCGGCATAGCTGCCGGGCGGCGCGACCTCCGCGAGGCGACGCACGGCGTAGTAATAGTCGATGCCCTTCTGCTCGACCCAGACGTCCTGCTCGATCCGCGCCAGGCGGACGTAGTACAGGACGGAAAGGCCGAGCAGCACCAACAGGGCGACCTGGGCGGGCGGGCGCCAGTCGGGCCGGGGCAGCCTGGCGAGCACCCAGGCCTGCAGGCGCTCGAAGCCCGGCGCCGCCAGCAGGAACAGGGCGGCGTAACCGGGCAGCAGGAAGCGCGTCCACCACCAGCGGTCGCCGCCGGAAAGCCAGAAGCAATAGAGGACGAAGAACGGCGCGAACCACAGCAGGTGGAACCAGCGGTCGCGGTGCCGGGTGCACAGGCCCAGGAGGGCGAGCGCGGCGACCGGCCAGCCGAGCTGGCGCACGGTCTGGTGGCTGTAGAAGGCCAGGTGGCTCGTGAAGATCCCGGTCTGGAACTCATTCCCGATGCCGCCGTAGCCGGTCCGCCAGGGCGCGCCGAAAAGCAGGTGGTTGTACAGCCCGTAGGCGGCGCAGGGCAGGGCGAGCCAGCAGGCGTAGCGCAGCCATTGCCGGTCGCGCCACAGCGGGAGCAGCAGGGCGACGAGGAAGAGGACATTGGTCGGGCGCACGGTGAAGCTGAAGCCGAGGACCAGGGCCGAGAGCGCGATGTTGCCGCGCAGGTAGAGCCACCAGACGGTCAGCAGCAGGGTGGCGGACACCATGTCGCTCATGAGGATCGTGCTGCTGTAGGCGACGATGGGGCAGAAGGTCCAGAGCGCGCCGCACACGGCGGCGGTCCAGGGCGCGACGGAGCGGCGCAGGATCAGGAACACCAGGAGCCCGCTGAGCGCGCCCAGGAACGGGGTCACGAGGCCCTCGCCGCCGACGAGCCCGGCGATCGCGAGGAGCAGCGGGAACCCGGGCGGGTACTGCGGCAGGGCGCCGGACTCGGTCGGGACGTAGCCGAAGGGCACGGCCGCGGCGAAGGCGGCGATGTCGGGCGCCAGCGGCAGCGCGACCCGGCCGGCGCGGATGCCGGCACCCTGCTCATGGTAGCCATAGAGGTCGGCCCCGCCGACGAAACGCTGGCGGTAGTGGGTGAAGACGACGCAGGCCGTGACCAGCACGACGACCGCGAAGAGCTCGGTCGGGTGGAGGCGGTTCAGGATCTGGCGCATCGCGGGGGGCGCGGTTCAGGGCAGCGCGCGGTCCACAGCCTCGAAAAAGCCCCAGCCGGTGAAGTCAAACGCGATCTCGGTCCACACCATCACGACGGCGTCGAAGTCCTTGAGGTAGTTTTCCCAGTCGGTGGCCTGGAGATTGCGATCGAGGCGTTGCACGCCCGGGATGGCGAACGCGGTCTGGAAATAGTAGAGCGACTCGCTCGGCTGGGCGGCATGGGCCGGATAGACGAGGTCGATGAGCGGCCAGCCGAAGCTGTCGTGGATCCACAGGAGGCGCGGCAGCGCCTCGGTCGGGACGTCGGTCTGGCGGACGAGCTGCGGGTAGGGGGCCGGGTGCCGGTAGGGCGCCTCGACGAGCAGGTTCATGAGCGCGATCAGGTCCTCGTCGTTGCCCCGCGGGTCGCCGCTGCGCAGCGCCTCGATCCGGAACTCGGGCAGCGGGCGGCGCATGACGGGGTTCAGCCGCTCGCGCAGGTCGGCCAGGACGTGGGTGGCCGCGTAGTAGCTCCAGTGGGTGCCGGAGCGGATGAAGAGGTTGTCCGGCATGGTCTGCTTCCAGGCGCGGAAGCGGGCGGGGCCGTCGTAGTAGTTGATGCCGTATTCCGCCAGGAGCGGGCGCGCCCGCTCGAAGTTGGTCTCGACCGCGGCCGGGTCGCGGCCGCCCCAGTAAACGGCCGGCACCTTCTCGGGGTAAACCTCGACCTTGCTGGGCGCGACGACCAGCAGGAACGGCACGCCGCGGGCGGCGAGCTTGTCCTGGACGCGGCGGATGCGCTCGAGCGTCGCGCGGATCTCGGCCTCGCCCAGGAAGGCGGGCTTGATGGCGTAGGTGATGTAGTGGTGCTCGAACAGCCAGTCGTCGTCGCCGGCGACGACGTGGGTGCCCTCGGCCCGCTTCTGGGTCTCGCCGAAGAGCGAGTAGGAGACCTGGTTGTCGAGGCGGACCCAGAACGTGCGCAGGCCGACGTGGGCGCTGTACCAGGTCTCGATCGCGCGGAACGTGGCGCCGCTGCGGAGCGAGGCCGGGTCCCACCGGGGCGCCGGCGGCGGCGTGGCCGCGCCGCGCAGGGGCGAGAGGATTGCCGGGATCGGCAGGTAAGTGCACACCCCGACCAGCCAGAGGAATCCGACGAAGCCGAAGGCGAGGACGTACTTGAGGCGGCTGGGCATGGGACGGCGTCAGAACCGGAAATAGATGAACGGGTTGTAGCTCTGGTTGGCGAGGGCGCCGCTGGCGAGGAGCAGGAAGGCCGCCCCGAGGCCGACGCGGGCCCAGGCCTGGAACCGCGAGGGGGGCAGGGCGAGATCCCAGCCCAGCCGCACCCACCAGCGCTCCGGCAGGAAGCTGACGACGGCGGCGACGACGAGGGCGGCCCAGGTGCGGTGGTTGATGACATCGGGCCAGAGCAGCTCGGGATTGGCCGTGACGTCGGCCCACGAGGACCAGGCGCAGAGCCGGCCGAAATAGGTCACGGCATCGGTGAGCGTCGGGGCGCGGAACAGCACCCAGCTGGCGAGGACGAGCAGGAAGGTGAGGCCGACCGCCACCGTCCCGGGGAGGCGGGCCAGGCGCTTGAGCCCGAGCGCGCGCTCCAGCGAAAGGAGCGTGCCGTGGTAGGCGCCCCAGCAGACGAAATTCCAGCTCGCCCCGTGCCAGAAGCCGGAGACGAGGAAGACGAACCACAGGTTGAACGCCGTGCGGAAGCGGCCGCCGCGGTTGCCACCGAGCGGGATGTAGAGGTAGTCCCGCATGAAGTTCGACAGCGAGATGTGCCAGCGGCGCCAGAACTCCGTGATCGAGCGCGCGGTGTACGGCCGCTCGAAGTTCTCGATGAACTCAAAGCCGAGCATGCGGCCGAGGCCGATGGCCATGTCGGAGTACCCCGCGAAATCGAAGTAGATCTGGAACGCGTAGCACAAAATGCCGACCCACGCGTACGGCATGGGCAGCGTGCCGAGGTCCTGGCCGAACACCGTGTCGGCCACCGCCCCGAGCGGGTTGGCGATGAGGACCTTGCGGGCGAGGCCGAGGAGGAAGCGCCAGACGCCGGAGAGGAACTTGTCGACGTTGTGGTCGCGGGCGATGATCTGCGCGGCCACGTCGTGGTAGCGGATGATCGGGCCGGCGATGAGCTGGGGAAAGAGCGCGACGAACAGGAGGTAATCGACGATGCTCCGCGCCGGTGGGCTCGTGCCGCGGTACACGTCCACGAGGTAGCTGATCTTCTGGAACGTGAAGAACGAGATGCCGAGCGGCAGCACGACGTGGGTCCACACGATGCCGCCCTGCTGGAGCCAGCCGAGGACCCCGTTCAGCTGCTCCACGAAGAAATTGCTGTACTTGAAATAGAGCAGCAGGCCGAGGTAGCCCGCGAGGCCGAGGGTCAGGACCCCGCGGCGCGCCAGCGTCGCGGCCGCGGGCAGCCGGGCCAGCCACAGGCTGATGTAATACCCGTAGAGCGAGATGCCCACCAGCAGGCCGACGAAGACCGGTTCGCCCCAGCCGTAAAAGAACAGGCTCCCCGCCAGCGCCACGAGGTTTCGATGCCGCGGCGGCACCAGGTAGTAGAGGCCCAGGAGGAGCGGGAGGAAGGCGTAGAGAAAAAGGAGCGAACTGAAGACCATGGACGGGGCGGCCCGGAGCGGGCCGCGGCGGACGGAAAGACCAGACTATCAGGACAAAACAAGGGCCCAAAGTTCCGAAATATGCCGATCCCGGCGAGGAAAAATTCGCCGGTTGGGTTCACCCGGCCGGCTGGTCGGCGATCCCGGCTGCAACCGAACAACCGGCGGGAGCACGGGGATGCACCTCAGAAGCAGGCGATGCCCTCGAGGCGCTTGCGGTAGCGGGCGCCGACGACGCCCGGGGAGAAGCGGGCGACGATCGTGGCGTGGGCGGCGGCGCCGAGGCGGGCGCAGAGGCCGGCATCGGCGTGCAGGCGGCGCATCCAATCGGCGGCATGGTCGGGATCGGCCTCGGCCCAGACCTGGCCTTTGCCGTAGGGGCCGTGGTTCCGTTCCAGCGGGACCAGGCGGTAGCGCACCGGGCAGCCGTTGGTCGCGTCGAGGAACTCGGCCGTGGCCGACCAGTCGGTGGCGATGACCGGCTTGCCGAGGAGCATGCACTCCGCGACCGCGAGCCCGAAGCCCTCCGAGCGGTGCAGCGAGACGTAGCAGTCGCAGGCGGCCTGCAGCCGGTAGACGTCCTCGCGGCCGAGGGTCTCGGTGAGGAGGACGGTGCCGGGCAGGTCGGCGACGGCGGCCTGCAGCTGCTGGTAGTCGGCCTCGTTGCCGGCCACGTTGTGCACCTTGATGACGAGCGCGGCGCCCTGGCCGGCCAGGCCGGACCGGCGGAAGGCCTCGATCGCGGCCTGCGGGTTCTTGCGCGCGGTGTAGGAATTGAGGTCGTACAGGACCAGGAAGAGGAAGGTGCCGGCCGGCAGCCCGAAGTGCGCGCGGCCGTCCGCGGGCGGCGGCGCGAAGCCGATGGCATGCGGCATCGTGATGACCGGGAGCGGCACCTTGAGCGAGACCGCCTCGCGCACGAAGTCGCTCGGGCACCAGATCTCGTCGAAGTACGCGCAGGCCGGCACCCACGCGTCGGGAAACTCGGGCAGCTCCCATGCCCAGTAGGCGATGTTGTACCGGCCGGCGCGGAAGGTCGGGTGGTGGTGGTCGAGGTCGCGCGAGGCCGGGGGGTCGAGGTGGACGACATTGACGCCGTGCGGGTTGGCCTCCTGCAGGCGCGCGGCGAAGGTCTGGTCGCCGAGCGGGTTCTTGCAGTGGAGTTTCAGCGGGACGAGCGCGGCCGGGAGCCCGGCGGCGTCGGCGGCGCGGACCATGCAGCGGGCGGATTCGCCGACGCCGAGCTCGGCGGTGAGGAACCCGGCGACGTTTAGGCCGAGGTGGGTGTGGCGGCGGGCAAAGTCGGCGGAGTACGGCGCGTTCCGGTTGCCAAAGTCGAAAATGACCTCGCCCGCCGCCGTCTCGAGGCGGGTGAGCCGCAACTGGCGGTTCCGGCGCTGCGCGCGGAACCGTTGCCAGGGTCCGAGGCCGGTCACGCGGCCCAGCCAGGCGAGGAGGTTGGTGAAGCCGACGCCCGTGAGGCGGAGGTCGAGGACGTGGGTGTCGCCCTCGGGCCGGGCCGGCAGCTCGAACCGCAGCTCGAACGCGCCAGTGGCCGCGGGATCGATCCGGCCCGCGGGGCGGCCGTTGAGCCGGACCGCGAGCCCGGGCCGGCCGCCTTCCAGCCCGCGGGCCTGCGGATGCGGGCGGAAGTCACCCCGCAGCACGATCGCGCGCACGTCGGCCAGGGCGGGGAGCTCGACCCGGGCGGATTCGCGGATCCAGCACGAGTCCGGCGCGAACTCGTCGAAGAACAACCCCGCGAACGCGGCAAAACGGGCGCGGAAGGATCCGCCGGGGATGGGCTGAGGCACTGGGCGCATGCGCTGGGATGGAGGAGCGATAGCGTCCCGCGCGGTTTTGGCAAAGACTAAGGAAGCCCGGGGGGCGGCGCTATTTCGCCGGGCCGCCGGCCGGCGCGATCTCGAGGTCGTCGATGCGGAAACCGAGCACGCGGGTGTCGCCCCGGGGCGGGTAGGAGGGCTCGCCGCGGATCGTCCAGACCAGGCGGTTGCTGCCGGAGGTCAGGTTGAGCGGCTGCTCGACCGCGCGCGTCTCGCCGCGGGCGAGGGGCAGCGTGAGCAGGGTGCGGCCGTTCTGGCGCAGCTCGAGCACGGTGTCGCGGAGGACGGAGGCCTTGAACCTGAGCACGGCGCGCGGCGACCCCTGCGGCCACCAGATGCCGACCTCGGCCCGCTTGGCCGCCCAGCGCCAGCGGCGGGTGCCGTCCTGCTCGAGCGGGTACCAGCCGTTGACGGCCAGGATCGCCGGCTCGTGGCTGCCGGGGGCGGGATCGGCCCAGGCATGGTTCATGCGCAGGTCGTCGAGGTTGGGCGGGGTGGGCGTCGCGGCGGGCTTCAGGCGGACGAGGCGGACCGGCGCGCCGGTGGCGTGGGGGATCTCGTCGCGACCCTGGCGGGCGAACTCGCGGAGCAGCCGGGCGCCCTCGTCGGCGTAGGCGCGGGTGTTGATCCACACGGCGGCGAATCCGCTCTGCTCGAGCTGGGCGAGCATCTCCGCGGCGGGCAGGCGGGTGATGAACTGCTGCCAGGCCAGCTCGCGGCTGTGGGCCATCGGGCCGTAGGAGAAGCGCAGGGTCGAGGGGGCGAGAAACGGCTGGAAATGCTCGTAGTCGACCATGCGGTTGAGCGGGCCCGCCTCGGGAAACTGGCGGACCGGGAGCTGGAAAACCGCCGCGCCCGGGCCGACGGCGGCCTCGAGGTGGCTGGTGACCTGGCGCAGCCCGTCCCATTTGCCCACCAACGCGGCGCGGTGCTTGTCGGAGCGGAAGTGCGGGGTCTGCTCCCACCAGCAGAAGGCGCCGACGGCGACGGCGAGGCCGAGGGAGATCACGCGCCCGACGCCGAGCAGCCGCCGCTGCAGCCAGCCGAAGAGAAAGAACAGGACCCAGATGTTGGCGAGGATGCTGATGCGCTGGCTGGCGCGAAAGACGTCGAGGCCGCCCAGGGCCAGGACCGAGTTGAGGCCCCCGGCGGTCGCGAAGAGGAGCACGAGGATCAGGCCGAGCGCCGCGTCGGGCAGCGGCCGGGCGGGCCGCGCCGCCAGCCGGCGCACGGTCAGGATGATGATGCCGGCCAGCCCGACGATGCCGGCGACGCCGAGGTAGCCCGGGAAGAAATCGCCCAGGACCCGCGTCTGCTCGAGATAACCCTGGCCGAGGCGGGCCGCCCAGGCGACCCGGTGCTCGGTCGGCGGGATCAGCCAGTCGATCGGCTTCAGGGCATAGATCAGCGAGCCGGCGTAGTTGCGGATGAGCGGCATGCCCTCGGCCGCGCCGAAGTAGTGGATCGCGTAGCCGAGGTTCGCCACGAGGAAGACGCCCGTGATCGCCGAGAGGAAAAGCACCAGCGGCTTGAGCCGCTCCCATGGGCAGCGGCGGAGCAGCCCGACCGCCAGCGTCGCCGCGCCGAGGAACCCGGCGAAGAAACCCAGGTAGGGATTGCCCAGGCCGAGCCACGCGCCGAGCAGCCCGCCCAGCCAGAGCCACCGCCCGCGCGGCCCGGCGACCGGCGCCGCCTTGGCCGCGTGGCTGCACAGCAGCACCAGCGGGGGCAGGGTGAAGGTCTGGTTGAAGCTCAGCGTCACCGCCCAGCGGATGTTGTAGTTGCTGAAGGCGAACAGCAGCGCCCCGACCACCGCCCATTCCGGGCGCCAGCGCAGGTGGCGCGCGCAGAGGTAGAACGAGATCGCGTTGAGCACCGCGAAGAGCGCGGCGACGAGCTTGACCGCGCCGAAGACGCCGACGCACCGGGACAACTGGCCGGTGAGGAAGAACACGACGCTGTCGGGGGCCGGGTACGCCCCCCAGTCGGCCTGGAACGGCGCCCCCAGCCGATCGAGCCGGGTGAAGCCCACGAAGGGCTGGACCGGTTGCTCGGCGGCGAGCTGGACCCGCGCGAAGATCTCGAGCGGGTCCCCGTAGATGTCCTGGGGCTCGGTCCAGTCGGACCACGACCAGCGCTCATGCAGCACGCAGACGAGGAGCAGGACGGCAAGGCCGAGAAGGAGGAGGATGAGGCGATGGGGGGGAGCCGCGTGCGAACCAGGGCGCATTTTTGATTTGTTTGCCAGAGTGCGCCGGCGGATTGTCGAAAGCCAAGATGAATCGCCCGCCTCCGCCCCTCTCCCCGCCGCGCCCGCCGGCGCGCAACTAGGCCCGAATGGACGCGGTCGAATATCGCAAGATGGCCGCGGTCGAGGACGCGATGTGGTACTACCGCGCCCTGCACCGCGTCGTCACCACGGCGCTCGGCCGCGCGGCGTTGCCGGCGCAGGCGGCCGTGCTCGACGCGGGCTGCGGCACCGGCGGCCTCCTCCGGCGCCTGCGCGCGGCGCGGCCGGGCTGGGCGCCGGTCGGCCTGGATTTCTCGCCGCTCGCGTGCGCGCTCGCGCGCGAGCGCACCGGGCTGGCCGTGACCGAGGGCTCGGTGACGGCGCTGCCGTTCGCGGCGGGGACCTTCGACGCCGTCGTCTCCTGCGACGTCGTCTGCCAGGTGGAGGACCCGGCCGCGGCCATCCGCGAGTTTCACCGCGTGCTGCGCCCCGGCGGCGTCGCCGTGCTCACCATGCCGGCGTACCGCTGGATGCATTCCTACCACGACCGCGCCGTCGGCAACCGGCGCCGGTACTCGCGGGCCGAGACCGCCGCGCTCCTCCGGGCCGCCGGCCTCACGGTGGCGTACGCGACGTACTGGAACACGCTGCTCTTCCCGCTGGCCGTGCTCCAGCGCAAGGTCCTGCGCGCGGCGGCCGCCGACAGCGATGTGCGCTTGTATCCGGCGCCCGTGGAAGCAATCTGCAATGCGATGAACGTGATCGAACACGCCTGGCTGCGCCGCGGGGGCCGCCTGCCCTGGGGCAACTCCGTCCTGGCCGTCGGCCGCCGCCCATGAAAGCCGGCCCCCGATTCGCGCGGGCCTTCCGCGGCCGGCGAGTGCTGATCACCGGCGGCCTCGGCTTCATCGGCTCCAACCTCGCGCGCACCCTCGTGCGGCTCGGCGCCAAGGTCACCATCCTCGACAGCCTGATCCCCGAGTACGGCGGCAACCCGCGCAACGTCGCCGGGCTCGAGCGGAAGCTCGCCATCCACCACTCCGACGTGCGCGACCGCCACAGCCTGCCGGCCTTCGTTCGCGGGCAGGATTTCCTGTTCAACCTCGCCGGGCAGACGAGCCACATGGACTCGATGACGGATCCCGACACCGACCTCGAGATCAACTGCCGCGCGCAGCTCTCGATCCTCGAGGCCTGCCGGCGGACGAACCCCGGCATCCGCGTCGTTTTCGCCAGCACGCGCCAGATTTACGGCCGGCCCGATTACCTGCCCGTCGACGAAAAGCATCCGCTCCGGCCGGTGGACGTGAACGGCATCAACAAGCTGGCGGGCGAGGAGTACCACCTGCTGTACAGCGCGGTGCACGGCATCCGCAGCACCGTGCTGCGGCTGACGAACACGATCGGCCCGCGCATGCGGATCAAGGACGCGCGCCAGACCTTCGTCGGCGTGTGGATCCGCCGGCTGCTCGAGGGCAAGCCCTTCGAGGTCTGGGGCGGCGCGCAGCTGCGCGACTTCACCTACGTGGACGACGCGGTCGAGGCGCTCCTGCTCGCGGCGACGAGCCCGGCGGCCGAGGGCCGGGTCTTCAACCTGGGCGGCCCGCCGCCCGTCACGCTGCGCCAGCTGGCGCAGCTCCTGGTCGAGGCGAACGGCGGCGGCCGCTTCGTCGTCAAGCGCTTCCCGGCCGCGCGCCGCAAGATCGACATCGGCGACTTCTATGCGGACTACGGCCTCATCGCCGGCCAGCTCGGCTGGCGGCCGCGCACCGACCTGGGCACGGCCCTGCGCCGCACGCTCGCGTATTTCCGCCGGGAAGGGGCGCACTATGTCTGAGGAGGTCCTGCTGACGGCCGACCCCAAGGCCGGCTTCGCCGCGCACGCGGCCGAGATCCGCTCCGCGATCGAGCGCGTGCTCGCGAGCGGCCACTACATCCTCGGGCCGGAAGTGGCGGCCTTTGAGCGCGAGTTCGCCGCGGCCCACGGCGGCGGCGAATGCGTCACGGTCGCCAACGGCACCGACGCGCTGGAGCTGGCGCTGTCCGCGCTCGGCGTCGGCGCGGGGGACCGCGTGGCCACGGTGGCGAACACCGTGTCCGCGACGGTGGCGGCCATCGAGCAGCTCGGGGCGCGGCCGGTCTTCGTCGAGATCGACCCCGCGACCATGCTCATGGCGGCGCCCGCGCTGGAGGCCGTGCTGGCCCGCGAGGCCGGCGCGGTGAAGGCGGTCGTGCCGGTGCACCTCTACGGCCAGCCGGCGGACCTGCCGGCGATCGTCGCCGCGGCGCGGCGGCACGGCGCGAGGGTGCTGGAGGATTGCGCGCAGTCGCACGGCGCGACGATCGCGGGCCGCCCGGCCGGGACCTGGGGCGACGCGGCGGCGTACAGTTTTTACCCGACCAAGAATCTCGGCGCGCTCGGCGACGGCGGGGCGGTGTTCACGCGCGATGCCGCCGTGGCGGAGCGCGTGCGGCTGCTGCGGCAGTACGGCTGGCGCACGCGCTACGTGAGCGAGATTGCCGGGCGCAACAGCCGCCTCGACGAGCTGCAGGCGGCCGTCCTGCGCGTGCAGCTGGCGCACCTCGGCGCCGGCAACGCCCGGCGCCGCGAGCTGGCGGCGCGCTACCTGGCGCAGCTGGCGGGCGCGCCGGTGCGCCTGCCGGCGGTGGCGCCGGGCGCCGTCCCGGTGTGGCACCAGTTCACGGTGCGCACGCCGCGCCGCGATGCGCTGCTGGCCTTCCTCGCCGGGCGCGGCATCCGCGCGGGCGTGCTGTATCCGGTGCCGCTTTACCGCCAGCCGGCCTACGCGGACCCGGCGCTGCTCCTGCCGCACACCGAGCAGGCCTGCGCGGAGGTGATCTGCCTGCCGGTGCACCCGGGGCTCGACCTGGCCGACGTTGACAGGGTGGCCCGGGAGGTCATTCGCTGGGCCTCCGCCCCATGAGTTCCGCTGCCGGCCCCGCGCTCAGCTTCGTCATCCCGCTCTACAACAGCGCCGCGACGATCGGCCCGCTGGTGCATGAGATCGAGGGCCTGGCGGTCGAGGGCGGGCACGAGATCGTGCTCGTCAACGACGGCAGCCGCGACGCGACGGCCGAGACCTGCGCGGAGCTCCTGCGCACGGCGCGCGTGCCGATCACCTTCGTCAACCACGCGCGCAACTACGGCGAGCACAACGCCGTGCTCTCCGGCTGGCGGCACGCGCGCGGGGCGCACATCGTCAACCTCGACGACGACGGCCAGAACCCGCCGGCCGAGGCCGTCCGCCTCTGGCGGCATGCGCGCACCTCCGGGCTCGATGTGGTCTTCGGGCATTACGAGACCAAGCAGCACGCCTGGTGGCGCAACCTCGGGAGCTGGTTCACCAACCGCATGACCGACTGGGCGCTCGACAAGCCGGCCGGGTTCTACCTCTCGAGCTTCCGCTGCGTGACGGCCTTCGTGGCGCGCGAGGTGGCGCAGCATGCCGGGCCGTACCCGTACATCGACGGCCTGATCCTGCAGGTGACGCAGCGGATCGGCTCGCTCCCGGTCGCGCACGCCGCGCGGCAGGCGGGGCAGAGCGGCTACACCTTCCGCCGGCTGGTGCGGCTGTGGCTGAGCGCGTGGGTGAATTTCTCGATCCTCCCGCTGCGCCTGGCGACGCTGATCGGCCTGGCCATGGCGGCCATCGGCCTGATCGGCCTGGGCCTCGTGGTCTGGCTCTACGTCACCGAGCAGGGCCCGGCCTTCGGCTGGGGTTCGCTCATGGCCGCGCTCCTGATTTTCTCCGGCACGCAGCTCGTGATGCTGGGCCTGATCGGCGAATACGTCGGCCGGATGTTCCTGACCGTGAACCAGCGCCCGCAGTCGGTGGTCCGCGAGGTGCGCCGGGGCGGGGTCTAGGTTGGCGGGGACGCGGCGCCCAGCAGCGCGTCCCAGCGGGCCAGCTCGGCGTCCATCGCCGCCTGCACGCCGGCCAGGATGGCGGCGGGCGGGCGAGGCAACAGGCCCAGCCGGTAGGCGAGGGCCTGGCGCCCGAGGGCGTCATCGAAGACGTGGGAGCGGTCCCAATGCCGGGCAACGTACTCGCGGCTCCAGTCGCGGGCGGCGAGCGGGGCGATGACCTCGCGCCAGCGTTGGAACAGGCGGCGCGTGTTGGCCTCGTCGCGCTGCTTGCGCCCGGGCGACTGGCTGACGTGGTGGAGCACGCGGCTGCGGGTGCAGACGTAGTTGCGCCGGCCGGCCGCGCGGGCCCGCAGGCAGAGGTCGATGTCCTCGCCGCCGTTGCGGTAACCCTCGTCAAAACCGCCCAGGTCCTGCCAGACGTCGCGGCGGAGGGCGCAGCAGGCGGCGGTCAGGGCGGCCACCTCCTGCCGGCCGGTCAGGCGCGCGAGCGGCCGGATGGTCGTGAGGTGGGCGGGCTTGCCCTGGTGGGTGAAGTACACCCCGGTGTGGTCGATGGCGCGTGAGTCCGCGCGGAGCTGGACGTTGCCGACCAACCCGGCCTCCGGCCGCGCGTCGAGGAGCGCACGCATCGGCTCGAACCAGCCGGGAGGGAACACCAGGTCGTTGTTGAGGAGGAAAAGGTGCCGGCCGGTTGCGGTGGCGGCGGCGCGGTTGTTGGCGCCGGCGTAGCCGAGGTTGCGGGGATTGAGGAGCACGCGGCAGGGGGCGGCCAGGCCTTGCAGCCACGCGCGGGTGCCGTCGGTGCTGCCGTCGTCCACCAGGATGATCTCGTGGGCGAGCCCGCGCGGGAGCGTGGCCCGGAGGCTCGCCACGCACGCCTGCGTGAGCGGCAGGCAGTTGAAAAGCGGGATGATGAACGAGGCCTCCATCGGGTGGTCGCCAGTTAAGCCGGCGGCCGCGCGCGGCGCACGGACAAAATCCCGCTCGGCCCGGGCTCCTGGCGGCTTGCCCCGCGGGGCGAGGTCGGGCATCCCGGCGGGATGGAAAACCCAGCCGCCCGCCCGATGCGTCGTCTCGGGGCGGCGTGGGCCGGCCTCGAGGCCGCGCTGGCGGCGCCGGCCGCGGGCTGGGTGCTGCTCACGTTGCTGGCGTGGCTTTATACCTTCGCCTACGCGCAGCATCCGCTGAACCCCGGATCGGCGCCGGCCACCCTGCGGCTCGGCTGGTGGGGCTGGGCCGACCAGTCGGCGTACTGGGAATCCGCGGCCGAGCTGGCGCAGGGGCGCCTCACCGCGGAGCACACCCATTACTCCCTCGGCTACCCCCTGCTCGGCGCGCTCGGCTGGCGGTTCATGCCGACGCATGCGTTTTTTGTGCCCAACCTGCTCCTGGTCCTCGCGGCCGCGGCGGCGTGGTGGCGGCTGGCAAGGCAGTGGCTCGACCGACGGCGGACGCTGCTGACGGCGCTCGCCTTCCTCGGCCTGCACCGGGACCTGCTGGCGCTGACGCAGGTCGTGCCCTGGAACACGATCGCCACCCAGGCCGCGCTCATCGCGGGCCTGTGGGCGATGGTGGGCACGACGGGGGCGCGGACGGTCCGCTGGCTCACGGTGCTGGCGGCCCTGAGCTACCTCGTGCGGCCGGGCGACGCCGCCAGCTTCGCGCCGATGCTCGTCTGGGCGGTGCTGCGCCTGCCGGCCTGGCGGCAGCGCATCGTGGCGGGGCTCGGCGGCGTGGCGGCGATCGCCGCGGTCGTGGCCGCGGTGATGCTGGTCAACTACGTCGTGTTCGGCACGCGCGACACGCCGTACGAGCGCATGACGTGGCAGGCCATCGGCTTTGGCGCGTACCCGGTCCTGCACAAGGTGTACGGGCTGTTCGTCGATGGCCGCGCGTTCTTCGGCGAAACCGACACCGCGCTGCTCTTCCGCTACCCGTGGCTGTGGCTGGCGTTCCCGGGCGCGGTGTGGTGGGTGCAGCGGCAGGGCGGCGCGGCCGTCGCGGCGCTCGCCACGCTGGCGCTCAACTGGGCGCTGTACGCCAACTACAACGACTTCCTGCCCTCGGCGCTCGATCGCTTCAGCCTGATCCATTACCTGACCTGGGCCTTCCCGGTGCTGTTCGCGCTGGCGGTGGTCGCGCTGGGGCAGGCGTGGCGGGAACGCGGCGGAAGGCTGGCCTGGGGCGCAGCCGCGGGATTGGCGGTGCTGGCCACCGGGGTGAGCCTGGAGCCGCGGGAGTTGCCGGTGACCGCCGCGCCGGGGCGGGTCGCGGCGCTGCCGGCGACGCGCCCGCTGTGGGTGCATTTCCCGGGGGAGGACCTGGGCAAGGTGAAGCTGCTGCAGCTCGACGGACGATCACTGGCGGAGGCGCGCGACTACCAGATCCCCTACGTGCCCTCGGACCTGCGCCTCATGCTCAGTGCGCGGGCGTCGGGCCGCGAACTCGCCGCCCGGCCGGAAGCGGGCCTCACGGCGACGCCGGTCGTCGGGGATTTTGTCTGGCGGTGGCGCTGGTCGCCGGAGCGCTGGTAGGGCGGACTCAGTCCAGCAGCCGGCGCAGGTATTCGCCGTAGGAGGACTTGCCGAGCTTCTTGACGTTGGCCTCGAGGCCGGCGCGGTCGATCCAGTGCTGCTTGTAGGCGATCTCCTCGATGCAGGCGATCTTGAGGCCGGTGCGGTTCTCGAGGACGTGCACGAACTGGGCGGCCTCGATCAGCGAGTCATGCGTGCCGGTGTCGAGCCAGGCGGTGCCGCGGCCGAAGAGCTCGACGTGCAGCCTGCCGGCCTCGAGGTAGAGGCGGTTGAGGTCGGTGATCTCGAGCTCGCCGCGGGCCGAGGGCTTGAGGCCGCGCGCGAGGCGCACGACCTCCTGGTCGTAGAAATAAAGGCCCGGCACCGCGTAGTTGGACTTGGGCTGCTTGGGTTTCTCCTCGAGCGACAGCACGCGGCCGTCGGCGGCGAACTCGACCACGCCGTAGGCGGTGGGGTTGGCCACGTGGTAGCCGAAGATCGTGGCGCCTTGGGTGCGCGCGCTGGCGCCGGCGAGGGACTTCACGAAATCGGCGCCGTAGAAAAGGTTGTCGCCGAGGACGAGGGCGGACGGCTCCCGGCCGGTGAGGAAGCCCGTGTCGGCGGCGATATGGAACGCCTGGGCCAGGCCGTCGGGGCTGGGCTGGGCCGCGTAGCTGAATTTCACCCCGAGGTTGGCGCCGTCGCCGAGGAGCTTCTCGAACAGCGGGAGGTCGGTGGGCGTCGAGATGATGAGGATCTCGCGGATGCCGGCGAGCATCAGCACCGACAGCGGATAATAGATCATCGGCTTGTCGTAAACCGGCATGAGCTGCTTGCTGACGGCGATCGTCAGCGGGTACAGGCGCGTGCCGGAGCCGCCGGCGAGGATGATGCCTTTACGATTCATCGGAGTATGAGTTAACCGCGAAGAACGCGAAGTAACGCGAAAAATGACAGGTATTCTTCGCGATCCTTCGCGTGCTTCGCGGCTTTCAACCTATCCGCGACCCAGCCGCTCGAGCTTGTAGCTGCCGTCGAGGATCGACTGCCACCAGGACTGGTTGTCGAGGTACCACTGCACCGTCTTGCGGAAGCCGGAGGTGTGGTCCTGCTTGGGCGTCCAGGCGAGCTCGCGCTTGATCTTGGTGGCGTCGATCGCGTAGCGGAGGTCGTGGCCGGGGCGGTCGGTGACGAACGTGATCTGCTCGGCGTATTGCTTCCCGTCGGCCCGCGGGCGGAGCTCGTCGAGGAGGCCGCAGAGGAGGCGGACGAGGTCGATATTCCGGCGCTCGTTGTTGCCGCCGATGTTGTAGGTCTCACCGACGCGGCCGCGGCCGATCACGGTGAGGAGGGCCTCGGCGTGGTCGCCGACGTAGAGCCAGTCGCGGATGTTCTCGCCCTTGCCGTAGACCGGGATCGGGTCGCCGCGCAGGGCCTTGAGGATGACGACGGGGATGAGTTTCTCGGGGAACTGGTACGGGCCGTAGTTGTTGGAGCAGTTGGTGACGAGGACGGGGAGGCGGTAGGTGTCGGCCCAGGCGCGGGCGAGGTGGTCGGACGCGGCCTTGCTGGCGGAGTAGGGGGAATGCGGGTCGTACGGGGTCGCCTCGGTGAAGAGCCCGGTCTCGCCGAGCGAGCCGTAGACCTCGTCGGTCGAGACATGCAGGAAACGGAAGCGCTCCTTCGCCGCCCCCGTGAGGCCGTCGAAGTGCTTCCGCGCGGCCTGCAGCAGGGTGTAGGTGCCGACGACGTTCGTCTGGATGAAGGCGCCGGGCCCGTCGATCGAGCGGTCGACGTGGCTCTCCGCGGCAAGGTGCATGACCCAGTCGGGCTGGAAGTCCGCGAACAGTTTCGTCAACGCCGCGGCATCGGTGATGTCGGCCTGCGCGAACCGATACCGCGGATTATTCGCAAGGTCGTCGAGCGAATGCCGGTTCCCGGCGTAGGTGAGCGCATCGACGTTGAGCACCGTATGTTCGGTCGCGGTGAGGACCAGGCGAACGAGGTTGCTGCCGATAAAACCGGCGCCGCCGGTGACAAGGATGTTCATGGGAGATGTCGTCAGTTTGCCCGTTGCCAGCGACTCAGGTCCTGGGCGATAGCCTCGTGGACCTCGGTCATGCGGATGCCGGTGGAAGCGAGCTTGGTGGAATCCATCACGCAGTTGGAGCGCGGGGTCTTGGCGGCCTTGGCCATGAACTCGTCCTCGTCGCGGAAGAACTCGTACTCCTTCGTGCAGACGCCGCTGGCCTTGATCAGGGCGACGACCTCGTGGGTCGTCACCTGGCCGGGGTTGGTGACGTTGTAGGTGCCGAAGGGGACGCGCTTTTCCCAGCAGGCGAGGGTGGCGGCGCAGAACTCGTGCAGCTGCGAGATCGAGTTGGTGGCCTCGAGCAGGCGCTGGTAACGCATGAGCTTGGTCAGGTAGTTGCGCGGCGACTCGACGTGGTCGAACGGGATGCGCAGGCGCCAGATGTAGACGTTATCCCGGCCGGCGAGCACCTCCTCGCCGAGCGCCTTGGTGCCGGAGTAGAAACTGCAGTGGTTGGTCCGGAAGGTGAAGTTGGGCGTGTCGGTCTCGGTGAAGCCCGCGCCGTCGGGCCGCGCTCCGCTGTAGATGCAGCCCGAGGAGACGTGGCCCCAGGGCACGCCGGCGGCGGCGCAGGCCTCGGCGATGCGGCCGGGGAGGACGGCGTTGCCGAAGAGGCACTCGGCCTTGTGCAGCTCGCAGGCGTCGACGTTGGGCTTGCCGGTGTAGCCGGCGGCGTTGATCAGGAAATCGGGCTGCTCGCGCCGCAGGAGGTCGGTCAGCACCGAGGTCTGCGCGTAGTCGCAGTCCGCCCGCCGCAGGTTGCGGAAGGGGATGCCCTTGCGCGTGAGCAGGGCCTGGTAGGCGTGGCCGACGTAACCGGAACCTCCGAGCAGGTAGATCATCTGGAATTAATTAGGTAAGCGCTGGAATGTTTAGACCAAAGAAAATGTGGAAATCAGGAAGGCTGGAAAACAAAACCTCATGCTGGCTCCGGCTTTCCTGATTTCCACATTTCTTATGCAGGGGCTCCCTAGGTGTTGGGTTTTGGATAATTGGCAAACCGTCATTGGCGACGGTAGTCGCCGCGGCTGAAGTATTTCTCGAGCCAGACGTAGGCGCAGATGAAGAAGTAGCGGCTGCCCATCTCCTTGATCTTGAGCTTGGGCTCGCCGTACTTGCGGTTGCGCCAGGAGATGGGGATCACGGTCCAGCTGTAGCCGCGGACGATCGCCTTGAGCGGGATCTCGACCGTGAGGTTGAAGTGCGGCGACAGGAACGGCCGGCAGCCCTCGATGACGGTGCGGCGGTAGGCCTTGAAGGCGTTGGTGGTGTCGTTGAGCGCGATGTTGAAGCCGATCCGCACGAGGAAATTGGCCAGGCGGTTCACGGTGAGCTTCACCTTCGGGTAATCGATGACCTCGCCGCCCTTGATGAAGCGGCTGCCGAAGACGCATTCCCAGCCCTCGTTGAGCAGGCGCCAGTATTTCACCGCGTCCTCCGGCGAATCGGAGGCGTCGGCCATCATGATCGTGCAGGCGTCGCCCTTGATGTGGTTGAGGCCGCAGATGACCGCGCGGCCAAAGCCGTTCCGGCCGAGGTTCTGCACCGGGGCCAGCGTGGGCACGGACTTTTTCAGTTCCTGGAGCACGGCCCAGGTGCGGTCCCGGCTCCCGTCGTCGACGACCACGATCTCGTGCGGCACGCCCTCCCGCGCCATGACCTCATGGATCGCGCGCACGGTCGGCGGCAGCGACTCCTCCTCGTTGTGGGCGGGGATGACGATGCTGTAGAGCGAGAGGGCGGAGGCGGGCGGATGGGCGGGCACGGGCGGAATTCACACCGGACAACCGGCGCCCGGCAAGCACGCTTACAGGGGGGCCGAAAGATCGAGCCAGCCCGGGTTCTGCTCCGCGTGCCGGGCGATCTCCTCGAGGATCTCGTCGGTTGGCGTCTGCGGCGACCAGCCCCAGACCCGGTCCGCCTTGGCGGCGTCGAGCACCACCCAGGGCAGGTCGAACGCGCGCGGGGTGGGGTCGCTCGCCACCGGCCGCGGGCCGAAGCGGGCCTCGCACCAGGCGCTGAGCTGCCGCAGCGAGCGCGCGGAGCGGGCGCCACCGGCGCAGTTGACCAGGCGCTCCTCGACCGGGAGCGGGCCGGCGGTGAACTGCTTTTCCAGCAGGGGCGCCAGGTCGCGCGGGTGGAGGCAGTCGCGCACCTGGTGGCCGCGGCCGTCGAAGCCGATGTACTTGAGCGGGCGCTGGCGGAGCCAGGAGTTGATCCAGTACGCGAAGATGCCCTGGTCGGCCCGGCCGAACTGCCCGGCGCCGGCCAGCACCCCGCAGCGGTTGAGATAGACCGGGAAGCCGAAGGTCTCGCCGTACTCGAGGGCCAGGGTCTCCGACGCGAGCTTGGTCGCGCCGTACAGCGACACCGGCGCGGCGGTGGAGAACGTCTCGCGCACGCCGGCCGGGCCGACGCCGTGCGGGTGGTCCTCGGTGTCGGACAGGTGGAAGGCGTCGTCGCGGACGACGACCTTGAGCCCGGCGAGCGGCGGGATGGAGTACACGCGGCTGGTGCTGAGCAGGATGAAGCCGGCGCGGTGGAGCTTGCAGTACTCGAGCAGGTTGACCGTGCCGCCGAGGTTGTGCTCGACGAGTTGCCGGCTGCTCGACTTGCCGTCGACGCCCGCCAGGACGCTCGGGTTGGCGGCGGCGTCGATCACGAACTCGACCGGCGGGAGCGTCTCGAGGTCGCTGGCCTGGCGGAGGTCGGCGTGGTGGAGCGTCACGCCCAGCCGCTTGAGCTCGGCCCGGTTGGACTCGCTGCCCGGGCGGATGAAGTTGTCGAGGCCGTAAAGGCGGTGACCCGTGCCGGCCTGCACCAGGGCGCGGGCCAGGGTTGAGCCGACGAACCCGCAGACTCCGGTGATCAGGATGCGCATGACGGCTGAGCTAAGCAGCCGGGATTTCCGAGGGAAAGCGGAAATCGCCCCGCCGGCGCTAGAAGGCCCAGCCCAGGCCGAGGGTGAAATCCCGCGACGCCCGGGAGTGGTCGCCCGACATCCCCGCGGCGGTGAGGGACGCGGTCAGGTGGCGGTTGATCCGCCATTCAATGCCGGCGGCCGCCTGCAGCAGGTCCTCCTCCACCGGCCGGCCCGGGGCGGCATAGCTCGCGGTGGCGGCGAGGAAGCGGGCCGGGATGGGCCGTTCGGTTTCCCGCTCGCGCCAGCCGGTCGCGGCCAAAGTCAACCGCACCCGGTCGTGCCAGAGGTCGGCGGCGACGGCCACGCCCGCGCGCCAGCGGCGCGAGTCGGCGGTCCAGTCCGTGATCGCCATCAGCTCGTGGGCGAAGGGGGCGCCGGGGCTGGCCTCGGTGAAGGTGTCCGCCGCCCACCGCGACTGCACCACGCCGGCGAAGGGGCGCACGGTCAGGCCGCCGCGGCTCCATTCGTAGCCGACGGTGCAGCTCAGGTCGCGCCGCGAGCCCTCGGGCGCCGCCGAGGGCTGGCGCGTGACGTTGCCGTAGTAGAGGTAGTTCACCACCCGGGTGAGGGTGTGCTCGTCGCGGCTCCGGCTCGCGGCGGCATCGATGAAGAACCCGCCGGCGCGGTATTGCGCAAACAGGCCGGGCTCCACGCTGTCGGTGTCGCCCCGGCTCCCGGCCCGATCGAGTTCGCCCCGGCTGGTCTCGACGGCGGCGAAGGCGCCGAGGCTCCAGGGCCCGTGCCGCCAGAGGGCGCCGGCGGTGCCGCCGGTCGTGCGGAAGCCGGCCTCGGGCAGGCCGGCCGCGGGCTTGAGGGTCCGCTCGCGGCTGCTGCCGGTGAAGAACACGGCGACGCCATCGCGCGAGGCCGGGGCCAGGCCGTGCAGCCAGCGGTCCAGGTCGGAGCGCCGCGCGGCGGCGGTGGCGAAGGCCTGGTCGGGCAGCGCGCCGTAGCGGTCGGGCGCAAAGTTGTCCAGGATGCCCTGGAAAACCTCCAGCGACGTCGCGCCGTTCAGGCCATCCACGATGGCCTGGAAATTGTTGGAGAAGATCCGGCCGTCGAAGGTGTAGACCCGGTCGAGGTAGGCGCCGAGGGCGCGCTGGGCGGGCGTGGCGGCGAGGTCGGCGATGGGCAGGAAATCGTAACGCAGGGCGACGCGGTTGGGCTGGTAATCCACCTGCGTCCTGATGCGCACGCCCTGCCCGCTGGTGTCGAGGGTGTCGAAGCGGCCGTTGATGCCGCCCGCGGTGAGGACCTCGATCTCCAGCGTCCCGGGCGCGCGGTTGAGGAACAGGCCGGCATAGGCCGACGTGACCAGCCGGCCGGCGAGGTTCGCGGTCCCGGTCACGCGCAGGCCCGTGTTCGAGGAAAGGTACACGCCGCTGGTCCTCGCCTCGAAGGCGCCACCCGCGGTCTGCGTGTAGTCGCCCGTCACGCGCAGGCTTAGCGTGCCCTCCTGCAGGTAGCGGCCCTGGTTCACGAGGTTGCCGTCGACGATGCCCGTGCCGCTCAGCGTGCCGCCGGATTCCACGACAACCGAGGCCAGGCGGTTGTACAGGGTGAGCTGGCCGCCGCGCACGATGCTCGGGGCGGTGATCACGTTGTACGAGGGATGCTGGGGATCGGCGGGATCGTAGGTGGGGCCGGCGAGGGTGAGGACCCCCGGGCCCACCTTGATGAGGCGGCCGCCGACCAGGTTCTCCCCGGCCGCCGAGAGGTAGGCGCCGCCGGAGTCGCGCAGGTTCAGGATGAAGCCGGACCCGACCTCGAGGGTGTTCGAGCCGAGGAGCACGTCCCAGGCCGTGACCGAGCCCAGGTGGACGGTGCGGGCGTCGTCCGCGACGACCGAGGCCGGGGCCAGCCCTGACGTGGTGGCGCGCCCGCGGCCCGTGGTCCCGGTGCCGGTGGCCGCGCCCGTGATGTCGAGGCGGCGCACATACTGGACCGTGGCGGTGCCGCCATCCGCCTGCTCGATGAACTCGACCGCCCCGGCCTGGATGTTGGTGCCCTTGATGGTGCCCTGCGCGGCCGTGGCGGCGCCGCCGAAGCGCACGATGCCGTCGGCGCCGATGCCGCCGTAGCCGATGGTAAAGGTGCTGCTCCCGGCGCTGGCCTGGTCGTAAAACTCGGCCATGCCGCTTGGCGTCACCGCGTAGAAGTTGTTGCTGCCGGCACTGGCGCGGTCGTGGAACTCGTAGCGGACCCGGCCCGAGGCGAAGACCGAGGTGGACGTGAGGACGCCCGCGCCCGGGGCGGCATCGTCGAAGAACCGCAGCGTGGCGTCGCTCGTGCCGCTGCCGATCAGGTTGAGGCGGAAGGTGGCGGACCCGGTGTTGGTGAGCGTCGCCTGGTTGCGGAAGTCCAGGAAGCTGCCCGGCTCCACCGTCACCTCGACCAAGGTCACGAAGGGACTGCCGGCGCCGGCCTGCACGCTGAGGCCCGAACCCGTGAACTCCAGGTGGCCGGTCGGGTTGCCCGCGGCCGGCGAGCCGACGTAAAGCCCGGCATAGCGCGAGGTGTTGGCGGCAGGCAGGTCAAAGCTGAAGCGGTCGAGGCTCGCGCCGCCGGTCAGCACCGGCCGGGCGCCGCCGGCCACGGGCGTGCTCGGCGACCACGGGGTGCTCTGGTTGATCACGACCGTGCCGCCGGTGGGCACGCCGGCCGGATCCCAGTTGGCGGGATCGTTCCAGTCGGCGGTGGCCGTGCCGGAATAACTGCCGGGTCCGATCCACGTGGCCGTTTGCGCGGACGCGAGGGCGACCGCCAGCAGGCAGCTGCACGCAAGCAACAGGCGTTGAGTCTTCATGGGCTTGTGGCCCTAATGACAGGCGGCGCGGGCGGACCCGCTACCCGCGCGACCCGCGGCGGGATCAGAAAGTCGCCGTGAGCGAAAGCGAGACCGTGCGCCCGCGCCAGTCGCCATAGGGCTGGACGCCGGCGCCCGAGGGGTCGTTCGCGTAGCGGGGGAAGGCGGCGTCCAGGACGTTGTTCACCCGGACCTGGGCCCGGAGCCCGCCGTGCGGGCCGAGCCAGCGGCCGAGCCGGGCGAGGTCGCCCTCGACATAGACGTCGTACTGCGTGGTGCCCGCGATGGTGCGGTCCCCCTGGCTGGCCCACTCGAGCGCGGGCAGCAGGCGGCGGTGGTAATAGTGGCCGTCCACGCCGAGGCCCCAGCGCCGGTTCGACCAGGCGACGCCGTAGTTCGCGCGCCAGCGCATGAGGCCGGTCGCGGAGCCGTCGGGCTCCGCAAACTGGTCGACGACCGGCGAACTGGCCAGCACCTGCCGGCGATACCGCTGGAAATACACGAGCCGGCCGTGCGCCTCGAGCGTGCCCCCGAGGCACTCGTTCCACGCGTAGTCGAGGGCGGCATTCCAGTTCTGCGAGTGCCGCCACGAGGAGTTCACCGGGCCGGTCACCAGCGAGGTGATCAGGCCGGCCGGCTGCGGGCTGCCCGGCGGGAGCGGGGCGCGGCTGATGCGGCCGGGGAACAGCGCGTCGAGGTTGATGACCATCTGCGGGTCGAGGTACAGCAGCTCGTTCGTCTTGCGGGTGTCGACGAAGTCGAGCGCCGCCCGCAGCCGGTGGCGGCCGCCGCGCTGGTAGATCACGCCGGCGGTCTGCGTGACCGCGGCCTCGGTCACGATCGCGGGATTGGGATCCTCGTCGGTCTCGACGTTGTAGTTCTCGTTGCGGACCGGGTCGTAGATATAGGCGTAGTTGACCCCCGGGCCGCCGCCGCCGCCGGACTGGATCGGGCGGCTCATGGCCGAGGCCGGGTAGCGGTTCGCCGTGGTGAAGGACACGCGGCCCGACCAGCCGTTGGCGAAATCCGCCTTCAGCCCGACGGTCGGCGCGACGTTGGCCTCGCGGGCCAGGTCCGACACGACGTAGCGCACGGCAAACTCGGCCTCGACCAGCCGCAGCCACGCGGGCAGGCGGTGCG
The DNA here is from genome assembly GCA_019634615.1 of Opitutaceae bacterium. Classification (GTDB taxonomy): domain Bacteria; phylum Verrucomicrobiota; class Verrucomicrobiia; order Opitutales; family Opitutaceae; genus UBA2377. Next base: position 38,480 of record JAHCAZ010000012.1, read on the forward strand.
CCGGCAGGAGCGGGGCCTGGAGCTCGCCGAACGCGCTGACCCGCTCGAGCGTGCGCCCGCGCCAGCGGATCTCCTGGCCGGAGAGCGTGCCGTCCGCGAAATGCGCCGCCTCGGTGTAGTCCGCGAGCGCCGTCACCCGGTAGTCCGCCCCCGCGGTGAACGAGCTCAGGCCCGTCGGCAGCGGCAGCGACTGGTTGGTGACGCGCGCGGCCGTGTCGATCGTCTCGTAATCCCCCACGGTCGTGAACCGGTCCTTGAAGCCGTAGTAGCGCAGGGCGCGCGCGTAGAACTCCGCCGGCGGGGCATGCACCTGCGTGTCGCGGAACGGGTTGTAGGCGCCCGTGTCGACGAGCTCCTGCCAGCGGGCCGCGTCGACGCCCGCGAGGCCGCGGTACTCGGCCACGTTGCGGGTGTATTGGGCATCCCCCGACAGCGACCAGTCCCCGGGCAGGCGCACCAGCACGCCGGCGACGGCGGAGAAGAGCTCGAGCTGCGCCTCGCTGTAATCCTCGCCAAGGGCGGTCGCGGTCTCGTTGAGGCTGACGATCACGTCGCGGCCGAAGGGATTGGCCGGCGCGCCGGCGGCGACGACGAGGTCGCCGCTGATGACGTCGAAGCCGCGGTTGACGGTCGTCCGGGTGTACACGGCGTCGAGGCCGACCTGGAGCCGCGGGACGACGTCCCAGACCACCGAGCCGAAGAAAGAGGTCCGCGCCTGGCGCCGGCCGTAGGGCTGGTCCTGGCTGTCGGGCGCCACGGCGAGGCCGCCGGCGGAGTCGAACAGGCCGAGGCTGCGCACGCCCTCGCGCCCGGCGAAGGCGGCCAACCCGCCGGTGCCGTCGGCGCCCGGCGCGACCGAGGTGACGGCGGCGGAGCCGGGACCGAACAGCGGCGTGAGGTCCGCGCTGCGCACGTTCGGGGTCGCGCGGTACAGCGAGATCCCCGGGTCGGCCGGGGTCTGCAGGTTGGCGCGGCGGAAGCCCAGCTCGGCCTCGGTGGCCGGCTGCGTGCGCGTGCCGCTGGCGTTGAAACGCAGCCGCACGCGCCCGTCGGCGAGCGTGCGGCCGTGCTGCAGCGAGACCGACGCCTGCGGCGCGTCGAAATCGCCGGTGGCGTTCGTGTAGGTGGTGGTGACCTCGGTCGCCTCGAAATCGGGCCGGAGGACGATGTTGATCACGCCGCCCACCGGGCTGCCGGTGTAGAGGGCTGAGGCGGAGACGGGAAGGACCTCCACCTGCTGCACGAGGCTGAGCGGGATGAAGTTCACGTCGGGCGTGCTGAGGTAGCCCGATTCCGTGGCCGCGGACTCCGGCAGGCGGCGGCCGTTCACGAGGATCACCGTGGCGTCGGCGCCGAAGCCGCGGAGGTTGAGGTTGGTGCTGCCGGCGAGGAAACTGCTCTGGTTCCCCCGCTGGTCGAGCGGCAGCGTCGAGGCGTCCGCGTCGAGCAGCTCGCGCTGGAGGAACTGGTTGAGGTCGACCACGCCGCTGCGCGCCAGCTTCTCGCGGCTGATGATCCGGTACGGCAGGGCGTCGTTCTCCGTGCGCGGCAGGTCGAGGTTGCCGATCGCGACGCGGGGCGCGAGCTCGGCGCGGTTCAGCGACTCGCGCCGCGTGGACTGGCCCTCGACGAGGTAGGGCTCGAGCAGCGTCGGGGTCTCGACCGGCTCGAGGCGGTGGGGCGGCAGGATGGTCACCTTCTCCGACTCCACCGGCACGGTGGCGAACTCGACCGGCCGGAAGCCCTCGGGGGCGGCGCGGAGGCGGTAGGTCGCCGCCGGCAGGCCCGCCAGGAGGAAGGTCCCGGTGCGGTCCGTGGTCGCCTGGTGCGGCGTGCCGGGGATCCCGACGAGCACGCCCGGGGCCGGGGCCTCGTCGGCGGTGAGGAGGCGCCCGCGGATGGCGCCGGCGGGCGGCGAGATCCGCGTCGCGACGAACTTCCCGGCCCGGTTGCGCCGGGCGATGAAGCCCGTGCCGCTGAGGAGCCGGGCCAGCGCCTCCTCGGGCTCGAGCGCGCCGGTGACGGCGGTGGAGCGCGCGCGCTGCAGCTCGTCGAAGGAGAACAGCACCTCCGTCCGCGCCTGCGCCGAGAACGCGAGCAGCGCATCCGCGGCCCCCTGGGCCGGGATGTCGAAGGCGACCGGGGCCGCGCGGAGCCAGCCCGCGGCGGCGCCGGCGAGCACGAGGATCAGCCGGAGGTGAGACAGGGCGCGTCGCATGGGCCTGGGCGGCGGCTGGCGCTCAGCGGCCCTCGGCCAGGGCGACTTGCACGGTCCCGTTCATGCCGCGCGTCACGCGGACGGGCAGCACCTCCTCCAGGGTCGTCAGGAAACCGTCGAGGTCGTCGAGGCTGAACCGGCCGCCGACGCGCAGGCCGGCCGCGGCCGGGGTGGCGGCGAGGCCGACCCCGTGGTACCGGGCAAAGCGCGCGAGGGCGTCGTTGAGCGGCGTGCCCTTGAAGATCGCCCAGCCCTGGCGCCACGCGAGCGCGTCCTCGAGCGCCGCCCCCGAGAGCTGCGTGCGCGCCACGCCGGTGACATCGGCGCGCAGGCGGTCGCCCGGCTGGAGCAGGACCGGCGCGGTCGACCGGCCGTCGCCGGGATCCGCGGGCCGGACCTGGACGGTGCCGCCGGCCACCAGCACCTCGAGGCTGGTGTTGTTGCCGGTCTGCACCTCGAACTCGGTGCCGGTGACCCGGACCGAACCTGCCGGGGTCTCGACGGTGAACGGGCGGCCCGGGTCCGCCGTGACCTGGAAAAAGGCCTGGCCGGCGGCCAGCTGCACGCGGCGTGATTCGCCGGAGATCTCGACCCGGAGCACGGTCTGCGCATTCAGCACCACCTGGGTGCCGTCGGCCAGGGTCAGCGTGCGGCGCAGGGCCGCGGGGGTCGCGATGCTCTCGTGCTGCTCCGCGGCCGCCGTGGGCCAGAAGGCGAAGGCCAGCGCGGCGGCCGCGGCCAGGGCGGTGGCGGCGAACGCGAGGCGGCGCCCGGTGCGGCGGCGCGCCGGCACGGGGGCGGGCAGGTCGGCCCCGCCGGTGGCGACCAGGGCCGGCAGCAGGAGCTCAAGGTCGGTCGAGAGCTGGCAGTACTCCGAGAGCAGCGAGCGGTGCACGGGGTCCGCGTCGAGCCAGCCATCCAGCTGGGCGCGCTCGGCGGCGGACAAGGACGAGCCCTCGAGGCGGGCGGCCCAGTGGGCGGCGGCCTCCTCGGCGGCGGGACGGATCGGGGTGGTGTTCATGAGCCGGCCCCCTCCTGTGGGGCGGCGGGTTGGGCGGGCTCGGCCTCGCGGGACAGTTCGGCCCGCAGCAGGCGCAGGGCGCGCGCATGTTGCTTTTCGACGGTGCTGATCGCGATCCCGAGGCGGGCGGCGATCTCGGCGTGGGAAAGGAGCTCGACCTTGCGCAGGAGCAGCACCGCCCGGCAGCCCGGCGGCAGCGCGGCGATGGCCCGCTCCAGGTCCTGCAGCTCCTGGCGGGCGATCACCTCCTGGGGCACGCTCGGGGCCGAGGAGGCGGCGTCCGCGTCGGCCGGCTCGGCCACGAACGGCGAGATGCGGCGGCGCTTCAACCGGTTGATAGCCAGGCGCCGGGCCGTCGTGTACAAGAGCGCCGCCGGCTTGTCGGCCGGCTGCGACGCCGTCGCCCGGTAGACCCGGAGGTAGGCGTCGTGTGCGATGTCCTGGGCCTCCGCCGCGTCCCCCAGCATGCGCGCCAGGTAGCGACGCAAAGGGGTCACCGTGGCATTGTACAACCCGGCGAAATCGCGGACAGGCGGAGGTTCATCGGCCATGGTAGGAGACAGCATCACTCCTAACGGACAATCGGCACGTGCCAATCCGCTATTCGCGCCGCGGAATGTTCGCCGGTCCCGTGAACGGCCGGGTGGCCTACGCCTCGGCGGGCTCCGGCGCGGCCGGGATCGCGGCGGGCGGGTAGTCGGCGCGGAAGCGGGCGTAGTCGAGGAGCTCGTAGCGGCCGTCGAGGTGCTCGACGACGGCGGTGAGCGACTCGACCCAGTCGCCGGAGTTGAGGTAGTGGATGTCGCCCAGGCGCTTGTCGGCCGGCGTGTGGATGTGGCCGCACATCACGCCGGTGCAACCGCGGGCGCGGGCCAGGGCGGCGATGTGGTCCTCGAAGTTGGAGACGTGGCTCACCGCGGACTTCACCCGGGCCTTGATCGCCTTGCTGAGCGACCAGTACTCGAGCCCGCGCCAGCGGCGCCAGGCGTTGTAGGCGCGGTTGAGCCCGAGCAGCGCGCGGTAGCCCCAGTCCCCGAGGTGGGCGAGGAAGACGAAGTTCCGCGTGATGGTGTCGAACACGTCGCCGTGCAGCACGAGGTAGCGGCCCCGCAAGCCCTCGTGCACATGGTCCTCGACGAGGCTCAGCTTCTCGAAGGCCAGCGGGAGGAAGGCGGCGAGGATGTCGTCGTGGTTGCCGCGCAGGTAGACGACCTCGGTGTCGCGCTTCTCCAGCTTCTTCAGCACGATGCGGATGAACCGCGTGTGCGCCTTGGTCCACTGCCCGGCGCGGCGCAGCTGCCAGCCGTCGATGATGTCGCCGTTGAGGATCAGCTTCGCGCAGCGCGTGTGGCGGAGGAAGTGGTTCACCTCCTCGACCTTGCAGTCCGGCGTGCCGAGGTGGACGTCGGAGATGATGACGGTGCGGACGTGGAGGAGCTGCTTTTCCTTATCCATGATGCGGACTGAGGGTGCGCGCCGCCCCTTCGCCGTCCCCCCGGGCTTTGTCACGCATTGCGTGACAAAGGGGAGGAGGTGGCGGCGGGATGGAGGCGAGGAGGTGGCGGGCGATGGCGCGGGCGGCGTGCGGGCGGGCGAGGGGCTCGAGGGCGGCGCGCCACTCGCGCCAGCGGGCGCCGCGGCCGGCGAAAGCCGTGCGGAGGGTGGCGATGACGGCATCCGGATCCGGGGCGTAGGCGCCGATGCGGTGGCGGCGGAGGAGCTCGTGGTTGCCCTCCTCCTGGCCGGGGACGACCTGGTTGACGATTATCGGACAGCGGGCGGCGACGGCCTCCTGCGTGGTGGCGCCGCCGGCCTTGCTGATGACGACGTGGTGGGTGAGGAGCAGCCGCGGGATCTGGTCGGTCCAGCCGAGGATGACCGCCGGGGCGGGGCGGCGGGCGGCCAGGGCGTGGAGGCGTTGGCGCAGGGCCTCGTCGCGGCCGACGGCGCAGGTGACCTCCCAGTCGGGCTCGGCGAGGAGGCGGCGGGCGGTCGCCTCCGCGTGGCGCGTGCCGGAGTTGATGATAAAGAGGACCCGCGGTCGGTGGCCGGCGGCGAGGTTGGGCGGGTGGAGCGGCGCGGCGTGGTCGGAGAGGAGCGCCGGCACCGGGAAGCCGAGGGCATGGATGCGCTCCGCGGGAATCCCGGCGTCGGCGAGGACGGCGGCCGTGTCGGGATTGGGCACGTACCAGGCGGCGCAGCGCGGCAGCAGCCAGAGCGAGTGGATGCTGATCGAGTCGGTGACGACGTTGACGTGCGGCGCGCGCAGGCCGCCCGCGGCGGCGAGGGCGTCGAGCATGAAGCCGTAGACGGGATAAGTGCTGCACACCGCGGCGGGTTGGATGTCGGCGAGGAGACGGGCGAGGCAGGCCTGTTCGCGGCGGAAGACCCAGAGGTGGCGCGGCAGGGGGCGGGCGCGGTCGAGCCAGGCGAAGAACCGGCTCCACAGGCGGGGCGTGCGGTTGATGGCCGCGAGGTAGGCCCGGCGGGTGACCGCATTCAGGCGGGGTGAGACGAGGGCGAAAAGGTCGGCAAGATGCGCGGTGCCCGGCCCGTGCTCAGCGTCGAGGGCGGCGGCGAGGTTGCGCGCGGCGGCATTGTGGCCCTCGCCGAATCCGGCCGTGAGCACCAGAATGCGGGCAGGCGCCGGATTCATGCGGCGGGCGCGGCCGGCGCCGGCCGGAGCTCCGGGTTGGGGAGATGGCCGGCCACCGTGAGCAGGTCGTGCTCGAAGCGGGAGATCACCTGGTCCCAGGACTGGGCCTCGACGGCGGCGCGGGCGGCCGGACGCAGGCGCTGGCGCAGGGCGTCGTCAGTCGCGAGGCGCACCGCGGCGGCGACGAGGTCGTCGGGCCGGTCGCAGGGCACCCGGAGGCCGTTCACGCCATCGCGCACGAACTGGCGTGCGGCGGCGTAGTCAAAGCCCGCGACGGCCAGACCGCTCGCCATGGCCTCGGTCAGGACGTTGCCGAAGGTCTCGGACAGGCTGGCGTGCAGGTAGATGTCGGCCGAGGCGTAGTGCCGCGCCAGCTCCTGCCGGGGAATGAAGCCGGTGAACCGGCAATGCGGCTGGGCGGCCTCGAGGCGGGCGCGGAGCGGGCCGTCGCCCACGATGACGAAGCGGCAGCGCGAATTGGCCGCGCGCATGGCGTCGAAGGCGCGGAACAGCAGCGGGTAGTTTTTCTCGGGGGCGAGGCGGCCGACGTGCAGGACCACGGGGTCCGCCGGGCCGGCATCCCAGCTTTGGCGCAGGGCGGGGGAGCGGCGTGCGGGGTCGAAGCGCACCGTGTCGACCCCGCGGGAGAGCACGGCGAGGTCACGGAAGCCGAGGCCGGCGAGTTCCGCGCACAGCTCCTCGGTGGGGGCGAACGTGCGCTGCGTGCGGTTGTGCACGCGGCGCAGCCAGGCGAGCACGAGCCGGCGCAGCGGGGCGAAGCCGTAGTCGCCGGTGTAGGCGTGGAAATTGGTGTGGAAGCTCGACGTCACCGGCAGGCCGAGCCGGCGGGCGGCGGTGATGGCGGAGGCGCCGAGGGGGCCCTCGGTCACGACGTGGACCAGGTCGGGCGGGTTGCGCCGCCAGAGCCGCTGCAACCGACCCCGGGCCGGCAAGCCGAGGCGCAACTGCGGGTAACCCGGAATCGGAAAGCCCGGCAGCGGGACCTCGGCGAACCCGGTGCTGGGATTCGCCGGCGGCAGGTCGTGGCGATGCGGCCGGTAGACCGTGACGTGGTGATGGCGGCGGCCGAGCTCGCGGGCGATGTGGCCAAAGGTCATCGCCACGCCGTTGATTTCGGGCGGGAAGGTTTCGGTGACGATTGCGAGGTGCACGGGAGCGGTGGCGTGTAGGTATTTGCGGACCTCCACTTAGCCCCGGCTCCGTGTCGAACCGGTGTCGTTCCGGTGACGTTCCGGGAAAACCCGGGCGGCACCGCTCCCAGCCGCCTCAGGCAGCGCTCGTGCGCAGGAAAGCCTCGACCTCGGCGCGGGTCGGCGCGCCGGCCCGGCCGCCGAAACGGGTGCACTTGAGGGCGGCGGCGGCGTTGGCAAACCGACCCGCCGTCGCGGGATCGGCGCCCTCGGCCAGCGCGAGCGTGAAGGCGCCGTGGAACACATCTCCGGCTGAAAGCGTGTCCACGGCCTGGACCTCAGGTGCGGGCGCATGGCGGATCGCGCCGCGTTCCAGCCAGCTGAAACCGGCGGCACCCAGCGTGACGCCCACGAAACCGGGCAACCGCGTTGCGGCCGCGTGCAGGGCCTCCTCGATGGGGCCGGCGCCGGCGAACGACTGGAGGGCCGGCTCGGAGAAGACGACATGGCTCGCGAGCGGCGCGAGTTCCTCGAGGACCCCGGGAGGTGAAACATCGGCGTCGAGCACGGCGATGCGACCGCAGTCGCGCGCCGCCCCCAGGGCGCGGGCGGCACCGGCGGGCCAGCGGGCGTCGACGAGCAGGGCGTCGAACTGCGGGATGCGCTCGACCGGCAGCCAGCCCGGGTCCGGGTCGAGTTGGGGATCGTAGTAGGGTACGACCATGCGGCCGCCGGCGTCGTCGACCAAGATCGTGCACACCGTGGATCGTCCGCCGGGGACAAGGCGAATCCGGGAGAGTTCGAGGCCGGCCGCGGCCAGGTCGGCGATCGTCGCCCGACCGGTGGCGTCGTCACCCACCCGCGCCCAATACTCGACCCGCCCGCCGAGCCGCACGATTGCCGCCCCGCCGCTGGCCGCCATGCCGCCGGCCAGCTGCAGGCAGGCCGTGGGCAGCACCTTGGTCGGGGTGGCCGGGATCGCCGGGACCTTGAAAAGGGTGTCGAACGTCGCAGCGCCAACGCAGAGGATGTGAGGGGCGGACATGGGCAGGGCACCGCATCGAAGCCGGGGTGCCGACCCGGTGCAATCCAGCCGTTAGCGGGGTTTATGGGGCCCTTTGGATCAGCTAACTTAGTGATTGCACCGCACGGTCGGTTTTCTACGGTCCCCTCTTTTACGCGGATGCAGTCACACGGCCCCAAGCGCGTCTACACTCCCCAATCCCTGGAGTTTTGGTTCGGAAAACTGGAAAACGATTGGGCGGCCGCGTTTAGTGAAAGCCAGCTGGAGACGGGTCGTCAGCTTTACCGCAGCGGCGAGGTCCGGGAGTTGGAACTCACTGCGCAGGATGCCATTATCCATCGCCGGGTCGACAAGCGCGACGAATATGCCGTGATCGAATGGGGCGCGGAGGGCCTGAGCGTGCGCTCGTCCACGACCGATCGTGAGATCGCCCGTGCCTTGGCGGTGGCGGGCCTGCATGAGATCGAGGAATTGGTCGCGGACGAGATCTCGCCCCTCCCCGGGGAGCCGCCGCGGACGCCCGTGGTGCCACCCAGTTTCAAAAGCGCCGCCCCGAACGGCCAGCGCGGCGGCACGGCCGCGCCCGCGGGCATGGCCCGGTCGACCACGGCGTCCACGCCGGCCCCGGCACCCGCGGCCACCAAGCCGGCCGCCGCGGCCGCCGCCGTGCGCCCGCTCGTGCTGGCGTTCAAGACCAAGACGGCGGGCCTCACCTTCCAGGCGTTCTGGGCCGAGGCCGACGGCAAGACCCGCCACCCCGCGCTGGGGGCGGCGGCGCACGCCGATGGCAACGGACACGTCAGCTCCGGCGAGCGCACCAAGCTCATCGGCCTGGCCGCCTACGCGCGCAAGGCGCACTTCCAGTACAACCAACAGACCGGCGTGTACGTGCTCGAGTCGCTGGTGGAGATCCCGAACTTCCTCAAGGTCACGCTCCCGGCCTGGCGCCGGCTTTTCGTGATCGAGCTCGATGAGCGCTCGGCCAACCTGCTCAAGGGCACGCGCACCGTCGAGCTCGAGGCCGTGGCCGAGCGCGTGGCGCAGCCCGGTCGCAACGGCGCGGCCGACGGCACCGGGCTCAACCTGCGGTGGATCTTCCGCGCGGGCGAGCGGCTCCTCACCGACGCCGAGGTCAACGCCCTCCTCAAGCGCGGCGGCGGCCCGGTCATCTTGCCCAATCTCGGCATCGTCGCGCTCACGCCCGAGCGCTGGGCCTCGTTCCATGCGTGGGAGAACAACGTCGCCGACACGCAGGGCGAGGGCGCGCTGTCGCCGTACCTCATCTTCTCACTGTTCAACGACGCGCGCCTGAAGCTCACGCTCTCGCCGGAGATCGAGGCCTGGCGGCAGTCGGTGCTGGCCCCGCCGGCCGCGCCGCCGCCGCTGCCGGACCTGCTGCGCCCGTACCAGAAGCGCGGCGTCGAGTGGCTCGCGCACCTCTGCGACGTCGGCTGCCACGGGCTCCTCGCCGACGAGATGGGCCTGGGCAAGACCCTGCAGGTGCTCTCGCTGCTGGTCGCGCGCCCGGTCGCCGGCCGCCCCGCGCTGATCGTGTGCCCCGCGAGCGTGGTGCCCGTGTGGCGCGAGGAGATCGCGCGCTTCTTCCCGCAGCTCAAGGTGGACGTGCTCAAGGCCGGCCATGATTTCTCGGCGCGGACCGACGACGTCGTCTGGCTCGCGAGCTACACCCAGCTCCGCAAGCACCGCGCGCTGCTGCCGGCGCACGAGTTCGGCTACGCGGTGCTCGACGAGGGGCAGTTCATCAAGAACCCCGACGCCAAGGTCACGCAGACCTGCTTCGCGGTCCGCGCGCAGCACCGTATCGTCCTCACCGGCACGCCGCTGGAGAACCGCCAGCTCGACCTGTGGAGCATCTTCCGCTTCCTCCTGCCGGGCCTGCTCGGCTCGCGGTCCACGTTCGAGGCGGCGCTGCACGCCGACCGCGGGGGCACGCTCGAGCGGCTGCGCGCGCAGCTGGCGCCCTTCATCCTCCGCCGCACCAAGAAGGAGGTCGCGACCGAGCTGCCGCCGAAGGTCGAGATGGACCTGCTCTGCCCGCTCACCGACGTGCAGCGCGCCGAGTACGCGCACATCTGCTCCGAGGGCCTGGAGCGCCTGGGTGACGACGTCGGCACGGCGATGCGCGAGAAATCGTTCGGCTTCCTCGCGCTGCTCACGCGCCTGCGCCAGACCTGCTGCGATCCCGACCTGCTGCCGTGGCGCACGTCGCCGCTGCGCGATTCCGGCAAGATCACGCTCCTCATGGAGAAACTGGCCGAGATCGTGGGCAGCGGGCACAAGGTCGTGATCTTCTCGCAGTTCGTCATGCTCCTCGACCGCGTGCGCGCGGCGATGATCGAGCAGTTCCCCGACCTGCCGCGCTTCGAGCTCACGGGCATGACGCTCGATCGCCAGAAACCCGTGTCGTCCTTCCAGGGCGCCCCGGGCGCGGCGGCGATGCTCGTCTCGCTCAAGGCCGCCGGCACCGGCATCACGCTGCATGCGGCCGACTACGTGTTCCTGCTCGACCCGTGGTGGAACCCGGCCGTCGAGGCTCAGGCCGTGGACCGCGTGCACCGCATCGGCCAGACCAACACCGTCTTCGTGTACCGCATGGTCACCGCCGGCACGATCGAGGAGCGCATCCAGGCGCTGAAGGCCGACAAGAAGGACCTGTTCGACAAGCTGATCGGCGGGCTCGGCGGCGACTTCGACCTCAGCCAGCACTTCACCTCGCTGCGCAGCCTCGTGCAGCTCACCACCCAGGCCGAGCAGGAAAGCGAGCCGGAGATGGAGAGCTATACGATCGACTGAGGATTTTGAACCGCGAAGGGCGCGAAGGGACGCGAAGGTGTTCCGATCTTTTATCGCGGAAGCGCGGAGGAGCGGAAACGCGGAATCGATCCGAATATTCTGTTCCGCGATTTCGCCCTTCCGCGTTTCCGCGATTGTGGATTGGGGATTTCTTCGCGTCGCTTCGCGATCTTCGCGGTTCCATGATGGCCTTATCTCCGCTTGCTCCCGGCGCTCGGGCTCATTCTCCTTTTTCACCCATGAGCCACACCACTCCCTCCCGTTCCCTGCCCAAGGAAATCCGCAACGCCCAGGGCGAGCGGATTGATTTCACCGTGCATCCCGGCGCGGCGGCGAATGACACGCTGGTCGTCATCGGCCACGGTGTGACCGGCAACAAGGAGCGGCCGCACCTCGTGGCGCTGGCCGAGGGGCTGGCCAAGGCGGGCGTCACGGTCCTGCGGCTGTCGTTCTCCGGCAACGGGGCGTCCGAGGGCGCGTTCACGGCGAGCACGATCACCAAGGAAGTCGCCGACCTCGGCGCGGTGCTCGATGCGCTGCCCGGCTGGCGGATCGGCTACGCCGGCCACAGCATGGGCGGGGCGGTGGGCGTGCTGCGGGCGAGCCGCGATGCGCGGATCACGTTTCTGGTCTCGCTGGCGGGCATGGCGCACACGGCGGAGTTCGCGAAGCGCGAGTTCGGCACGGTCCAGCCGGGCGCGGGCTGCATGTGGGACAACCCGGATTGCCCGCTCTCGGCCGAGTTCATGGCCGACATGGCGCGCATCGGCGACGTGCTCGCCGCGGCCAAGGGCGTGACGGTGCCGTGGCTGCTCGTGCACGGCACGGCGGATGATGTCGTGCCGGTGCAGGATTCCGAGGCGGTGATGAAGGTCGCGGGGAAAAACGCGCGCCTCGTCACGGTTCCCGGCGGCGACCATGGATTCTCGGAGGGCAACACGGCGCCGATGGTGCAGGCGGTGACGGCGTGGGTGACAGGCTTGGGGCGGTGACCGGGCCGGCCGCGGTGTGGGGTCGGAACGCTCAACGCTTAACGTTCAACTCTTAACGCTCAAGGGGCGGACGGACCGGAGACGTGGCTACGAGCGTGAGCGAGTGGTCATCATGCCGCGAAGCCGGATCTCCACTCGCTCACGCTCTTGGCCACGCGAACACGTCAATGTTCAGCGTTCAGAGTTCGGCGTTATGTGTTCGGCGTTCAACGTTTCCCTTCCTTGAGCGTTGAACGTTAAACGTTGAGCGTTTTCCTCATCTCGTTCTCCGCCGCCTGAATATTAGCACCGCCGCGGGCTTGTTTTCGCCGGCTCGCTCCTTACGGTGCGGGCAGAGATGAAGGTCGTCACCGATCCCGCCAAGCTGCTGATGGACCGCCTGCTGCGGTTGCTGCGCTTGCGGCTCTGGCTCGCGGAGCGGCTGCAGCCGACCGATTGGCAGGCGACGCTGATGTGGGCGGCGCTGGCCGGCTTCCTGGGTGCGCTGGGGGCGGCGCTGTTCACGGCGAGCGCGGAGGGCATTCACCTGCTTCTCACCAATTCGAGCGCGGGCATCGTGGAATCCATGCGGCGCCTGCCCTGGTGGGGTCGCCTGCTGGTGCCGGCGCTGGGCGGGTTGCTCGCCGGGTGCGTGCTGCTGTTCGGCAAGCATCTGGTGAAGGGCAAGAGCTCGACCGACTACATGGAGGCGATCGTGCTGGGCGACGGCCGCATCCCGCTGCGCACGGGCCTGGTCAAGGTGGTGGCCTCGCTGTTCACCATCGGCTCGGGCGGCTCGATCGGACGGGAGGGTCCGATGGTGCAGACGGCGGCCATGCTGGCGTCGCTCCTCGGCCGCTGGCGGCAGTTCTCGACCCAGCAACTGCGCCTGCTCGTGGCCTGCGGGGCCGCGGCGGGCATCGGGTCGGCGTACAACGCGCCGATCGCCGGCTCGTTCTTCGTGGCGGAGATCATCCTCGGGACCATCGCGATGGAGAGCCTCGGGCCGCTCGTGGCGGCGTCGGTGACGGCGGCGTTGACGATGATGGTGCTGACGGGTTCGGAGCAGCTTTACCAGGTGCCGCATTTCACGCTCGATTCGCCGCTGGAGATGGTGCCGTACGTGCTGCTCGGCTTCATCGCCGGCACGCTGGCCCCGTGGTTCCTCCGCTCGCTGCGGCAGGCGGAGGCGATGTTCCTCGCCACGCGGCTGCCGCTGGTGGCGCGGCTGGCGTTCGGCGGCCTGCTCGTGGGCCTGATCGCGATCAACGTGCCGCAGGTCTGCGGCAACGGCTACTCGGTCATCGTCGAGATCCTCAACGGCGAGATCCCGTGGATGGTGCTGCTGGGCATCGTCTGCTGCAAGTGGCTCGCCACCGCCTGCTCGGTGGGCTCGGGCGCGCCGGGCGGCGTGTTCACGCCGACGCTGTTCATGGGCGCCTCGGCCGGCTACGTCTTCGGTTCGGCGGTGCAGACGCTTTGGGCCTCCGGACCGAGCCCCGGCGCGTTCGCGCTGGTGGGCATGGGGGCGTTTCTCTCGGCCGCGAGCCGGGCGCCGGTCATGGCGGTGATCATGCTCTTCGAGATGACGCTCAGCTACGACATCATTTTGCCGCTGCTCCTGTGCAGCGTGGTGGCGTTCTTCACGGCGCGCGGGATCGAGGGTCACTCGCTCTACAGCGAGACGCTGAAGCGCAAGGCTGCCGAAGACCCGAACGCCGGGTTGCAGGTCGGCCGGGTGGGGGACCTGACCAAGCCGAACCCGCCGGTGGTCGCGCTGAACGCGCGCTTCGCCGACATCGCGAAGCTCTTCATCTCGGTCCGCGTGAACAACCTTTACGTCAACGACGACCAGGGACGCTTTGTCGGCGCCGTGGCGCTCCACGACATCAAGCCTTACCTGGCCGACCCGAGCCTGGCCGGGCTGGTCATCGCCAAGGACATCTTGCGTGAGGATTTCCCGCGGGTGAAAGCCGACGACGCCCTCGCCGACGCGCTGGGACGGTTCATCATGCAGGAGGGCCTGCAGCGGCTGCCGGTTGTCGATGGCGACGGCAAGCTGCTGGGCAGCCTGTCGAAGAATGACCTGATGCTGGCGTTGGTCGAACAGCGCCGACGGTAGGGCCGGGCGTCTGGTGGCTACGAGCGTGAGCGAGTGAGGCAGGGGGGGAGGCTTAACGCTTAACGTTCAACACTTAACGCTTAACTCTCAAGTCCGGGCGGAAACGCTGAACGTCGAACGTCGAAGTTCGGAAGAAGGCCGATACCCAGGGTGGCTACGAGCGTGAGCGAGTGGATGCTGGCCGTTCGCAGCGTTCAACCCACTCGCTCACGCTCGTGGCCACCGGGGTGTTACCTATGTCCTGAACACGCCCATTCCGTCCTTGAGCGTTCAGCGTTAAACGTTCGGCGTTGAGCGTTGGGCCGTCGGCCTCAGGCCGCCGGCCCCTCCGGTCCTTTTGCGGCTTTGTGACAAAGCCGACACGGAATCGTCACATTGGGGGGCTAAAACGGTGGGCAGTTCACTGCAACCTAACCACGAACCACCCAACCTATGTTTCCAAACAAACTCACTTGGCTAGCCCTTGGCGGCTTTGTCCTCGGCACGGCCTCGGCGCTTTTCGCTCAGGATAGCGGCGCCCTCATCGAGGCCCTGGTCCGCAAGGGCATCCTTTCCGACCAGGAAGCCGAGGAAATCCGCGCCGACCTGGCCCGCGATGTCGCGGTCAACACGCCGGTCATGGGCGTGCCCGGCAGCAAGGAAGTCTCGAAGCTCTCCATCGGCGCCCGTCTCCAGGCGCAGTTCGCCGGCCTGAGCACCGACATCGACGGCACGGCCGCCGATCCGGCCAGCACCAATCACTTTTTCCTGCGTCGCGTCTACCTCGTGACCAAGGCGAGCTTCGGCTCGAACTGGTCGATGAACATCACCTACGATGCCGCCGAGTCGCTCTTTGATGCGGCCGCGATCACCTACAAGGACGGCGACTACACCCTCGACTTCGGCCTGCGCAAGGCGCCGCTCGGCTACGAGGAGCTCACCTCCTCGGGCAGCCTGAAGGCCATCGAGCGCTCCGGCGTCACCCGCTACTTCGTCGAGCCCAACAACGGCCGCCGCCTCGGCGCCGCCGGGTACCGGATCGGCGTCTACGGCGAGGGCAAGGTCGGCAACCTCGTGTACGGTGCGGCCATCACCAACCCGGAGCGCGTCGCCACCGCGACCGATGCGGGCACCGCCGCCAACAACCAGCAGGCCTTCTGGGGCCATGCCGCCTACAAGGGCAAGACCGAGTCCGGCTCCTACACCTTCGGCGGCGCGGTCGGTTTCCTGCCGAACCAGGGTGGGAAGACCCTCGGCGCCGGCAGCGATCTCACGATCTATTCGCTGTACGGTGACGTGACGGCCGGCAACTTCCAGGTAGCGGGCGAGTATCTCTCCGCTGACGTCGAGCGCGGCGCCTCCGCCACGCAGGACTCCACGCCCACGGGCTACTGGGTCCAGGGCAGTTACAAGTTCACCCCGAAGTTCGAGGGTGTCGCCCGCTTCAGCTCCCTCGATACCGACGGCCGCGGCGTCAACATCGCCGATGGCGTTCGTTCCGCTCCCTCGGGCGCAACCCACGACAAGCTCACCGAGTACTTCGTCGGCGGCAACTGGTACATCAAGGGCAACGACCTGAAGTTCCAGGCCGGCTACGTCTACGGCGAGAGCGAGGACACGGTCACGGGCGGCGTCGCCGGGGCCACGTCTTCCGGTGTCCGTTCCCAGATGCAGGTCAACTTCTGATCCCTTCCCCAACGCGAGAAATCCAACCATCCATTCCAACCGTCATGAATAAAATCCTGATCCTCGCCGCCGCCCTCCTCGCGGCCGCTCCGCTCTCCGCCCAGAAGCTCGTCATCAAGGGCTCCGACACCCTCGGCGCCAAGCTCGTGCCGATGCTGGCGGAGGAATACAAAGCCATGCACCCCGGGGTCTCCTTCGAGATCGCCGCCGAGGGCTCGACGACGGGCATCGCCGCGATCACGGACGGCACCGCCGCCATCGGCATGTCTTCCCGCCGCGCCAAACCCACCGAACTCTCAGGCGCCGCCGCCAAGGGCGTCAGCCTCAAGCCGATCATCGTGTGCTACGACGGCATGGCCGTCATCGTGAACGAGAACAGCCCGATCAAGTCCCTCACCAAGCGCCAGGTGGAGCAGATCTTCACCGGTGACATCACCGACTGGTCCGCCGTCGGCGGCAACCCCGGCACGATCTCGATCTACACCCGCAACACGTCGTCGGGCACGTACTCCGACTTCAAGGATCTCGCCATGAAGAAGCGCGACTACGCCCCGTCGTCCCAGAAGATGGCCGGCAACGAGCAGATCGCGGCCGAGGTGAGCAAGAATCCCAACGGCATCGGTTACGTCGGCGTGGCCTACATCCACGCCCCGGGCATCCGGGCCGTGGACATCGAGGGGGCGAACCCGACCAAGGCCGAGGTGCTCGCCAAGAAGTACCCCTACGCCCGCCCCAACTTCTACTACACCAACGGCGATGCCTCGGGTGAGGCCGCGAAGTTCATCGAGTTCACCCACAGCGAAGCCGGCCAGAAGATCGTCGAGAAGGTCGGTTTCATCCCGGTGAAGTGACGGCCGCACTTCTGTCCAACAGTAACTTGTGATTGATCAAGCGGCCCGCTCGACCTGTGTCTGGCGGGCCGCTTTTTTTCCTCGGACTGCACCGTAAATCCCGCCTTCTTCGCTTGTCGACATGAGCGTTCCGCCGCCTGCCAAAGCCCCTGCTTTCGCGATCCATCGTCGCCGGACCCGGATTCTGGGTCTGTCGCTGGATCAGTGCATCCAGGCCTTCTTTGGCGGCCACGCGCTGACGGCGGTCATCGTCCTGACTCTGATCACAGTCTTCCTGTTCAAGGAGGGCATCGATTTCTTCGGCCAGAACCGCGAGAACCTGCGGATTTATCGCCAGTCGGGCATGGAGTACGTGGATGTCCTCCGGGAGCTCGAGCGCGACCACACCAGCCTGACGCGCTACCTTTACGACATCCGCCTGCGCGCCCTGCAGCACCTGACGGGCCCCGGCGGGCGCAGCCTGCCCGAGGCCAACGCCGCCCTCGCCGACCTGGATGCACTGGTCGAGCGCTTTGGTGACGCGGTCGTCCCGATCCGCGGGTTTGTCTCCGACTACGGCGAGGTCGCCGTCGGCATCAAGACGCGGTTCATCGAGAACCAGGATTTTGCCGAAGCCAAGCGTCAGTACCTCGCCGCCGGCATGGTGGCCGAGGCCGAGGCGATCACGGTGGCGCCGATCGACTTCAAGGCCGAGGTCGCCGCCATCACCGGCGCCTTCCCGGAATTCGAGGCGGGTGGGCGTGATCTCGCGCGGGAGGTCGCATCGACCGTCCAGCAGCTCCCGGCGCTGCCGACGCCGGAACTGCAGCACCGCCTCGAGCGTTTCCAGCAACTGGCCCGCGAGTATGCGGCCTCGATTGACGGGCGCCTCGAGCAAATGCGCACCTGGCAGTGGGACCGGCCGGTACCGGCCACCCAGGCCTTCACGGCTTTCATTTTTGGCCGGCAGTGGCTGACCGCCAGCTTCTGGCAGGACTGGTACGGCATCGTGCCGCTGTTCGTGGGCTCGTTGATGGTTTCGGCCATCGCCCTCAGCCTGGCTGTGCCGCTCGGCATCGGCGCCGCCATCTATGTGAACCAGTTCGCCTCGCGGCGGGAGCAGCAGCTGATCAAACCCACCATCGAGTTCATCTCGGCGATCCCGTCCGTCGTGCTCGGCTTCTTCGGCATCGCCGTGCTCGGGCAGGCGCTGCGGGCGCTGTCGCAGGCCGAGTGGCTCGCCTGGGTGCCGGGTTTCCCCTTTGCCGAGCGGCTAAACGCCCTCACGGCCGGCTGCCTGCTCGCGCTGATCGCGGTGCCGACAATATTCACGCTGGCCGAGGACGCGCTCAACAACGTGCCCCGCGCCTTCCGCGAGGCTTCGTATGCGCTGGGTGCCAGTCGCCTGCAGACGATCCTCCGGATCATCGTCCCGGCCTCGCTCTCGGGCATCATCTCGGCCGTGCTGCTCGGTCTCGGGCGGGTGATCGGTGAGACGATGGTCGTGCTCCTCTGCGCGGGCAACCGCATCGCGATCCCAGACTTCACGCAGGGCCTGACGGCCTTCGTGCAGCCCGTGCACACGATGACGGGCATCATTGCGCAGGAGATGGGCGAGGTCGTGCGCGGCAGCATCCACTACCGGGCGCTCTTTGTCGTGGGAATCGTCCTGTTCTTCGTCGCCCTCCTCATCAACTTCCTGGCGCAGAAGATCGTGCGCCGGCACCGCATCTCCATCGGCTGATCCATGCCTGCGCCCGTTCCCAACCATCCGTTCGTCACCCGCTCCAGTCGCGGCCGCCTCATCGAGGGGGCGGTGTTCTGGCTGATGCGGCTGGCCACCTACTTCGTCCTCGTCTGCGGTCTCTGCGTGCTGGGGGACATCTTCCTGAAGGGCGGCCGCACGGTGTTCCAGGCGGAGTTCCCGTACGTCAATGTGCCGTTCCTCACCCAGGCGCCGGAGACACTGTATGTCTTCGAGCACGAGGGCCAAAAAATGCAGCTGGGCGACCGCGATTTCCGCGCCTTCCGCGAGGCCGCGACCGCCAAGGCGAAGGCCGCGGGCCAGCCGGCGCCACAGTTCCGCACCGAGAGCTACGTCTACTCGGCGGGCGGCATCTGGCCCTGCATCGTCGGCACGGTCCTGCTCGTCGTGGGCTCGATGAGCATCGCGCTCATCCTCGGCGTCGCCAGCGCCATCTATCTCAACGAGTACGCCAAGGACACCCCCGGGGTGCGGGCCATCCGGCTGGCGATCCTCAATCTCGCCGGTGTGCCCTCGATCGTCTTCGGCCTCTTCGGCTTCGGCCTGTTCGTGATCTTCCTCGACTGGAACGTGTCGCTCCTCGCCGGCTGGTTCACGCTGGCGTTCATGGTCCTGCCCGTGGTCATCACCGCCTCCGAGGAAGCGCTCAAGGCCGTGCCCAAGGGATTCCGCGAGGGCTCGCTGGCGCTGGGTGCCACCAAGTGGCAGACGATCCGCAAGAACGTCCTGCCGTATGCGCTCCCGGGCATCCTGACCTCGTCCATCCTCGGCATCGCCCGCGTCGCGGGCGAGACCGCCCCGATCATGTTCACCGCCGCCTACGTTGTGCGCGACAAGCTGCCGTGGGAGGTGGAGAAGGTGAGCGACTTCTTCTTCCAGGGGGTCATGGCGTTGCCGTACCACATCTACGTCGTCTCCTCCAAGATCCCTCAGAACGAGTACACCGCCCGCGTGCAGTACGGCACCGCGTTCGTCTTTCTCTTCATCGTCGCCGTGATCGCACTTTCCTCCATCTTGCTGCGCAACCACCTGCGCCGGCGCTACCAATGGTAACCTCCGCTCCGACGCCCTCCATGGAACCTTCCGCCCCCCTTGCCATCCGAGTCCCGGCGCCCCGCGACGTGGGCGCGACGAGCACGATCATCGAGATCGAGGACTTCAATTTCTCGTACGGCGCCAAACAGGCGCTCTTCGACGTCAACCTGAAGCTCGATGCCCGCCGCGTCACCGCCTTCATCGGCCCGTCCGGCTGCGGCAAGACCACGCTCCTGCGCTGCCTCAACCGCATGAACGACCTGATCGACGGTACCGTCATCAACGGCGGTCGCATCCGGATCCACGGTGTCGACATCAACGGCCCGGAGGTCGACGCCATCGAGCTCCGCAAGCGCGTGGGCATGGTCTTCCAGAAGTCGAACCCCTTCCCGAAATCCATTTACGAGAACGTCATCTACGGCCTGCGCATCCAGGGCGTGGGCAGCAAATCCCGTCTCGATGAGATCGTCGAGAAGTCGCTCCGCGGCGCCGCCCTGTGGGACGAGGTCAAGGACCGCCTCCACGAGAGCGGCGTCGGCCTTTCCGGCGGCCAGCAGCAGCGCCTCTGCATCGCCCGCGCGATCGCGGTGCAACCCGAGGTCATCCTGATGGACGAGCCCTGCTCGGCCCTCGATCCCATCGCCACGGCCAAGGTCGAGGAGCTCATTCACGACCTCAAAAAGGACTACACGATCATCATCGTGACCCATTCGATGCAGCAGGCCGCGCGCGTGTCCGACAAGACCGCGTTCTTTTACCTTGGTCGCCTCGTCGAGTACGACGATACCCAGACGATCTTCATGAACCCCGCCAACCCCCAGACCGAGGCCTATGTCTCCGGTCGCTTCGGCTGAACCCCCGCCCGCCATGTCCACCGAACCCATGCCCGACTTTCCCCCGCACATGAAGCGCTTCTTCGACGCCGAACTCGAAACCTTCCGCACCCACCTGATCACGATGGGCGAGACCTCGATCCGCCAGGTGCGCGAGGCCATCAAGGCGCTGGTCGACGGCGACATCGCCCTTGCGAAGAAGGTCGTGGCCGCCGACGACGAGCTCGACCAGCTCGAGATCAAGATCGACGAGGAGGCGGTGCGCTACATGAGCCTGCGCGCCCCGATCGCGACCGAGCTGCGCATGGTGATCGTCGGCATGAAGGCCTCCCATGACCTCGAGCGCGTGGGCGACGAGGCCGTCAGCATCGCCAAGCGCGCCGTGCGCCTCGCCGCCGAGCCGCCGCTCAAGCCCTACGTCGACATCCCGCGCATGACCACCATGGCGCTGGAAATGCTGCGCGACGCCCTGGACTGCTTCCTGCACATCGACACCGAGAAGGCCGTGGCGGTCATCCGCCGGGACGAGCAGGTGGACCAGCTCAACAAGCAGCTCTACCGTGAGCTCACCAGCTTCATGGTCGAGAACCCCGGCAACATCAGCCGCGCGATCGAGCTCATGTTCATCTCGAAATCCATCGAGCGCATCGCCGATCACGCGACCAACATCGCCGAGGAGATGATCTACCTCGCCAAGGGCAAGGACGTCCGCCACGACGACGCGGTGAAAAAGGGCGTCAGTAATCCGTAGGATCGCCCGGAAGAAATTCTGCGTCCTTTCGGGTCGGGCTGCGTCAGCAGGGATGAAACCACATCATCCATGAAGACATCATCCCTGCCCAATCACGACGACGTCCGTTCCTATGTCCGCGAGCGCTACGGCGCCATCGCCGCGCAGGCCGGCACCGGCTGCGGCTGCAGCGCGACCGGCTGCTGTGGCGGCGGCGAAACCGAGGTTCCGCCAGCCAGTTACGGCGAGAAGCTGGGCTACACCGCCGCCGACCTGAACGCCGTTCCGGCCGGCTCCGACCTTGGCCTGGGCTGCGGCAATCCGGTCGCCATCGCATCGATCCGCTCCGGCGAAACCGTCCTCGACCTCGGCAGCGGCGCGGGCTTCGACTGCTTCCTTGCGGCCCGCCAGCTCGCCGGCACCGGCCGCGTGATCGGCGTCGACATGACGCCGGCCATGGTCACGAAGGCCCGGTCCAACGCCCGGAAGGGCGGATACCAGAACGTCGAGTTCCGCCTCGGGGAGATCGAGGCGCTGCCGGTGGCCGATGCGAGCGTGGACCTCATCCTCTCCAATTGCGTGGTCAACCTTTCGCCCGAGAAGTCGCGGGTCCTCCACGAGGCCTTCCGCGTGCTGAAGCCCGGCGGACGCCTGGCCATCGCCGACATCGTGGCGACGCAGCCGCTGCCGGCGGAGATGAAGACCAAGCTGGAGGCGATCGGTGCCTGTGTCGGCGGTGCCACCCTAGTGTCCGAGCTGCGGACCCTGCTGGCGGAAGCCGGCTTCACGCGGATCGACATCGTCCTCAAGGAGTCGTCCCGGGCGCTCATCCGGGAGTGGACCGACGACCCGGGCGCGGGGGATTTTGTCGTCAGCGCCCTCATCACCGCCCATAAGGCTTGAGCCATGGTAAAGGCCGCGACAACCGGGGTGGATTTCGATGCGACGGTGACGGAGTTCGCCGGCCGGCTCCGCGCCTTCATCCGACGGCGCGTGCCGGACGAGGCGACGGCGGACGACCTGACGCAGGAAACTCTCCTGAAGGTCTTTCGCTCGCGGGCGAGCTTGCCCGACACGCAGCGCCTCGAGGCCTGGCTCTACCGCATCGCCCGCAACACGCTGATCGACCACTACCGGCGTCGCCGGCCCACGGCGGAGCTCCCGCCGTCGCTGGCGGAGGAGCCGGCTGATGGTCCCGACGAGCTGCGCGCCGCCGTGCTGCGCACCATGCGGCGTTTTCTCGCGGAGATGCCCGCAACCTATCGTGAGCCGGTGCGGCTGGCGGAGTTGGAGGGCCTGCCGCTCGCCAAGATCGCCCTGCGGCTCAACCTTTCACTCTCGGCCGTGAAGGCGCGGGTGCGGCGCGGCCGGGCGATGTTGAAGAAGAAACTGCAGGACTGCTGCCGTTTCGAGTTCGACCGACTGGGCAAGGTGATCGGCTGGGAAGGCCGCAAGCCCTGCAAGTGCTGAGCGTCCGGCGGGCGGCGTTGTGTTTAACTCCTCACTTGATCGCCAGCTCGATCAGGAAGCCGAGCAGGCCGGTGACGGGGAGGGTGAGGACCCAGGCCCAGATGATGCGCTCGACGACGCCCCATTTCACGGCGCTGAGGCGCTTGGAGGCGCCGACGCCCATGATCGAGGTGGAGATGACGTGGGTGGTGGAGAGCGGGACGCCGACGGTCGAGGCGGCGTGGATGATGACCGCGGCGGTGGTCTCGGCGGCGAAGCCGTGGATCGGCTGCAGCTTCACCATCTTGTGGCCCATGGTGCGGATGATGCGCCAGCCGCCCGCGGCGGTGCCGGCGGCCATGGTGAGCGCGCAGGTGATCATAACCCAGCGCGGCACGACAAACTCCGGGGTGTAGAGGAAGCCCAGGCCGGTGGGCAGGTTGGCGAAGATGCCGGCCTGCGTGCCGGTGAAGAGGGCGAGGGTGATGATGCCCATGGTCTTCTGCGCGTCGTTCGAGCCGTGGCTGTAGCCCATGAAGCCCGCGCTGAGGAGCTGGGCCTTGCCGAAGACTAGGCCGACGAACCGCGGGGTGGCCCGGTGCAGCGCCATGATGAGCAGATACATGAGCAGGGCGCCGATGACGAAACCGAGGAGCGGCGAGGAGAACATCGGCAGCACGATCTTCGGCCAGAGACCGCTGTGGTTGCCTTGGGCGTCGATCACGTGCCATTTCAGGGCGCTCCAGTTGCCGTCGGAGGCGCCGAGGGCGGCGCCGCAGAGGCCGCCGACGAGCGCGTGGCTGGAGCTGGAGGGCAGGCCGAGCCACCAGGTGAAGAGGCCCCAGACGATGGCGGCGAGCAGGGCGCTCAGCACCGTGGTCAGGTTGACAAAGGTCGTGTCGACCAGGCCCCGGCCGATGGTGGTTGCCACGGCGGTGCCCATGAGGGCGCCGATCAGGTTCCAGAAGGCGGCCCAGGCCACCGCCTGGCGGGGCGAAAGGACCTTGGTCGAGACGACCGTGGCGATGGCGTTCGCGGTGTCGTGAAAGCCGTTGATGTACTCGAAGATCAACGCGGCCAGCAGAACGAGCAGGAACAGCGTCATGGGAGATGGCGCCGGCGGCTCAGGAATGCTTCAGCACGATCTGGACGACCACGTTGCCGGCGTTGCGGCACCGATCGACGGCGCGCTCCACCAGCTCGTAGATTTCCTGCAGGATGACGAGTTCCTTGGCGTCGCAGGGTCCCTGGTAAAGCTGCTTGAGCAGCTCGAGCATGACCTTGTCGGCCTCGCCTTCCGCGTATTGCAGCCGGTCGTTGGCCTCGCGAATGCGCTCGATGGTGGTGCCGCCGCGCAGCTGCTTGACCATGAAGACCACGGCGTCGGCCGCGACCTTCAGCAACTCGGCCTGACGCTGGAACGCGGCGTGCGGGATCTTGCCGGGGTAGATGGCGAAGCGCTCGACGATCTTCTCGACCGCCTTCGGGATGCGGTAGAGCGCGAACGAGAGCTCCTCGATGTCCTCGCGCTCGAGCGGCGTGACGAACGTCTTGCTCAGCGCCTCGGTCATCTCATGCCGCACCCGCTTCTCCTTGCGGCGGCTCTGCACGAAGTCGTCGAGATTGGCGGGCGACGCCCCGGAGGCCAGATGCTGGAGGTAGGTGCCGAGCAACGTGACGCTGGTGTTGGCCGCGTCCGCTCCCTCCTCCAGCAGATCGAAAAACTTGTCGTCTTTGCCGAATAGCTTCTTGAGCGAGAACATGCGGTCCTTGAGTAGCGCCGTTTGTGACGAACGTGCAACAAATCATTCCGGGCCGGATAATTTAACCACGGATTTCACGGATGACACGGATTGGATTCAGGCGGATGAAGCGTTGCTGGATGGCCACAAGAGGCACAAGAAGCGCAAAAGGACCGAACCTTTTAGGGATTAGGTTCTTTTTGCGCCTTTTGTGGCCATCCCACCACGCTTCATCCGCCTGATCCGTGCAATCCGTGTAATCCGTGGTTAAAAATTCCGTGGCTTCGGTTCACGCGCGGCCTCGCAACTTGGCCCAGGTGAGGCCGAGGTATTCGTAGATGGCCTTGGTGCTGCGCTCAAGGCCGCTCAGGTCGCAGTTCCAGTTGTTCCAGCGGAAATCGGGGTTGGGGCGGGCGGTGAAATCGGCCGGGCAGGGGACCACGTTGAGCCCGTGCCGGCGCAGGAGCGCCACCGTGCGGGGCATGTGCCAGGCGGACGTCACGACGGCGATCGGCTCGGCGCCAAACCGTCGAGCCAGCGCCGCGGCCTCCTCCTCGGTGTCGCGGGCGTCGGCAATCAGCTCGATGCGCCCGGGATCGACGCCCAGGGCGGTCGCGGCCCGGGCCAGGACGGCCGCGTGGCTGTCCTGCCCCGTTTCGCCGGGGCCGCTGCAGATCACCCGGGCCTTGGGCAGGAGGCGCGCAATCCGGGCGCCCTCGGCCACGCGGGCAAGGGCGGAGGCGCTCAGCCGGTGCGACGCCGCCAGCCCGGGCGTGTCGGAGTGGCCCCCGCCCAGCACCACCACGGCCTGACACGCGGCCAGCGCGGCCGGAACCGGCGCGCCCGGCGCCACATCGGGGATGGCTGCGTATCGGGTCTCGAGCGGTTGCAGCAGCGCCATGCCGACTTGCTTGTGGCTCAGCACCAACAGGAGCCCGACGCCGACAAAGACCAAAATCCGCCCCAGCCGAACCCGCCGCGTGAGGACGGCGAGAAGGGCGCCGACAAGTATTAGCCCCAGGCTGAACTGCAGGGGCATTAGGAAGTACGAAACGAATTTCTTGAGCGCGAAGAGCATGGAACGGGGACGGCGCCGCAAACGCCCGGCGGGCCGCGCCTCCGCTCTAGATTCGTGGGATCAATCGCCGACCGGAACGAGCCAATAATGCGCAGCCGGCGGCGCCTGAATTTTTCCCGGTCTGCCAATCCTCGCATCGCGAATGCCAAGATATGCGCAGCATAAGCGGGCGTTAATTGGCATGCTTGGAGCCGGTCCCCGGGACTCCTCTCCGGCGGCCATCCATACCATGTCCAGTCCGACCGCCAATCCCGTCTTTGTCACGTGCGACGCCAACGAGGCCGTCGCCTCCACGTCCTACCGGCTCAACGAGCTGGTCGTGATCTACCCGATCACGCCCTCGTCGCCCATGGCGGAATTCTGCGACGAATGGTCCGCCGCCGGCAAAAAGAACCTCTGGGGCGAGGTGCCGCGCGTCGTGGAAATGCAGTCCGAGGGCGGCGCCGCCGGCGCCGTGCACGGCGGCCTCCTGGGTGGCGCGCTGACGACCACGTTCACCGCCTCGCAGGGCCTGCTCCTGATGATCCCGAACCTCTACAAGATCGCGGGCGAGCTCCTGCCCCTGACCTTGCACGTGAGCGCCCGCGCCCTCGCGGCCCAGGGTCTCTCGATCTTCGGCGACCATTCCGACATCAACGCCTGCCGCGCCACCGGCTGCGCCCTCCTCTGCAGCAACTCCGTGCAGGAGGCCCACGACTTCGCCCTCATCGCGCACGCTGCCAGTTACAAATCGCGCATCCCCTTCATCCACTTCTTCGACGGCTTCCGCACGTCGCACGAGGCGGCCAAGATCGCCCAGCTTTCCGACGCCGACATCCGGGCCATCATCCCCGAGGAGGACATCGCCGCCTTCCGCGCCCGCGCGATGTCGCCCGACAAACCGACCATCCGCGGCACCGCCCAGAATCCCGACGTCTATTTCCAGGGCCGCGAGGCCGTGAACCGCTTCTATGACGCCCTGCCGGGTATCGTGCAGGAGATCATGGACCAGTTCGCCAACGTCACGGGCCGTTCCTACAACCTCTTCGACTACCACGGCCACCCCGAGGCCGAGCGCGTGATCATCGCCATGGGCAGCGGCATCGAGACGATCTGCGAGACGGTCGACTGGATGGTCGCCAAGGGCGAGAAGGTCGGCGTCATCGCCTGCCGCCTGTACCTGCCGTTCCACCTCAAGTCCTTCCTCGCCGCCCTGCCGAAGTCCACCAAGGCCATCGCGGTCCTCGACCGCACCAAGGAACCCGGCTCCCTCGGTGAGCCGCTCTATCTCAATGTGCAGACCGCCCTCGCCGAGGGCCGCTCGCCCCTGGCCGGTTCCCCGCGCGTCATCGGCGGCCGCTACGGCCTCGGGTCCAAGGAATTCACGCCCGGCATGGTCCGCGGCGTCTTCACCCACCTCAACGCCTGGGAGCCGCAGAACCACTTCACCGTCGGCATCATCGACGACGTCACCGGCACCTCGATCCCGTACGAGGCCGAGTTCAACATCGAGGCCCCCGACGTTCGCCGCTGCGTGTTCATCGGCCTGGGCGCCGACGGCACGGTCGGCGCGAACAAGAACTCCATCAAGATCATCGGCGAGCAGACCGACAACTACGCGCAGGGCTACTTCGTGTACGACTCGAAGAAGTCCGGCTCGATGACGATCTCACACCTGCGCTTCGGCCCGCGGCCGATCCGCGCGCCGTACCTCATCAGCGTGGCCGACTTCGTGGCGTGCAGCCAGTTCAGCTTCGTCGGCCGCACCGACGTCCTGAAATACGCCGGCCCCAAGGCCACCGTGCTCCTCAACTCGCCGCATTCGCCCGAGGAGACCTGGAAAAAGCTGCCGCTCGACTGGCAGCAGAAGATCATCGCGCGCGGCCTCAAGCTCTACGTCATCGACGCCACGCAGGTCGCGCAGGCGAGCGGCATGGGCCGCCGGACCAACACCGTCCTCCAGACCTGCTTCTTCGCGCTCTCCGGCGTGCTGCCGCAGGCCGAGGCGATCAAGCAGATCAAGAAGGCCATCGACAAGACCTACGGCCGCAAGGGCGAGCAGATCGTGAAGATGAACTACGCCGCGGTCGACGCCGCGCTCGCCGGCCTGAAGGAAGTCGTGATCCCGAAGGAGGCGGCCCCGGATGCCGTCGCCTCGGTCCCGCCGAGCTTCAGCCACGCGCCGGAGTTCGTGCAGAAGGTCACCGCCCGCCTCCTCGCCGGGGAGGGCGACCTCATGCCCGTCAGCGCCATCCCGCTCGACGGCTGCTGGCCGACCGGCACCGCGCGTTTCGAGAAGCGCAACATCGCCCTCGAGATCCCGACCTGGGACGCCTCGATCTGCATCCAGTGCAACAAGTGCGTCATGGTCTGCCCGCACGCCGCGATCCGCGCCAAGGTCTTCCCCGCGGCCGAGCTCGCCACGGCGCCCGCCGGCTTCGCCTCCACCGACTTCAAGGCCAAGGATTTCCCCGGCCACAAGTACACCATCCAGGTCGCGCCCGAGGATTGCACGGGCTGCTCGATCTGCGTGCAGGTCTGCCCGGCCAAGGACAAGACCAACCCGCGCCACAAGGCGATCGACATGGTCGCGCAGCCGCCGCTCCTCGAGCGCGAGCGCGCGAACTGGGACTTCTTCATGAAGCTCCCGGACCCGGACCGCACCAAGGTGGACCTCACCACGGTCAAGGGCACCCAGTTCCTCGAGCCCCTCATGGAGTTCTCCGGCGCCTGCGCCGGCTGCGGCGAGACGCCCTACATCAAGCTGCTCACGCAGCTCGTCGGCGACCGCCTGCTGGTGGCCAACGCCACCGGCTGCTCCTCGATCTACGGCGGCAACCTGCCGACCACGCCCTACTGCACCAACCGTGAAGGCCGCGGCCCGACCTGGGCCAACTCGCTCTTCGAGGACAACGCCGAGTTCGGTCTCGGCATCCACCTCGCCGTCGAGCAGCGCCACCGCACGGCCCGCGAGTTCGTGGCCAAACTGGCCCCGCGCCTCGGCGACACGCTCGCCCAGGCGATCCTCAACGCCGACCAGTCCAACGAGGCCGGCATCGCGGCCCAGCGCGAGCGCGTGCTCGCCCTGCGCCAGGCCCTCAAGGGGTCGAGCGGCCCGGATGTCGCCCGCCTCCTCGCGCTGGCCGACGACCTCGTGAAGAAGACGGTCTGGATCATCGGCGGTGATGGCTGGGCCTACGACATCGGCTACGGCGGCCTGGACCACGTCCTCGCCTCCGGCGCCAACGTCAAGGTGCTGGTCCTCGACACCGAGGTTTATTCCAACACCGGCGGCCAGTCCTCCAAGGCCACGCCCATGGGCGCGGTGGCGAAGTTCGCCGCCGGCGGCAAGGGCGTCGCGAAGAAGGACCTCGCCCTCATGGCGATGCAATACGGCCACGTCTACGTCGCCCGCGTCGCTTTCGGCGCCAAGGACAGCCAGACGGTCATGGCCTTCCGCGAGGCCCTCGCCTACGACGGCCCGGCCCTCATCATCGCCTACTCGCACTGCATCGCGCACGGCTTCCCGCTGCACCTCGGACTCGAGCAGCAGAAGCTCGCGGTGGATACCGGCTACTGGCCGCTCTTCCGCCACGACCCGCGCGTGCTGGAGCAGGGGGGCGTGCCGCTGCGGCTCGATTCGCCCGCGCCCAAGACCGAGCTCAGCCGGTTCATGGGCAATGAGACGCGCTTCGGCATCCTGAAGAACGTCGACCCGGCCCGGGCCTCGGAACTGGCCGTGCAGGCGCAGGCCCAGGTGCACAAGCACTACGCGATCTACCAGCAGCTCGCCCAGCCGGCTGGCACCAACGGCAAGACCTCAACTCCCCCCACGGCCCCGGCCGCCCCCGCCAAGTCATGAACCTCACGACCGACTATCTCGGACTCAAGCTCCGCAACCCGCTCATCGTCGGGGCCTCGCCCTTTGCCGACAACGGCAGCGCGGCCCACCAGCTGCAGGACGCCGGCGCCGCCGCCATCGTTATGCGCTCGCTCTTCGAGGAGCAGATCGACGCCGAGCAGCGCGCGCTGACCTATCACCTGGAGACGCCCGCGGAGAGCGTGTCCGAGGCCACCTCGTACTTCCCGGCCTACGACGAGTACCAACTCGCCCCCGAACTGTACCTGAAGCAGATCGAACGCCTCAAGAAGCAGCTCAACATCCCGGTCATCGCCTCGCTCAACGGCTGCCGCCCCGGCGGTTGGACCGATTACGCCGCGAAGTTCGAGACGGCTGGCGCGGATGCGATCGAGCTGAACCTGTACCAGCTCGTGACCGATCCCGAGGTGCCGGGCGACGAGGTCGAGGCTGACATGCTCGAGACCGTGCGCAGCGTCACCTCGACCGTGCGCATCCCGGTCTCGGTGAAGATCTCGGCCTTCCACACGGCGCCGGCGAACTTCGCCCTGCTCCTGCAGGAAGCCGGGGCCCGCGGCCTCGTGGTGTTCAATCGCTTCTACCAGCCCGACTTCAACATCGAGGACCTCGAGGTGGAGCCGCAGCTCAAGCTCTCCGACTCAAGCGAGCTCCTGATGCGTCTGCGCTGGCTGGCGATCATCTCGCCGCACGTGCGGGCGTCGCTGTCGGCCTCGGGCGGCGTGCACAGCACGGAAGACCTCGTGAAGGCGTTGCTGGCGGGCGCGCACTCGGTGCAGCTCGTCTCGCTCATCCTGCGGCAGGGCCCGCGCACGATCACGCTGCTGCTGGAAGGCCTGCAGGAGTGGATGAACGCGCACGGCTACGCCAACGTCGACGAGTTCCGCGGCGCGATGAACCTCCGCCGCTGCCCCGACCCCGCCGCCCACGAGCGCGCGAACTACCAGAAGATCCTCCAGAGCTGGAAGGTCTGACGGCGGTAATAGCCGATCCGTAACCTGCATTTGGGTAGGGCCCGGCCTCCGGACGGGCCGCGTTTGGCATGCGCACGCCCACCCGCCCGTCCGGAGGCCGGGCGCTACCCAATGCGCTTTTCCGCGCTTCCGCGATTAAACCTGCGCGAGGGCCTGATCCAGGTCCCAGATCAAGTCATCGGGGTGCTCGATGCCGATGCTGAGGCGGATGAGGTCGTCGGTGATTTCGCCGCGGGCCTTGTCTTCCGGGGTGAGGCCGGAGTGGGTCATGGCAGCCGGGTGCTGCGCGAGCGACTCGGTTGAGCCGAGCGAGACCGCGAGGCGGAAGAGCTTGAGGCTGTCGAGGAAGGCGAATGCCTCCTTTTCACCGCCGCGGATGTAGAACGAAATGAGCGAACCGGGTCCGCTCTGCTGCTTCAGGTAGATCGCGTGCTCGGGATCGCCGGCCTTGAGCAGGCCGAGGTAGTTCACCTTGCGCACCTTCGGGTGGGCGACGAGGAAGTCCGCCACCTTGATGGCGTTGGCCTGAGCCTTCTCCGCGCGGATCTTCAGGGTCTCCAGCGAGCGCGTGAGGAGCCAGGCCGTGTAAGGGTTGGGCATGCCACCGAGCATGGCCCGATGGTTCGCAATGGCGGAAAGGATGGCGGGGTCGTTCGCGAGCGCGACGCCGGCGACGACGTCGGAGTGGCCGCCGATGAACTTGGTGGCCGAGTAGAGCACGATGTCGGCGCCGACCTTGGCGGGGTGAGCGAAGACCGGGCCGGCCATGGTGTTGTCGACGATCACCAAAATCCGGCTGCTGCCGCTCGCCGGCGCGGGGGCGTGGCGAAGGGCGAGCGCCTTTAGGGCGCCGATGTCGGTAAGGCGGTTGTTCGGGTTGGCCGGACTCTCGACGAAGATCGAGCGCGTGCGCGGGTTGATGAGTTTCTCCGCTTGGGCAGGTGCGTCGACGCCGGCGCGGATGAAGTGCGCGATGATGCCGAACTCCTTGAGGAAATGATGCGCGAACCCGTCGGTGCCGCCGTACACCGGCGCGCAGATGATCATCTCGTCGCCGGGCCGGTGCGTCGCAAGCAGCGTGGTGGAGATGGCCGCCATGCCGCTGGAGAAACTGTACGCGTCCTTCATGCCCTCCCAGAGCGCGATGCGGTCCTCGAAGATCTCGAGGTTGGGATTGTTGAGCCGCGAGTAGATCAGGCCCATGTTGTACTTGCTGCGCGGCCCGCCCTCGCCGTGGGCCCAGGCGAAGAATTGCTTGCCCTCGGCCGCCTTGTGGAAGGCGAACGTCGAAGTGAGGAAAACCGGCGGTTTGACGGCGCCTTCGCTGAGGAACGGATCGAAGCCGTAGCTGAGCGCGAGGGTCTCGGGATGCAGGCGGGAAGTTTCGGAGTCAGTGAGCTTGGACATGGGGTGCTTTTGTTGCCCCAAGCCTAACCCCTTTATGACAAAAGTCGGTAACGAACCGTTACGCCATAAGGAGTTAAATGCACCGCGGATGGACCCGGAATTTTAACCACGGATTTCACGGATGGCACGGATCCAATCCTAGAAAACCACTGATGAACACTTATGAACACTGTTTGGGATCAGTGAAGATCAGTGTAGATAAGTGGTTAATCCGGCTTGTATCCGTGCAATCCGTGAAATCCGTGGTTCCTGATTGTCACTTCGCGATCTCGTCCGCGTGCTCCGCGACTTTGCGGTAGGCGGTGGCGAATTTTTTGATGACCGCGGGGCGGTCGTGCTTGAACCACGGGATCGAGTACGCGATGTCGCGGATGCTCTCGACGACGGGCAAGGTGCCGGGGCCCTGGCGGACGTCGCGCTGGCCGAAGGCGATCATGGTCGGCTTGCCGTGGTTGAAGATGTCCGCGTCGTGGTACACGGCGTGCGTGTGCAGCGGCATGTTGGCCCCCGGGCCGCAGGGGACGCCCTCGGCGCGGACGGCCTCGCAGAATTTCTCGCAGGAGAGGCCGCCGAGTTCGGCGGCGCGGTAGAGTCCGCGGGCGGCATACCAACCGCCCATGGTGCTCTTGCTCTTCGCCGGCGGGCGGTGGGCCTTGAGGCCGGGGACGCCGTCGAGCAGATCCCAGAAGCGGTTCATGGCGTCCTGGATCTCCTGCATGCGCCGGTCGTAGTGCTTGAGCTGCACGCGGCCCATGGCGGAGCAGGTCTGGTTCATGCGGTGCTTGTAGCCGCCGAGGGGCAGGCCCGCGAAATGGTTGAGCGCGGGATTGAAGATGCTGCGGTCGACCGCGTTGTAATTGCTCGGCAGCCCGGTGCGCTCGTAGTGGCCGTAGGCGACGCAGCGCTCGTAGAGGTCGCGGTTGTCGGTGACCATGATGCCGGCCTCGCCGATCGCGAGGCTCTTGCCGGCCATGAGGCTCATGGCGGCGATGTCGCCAAAGGTGCCGACCTTGCGGCCCTTGTAGAGTCCGCCGTGGGCGTGGGAGACATCCTCGATGACCTTGACCTTGTGCTTCCGCGCGATCTTCAGGATCGCGTCCATGTCGCACGGGTAGCCGCAGTAGTGCACGACCATGATCGCCTTGGTACGCGGGCCGATGCGGTGCTCGATGTCGGCGGGGTCGATGCAGAGCGTGTCCGGCAGGATCTCGGCAAAGTTGACCGCGGCGCCGAGGGTGAGGGCGGCGGTGCAGCTGGCCCAGTAGGTCATGCCGGGGCAGATGATCTCGTCACCGGCGCCGACGCCGCAGGCCCACAGCGCGGCGCGCAGGCTCTCGGTGCCGTTGCAGTAGCCGAGGGCGAAGTCGCGGCCGATCCAAGCGGCGAACTCGCGCTCGAACTGCTTGGTGATGTCGGTCCCGCTCATCGCGCCGCGGCGGAGCACGTCGAGCACGGCGCGCTCGTCCTCCTTGGTGACGATCGGCCAGTGGAACATCTCCTTGTGGTCCTGGGTGACCGACTTGGGTCCGCCGTTGAGGGCGAGCTTGGAGCGAGCGGGGGCGGGTTTTTTAACCACGGATTTCACGGATGACACGGATGGGATGGTTGGGACGGTTGGCGGATGGAACGGGGTGAGATGGCCACAAGAGGCACAAAAGGCACAGAAATACCGGTAAACCACTCATGCACACTTATGAACACTGAAATGATCGGAATCCGGCATACCGGGCGTATTTTTAACCACGGATTACACGGATGACACGGATTTCGGTCCGGCGGATGTAGCTTGGCAGGATGGCCACAAGAGGCACAGAAGGCACAAGATCCTGATCCGGATTCTGTGCCTTTTGTGCCTTATGTGGCCATCTCACCCGGCTTCATCCGCCAGATCCGTGAAATCCGTGTAATCCGTGGTTTAAAACTCCGCGGCTCCGCGAGAGGCCCGCTTACCCCAGCCTACGGAGCCAGGGCGATGGCGGCCGGGAGGGCGTTGGCGATGGCGTCGACGACCTGGGTGGGGAAGACGCCGAGGGCCGTGGTCACCACCATGAGCACCACGCACAGGCCGATGGCGGCGGGCGTGAGGGCGATCTTCGTCTGCTCGCCCTCGGTTTCGCCGAAGAACGTCGCGCGAACGATGCGGAGGTAATAGTAGACCGCCACGGCGGAGTTGATGACCGTGATGATGACGAGCGCGGTGTGCCCGCGGGCGAGGGCGGCGGTGAGGAGGCCCAGCTTGCCCATGAAGCCGACGAACGGCGGGATGCCCGCGAGGGCGAAGATGCCCACGAGCAGCGTGAGGGCGAGCAGCGGGGCGCGGCGGTGGAGGCCGGCGAGTTCGCTGATGGCGACGTTGGTGCCGTCCTTCGACACGTGGCAGATCACGACGAAGCAGGCCAGGACCATGACCATGTAGCCCGTGATGTAGTAGAGCGCGGCCGCGTAGCCGGCCTGGTCGAGGGCGACGAAACCGACGAGCGCGTAGCCGGCGTGGGCGATGCCCGAGAAGCCGAGCAGGCGCTTGAGGTCGGTCTGCACGAGCGCGATCAGGTTGCCGTACACCATCGAGGCGATGGCGAGGCAGGTCAGGAGGGTGGCGATGGCCGTCGTCTCGGGCGAGGCCAGCGAGACGAAGCGCACGAGCACGGCCACGGCGGCAACCTTGGGCAGCGAAGCGATCAGGCTCGTGGTCTCGTTGGCGGCGCCTTCATAGACGTCGGGGGTCCAGAAGTGGAAGGGGAAGATGGCCAGCTTGTAGAGCAGGCCGGCGAAGGTCAGGGCGAGGCCGGTGAGGGCGAGCGGCGAGCCGAGGAGCGGCGGGAGCTTCTCGATGATGACCGGGAGCGAGGTCGAGCCGGTGAGACCGTAGAGGTAGCCGAGGCCGAAGAGCATCACGCCGTTGGCGGCGACGCCGAACATGATGTACTTCACGGCCGACTCCATCTGGCTGCGTTGGCCGGTGCGCTCGCGGCGCATCGGGACGAGGAGGTAGAGCGGGTAGGATGAGAGCTCCAGGGCGATGAAGAGCGTGATCACGTCCACGCTGCTCACGAGCAGCAGGAGGCCGGTGATGCTCAGCGAGAGGAAGAGGTAATACTCGGTGCGCGCCTCGGTGCGGATGTCGCGGAGGCCACCGCTGAGAAAAGCGATGCAACCGTAGCCGAAGGCGACGATCGCCTTGAGCAGTTGGGAGAAGGCGTCGACCCGGTAGGCGCCATCGAAGAGCGTGGCGGAGGAACAGGAGGTGAGCAGCGCGCCGACGAAGACCGCAACGGCGAGGCCGATGCTGACCCAGCGCGCCGTCGCCTCGCGGCCCGTGCCCAGTGTTAGGAAGAACAGAACCAGGGCACCGGCGAGGATCACCAGTTCGGGAAGGAAGGGGAAGAGGGCGTTCACGGCAGGACGGCAGGGTTGGCCTGTTGGACCAGGTGGAGGACGCTGGCGTGGATGAGGCGGATGAAGGGTTGCGGCGCGAGGCCGATCCAGAGCACGAAGACCACCAGCGGGGCGAACATGACGAGTTCGCGGAAGTTGAGGTCCTTGAGGCCGGTATGGTCAGGGTTGTTGACCCCGCCCCAGGCGAGCTTCTGCAGCATGCGGAGGTTGTAGGCCGCGGCGGCGACGATGCCGGGGATGGCGCAGGCGACCATGAGCTTCGAGACCTTGAAGCCGCCGGCGAGGACGAGAAATTCGCCGATGAAGCTGTTCGTCCCGGGGAAGGCGAGGGACGACAGGCAGAAGAGGCCGTACACGAACGCGAAGACCGGCATGTACTTGCCGATGCCCGCCGCGGCGGCGAGGTCACGCGTGTGCAGGCGCTCGTAGATGAGGCCGACGACCATGAACAAGCCGCCCGTGGTGATGCCGTGGTTCAGCATGACCAGAGTGGCGCCCTCGATGCCCGCTGGGTTGAGGGCAAAGATGCCCAAGGTGGCGAAGCCCATGTGGCTCACGCTCGAGTAGGCGACCAGCTTCTTGAGGTCGGTTTGCGCGAGCGCCGCGAAGCCGCCGTAGATGATCGCCACGACCGAGAGCCACAGCACGTAGGGCGCGAACTGGTGCACCGCGAGCGGCGTGATCGGGAGGGCGAAGCGGAGGAAGCCGTACGTGCCCATCTTCAGCAGCACGCTGGCCAGGAACACGCTGCCGGCCGTGGGGGCCTCGACGTGGGCCGCCGGCAACCACGTGTGGAACGGGAACATCGGCACCTTGATCGCGAACGAGATGAAGAACGCCGCGAAGACCCAGGCCTGGAAGCCCGGCGCCAGCGGGGCACCCATGGTGTCGACCAGGCTGAACGAGCCGGTCTTGAGCCGCAGGGCGATGATGGCGACCAGCAGGAAGACCGAGCCGGCCATCGTGTAGATGAAGAACTTGAGCGCGGCGTAGATGCGGCGCGGTCCGCCCCAGACGCCGATCATAAGCGCCATCGGGATCAGCATCGCCTCCCAGAAGACGAAGAAGAGGACCGTATCGAGGGCGCAGAAGACGCCGATCATGGTCGTCTCCATGAGGAGCACCGCGATCATGAACTCCTTCACGCGGACCTTGATGTAGTTCCACGAGGCCAGCACGCAGAGCGGCGTGATCAGCGTTGTGAGCAGGATCATGAGCAGGCTGATGCCGTCCACGCCGAGGGCGTAGTTGATCTGCAGGCGGGCGATCCACGGAGTGTGCTCGGTGAACTGGAAGGCGGCGGTCGTGGTGTCGAAGCGCGGCAGGAGCGCGAGCGAGAACAGGCCGAGGGCCGTGGTGGAGACCAGCGTCCACCAACGCACGAGGCGCTCGTCGCGCAGGAACGCAAGGACGGCGACGGCCGCCAGCGGGCTGAAGATCAGCACGCTGAGGAAGGGGAAGCCGGTGGCGGGAGTGGAGAGCATGAGCAGTGGCTAATTAGCCACAAAAAGCACAAAGGGCTGGTCCGGCGGAGTGAATCGCCCGCGCGCCTATAGGCGCCTCGGGTGTGTCCTCGGCGGATGGGATTTTGTGTTTCTTGTGGCTCATTCGGGATCAGTTGAGAAAGACCAAGGCTACGATAAGCAGGGCGGCGGCGCCGAGGGCCAGGGCGAGGTTTTGCTGGAGGGGGCCGCGCTGGGCGCCGCGGAGGCGGCTGCCAAGGGTGCGGAACGAGCCGGCGAAGCCGTCGACCACGCCGTCGATCACGCGGTTGTCGAAGACATTGACGAGATTCGCCGAGCGCATGAGCGGGATCAGGCCGCCGGCGCGATGGATTTCACCCACGGCGTTGTCGAGGGCCTGGACGGGCTTGCGGGCCAGCCAGAGGAAGGCGCGGCCGCCCATGCGGTAGGGCCAGTCGAGGTCGAGGCTGATCTTGGCCTCCGGCTCGAGCTTCTTGATGAGGAGGAAGAAACCGAGGCCGGTGAAGAGGAGGATCTGCAGCGTCTCGGAGACGTGGTAGGCCGTGTAGGGCTCGAATTCCACCGGGTAGGGCAGCATCCGGTAGAGGTACGGCGTGTAGCAGCCGATGAAGATGCAGAGGAACGACGTGACGGCCATGGCCGTCATCATGTTCCACGGTGGCTCGGCGGCGCGTTCCCAGGTTTCCTTGCTGCAGTGGTTCTTCCCGAACCAGATGAAATACGGGACCTTCAGGCCGGTGTGCAGGAAGGTACCGGCGGAGGCGAGGAGGAGGAGGAAGCCGACCCAGAGCTTGTGGTCCTCGAAGCCGGCCTGGACGATCATGGACTTCGACACGAAGCCGCTGAAGAGCGGGAAGGCCGAGATGGAGAGCCCGCCGATCAGGGTGAAGAGGAAGGTCCACGGCATCTTTTGGTAGAGCCCGCCGAGGTCGGTGAACTTGCTCTTGCCCGTCATGTGGAGCACCGAGCCGCAGCCCATGAAGAGCAGGCCCTTGTAAAGAATGTGAGCGAAGGCGTGGGCGCAGGCGCCGTTGATGGCGAGAGTGGTGCCGAGGCCGACGCCGGCCACCATGTAGCCGACCTGGCTGATGATGTGGTAGGCGAGCAGGCGGCGACTGTCGTTCTCGAGCACGGCGTAGACGACACCGTAGAGCGCCATGATCACGCCGAGGACGACGAGGATATCGAGGCCGGCGAAACCGCGGATAAGCGCATACACCGCGGTCTTGGTGGTGAAGGCGCAGAGGAAGACGGAGCCGTTGAAGGTCGCCTCGCCGTAGGCATCGGGCAGCCAGGCGTGCAGCGGGGGCACGGCAGCGTTGAGGACGAAGCCGATGACGATCAGCCAGGCCGCGAGGGTCGGATGCTCGACATCGAAGAGCCCGAAAGTGAGGTCACCGTTGGTCGCGTGATAGTGCAGGATGATGCCGGCGAGGAGCGAAACGCCGCCCGCGACGTGCACCAGGAGGTATCGGAAGCCCGCGCCGAGGGATTCCTCGCGGCCGCGGAACCAGATGAGGAACACGGACGAGAACGCCATCAGCTCCCAGAAGAGGAAGAGCGTCAGCAGGTCGCCCGCATAGATGGCGCCGATCGAGCCGGCGACGTAGGTCCAGGCGGCCATGTGCTCGACGTCGCGCTTCACATGCAGGCCGTAGAGCGAGCCGATGACGGCCATCAGGCCCATGATGTAGGCGAAGACGTTGCTCAGCGCATCGACGCGGCCGAAGACCAGCGTGAACTGCAGGAAGCTCACGACGCCGTGCGTGCCCTGGGGCAGCAGGACGATGCTGGCGAAGGTCAGGAGCGGGATCGCCAGCAGCCAGGCTTTCTTGGCGGCGGCCGGCACCAGGGGCAGCAGGAGGCCGCCGGCAAGGAGCACGAGCGAGGGGTGGAACCAGAGATCACTCATCGTAGTAGTCCTCGCGGGTCATGATGCCGGCCTTGCCGAACGCCTTGGAGGCGATGACGATCACCACGCAGGCCAAAAAGCCGAACACCGACCAGAAGGCGGGCAGATGCTCGACCTTCGTGTGGGCGTGGTGCTTGTCGACGAACACGTCGATCAGCGCCACGAGCGCCAGGAGGCCGCAGGAGACGTAGATGACCTGACGGAGCCGCTGGCGGAGAAATTCGATGAGGCGGAGGAGCATGGGAAATCAGTAGCGTTTAGCGAGCGGCAGGCGGAGCCAGTAGGGGCGCAGCTTGCCTGCGCCCTGAGGCGTCATGCGCGGATGGATCCCAAGGGCGCACGCGAGGTGCGCCCCTACCGGGTACAGGCTGCGATGCTCGCTACTGTTATGGTTCATGGGAGGACGGCGGTGGCGAACCGCATGAAGAAATCGGGGAAGATACCGACGAGAACGGAGATCACGGCCGTGAGGCAGAGCGGGATCAGCATGGCCAGCGGTGCCTCGCCGTGGTGGTGCTCGCCCGCCGGGGCCTTGCCGAAGAAGGCGTGGTAGACGACCGGGGCGAAGTACGCGGTGTTGAGCAGCGTGCTGGCGATCAGGACGACGAGGATGCCGATCGTGCCGGCATCGAGGGCGCCGACGAGCAGGTAGAGCTTGGTGATGAAGCCGCCGACGGGCGGGACGCCGATCATGCCAAGGGCGGCGAGGGCGAAGGCGCCGAAGGTCCACGGCATCGTGCGGCCGAGTCCGCTCATCTCGGAAATGTTCTTCTTGTGCGAGGCGACGTAGATGGCGCCGGCGCAGAAGAAGAGCGTGATCTTGGCGAAGGCGTGGTTGGCGATGTGCACCAGACCGCCGGCGACGGCGGTGGGCGTCAGCAGGGCCACGCCGAGGATGATGTAGGAGAGCTGGCTGACGGTGGAGTAGGCGAGCCGCGTCTTCAGGTTGTCCTTGCTGAGGGCGATGATGGACGCGACGAGGATCGTGATGGAGACGAAGTAGGCGGTGGGCAGGCCGAGGTTGAGCTCGTGCATGCAGTCGACGCCGAAGACGTAGAGCATCACGCGCACCGTTGAGAACACGCCGACCTTCACGACCGCGACCGCATGAAGCAGCGCGCTGACGGGCGTCGGGGCGACCATGGCGCCCGGGAGCCAGTGGTGGAACGGCATGATGCCGTTCTTGGCGAAGCCGAGGAGGCAGCAGATGTAGAGGATCGTGACGACGCCGTTGTGGACGGCGGCCGGGATGATGCCGGTGCTGGCGTTGTTGGCGAAGTCGAGGGTGCCGGAGAGGACGAAGATGAGGACCATCGCCGGGAAGATCAGGGCCTTCGCGGTGGTGGTGAGGTAGGTCAGGTACTTGCGGCCGCCCTCGTAGCCTTCCTCGTCCTGGTGGTGGGCGACGAGCGGGTAGGTGGAGACGCTGACCACCTCGTAGAAAAGGTAGAGGGTGAGGAGGTTATCGGCGAAGGCGCAGCCGATGGCGCCGAAGAGGGCGAGGGCGAAGCAGGCGCTGAAGCGGGTCTGCGCGTGCTCGTGCAGGCTGCGCATGTAGCCGGCCGAGTAGAAAACGGTGAGCACCCAGAGGAACGAGGCGATCACCGCGAAGATCATCGAGAGGGCGTCGGCACGGAGCGCGATCGAGAGGCTGGTGGCCTTGGCGGCGAAGGTGAACGACTGGGCCTGCTCGGCCGGGAACAGTTCAAAGAGCGTGTAGTGCAACGTCGTGCCGCCGCGCACGGCGGGGACGAGGGAGGCGACGAGGCTCAGGAGCGTCACCGCGGCGACGAGGGAGACCGTCTCGCGCAGGTTGGGCTTTTTCCCGGTCGCCATGACGAGGCCCGCGCCGACGAGCGGGGCGAGCAGGGCGAGCAGGAGGCGGATGTCGTTGGTGGCTTCCACGGGTCAGCCTTTGAGTTCGGTCAGCTCCTCGGGCGTGATGGAGCGGTAGTTGCGGTAGACCGCGATGATGATGCTGAGGGCGATGGCGACCTCGGCGGCGGCGAGGCCCATGATGAAGAGGACGAAGATCTGGCCGGCGGCGGGGTCGGGGGCGAAGAAGCGGTTCGCGGCCATCAGGTTCAGCGAGGCGGCGGCGAAGATGATCTCACCCGAGATGAGCATGCCGATCAGCGTGCGGCGGCGGAGGAGGCCGTAGATGCCGATGGCGAGGAGGAGCGCCGCGAGGACGAGGTAGATCGCGGGTTGCTGGTGGACGAGGAGCAGCTTCATGGCGGTCAGCGCTGGGCGGGCGGCGGCGTGGGCGTGGCGAGGCCGGGGGCGGTGCGACCGCCGCAGGCGAGGACCAGGGCGCCGAGGATGGCGACGAGGAGGACGAGGGAGATGGCCTCGAAGGCGAGGCTGTAGGTCGTGAGGAGCGAGACGCCGATGGCGGCGACCGAGCCGTCACTGACCAGCGTTTCCGGCCGGGCCGGCCAGGGGCCGCTGAGGGCGACGTAGGCGAGGGCGCCGCCGATCAGGAGCGCGATCATCGTGGCGACGATGCCCCAGGCGATGTGCGCCTTGTGCGTGGCGTGCGCGGGCTGCTCGTCGGGCTCGGCCATCATGACGGCGAAGATGATGGTGACGCAGACGGCGCCGACGTAGATGAGGATCTCCATCAGCGCGAGGAAGGGGCTGTTGAGGAAGTAGTAGAGGCCGGCGAGACCGAGGCAGCAGACCATCAGGCCGGCGACGCCGCGGATGATGCGCGTGGTGAGGACGGCGATCAGCGCGCCGGCGAGCGTGAGGCCCACGGCGAGGGCAAAGGCGGCGAGGACGAGCCAGTCGGCGAAGGGAAAGGCGGCGTTCATGACTTGGGAGCCTCCGGGGCGGCGGGAGCCGGGGTCGCAGCGGCAGCAGCCGGAGCCGGAGCAGCGGGAGCGGCGGGCGTTTCGGCCGGCGGGGGTGTCGGGTGGGTCTTGGCCCACGCTTCACCCTCGGCGAGGACCTTCTGGTAGAGGTCCATCTTGGCGAAGGTTTCGCGGTTGCGGCTGACGACGTTGTATTCCTTGGAGAATTCGATGGCGCCGCTGGGGCAGGCCTCGACGCAGGAGCCGCAGAGGCTGCACGTCGTGAAATCGAGCATGTACTTGGAGACGGACTTGCGCTTGTCGCCCTCGCGCTTGAGGCCGTCGAGGTCGATGCAGCCGCTGGGGCAGGCGCGCTCGCAGATCGTGCAGGCGGTGCAGAGGGGCTTCCCGGTCGCGGGGTCCATGACGAGCTTGATGTGCCCGCGGAAGCGCGGGGGCATCGGCAGCGTCTCGTGCGGGTATTGGACGGTGAGCGTCGGCTGGGCGGCCTCGCGCGCGGTGATGCGCATGCCGACGAGGAGGCTCTTGAAGCCCGAGAGGGTGTCGCGGATGGCGGAGAACAGGCTCATGGTGGGACGGTTACCGGAAGAGCAGGGGGAGCTTCATCACGACGCCGGTCAGGAGGAGGGTGACCAGCGAGATCGGGATGAGGATCTTCCAGGACAGGTTGAGGAGGCTGTAGAACTGGGTGCGGGGGAAGGTCCACCGGATCCAGATGACGGTGAAGATGAGGGCGTAGAGCTTGAGGAGGAACCAGCCCAGGCCCCAGAAGCCGCCGGAGAGGACGCCGATCGGGCTCTGCCAGCCGCCGAGGAAGAGGATCGTGGCGAGGCAGCAGCCGACGACGATGTTGGCGTACTCGGCCATGAAGAAGACGCCGAAGCCCATGCCGCCGTACTCCGTGAAGGCGCCGGCGACGAGCTCGCTCTCGGCCTCCGCCATGTCGAAGGGCGCGCGGTTGGTCTCGGCCAGCATGCAGATGAAGAAGATCACGAAGGTCACCGGCATCAGCGGGTTGACCCAGACCTTGAAGAGATTCCAGTGCCAGAATCCGCCGGCCTGCTGCACGATGATCTCCTGAAGGTTCATCGTGCCGGCGACCATGAGCATGGTGATCACGACGAGGAGCATCGGGATCTCGTAGGCGACGCTCTGGGAGACGACGCGGGCGGCGGAGATGATGGCGTACTTGTTGCGCGAGGCCCAGCCGCCGAGCATCAGGGCCATGACGTTGATCGAGCCGAAGGAGAAGACGAAGAGCAGGCCGATGTTGAGGTTGCGCGCGACGAGGGTGTCGGAGAACGGGATCGTCGCCAGGCACATGAGCGGCGGGGCCATGACCATGAGCGGGGCG
Source organism: Opitutaceae bacterium (assembly GCA_019634615.1). Taxonomy (GTDB): domain Bacteria; phylum Verrucomicrobiota; class Verrucomicrobiia; order Opitutales; family Opitutaceae; genus UBA2377. Next base: position 80,783 of record JAHCAZ010000012.1, read on the forward strand.
GCGCGGAAGAGCAGCGAGTCGGTGCCCGGCGGGACCATGACCTGCTTGGCGAGGAGCTTGATGCCGTCGGCGATGGGCTGGAGGATGCCCGCCCAGCCGGCCTCGTTGGGGCCGGGCCGGCGCTGGATGCGGCCGGCGCCCTTGCGCTCGGCGAGGACGAGGTAGGCGGCGTTGCCGCCGACGAAGGCGCAGATGCCGACCAGGTAGAGCAGGACGCGGATGGGCTCGAGTTCGAGGAGATTCATGAGTCTGCTGGATTCCGGCGCTCCGCAGTGACCGGGTAGCTACGAGCGTGAGCGAGTGGACGAAGGGCGGAGAGGCATCCACTCCACTCGCTCACGCTCGTAGCTACGTGAAGGCCAAGGATGCGGAACGAAGTTTTCATCGGTCGATGTCCGGGATGACGAGGTCGAGGCTGCCCATCATGGCGAGGGCGTCGGGGAGGATCATGCCCTTGCTGGTCTCCTCGAAGAGGCTGAGGTTGGAGAAGGACGGTGCGCGGAGCTTCACGCGGTAGGGCTGGTCCTTGCCGTCGCTCACGATGCGCACCATGAACCGGCCGCGGGCGGCCTCGACGGCGTAGCAGGTGTCGCCGGCCGGGAGCTTGAGCACGCGCGGAACCTTGGCGGCCATGAACGGACCGGCGGGGATCTGGTCGAGGGCCTGCTCGATGATGTGGAGGCTCTGCTCCATCTCATCCATGCGGACCAGGTAGCGGGCCATCGAGTCGCATTCGGTATAGGTCGGGATCTTGAACTGGAGCTGCGGGTAGACGGAATACGGCTCGGCGCGGCGCACGTCGTAGGCGACGCCGGAGCCGCGGATGACGGGGCCGGTGGCGCCGTACTTGCGGCAGATGTCGGCGCTGATGGGGCCGATGCCGGTCAGGCGCTTGCGGAGGATGACGTTGTCGGTGACGAGGTCGCGGTACATCTGCAGCCGGGGCTGCATGTGCTTCACGAAATCGCGCGTGCCCTTGAGGAAGGCATCGTCGGCGTCGTTGCTGAGGCCGCCGAAGCGGTAGTAGCAGTAGGTCAGGCGCGCGCCGCAGAGGCCCTCGAGCAGGTCGAGGATCTTCTCGCGGTCGTCGAAGGCGTACAGGATCGGCGTGAAGCCGCCGAGGTCGAGGAGGAGGGCGCCCCACCAGACCATGTGGCTGGAGATGCGGTTGAGCTCGGAGGTGATGACGCGGATGTACTCGGTGCGGGCCGGGACCTCGATCTTGGCGGCGCGCTCGACGGCACCCACGAAGGCGTGGGTGTAGTGCATGGCCGAGAGGTAATCGATGCGGCTCGTGTTGGGCAGGAACTTGGCGTACGTGCGGTTCTCGCCCATCTTCTCGTGCATCCGGTGGATGTAGCCGATGATCGGCTCGGCGCGCTGGATCCACTCGCCGTCCATCGTCATCAGCACGCGGAGGACGCCGTGCGCGGCGGGGTGCTGCGGACCGAGGTTGAGCGTGAACGTCTCGTGCGGCGCGTGCTCCGCCAGGGCGGCGGCGGCGATGTCCTTGGTGGCCGTCATGGCTGATAATCCTTTCGCAGCGGGTGGAAGTTGGCGTCCTCCGGGAGGAGGAAGGGCTTCAGGTTGGGATGGCCCGCGAAGGCGATGCCGAAGAAGTCGTGGGTCTCGCGCTCGTGCCAGTTGGCCCCGGGGAACACCGGGATGATGGTTGGCACCTCGGGAGTGGCGCGGGGGATACGGGTGCGAACGACGGCGCGGACGGCGTCGGTCGGGTGGAAGTAGTCGTAAACGACCTCCATCTCGTTCTGCGCGATCCAGTCGACGCCGGTGATGGCATCGAGGGCGAAGCCCTCGCGGTCCATGATCTGCGCGGCGGCCACCACTTGGGCGGGCGCGACGGCGGCGTCGAAATCCCAGCCCTTGGCGGCATGGACCTCGGCGTGGACGGGCGCTGGCAGCGGGGCTGGAGCGACCGGGGCTGGGGCGGGCTTGGCGGCGGGTGCGGCCGCAGCGCCTGGGGCGGCCGCGGGAGCGGGCGGCGCGGGCTTGGCCGGCGGGGGGCCGGCGGCGGCGCGGGCGGCACGAGGGGCCTCCGGGGCCGAGGAGCTCGACGAAGAGGCCGGTGAGACGTTCGGCGGAGGTTTTCATTCCTTCAATTTGGCGACCGGGAAGCGGCGCTTGCCGGTGATCTTCTCCTCGAGTTGCAGGATGCCCTCGATCAGCGCCTCCGGGCGCGGCGGGCAGCCGGGCACGTAGACGTCGACGGGGAAGAGCTTGTCCACGCCCTCGACCACGGCGTATTGGCCGTCGAACTTGAACGGACCGCCGGAGAGCGCGCAGTTGCCCATGGCGATGACCCACTTGGGCTCGAGCATCTGGTCGTAGAGCAGCTTCACGGCCGGGGCCATTTTCTTGTTCACCGTGCCGGCGACGATCATGACGTCGGCCTGGCGCGGGGAGGGGCGGAACACCTCGGCGCCGAAGCGCGAGAGGTCGAACCGGGCCATGCCGGCGGCCATCATCTCAATGGCGCAGCAGGCGAGGCCGAAGGTGAGCGGCCAGAGCGAGTTGTGGGGAGGGGGGGGGGGGGCCCGGGGGGGGGGCGGGGGGGGGGGGGGGGGGGGGGGGGGGGGGGGGGGGGGGGGGGGGTCAGCGGCGTTTCCATTCGAAAACTCCTTTCTTCCAGGCGTAGACGATCACGAGCGAGAGGATGCCCACGAAGATCGTGAGCTCGACCAGGTCCCGGATCACGAAGTGGCGGCCGTACACGAGGGCCACCGGGAAGAGGAAAAGGACGTCGACCGCGAAGGCGACGAAGACGAGGGCGTAGAGGTAGTAGACCGCGCTGTACCGGATCCACGCGTCGCCGATGGGGTCCATGCCGCACTCGATGGCCTGCCCGGTCTTGTCCAACGTGTTGCGCGTCCAGCGCGGGGCGAGGAAGTAGACCAGGACGAAGGGCCCCAGGGCGAACGCCAGCCCGCCGGCGCAGAAGGCCAGGATGTAGATCAGGTCGACGGTTGAAATATCATTCATGGAACGAGGTGCCGGGAAAAGGCGTGGGTGCGGTGTGGCGGGTTGCCCCCATGATGGCAGGGAATGCGCGGTTCGGCATCGCACGCCTTGCCGTTCAATCCGCATTTATTGCGGTGGGGGCCGGTAACGCGGTTTTCCGAGGGAAAACCGGGTTGGAAACACCCCTGAAATCGGACGACCGCATTAGCGGCCATTATCCGCGGCGGGCGTTAGGAAAACTGTAGGTACGCCTTTTCGCGGGATGACCGAACCGGAGGAACGCTGATCTGCGCTGATCCACGCTGATCGGTCCGAGCCCCCAACCATCCAAGATAAGCGAAGATCAGCGTTCCTTAGGTTCGGAGCTATCGGTCCGTGTCGCCAGGAACGCGTCAATTCCCGCCACCGCCTGGCGGGCGTCGCGCACGGCGTGGAGCGCGGTGCAGGGGCCGCGGACGAGGTCGCCGCCGGCGAAGACGCCGGGCAGGCTGGTCATCTGCCGGGCGTCGACCTGAAACGCACCCTGCGGGGTGCGCGCGAGCGCCTGCCACGGGCTGTCTGCCGGCAGCGGGGCCGGATCGAAGCCAAGGGCGAGGAACGCGACGTCCGCCACGAGCGAGAACGATGTGGCCGTTGGCACAAACCAGCGCCGGCCATCCGCGCCGAGCGGGCCGGGTTCGGTGCGGACCAGTTGCAGGCCGGTGAGGACGCCCGGCGGGCGGCCGATGAAGCTGATGGGGAAGGCCTGGAACAGGAAACGCACCTCCTCCTCGAGGGCGGCATCGATATCCCGGCGCATGGCCGGCAGGCTGGCCTCGTCGCGGCGATAGACGACAGCCACGGAGTCCGCGCCGGAGCGGACCGCGGCACGGGCGCAGTCGATCGCGGTGTCGCCGCCGCCAATGACCGCGACGTGCTTGCCGCCGACGAGCGCCTTGGCCGCGGCGCTGTCGGTGCCGGCTTGGAGCAGGAACGGCACGGCTTGGTGCACGCCGTCCAATTCGTGCCCCGGTGCATCGAGCGTGCGCGGCTGCTTGGCGCCGAGGGCGAGATAGACCGCGTCGAAATCCTCGAGGAGCAGGGTCAAAGGCGTGTGCTCGGCCTCGGCATCGGCGAGCCGGAAGTTCACGCCCTGCCGCCGCAGGAGGTCCACGCGACGCTCGACGATCGAGCGCTGCAAGTGGAACTCGGGTGTCGCGTAGACGAGCAGGCCGCCGGGCTGCGGGCGGTGGTCGAAGATGGTCACGGCATAGCCGCGGCGGACGAGTCCGTCGGCACAGGCGAGCCCGCCGGGACCGGCGCCGATGACGGCGACATGCCGGCCGTTGGGCGGGGCCACGTCGGGTTGCACGAGACCATGGGCGAAGGCGTACTCGTTGAGGAACTGCTCGACGGCCCAGATGGAAACCGGCTGCGCCTGGCCGTTGATCACGCACTCGGCCTCGCAGAGATGATCCGCGGGGCAGACGCGCGCGCAGATCTCAGGCAGGTTGCCGCCCGCCTGCAGGGCCTGCGCGGCGGCGGAGAAATGGCCCTCGGCGGTGAGGGCGAGCCACTCGGGGATGTTCGTGCCGAGCGGGCAGCCCGCGACGCAGGTGGGCTCGGGGCATTGCACGCAGCGGCTGGCCTGCTCGCGCGCGGCGACCTCGTCGTAGAAACCGTAGATTTCGAGAAAGTCGGCGATGCGGTCCGGCGCGGAACGGCGGGCCGGGTCCTGGCGCGCCAATTGGCTCCAGGCATGCCGGGCATCGGACGCGGGGCGGGCGTCAGCGCTCATCGGAGTGGGGTGGGTTGGGGTTGGGGAACGCGCCAACTATAGCGGGGCGCCGCGGCGACGCCACGGCCCATCTTGGCAAACGCTGCGCATCTATTGACGCCGCAGATCTTGGCGAAGGCAGTAGGACGAATGATGCAGCGAGGTGAAGAGGGAAGCCGGGAAACCAGGAAAGAATTCCGGTCTTTTCCCGGTTTCCAGGCTTCCTCCTTAACTCTCCTCCGCAGCTATTTCGCCTGCAGCTCCGCCTGGCGGGCGCGGATCATCTGGTCGTAGGTCTCGGGCGGGGTCGGGTTCTGGTAGAAGATGCCGGTGTAGAGCTCGGTGCCGTAGGCCTGGGCGAGGTCCATCGCGCGGAGGCGGTTGGTGGGATCGTGGCCCAGGTCGGCCAGCTTCTTCATCTTCGCCTTCTGCACCTTCATCTGGTCGTTGGGATCGCCGAAGGTGACGCAGGGGGACTGGATGTTGACGAAGGAGAAGCCCGGATAGCGGATCGCGGCTTCGATCATTTTCGTGAGGCCTTCCATGTCGGCGGGGAGGCCCTGGGCGACGAAGCCGGCACCGTAGGCGAGCACGTAGAGGAGCGGGTTCACCGGTTCCTCGAGGCTGCCGTAGGTGGTGCTGTTGGTCTTGGCGCCGCGCGGCGTGGTGGGCGACATCTGGCCCTTGGTCAGGCCGTAGATGTGGTTGTCCATCACGATGTACGTGAGATCGAGGTTGCGCCGAATCGCGTGCGGCACGTGGCCGCCGCCGATCGAGAAGCCGTCGCCGTCGCCGCCGGCGACGAGGACGAGCAGGTCGGGGTTGGCCATCTTGATCCCCTGCGCGACGGGAAGGGCGCGGCCGTGCACGGTGTTGAAACCGTAGGCGGTCGTGTAGCCGGGGATGCGGCTGGAGCAGCCGATGCCGGAGATGAAGGCGACCTCGTGGGCGGGGCGGCCGATGTTGACGAGGGCACGGTACAGCGCGGTGACGACGCCGTAGTCGCCGCAGCCGGGGCACCAGATGGGCTTCAGGTCGCTGCGGAAATCCTTGATCGTGAGCGGGGCGGCGGCCGACGGGGCGCAACCGCAGTCGGTGGTGGAGGGGACACTCATGGCGCGGGTGTGGCGGGGTGATTGGCGAGCGACTCGGCCATGACGCGGAGGCGTTGGACGATCGCGGCCGGGGGGATCGGGTTGGCGCCGCTGCGGGCGAGCGAGGTGAAGTCGCGGGGCACGTCCACCCACATGCGGATGAGGCGGTGAAGCTGGCCTTGGTGCGATTGCTCGACGACGACGCAGCGCTGCAGCGAGGCGAAGAAGTCGCGATAGACCGACTCGGCGATCGGGTAGAGCAGCTTCGGGATGAGCAGCTTGACGGGGATGCCCTGGGCGCGCGCGGTGCGCACGGCCTCGAGCGCGGCGCCGGCCATGCCGCCCCAGCTGATGACGCCGAGGGGCGCGTCGATGTCGCCCTCGAGGATGAAAAGGTCGTCGCGGGTCTTCAGCGGGTTGAGCTTGTTGAGCCGCTTGTTGTTCATCCGCTCGTGCATCTCGCCGCTGCTCGTGGGGTCACCGTGCTCGTTGTGCTCGATGCCGGCGGCGAGGTAGCTGCCGCCCGGCATGCCGGGATGGCTGAGCGGGCTGACGCCGGAGTCGGTGATCTTGAAACGGTTGTAGCCCGCGGCGAGTTCCTCGGGCGTCGGCTTGAGGCGTTCGATGAGCTTGAACGGCGTCGTGTCGACCGGGTCGATCACATCCTTGCGCTGGGCGATCTCCTGGTCGGAGAGAACGATGACGGGCGTCTGGTAGGCCTCGGCGATGTTGAACGCCTCGACCGTGACGCCGAAGACGTCGGACACGCCGATGGGCGCGAGCACCGGGCGCACGGTGTCGCCGTGGGCGGAGAAGACGGCGGCGAAGAGGTCGGCCTGCTCGGTCTTGGTGGGCAGGCCCGTGGAGGGGCCGCCGCGTTGGACGTTGACGCAGACGAGGGGGAGCTCGGCGATGCTGGCGAGGCCGATGACCTCGGACTTGAGCGAGAAGCCCGGGCCGGAGGTGGCGGTCATGGCCTTCTTGCCGGCGAAGGAGGCGCCGACGACCGCGGCGATGCCGGCGATCTCGTCCTCGGCCTGCAGGAGCGATCCGCCGTGCTTCCAGATGTCCTTCTGGAGGTACTGCATGATCTCGGTCGCGGGCGTGATCGGGTAACCGCCGAAGAACTTGCAGCCGGCGAAGAGCGCGGCCTCGGCGCAGATCTCATTGCCGTCGGTCACGCGGCGCTTGGCGCCGGTGGCGACGGGCGGGGCGAGGCGCATGTCGCGGGTGAGCGGATGCTCGTCGGCGTAGGCCAGGCCGGCGGCGTAGGCGCGCTCGTTTCCCTGGAGGACCTCGGCGCCCTTCTTGGCGAACTTGCGGCGGATGCCCTCGAGGATGGCCTCGCGGCCGAGATTGAACCAGCCGGCGAGGAGGCCGAGGACGACGTTGTTCTTCGCTTGAAGCGTGCCGGCTGACTTGATGGCGAGGTCCGCCATCGGCACTGCGAGCACGATGCCCGGCTGGACCTTGAGCGGGATGGCGGCGGGTTCGACGCCGGTCTTCTTCTCGTAGAGGACGACCGTGTCGGTTCCGACCGGCAACTCGCCGCCGAAGCGGAGGAAGTCCTCCCAGTTCAGCACGACGGCGACGTCGAGGGTACCGCCCGGGTTGAGCACCGGGGTCGTGGCGACGCGCAGGCGGCAGGAGGATTCACCCCCGCGGATCTGCGAACCGAAGCTCTTGGTGAGCATGGCGTAGTAGCCCTCGCGGGCGGCGGCGCTGATGAGCGCATCGCCGGCGGAGACGATGCCGTCGCCGCCTGAACCAGCCATGCCAATGATCATGTCGTTCAGCATGTGGGTGTGGAGTTACGCGGTGGGGCACCGCGGCCCGGTCCGGGCTTTATTGTCCGTCATTACCGATGGACTCCGTGGAGCAGGAGGCCATGGCCTCCTCCGCCAAGGCGATCTCGGCGTCGGTGATCGGCTGCTTCTTCACGTAGGACATGCCGGTGTCGGCGTTGCGCTCGAAAAGCTCGGGCGCGATCACGCGGCACTGGTCGCAGTCGATGCAGGTGGAGTCGGTGTAGTAACGACCCGCAACATTGTCAGAGAGACGTTCGGATAGGGTAGCCATGGCCTCACGATAACAATCCGTGGCGGTGCCCGCATCGCGTCTAATGGGGTTTACTGCGCAGATTTTGCGGTCGGAGGGGCTTGATCGTTCTCGTTCTCGTAATCGTTCTCGTTCTCGAAGTGCTCCACGCGCGGTGCGTTTCGAGAACGAGAAAGAGAACGAGTACGAGTACGATATCCTACCCGAAGTACCTCAGCACCAACGTCGGCAGCGCCCCCAGCACGACCAGCGCGGCCGCCGCCAGCGTCAGCGCCAGTCCGGCCGTCAGCGGCACCCGAATGCGCGTCGCACCCGCCGCCGGCGGCAACACGAGAGCCTGCTTCAAGACGACGAGGTAGTAGTAAAACGCCACGGCACTCATCGCGATGGCCAGCAGGGCCAGCCAGCCGGCGGGGTCCATGAGGCCGCCGACCTGCAAAGCACCGGCGAAAACGACGAACTTGCCGAAGAAACCGGCGAGGGGCGGGATGCCGGCGAGCGAAAGGACAAAGACCGCAAGGCAACCGGCGAGGAGCGGTGAGCGGCGGGCGAGGCCGGCGAGGTCGGTGATGCGCTGGCAGCCGCCGTTGACCTCGATCACGGCGATGACGCCGAAGGCTCCCGCCGCAGCGACGCCGTAGGTCGCCGCGTAGTAGAACAGCGGCCCCGGGCCGGTGACCCCGGCCGCCATCACGCCGAGCAGCATCGCGCCGGCGTGGGCGATGGCCGAGTAGGCGAGGAGGCGGCGGACATTGCCCTGGGCCAGCGCGGCCAGGTTGCCCAGCAAGATCGAGGCGCCCACGATGATGGCCACCGGCGTCAGCCAGCCGATCGCGGCGCCGGGCGCACCGCCGGCCACCGCGCCGAGGCCGGGCCACAGGAGACGGAGGAACAGCGCGAAGCCGGCGAGCTTCGACGCCGAGGCAATGAGCGCGGCCGAGGGCGTCGGTGCCCCCTCGTAGGCATCCGGTGCCCAGAGGTGGAACGGCGCGGCGGCCGCCTTGAAGCCGAAAGCCACGAGGACCATGACCAGCGCGATGCCCAGTAGCGGCGACATGCCGGTGTGCGCCAGCCTGATCGCGATGGCGCCGAGCTCGAGTTCGCCGGTGAGGCCGTAGATCAGGCTGAAGCCGAAGAGCAGGAACGCCGCGGCCATCGCACCGTAGAGAAAATACTTCAGCGCCGCCTCGGCCGACTCCACGCGCGCCTTGTCGTAACCGGCGAGGATGTAGAGCGAGAGACTGGCCAGCTCGAGGGCGGCGAAGGCGACGAGCAGGTGGTTGGCCGCCGCCATCAGCGTGAAGCCAGCGGTGGCGAAGAGGATGATCGCCACGTATTCGGCCGGGTGCCGGGGCGTGCGCGCCCCGGCGGCGATGCCGAGGGTCAGCAGCGTGAGCGCCAGCACGCCGATCCGCGTCGCGACCGCGAGCGAGTCCAGCATCAGGGTGGCGCCATAGACCGGTCCCATGCGGCCGACCAACACGGCATCCACGAGCGCCGCGATCGTGGCGATGGAGCCGAGCCCAAGGGCGGCGCCCAAGCGGTCCTTGTTGGGCAGCTTGCGGCCAAGCGTGAGATCGTACCCCAGCACCGCGAGGGCGCCGATCACGAGGGCGATCTCGGGGAGCAGGGCGCGGGTGAGGAGGAGGTAGTCGAAACTCATGGCGTGCCTCCGGTCCAGATGGCCTGCAGCCCGGGCGAGGTCAGGCCCGGGATGATCCAATTCAGCAACAGCGCGGGATTGAGCCCGACGACGACGGTCGCGGCGAGCAGCAGTCCAGCGCCGATCCGCTCGGGCCAGGTGAGGGGCGGGAGCGGGTGATCCGCGACGGTCACCGCGTCATCGGTCCGACTGAAGAACACGACCTGGATGACCCGCAGCGTGAAAGCCGCGGCCACGAGCACGCCGAGGGCGGCGCCGAGGGTCCACAGTTTCGAGACCGGCCAGGTGCCGATCAGAATCGAGAGTTCGGCGGGGAAGCCGCTGAAGCCCGGCATGCCCATCGAGGCGAGGCCGGCGACCACGAAGACCACGGCGGTGAACGGCATCAACCGGTGCAGCGGCAGGCGCCGGAGCTCGTCGAGACGCCGCGTGTGCGTGCGCTCGTAGACCATGCGGCCGACGACGGCGAAGAGCAGGCCGGCGATCACGCCGTGTGAGAACATTTGCAGCACCGCTCCCGCCGCCGCCTGCGGCGTGCCCGCGGCGAGGCCGAGGAGCACGAAGCCCATGTGGCTCACGCTCGAGTAACCGATGACGAATTTGAAGTCCTCCTGGACCAAAGCGACGAGGCCGGCGTACACGATGCCGATCACGGCCAGCCAGGCGATGGCGGGTTGGAAATACGTCAGGCCCGCGGGCACCAACGGCATGGCCACGCGCAGGCAACCGTAGGCGCCGAGCTTCATCACGACACCGGCCAGCAGCATCGAGGCGGCGGTGGGCGCGGCGACGTGACCGGTCGGAGCCCAGGTGTGGAAGGGGAAGAGGCCGGCCAAAATCGCGAAGCCGACGAAGAGCAGGGCAAAGATGATGAGCTGCTCGTGATGCGTGAGCCGGGTGGCGGCCAAGGCCAGTTCGCCGAAGCCGAAACCTGTGCCGCCCGCCGCGCCGTAGACCCAGAGCAGGCCGGCCAGCACCATGCCGCTGCCGGCGAAGGAGTAGAGCGCGAGCTTCATCGCGCCGTACTCGCGGTTGGTGGAGCCCCAGCGCGCGATCAGGAAATACTTCGGGACGATCGCGATCTCGTAGAACACGAAGAACAGGAACGCGTCCGCGCTGAGGAACACGCCGTACACGCCGCCGATGAGCGCGAGGTAGAGCGCGAAGAATGCGCCGGTGTCCTCCTGTACATTCCACGAGAAAAGGATGCCGGCCACGGCTGCGAGCCCGGTCAGGACGACGAGCGTCAGGCTGATGCCGTCGGCCGCGAGGTGGAAGCGGATGCCGAGCGACTCGATCCACGGGAGGTTGAGCAACGACGCATAACCCGCACCTGGATCGAAGTGAACCGCAGCCCAAAGCGTGACACCCCAGCCGGCCAGCGCGCTCAGCAGCGCGATCCAGCGCGCAGCCGCGGCCGAACGCGACCCCGCCACCAGTGCAAGAAACGCACCGGCGAAGGAGAGATGGATCGTGAGGGGCAGCAGGTTCATGCCGAAGACGGTTTTACCCAGTGCGCGGATGGATGGTGGAGAGATGGCCACAAGAGGCACACAATGCACAAAAGGAGTCCCTGATTTTTACAGGAGGAAACGGAGGGAACGGAGAGAGGGATCCGAACCGCTGTTTTCTCTGTTACCTCCTGTGAAACGGTTTGGTCCCTTCTGCGCCTCTTGTGCCTTTTGTGGCTATCCATCGGGTAGCACTGCCAGTCATCCGTGCCATCCGTGCCTGCCCTCCGTAGGCTCGGCGAAGGAGGGTAATCCGTGGTTAAAACCTCAAGCTTCATTTTCACGGCAGGGATGCGAGCCACGCGGTGACCCAGGGGTTGACGAAGCTCATGAGCGCCTGCGGCCAGACGCCGAGGACGAACATGAGGGCGATGGCCGGCAGGAGCGTGACGATCTCAAATACGGTGAGATCGCGGAAACACACCCCCGCGCCGGCCGCCGGGCCATGGAAGACCTTTTGCCAGAAGGTGAGTAGGAAGTAAGCGGTGGCGAAGAGTCCCAGGCATCCGACCGCCGCCGCCCAAGGTGCATGGCCAAAGACGCCGCGGAAGATGAGGAATTCGCCGACAAACCCATTGAGCCCCGGCAGGCCGAGCGACGAGAAGAGCGCGATGCCGCAGAGTCCGGCGAAGATGGGCGCCGCCGTGCGCACCCCGCCGAAGTCGCCGAGGCCACGCCGCCCGCCTGCGCGGACCTCGAGGATCCCGATGCAAAAAAACAACGCGGACGCCGACAGCCCATGGTTGAACATTTGGAGCAGCGCGCCGCCCATGGCCGCCGTATCCGCCGCAGGATTCGAAGACGTCGCCCCGGCCACGGCAAAGAGCGCGAGCAGACAATAGCTCACGTGATTGACCGACGAGTAGGCGATCATGCGCTTGAGGTCGGTCTGGGCCATCGCGGCAAAGGCGCCCAGGACCACGCCGCCCAGCGCCAGCCACAGCAGCACCGGGGCGGCGGCGGTCAGCTCGGCCGGGAAGATGGGGAAGAGGATGCGGATGAAGCCATAGACGCCCATCTTCGACATCACTCCGGTCAGGAACATCGACGCCCCGGTCGGGGCCTCGGCATACGCGGCAGGCAACCACGTGTGGAAGGGGAAGAGCGGAACCTTGACCGCCAGTCCCAGCAACACGCCGAGGAAGACAACCGTCATGCCGGTCGGTCCGAGGCGCTCCGCCAGCGTGCCGGCCTCGCCGAGGTGGGCGAGCACCGTGAAGTCCAGCGTGCCCGAGACCGTGTAAACGGCCGCGAAACCTGCGAGCATGAAGGCGCTGCCACCGATGGTGTAGATGACAAACTGATAGGCGGCGCGCGTCGCCCCGGGTCCGCCCCAGAGTTTGATGAGAAAGTACGCCGGCACGAGGCTCAGCTCCCAGAAGATGAACCAATGGAAGAAATCCAGCGCCAGGAATACGCCGAGCGCGCTGCCCTGCAGGAACAGGAACAGCAGGGCGAACAACCGGGGGTTGCGGCTGAGGTTCCACGAGGCGAGCAGCGCGGCCGGGGCCACGAGGCCCGTGAGCAGCACGAGCAGCAGGCTGACGCCGTCGAGTCCGAGATGGTAGGTAATGTTGAGCGATGGCACCCAGGCATGGCGCTCGACGAATTGGTAGCCGGCCGCCGGGTCGAAACGCGTCCACGCAATCGCACCCAACACCAGCGTGCTCAGGCTGTAAGCCAGGGCCAGGCCCCGGATCACGCCCGGGCGGGTGTGGGGCAGCGAGGCCAGGAGCAAGGCCCCCAACCAGGGCAGGAGGATGATCCAGGTCAGCAGCGGCCAGGTGGTCATCGCACACCTCCCACGATCAGCAAGAGCGCCAGCACCACGAACGCCACGGCGAGTACCCGCAAATAACCCTGCGGTTCGCCGGTCTGGGCGCGGGAGTAACGGATGCCGGAGCCGCGCAGCCCGGCGTTCACCCGGTCGAAGCCGGCGTTGATTGCGTCCTCGTCGAGTTCGCGGTTCAGCGCACCGCTGAAGAGGCCGAACTTGCCGAGGAATTCGACCGCGCCGCCGATCACGTGACGGTCGAGGCGGTCGGCGCACCAGGCGAGCGCGGCGTTCAGTCGGCCGACCGTGGCGGCGTAGAGTTCATCGAGGTAGAACTTGCCCGCGAGCACGCCCAGCGTGCGCGGTGCGGCAACCGCCAGCGGATCACGGTCGGTGGACGCCGCGCGCAACCGCCGGCCGTAGAGCCACCAGCCGAGACCGAGACCGGCGCCGACGAGCACGATCGAAAGCAGCATCAGCCCGCCGCCTTCAAACAGGTGCCCGAGGTCGCTGTGCAGCGGGGTGCCCGCGAGGCGCGACTGCAGCCACGGGCAGGCTGGGGTCCCGAGGAAGCCGAGCACCACGGCGCCGGCGGCGAGCAAGCCCAGCGGCACGGTCATGACCGCCGGGCTCTCGTGCGCGTGGGCGGCGGCATCGGAGCGCGGGCGACCGAGGAAAGTCTCCGCGACGAGGCGCGTCATGTAGAAGGCCGTGAGCACCACGGCCGCGAGGCCGACGTAGAAGGGTACCTGCGACACGTCCCAACCGTGCGCCGCATGCAGAATCGCCTCCTTGCTCCAGAAGCCGGAGAAGAGGAAGGGCACGCCGGCCAGGGCCATCATGCCGATGGCGAACGTGGCGAAGGTGACCTTCATCCTCGGCGCGAGGCCGCCGAGATTGCGGATGTCCTGCTCGTGGTGCGCCGCGTGGATCACCGAGCCGGCTCCGAGGAAAAGCAGCGCCTTGAAGAAGGCGTGCGTCAGGAGATGGAAGATGGCGGCGGTCCACGAGCCGACGCCCAGCGCCAGCATCATGTAGCCGAGCTGCGAGACCGTCGAATAGGCCAGCACGCGCTTGATGTCGTTCTGCGCGACCGCGATCAGGGCGCCCATCAACGCGGTGATGGCACCGACGAAGGCGACGACCGTCAGGGCGTGCATCGGCACGTCGAGCGGCAGGTCGGCCGACATCAGCGGATAAACCCGCGCGATCAGGAAAACGCCGGCGGCGACCATTGTAGCGGCATGGATGAGCGCCGACACCGGGGTCGGGCCCTCCATCGCGTCGGGCAACCAGACGTGCAGCGGGAATTGGCCGGACTTGCCGATGGCCCCGCAGAAGATGAGCAGGCCGATGGCGGTGGAGAGGGCGAGCCCGCCGGCGAGGGTCTGCCCGGCCAGCGTCGACAGCACCGGAGCCTCCAGCACGCCGGCGCCTCCGTCGTAAAACAACAGCGAGCCCGAGGCGTCGTACAACCACAGCATCCCGAGCAGCAGCCCGAGGTCGCCGATGCGGGTGGTGATGAACGCCTTCTTGGCCGCGGCAGCGGCGGACGGCTTGTGGAACCAGAAACCGATGAGCAGGTACGAGGCGAGGCCAACGAGTTCCCAGCAGACGAAGAGCAGCAGGAGACTGTTGGCGACGATCAGCCCGAGCATCGCGGCGGCGAAGAGGCTGAGGAAGCAGAAGAACCGCGTGAAGTTCGGATCCTCCTTCATGTACCCGAGGCTGAAGATGAAGATCAGCAGCCCGACAAAGGTGACCATCACGGCCATGAATGCGGTGAGCGGATCGAGCAGCCAGCCGAGGCGGAGCGCGCCGCCGCCCAGGTCGAACCAGGCAAAATTCGCGACCTGATGGGCGGCGGGATCGGCCAGCGCGCTAGTCAGCGCCAAGCAGGCGAGGACGAAGGCGCCGGCCATGGCCGCAATGGCGACGTCGGCCGCGAGGGCCCGACCGCCGCGGGGCGTGAGCGAACCCACTCCGGCCGCGGCGAGCGGCAGGGCGGGGATGAGCCAGAGGTATTCGACCGGTAGTCGCATGGTTCAGCCCTTGAGCCTGGCCTCCTCCTGCAAACGGACGCTCTGGCGGTGGCGGTAAATGGCGATGACCAGTGCCAATCCGACGGCGGCTTCGGCGGCGGCGATGGCGATGGCGAAGAGCACGAAAATCGGGCCGGAGCCGCTGGCATGCGGCGGACCATAGCGCCAGAAGGCGATGAAGTTCAGGTTGGCCGCATTGAGCATCAGCTCGATGCCGAGCAGGACGAGGATCGCGTGGCTGCGCGCCAGCGCGCCGGCCAGGCCGATGCAGAACAGCAGGCCCGAGAAGAGGAGGCAGACGTGCAGCATCGTCATGATGCGTCCTCCTTGCTGGCGGCCAGCACCACCGCACCGAGCAGCGCGACGGTGAGGATCAGGCCGACGACGAGCAGCACCACGCCGTGCTGCTCCATCAGGTCGAGGCCGAGCTGACGCACCGAGAACGTCGGGGCGGTGGCCGAGGCGGCCGGGAACTCCGTCGCGAGGATGGCCGGGATCAGGACCGCGGCGACGCAGGCGCCGATCGTCACGCCGGCGGCGGCGCGGGACCGCGCCGGGGGCTCGATCACGAGGTCGGGCTGGTCGTGCCGACGCGTCAGCAACACCGCAAAGAGGGTGACCATCGAGACCGCGCCGATGTAAACCAGCACCTGCGCGAAGGCGAGGAACTCGGCCCCGGCCCACAGGTAAAACGCGGCGATGCCCGCCCAGCTGATGACGAAGAGGAGCACGCTGCGAATCAACCGGCGCAGGCACAGCGCCACCGCGGCGGAGCCGAGGATGAGGGCGATGATCGTGCCGAGGGCGAAGGTGCTCATGGGATCAGGCGTAACGGTAGGTGCGCGGCGCGTAGCGGGCCTGGAATTGCCGGCCCAGCGCGAGGAAGGGGCCGACGACCAGGACGAGGGCGATCGCCCAGCGCACGACCAGCATCCCGCCAGTCCAATGCGTCGTGAGGACCCAGAAGCCGCCGGTGAGGAGATTGATCAGCGCCAGCGGCACGAGGAATTTCCACGCGAGCCGCGTGAGCTGGTCGATGCGCAGGCGCGGGAAGGTGGCGCGGATCCAGATGAACCCGAGCAGCAGCGCGAGCAGCTTCACCGCGAACCACACGTAGGACGGGATGAACTCCAGCGCCGCGAGGGGCGCATGCCAGCCGCCGAGGAAGAGCGTCACCGCCATGCCGCTCAGCGCGCACATGCCGAGGTATTCGGCCATGAAGAACAGGGCGTACTTGAAGCCGGAGTATTCGGTCAGGTGGCCGGCGATGAGCTCGCTCTCGGCCTCGGGCAGGTCGAAGGGCGAGCGGTTCGACTCGGCCAGCGCCGCGATCATGAAGATGACAAAACCCGCGAAACCCGGCGGGGTCAGCACGTGCCAGTGCGGCAGCACGCCGCCGAGCCAGCCGCCTTGCGCGGCGACGATGCCGGTGGTGGCCAGCGAGCCGGCCAGCATCACGACGGGGACGAAGGCGAGGAGCAGCGGCAACTCGTAGCTGATGAGCTGCGCAAGTGCGCGCATCGCGGCGAGGAGCGAGTACTTGTTCCGGCTCGCCCAGCCGGCCATGAAGATCGCGAGCTCGGTCGCGGCGCCAGCGGCGAAGAAATACAGCACGGCGGCGTCGAGCTCGACGGGCACGAGGTGGCGCCCGTACGGGATGACGGCGAAGGTGACGATCGACAGGGCGAGCAGCACGACCGGGGCGAGGAAGTGCAGGAGGCGGTCCGCGGCGGCGGGCACGATGTCCTCCTTGGTCAGCATCTTGATGCCGTCCGCCAGCGGCTGGAGGATGCCGCCCCAGCCGGTGCGGTTGGGGCCCGGCCGGTTCTGCACGCGGCCAAGGATCTTGCGCTCGGCGAGGGTGAGCAGGGCGAAGAGCGAGGCGAAGATGACGATGATCGCGACGATTGCGATAAGGCTGTTGGCCAGCCAGCGCCAGGGCTCGGGCAGGCTGCCGGTGACGGCGTCGCGCAGCAGAAGCGGCAGGCGCTCGGCGAAAGCGGACTCAGTCTGTCCGGTCGGAAAAACGGTAGGAGCGAGCTTGCTCGCGATCGCAGGCGTCCAATCCATCGCGAGCAAGCTCGCTCCTACCTCACCGAACCAGACGGCGGGGCTCATACGGCGGGCGCCGGCGGTTCCGGCGGTTTGACGGCAGCGGGTGCGGCGGGAGCCGCGGGCTTGGCCTTGGCCTCGGCCTTGCGCTTGGCTTCCGCGAGGATCTCGTCCACCTGCGCGGCCTCGGTGGGGTGGATCGAGTGATAGTAAGCGTCGGATTTGGCCAGATCCTCGCGGTGCAGGAGCAGGCCGTTGAAGCGGTCGGCCGTCGCGATCTCGAAATGCTGGTCCATCTTGATCGCGTCAAAGGGGCAGACCTCGACGCAGATCTGGCAGCTCATGCAGACGGAGACATCGAGGTCGAAGACCTTGGGCTTCTTGGTCGGCCGGCCCTTCTCGTCGCGATCCGGGATGATGTAAATGCACTGCGGCGGACACTCGGCCTCGCAGATCTTGCAGGCCACGCAGCGCAGGCCGTCGATCGGCTGCTCGCCGTCGAAGACGAGGAAGGGGAAATTACGATAGTTCTCGGGGAGCTTGGTCGGCTGCTCGGGATACTCGACGGTCGTGTAGCGCTTGGGGTCGTGGAAGCTCCCCACGAAATTCTTCGCGGTGACGGCGAGGCCTTTGAGGAGTCCGGTGCCGAGCATGGTGGGTGGGGTCAGCGGTCCACTTCGCCGAGGACGATGTCGATGCTGCCGAGGATGATCACCGCGTCGGCCAGCGTGTGCCCGAGGCAGAGGTCCTCGAGCACGGTGAGGTTGATGAGGGACGGCGGGCGAACCCGGTAACGGTAGGGGTTCGGGGTGCCGTCGCTGATGAGGTAGAAGCCGATCTCGCCCTTGGGTCCCTCGATGCGGCCGTAGGCCTCGCCGGGCTTGGGGCGGAAGCCGCGGATCTTGGCCTTCGGGTCCATGATCGGGCCATCGGGGATGGCGGCGAGGGCCTGGCGGAGGATGCCGATGGACTCGCGCATCTCGAGCATGCGGACCATGTAGCGGTCGTAGGTGTCGCCGTGGGCGCCGAGCGGGACGCGGAAATCGAAACGCGGGTAGAGGCCGTAGCCGTCCACCTTGCGCAGGTCGTAGTCGACCCCGGCGGCGCGCAGCATGGGTCCGGTGATGCCGGCGCTGACGGCGAGGGCGGGCGAGAGGACGCCGACATTCTGGGTGCGGGCGAGCAGGATCTCGTTGCCGGTGATCAGTTCCTCGTACTCGTCGAGGAAGGCCCCGTAGCCGTCGACGATGCCCCGCACGGCGGCCAGCCATGCGGGCGTGGCGTCGATGCGGCAGCCGCCGAAGCGCTGGTAGTTGCACATCATGCGCGAGCCGGAAAGAGCTTCGAAGAGGTCGAGGATCTTCTCGCGCTCGCGGAAGGCGTACATGAGCGGCGTGCCGCTGGCACCGGTGTCCTGCAGGAGGAAGCCGGCGAGGCAGGTGTGGTTCAGCAGGCGCGTGAGCTCGGCGAGGATGACGCGGAGATATTCGGCGCGCTCGGGCACGGGTTGGCCGGCCAACTTCTCGACGGCGAGGGCGTAGGCCCAGTTGTTCGTCATCGAGCAGAAATAATCGAGCCGGTCGGTGTACGGCATCGAGCCGAGGTAGCTCGTGTTCTCGCCGAGCTTCTCGTGGTTGCGGTGGAGGTAGCCGAAGACGGGCTTGAGCTTGACGACATTTTCGCCGTCGAGCGTGACCATCATGCGGAACACGCCGTGGGTGGACGGGTGGTGCGGCCCCATCGAGATCTCGAGGAGATCGCCGTGGAAGGGGTCGTGCACGGCGCGGACGTGGGCGCCGGAGGGAGTAGGCGTGAAGGCGGTGGTCACGGGGTTCCCTCCTTCTCGGGAGCGGCGTAGTGTCGTTTGGCCTTCTCGAGGACCTCCTCGTGCGGGGTCGGCTCCCACTCGTAGTCGTCGGGCTCGACGTAGTCCTTGCGCATGGGGTGCCCGGTGAACTCGTCCCACATGAGCAGGCGGCGCAGGTCGGGATGGCCCTCGAAGGTGATGCCAAAGAGGTCGTAGATCTCGCGTTCCTGAAACTCACACGAACGCCAGACCGGCGTGAGCGACGGCAGCGTGACCTGGTCGGTGCGGTTGCCGGTGCGCACGCGGAGGATGACCGGGCCGTGCTTCCGGGCCATGGAATAGAGGTGATAAACGACCTCAAGATAGCCGGGTTGGATGCGCTTGGTCTTCTGCTCGATCGTGCGCGGGGGGCCGCCGGCGGGATCGGCGAGGGTGGAGCGGGTGGTCTCGACGATCTCCTTTTCCGGCCAGTCGATGCCGGTGGCGTTGGAGCAGTAATCGAGTTTCAGCTCCGGGTCTTCGCGGAGGAAGAAGGCTATCTGCCGCGCATGGGCGGCGTCGACGAGCAGCGCGGCCATACCGGCTGGGGCCGGGTTGGGCACGAGCGTCACCGCGGCCGCGGGGAAACGGGCGGCGAGGCGGGCCTGGATTTGCTCGGGGGTCTCCATCGCGGTGTCGCGGTCAGGGTTTGTCGGGGCGCACGAGCGCCGGTGGCTGCCAGATGGCGGGGTTGGCGGGCGGTTCGAGATCCTCGGGTCCGAAGTCGGGCACGGGGTAATCGCCGGACGCCTGGGCGGCTTTCACCGTCGGACGCGAGGCGGCGGTGCGACCGGCGCGGATCTGGTCCTGCAGTTCCATGAGGCCGTGCAGCAGGGCCTCGGGCCGCGGGGGGCAGCCGGGGATGTAGACGTCCACGGGGATGAAGCGGTCGATCCCCTTGAGCACGTTGTAGCCCTGTTTGAACGGACCGCCGGAGATGGCGCAGGCGCCCATGGCGATGCAGTACTTTGGCTCGGGCATCTGGTTCCAGAGGCGGATGACCTGAGGGGCCATCTTCTTGGTCACGGTGCCGGAGACGATCAGGAGATCGGCCTGGCGCGGGGAGGGGCGGAACACCTCGGAACCGAAGCGGGCGATGTCGAAGCGTGCCATCGAGGCGGCGATCATCTCGATCGCGCAGCAGGCGAGGCCGAACTGCAGGGGCCAGACGGAGTGGCTGCGGCCCCAGTTGGCGAGTTCGTGGATGCTCGTGAGCAAGATGCCGTGCCGGCGGAGTTCGTCGCGCTCGGCATCGCTGGGTCCCGGGGCGGGAACGGGCGACGGCGCGGGAGTCTCGGGGCGGGCGGCGTCGGGCATGATCATTTCCACTCCAGGTGCCCGCGGTGCCAGGCCCAGATGAGGCCCTCGGCGAGCAGGAAGACGAAAATCAGCATCGCCAGCCAGGCCCCGGTCGAGAGCCCGGTGAAGGCGACGGCGAAGGGCAGGAGAAACAGCACCTCGACGTCGAAGATCAGGAACATGATCGCGTAGAGGTAGTAATGCGCCTTGAACTGGATCCACGAGTCGCCCGTGGGTTCGACCCCGCACTCGTAGGTGCTCTGCTTCAACCGCCCCGGCCGGGCCGGCTGGAAAAAGCGGAACCACAACCGGGCCACGCCCAGCAGGATCAGGGGAAATGCGACCGCCACGGCGAGAAAGAGAGCGAGGAAGGCGTGCGGGTACGGATTCATCGGGCGCGCGGCGGGGGTAGTGGGGCCACTGCGGCAGGTTGATAATTCAGGCCGGTTATGCAACGCCTGACTGCGCGATTCCGACTTTTGCAAGCCTTGGACTACCAGCCGTTCAGGACGCCTGGCCGCGGGGCCGAGGCTGGGAGCAGAATGGGGCGGCCAACGGGATTCGAACCCTTAGAACGAAATCTCTTGGCGATTGATTTTCCCAAGCCAAATTCGGTTTTCACTCGGGGCTCCCCCGATTGAATTTTGCACAATTATGGACGATTAGGTCCGATTTTGAATGAAAAGCGGTTTTTGCTGGCAACAAAATGGCAACAAAATCAGTGTCGTTTCGCCGTGAACATCCGTGGACCATTTCGCAATAAGCGACGGGGAAATTGGTATCTTTCGTATTTCGTGCCTAAGCTTGGTCCGAACGGCGCTGCGGTGTTAACCTCCGATGGCAAGGTAGTGTTGGATCGCCATCGGCCGCACTACGACTCGAAGGACCTCGCCGCAGCGGACAAGCCGCGAATCCTCGCCCAATTCGGTGCCGGCGGCGGTGGCGATTTTGTCCATTCGCGCACGGCTCAGGAAGATTACGAGCGGGCCAGAAAGCTATTACCGCCGGGTGTCACGGTGGCGATGGCGGCGCAGTTCTACCTCAAACACAATCCGACTGGCGAAGCGGTCACGCTGGAGAAGGCGCGCGAGGATTTTCTCGCGCATCACAAACTCCTAGTAGGCGACAAGAGCCGTGGCTACAAAGACTATTCGTGGCGCACGAAAGCATTCGTGGCGAAGTTTCCGGGCCGGCATGCGGCCTCGATCGTGCGCACGGAGGCCATCGACTACCTTTTGCGGGTTGAGGGAGGCGCCCGCAGCAAACTCAATCACAAGCGAGCGCTTTGTCGCTGGGGAAATTGGATGCTGAAGCGGGGCATCCGCACCGATAATCCGTTTGGCGGAATCAAACGCGACGAGTTGCCCAAGGTTTTAGCCAAAGAGGTGGAATTCCTGCCGCTGGAGAGCGCCGAGGCATATCTGCGGGCGTGCGAGCGCTACGACCCGGAACTCGTCGCGCACGAGGTGATCCAGTTCTTTGCGGGTGTCCGAGCCGACGATGAGATGGCGAGCTTTCGGGGCGAGTGGGTGAAATGCGAAACCCGCGAAGTCGTAACGCCCGCAGAAATGACGAAGACGGGCGTGCGCGAGGTGATCAATGGCCTCGAGGACAATTTCTGGGCGTGGTGGAAAGCGTATGGCCGTGAAACCGGATTGCTTCGCCCGAAGAACTGCAAAAAGCGGCTATGGCGCATCCGAATCCTGAGCCAGATTGCCGACCACAAGCAGGCAGATGCGCTGGCGGGCATGTGGATCGACAAGCTGCTGAGGCAGCCGTTCTCAAAGTCGCTGCTCGACAAGTGGCCATGGAACGCACGTCGCCGCACGTTTTGCACGCATCACGTCGCCAAGCACGAGAGCGCTGCGAAAACCGCTTTGATTCTCCGCCATCGCGGGGATCCCGAGACGTTGCACAACAGCTACCGCGGGCTGGGAGTGACTAAGCGCCAAGGCGAAAAATATTTCGAGTTGATGCCTGACAAAGTGGCTGCGCCGATTCGTCCTCCGCAGTTACAACGCAAGATCGCTCCGTTATCGAAAAATACGCAAGCACGTGAGCCGGTGGCTGAGTCTCAAAACCGCAATTTGTAGCGCGCGGCACAGGCGTGGCCGACCCTTGGAGCGACTCTACAACGCATTGGGTGCGCGTGCCGTGGAGCTGTGACCTGCCTCCGTAACTTAAGATGAGATTATCGGTTTAGCGGCCACCTCGCGGCTCACTTTTCTCAGCTGTTGCTGATTCATACGGCCGAATGCAAGAGCGGCAAGGCAACGGTAGAGGCACTTACTTCTGACGACGCTGCGATTGGCTGCTTTTGCGTTGTTGGTAAATTAAGAGCCACTGCTCCCAATCGATGCGGCTACGAGGGAACAGGCCGTGCTTTTTAAAGGCGCGGCATACCGTCGTCAATACGGCCAGGCGCAGACCATAGCGACGTTCGAGTCGGCTGATCTTCGCTTCGCTGAGGCGCAACTCTACTACCATGCGCTCTGGAGTCAGAATGAAAGACCTGCGACCGCGCCTACGTTGCGCGCGGAGCGATTTCTCGAAGTCTGCGAAGTCGCGCTGAAATTCGCGCAGCCGCGAGGTGGCTTTTAGGTTCATTGTGGAGATAGGTTCGTGCCGGAAAAGCCGGGTGCCCCCGTGGGCACCCGGCGCATGGTCCCGGTGGTTTGGTTGACTGTACTACGCAACCTCTCGCAGGAGGTCGGGGTAATACACCCCGAAACTTTTACCGATCACAGGTAGCGCGACGGAAAATTCATTCCGCCCATTCTTGTGGCCCTTCAGCTGCAACAGCCGCTTCAGACTGGCAGCGCCTTTGGATTGCACTTCGATGAGAACGCCGTGCTCAACAGGTGCGTTGGGGGTGATGGGCTCGATCTGCACGGGATAGAAGATGGCGACAGTGTCGCAATCGTGCGCGCGAACCAAATCGCGGGCGAGCGACACGATCTGGGGGTCGGCATCTTGTGAGTGCACCGGAGGGAGCACCATGATGACCTGTGGCGCCCGACCGGCGTAGCCGGTCGCGACGGGAGCCGCGTTGTTGATATCGGCGGTCGCGAAAAATTCGCGAGCATTCGCATGCGCTTCGGCGAGGATTTGCACGGCATTTGAGCCGACACTGGTCTTTCCGTTATTGGACGTATTGGTGTTCATGGACCCTAGAGATACGTAGAGCCGCCACAGCGCTTCTTGAGGCTGCCGCGCCGAGGATACGCTTACTCCCTTCGGAACCCAAGATGCCGTTCGCCGGGCGAAGATGGCTGGCGAGAATTTCCAAGACCATTTTCCGTCAGCCTCGAGTGCCAGTTGGATGGCGTCGGCGGTGCCAAGCGGAGGGCTTGTTTCCAGCGACATCTGCGGAAAGCCCAACCCGCCAGCGCGGCCCCGCGGTTACGCGGGGCCGCCCGGTTTTTTTACAAACCTCACATAAGGTTACGCGGAGTGTGCTCGCTGCGATGGCCAGCGGTGCGACCGAGGCTGCACTGGGCAGCGACTTTGGCGTTGCTCCACTTTTGTCCAGATCGCCCGAGCTAAACCGGGCTGATAGGGGTGCTCTTGCCGGCCCTGCGGGCGAAGGCAAAGTGCTTTTTCGCGGTGCCCTCCGGTTGGCTAGAACGGCACGTCGTCGGCGGGAGTGTCCTGGAGAACCTGGTCGAACACGACACGCTCCAGTTCGATTGCCTCGATGATCATCCGAGCCGCCTTGTGCTGAGCGTCGCGCAGGCTGCGGTGGTCTTGCACCGCGCTCGTGACGAGGGCGTCGTAATGGCTGTCCACGGTGGTTCGCAGGCTGGCAATGTTGAGGTCGATGCAGTCACGGGTGACCGCGAGGATCTTTTGGTTGTCGATGTGCATGGGCTGAATGATAGCACCATCGAACGATCCTTCCGGCGGGCACCTGGGTTTTCCACTGACTTGCAGCCGGCATGGGACTCAGTGCATTGCGCGGCTCAGGAATGCACCCTTTTGGCCTTGTTGAGGCCTGCGTGCTGCCGGGTGTGGATGCGTTGGGACTTCACCAACAAACGCTGACGCAGGCCTTTCGACGCCGGTTGTCGCCGGAGGATCTCACGGATAAAGCGCCCAGGTAGTCAGGGCCTTTCAGGCACCCATGTCGTTCGTCCCTTGGCGCACGCGGAACTCTTCCAGCGACAGCGACTCCTGGGGCGGACGCCGGCGAAACGGGCGCAAGAGCTCCTCGAGTTCCTCAAGCTCAGCCGGGGTCGGTTGGAGGGCGACCTTGCGCCGGGCGGGGTTAGGGTAGGGCGCGAGTACGTCGATATCCTCCGGGCTTGGGTCGGGCTCGGGCGCTTGCTTTGGCGTAGTGTTTTCGCCGGTAGACTTCACCCGTGGGTTAGTCAGAAGCACTTTGGCTTCGGCCTCCATGGCCGCCTGTTTGGCCTCAAGTGCGGCGATCGCGCGGCTCTCGCTGGCGCGCATGGGCTCGAGTTCCGAATGCTTGGTTTCCAGCTGTTGGCGGTACTCTGTAGCCCGTTTGCGCACGTCAGCCAAGGCGGCGTCGTGAGCATCGAGTTCGTCGATCAGCGCGTTGAATTCGCCGTCCCGCGTCTGCTTGCAAAGCGTGCGTTCCATTGCGGTGGCGTGGTACCCGAGGTGCCGCCGAGGAATGCGTCCGTTGCGCCGGCGGGCGTGGGAAAGGCGTGAAACCGGTGGCACGAGCACCGGCAGGCTTGCATTGACTATCTGTTCCCATTCGCGGCGCAGAGCCTCCATAAACTTGGGGCCTCCTCCATAGCGCTCATAGAGCTTTCGGATGCGTTTCGGGGCGAAGGTTTTGGTCTCTTCGTCCCATGCGCGTCCTCCAAACAACAAGTGACCGTGGGGGTTGAGATTCCGACCATTTTCCTGGGGGTTCGTGTGCATGGCGATCAGTACCGGCACCTGAAGATCCCGGTTCAGGAACTCCGCCAGTTCCTTCAGTAGGCTGTACTGTTGGCCGGCGGCCATGCCATCAGGCAACGCGACGATCACGTGGCGCCCCACTGTTGCGTTGCGTCGCTTTTCAACCTCTTGGGTGAGATTCATGAA
Organism: Opitutaceae bacterium; assembly: GCA_019634615.1. GTDB lineage: Bacteria > Verrucomicrobiota > Verrucomicrobiia > Opitutales > Opitutaceae > UBA2377. Next base: position 105,918 of record JAHCAZ010000012.1, read on the forward strand.
CTCCCCAAGTGGCATCGAGGTACCGACCAGTTCCCAAGCGCACACGCCTTCGGTCGACCGCCGCGCATTGGCCTTACCGGTCTCTCGGTTCATGAGGCGCTGCCCTGTGAGGTAGGCCGCCATCTGGACCATGGATCGCTTCAGGCGGCGTGAGAGGGTCTGCAAGTCGAGATGAAAGATAGCAGTCATGCCCCCTTAAGTAGCACAGGGTTTTCAACCTTCCGGAGAGGAGCGCCCCCCCCCCGCCCCC
>JAHCAZ010000013.1 GCA_019634615.1 Opitutaceae bacterium
TTGTCCGTTTCACCCGGCGGCGCGACCCCGGTCGCGCCGCCACCCCTTTTCCACCATGCTGCCTCTTCTGCTCGCCTCCGCCGACGCCGCGCACGCGGCCGCCCAGCCCGGTCTCGTTGAGAAATTCGGCCTCGAGTGGCACTACATCGTCGTCCAGGTCATCAGCTTCCTGATCGTCCTCGGCGTCCTCTACAAGTTCGGCATCAAGCCGACGGTCGCCACGATGGAAGAGCGCAACCGCAAGATCGGCGAGGGCCTCAAGCACGCCGAGGAGATGCAGGCCAAGCTCGCCGCCGCCCAGCAGGAGAGCGCCGCCATCGTCAAGCAGTCCACGCAGGAGGCCGCCCGCATCGTCGAGGAGGCCCGCAAGACCGCCAAGGAATACCTCGACCGCCAGACCCAGGAGGCCTCGCAGAAGGCCAACGACATGCTGGTGAAGGCGCAGCACGCCATCGAGCTCGAGCACCGCAAGATGCTCGCCGAGGCCCGCACCGAGATCGCCCGCCTCGTCGTCGTCACCTCCGAGCGCGTCCTCGCCAAGAAGCTTTCCGACGCCGATCGCGCCGCCTACAACGAGGCCGCCGCCAAGGAGCTCACGGTCATCTGACCCGCCCCGACATGGCCGCCTACCACAAGCAAGCGCAGCAATTCGCCCGTCAGCTCTTCAAGCTGAGCCTGGTCAACGGCCAGGTCTCGGCCGAGCAGGTTGCCGGCGTCCTTGCCTACCTCGAGAAGAACCGGCCGGCGCATGCGATGCTCGTCCTGCGCGCCTACCAGCGCTACGTCGCCGCCGAGCTCGCCCGCAGCCAGGCCCGCGTCGAGCACGCCGGCCCCGTGGGCGACAACATTCTCCGCCTGCTCGAGGGCGCCCTGTCGCAGAAGTACAAGCGGCCCATCACCGCCACCGCCCGCCACGACGCCCGCCTCATCGCCGGCCTCCGCGTGCGCGTCGGTGACGACGTCTACGAGACTTCCGTCGCCGCCCAGCTGGCCAATCTTTCCACCGTCTGACCCTTTCAAAAACCCAACCCTGTCCGTCCGCGCCCATGAGCACCGTCCTCGAACAAATCGAACAACAGATCGCCAAGCTTTCCAACAAGGCGGTCAAGAAGAACACCGGCACCATCCGCACCGTCGCCGACGGCGTCGCCAAGATCGACGGCCTGTCCGACGTGATGTACAACGAGATGGTCCAGTTCCCCGGCGGCGCCATCGGCATCGCGCTCAATCTTGAAGAAGACGAGGTCGGCTGCGTCGTCCTCGGCGACGTTTCCACCCTGAAGGAAGGCGACGAGGTCTTCACCACCGGCCGCCTGCTCTCCGTGCCCGTCGGCAAGGCCCTCCTCGGCCGCACGATCGACGCGCTCGGCAACCCGATGGACGGCAAGGGCCCGATCGAGGCCAAGGAATTCAACCCGGTCGAGAAGATCGCCCCCGGCATCATCGTCCGCAAATCCGTCTCCCAGCCGCTCTTCACCGGCATCATGGCGATCGACTCCATGATCCCGATCGGCCGCGGCCAGCGCGAGCTGATCATCGGCGACCGCGGCACCGGCAAGACGACCATCGCGATCGACACGATCATCAACCAGGCGAAGATCAACAAGGTCGGCCTCGCCAGCGGCGACAAGAACTTCCGCCCCGTCTACTCCATCTACGTCGCGGTCGGCCAGAAGAACTCCAACATCGTCCGCACCATCGCCGCCCTCGAGGCCGCCGGTGCGCTGGAGTACACCGTGATCGTCGCCGCGCCCGCGGCCGACAACCCCGCCAACCAGTACCTCGCCCCGTTCTCCGGCGCCGCCATCGGCGAGTGGTTCATGGAAAACGGCATGGATGCGCTCATCGTTTACGATGATCTCTCCAAGCACGCCGTCGCCTACCGCCAGATCTCGCTCATCCTGAAGCGCCCCTCCGGCCGCGAGGCGTATCCCGGCGACGTGTTCTACCTCCACTCCCGCCTGCTCGAGCGCGCCGCGCGCCTCAGCGGCAAGGGCTCGCTCACCGCGCTGCCCATCATCGAGACGCAGGCCGGCGACGTGTCCGCCTACATCCCGACCAACGTGATCTCGATCACCGACGGCCAGATCTTCCTCGAGACCGACCTCTTCAACCAGGGCATCCGCCCCGCCGTCTCCGTCGGCCTCTCCGTCTCGCGCGTCGGTTCCGCCGCGCAGATCAAGGCCACCAAGCAGGTCGGCGGCAAACTCAAGGGCGAGCTCGCCCAGTTCCGCGAACTCGCGGCCTTCGCGCAGTTCGGCTCCGACCTCGACGCCAAGACCAAGGCCCAGCTCGACCGCGGCGGCCGCATCGTCGAGCTCTTCAAGCAGCCCGCCTTCAACCCGATCCCGATCGAGCTGCAGGTCGCCGTGCTCTTCGCGATGCAGAAGAACTTCTTCGACGCGATCGACACCAAGAAGGTCGTCGCCGCCGCGAACTCGCTGAAGGAGTTCTTCGCCGCCCGCAAGGACGCCCTCCTCACCGAGATCCGCACCAAGGCCGCCCTCGACAAGGACCTCGAGGCCAAGCTCCAGGCCGCGTGCGACGAGTGGAAGGCCAGCTACAACGGCTGAGTGGATTTACGAAGGACGAATTACGAGTTACGATTTCCTGATCCAAACCCGCAATCGCCCTTCACCCAACCGCCCACCTCCCGCCCTCGTAAATCGTAATTCGTAAATCGTAACTCCCGATGGCTTCCACCCGCGACATCCGCCGGCGCATCAAGTCGGTCAAGAACACTCGCCAGATCACCAAGGCGATGGAGCTCGTGGCCGCGTCGAAGATGAAGAAGGCGCAGCAGGCCGCGCTCGCCGGCCGGCCCTACACGCAGCTCATGGCCAGCATGCTCGCCACGCTCGCCCACCGCGTCGAGGAGTCCCAGCACCCGTTCCTCGTCGAGCGCCCGGTCCGTACGCGCGGCATTCTGCTCGTCACGACCGACAAGGGCCTCTGCGGCCCGCTCAACGCCAACCTCTTCAAGCTCGTCACCGACATCAAGTCGCCGGCCAAGTTCTACGTCGTCGGCCGCAAGGGCGCGCAGTTCATCTCGCGCACGAAGCGTGACATGGTCGCCGACTTCCAGGTGACCGACCGCGTGGCGTTCAACGAGGTCAAGGTCGCCGCCGAGTTCATGGTGAAGCACTTCCTCGAGGGCATCATCGACACGATCGAGGTCATCTACCCGCGCTTCAAGAACACCCTCGTGCAGGAGCCCACGCTCCGCCCGGTGCTCCCGCTCGCCAACCTCCAGGAATTCGTGGGCCACGCGCAGGCCGAGGCCGGTCACGCCAAGACGGCCGACACGCGCGAGATGCTCTTCGAGCCCAACGCGCAGGAAGTGCTCGAGGCCCTGCTCCCCTTCTACGTCAACCGCCACCTCTACCAGCTCGTGCTCTCGGCCAAGGCCTCCGAGCACAGCGCGCGCATGGTCGCGATGAAGACCGCCAAGGACAACGCCACGAAGCTCCTCGGCGACCTCACCCTCGAATACAACAAGGCCCGCCAGGCCGCGATTACCCAGGAAATCCTTGAGATCGCCGCCGCGTCGTTCGCCGCCTGATCCCCCTTCAAATCCAACACCCCGTCCTTCCCGTCATGAGCAATACCGGCAAAATCGTCCAAGTCATCGGCCCTGTCGTTGACGTCCAATTCGCGGAAAACACCATCCCGCCCATCTATCAGGCGCTGACGATCGATTTCGACGCCGCCGGCCGGAAGCAGTCGCTCACCCTCGAGGTGCAGCAACACCTCGGCGCCGGCGTGGCCCGCACGATCGCGATGTCCTCCTCCGAGGGCCTCGTCCGCGGCATGGAAGTCACCGACACCGGCGCCCCCATCTCGGTCCCGGTCGGTGAGGGCGTGCTCGGCCGCATCTTTGACGTCACCGGCGCCACCGTGGATGGCCGCGGTCCCGTGGCCTACCAGAAGAAGTACCCGATCCACCGTCCGCCCCCGTCCCTCGTCGAGCAGAACACCAGCGCCGAGATCCTCGAGACCGGCATCAAGGTCATCGACCTCATCGCCCCCTTCACCAAGGGCGGCAAGGTCGGCGCCTTCGGCGGTGCGGGCGTCGGCAAGACCGTCGTGATCATGGAGCTCATCAACAACATCGCCAAGGCCCACGGTGGTTACTCCGTGTTCGCCGGCGTGGGTGAGCGCTCCCGCGAGGGCAACGACCTTTACCACGAGATGTCCGAGGCCGGCGTCATCGACCAGAAGGACCTCACCAAGTCCAAGGTCGCGCTCGTCTACGGCCAGATGAACGAGCCGCCGGGCGCCCGTATGCGCGTGGCCCTCTCGGCCCTCGCGATGACCGAGTACTTCCGCGACGAGAAGAACCAGGACGTGCTCCTCTTCATCGACAACATCTTCCGCTTCTCCCAGGCCGGCTCCGAGGTGTCCGCCCTCCTCGGCCGCTCGCCGTCCGCCGTCGGTTACCAGCCCACCCTCGGCTCCGAGATGGGCAACCTCCAGGAGCGCATCACCTCGACCAAGAAGGGTTCCATCACCTCCTTCCAGGCCGTGTACGTGCCCGCCGACGATCTCACCGACCCGGCCCCCGCGAACACCTTCGCGCACCTTGACTCGACGATCGTGCTCGAGCGCTCCATCGCCGAGCTCGGCATCTATCCCGCCGTCGATCCGCTCGCCTCGACCTCGAAGGCCCTCGCGCCCGACGTCGTCGGCGATGAGCACTACTTCGTCGCCCGCGAGGTCCAGCGCGTCCTCCAGCGCTACAAGGATCTCCAGGACATCATCGCGATCCTCGGCCTCGACGAACTGTCGCCCGAGGACAAGCAGACCGTCTACCGCGCCCGCAAGATCCAGCGCTTCCTCTCGCAGCCGTTCTCCGTCGCGGAAGTCTTCACCGGCTCCCCCGGCAAGTACGTCTCCGTCAAGGAGACCATCCGCGGCTTCAAGATGATCCTTTCCGGCGAGCTCGACCAGGTGCCGGAAGGCGACTTCTACATGAAGGGCGGCATCGACGAGGTGCTCGCCGCCACGAAGAAGTAATCCGCCATGCCGCTCACACTCGAAATTGTCACGCCCGAGGCGAAGGTGTACTCTGACACCATCGACAGCGTGGTCATTCCCACGCTCGAGGGTGAGGTCGGCATCCTCCCGGGCCACATTCCCCTCCTCACCAAGGTCGAGGACGGCGAACTGCGCGTCACCAAGGGCAACCAGACCCTGCACCTCGCGGTCGGCGGCGGCTTTGCCGAGATCGACGGCGACAAGGTCTCCGTCCTCGCCGAGCGCGCCATCACCGAAGAGCAGATCGACGAAAAGGCCGTCGAAGAGGCCTTGAAGCGGGCCGAACAGGCCATGCGCGACGCCAAGCACCTGGACCCCAACGAATTCGAGCACCTGCAGAACATGGTGCGGTTCGCCGGTGTCCAACTAGCGGTCAAGCGCCGGCGGCGCTGAGCCCCCGCCAACTATTAGCGAAGCGCGGTCAACCGACCGCGCTTTTTATTTCTGGCGAAAGCGTCATGTTGCCCTTGAAACTCAGTCTCAGTTTTATCAACTTTCCTGCGCCTTGAGTCACACCAGCCCCCAATCCCACATGCCGCTCTGCCAGCTCCCCGCTGGTTTCACCGGCCGGATTTGCCGCCTGACCGGAGACGAAAGTTTCTGCCAGCGCATCCGCGAGATGGGTTTTGGCGAGGCCTCCCTGGTCACGAAGATTTCCGGCACGACGACGAGCCTCTGCCTGGTGAACGGCACCCGTCTGGCCCTCAATCACGACGCCGCCCGCAGCATCCTCGTGGAACACTTGCCGGCCGGCGCCCGCTAAGCGTTCCGCGCGGTCATGCCTGAAGCACCACGCGCCGGAAGCCAGTCTTCCGCCCCGCGGCCGGATCTGCCGGCCCACATCGCCCCCGACTCCGGGCCGGCCCGAGCCTTGGGCCACGATGGCCGCACCCCGGTCTACGCGATGGTCGGCAACCCGAATTGCGGGAAGACCACGCTCTTCAACGCCCTGACCGGCCTCCGCCAGAAAGTCGGCAACTATCCGGGCGTCACCGTCGAGAAGAAGATCGGTGAGGCCTTTTCCCAGCACGGCCGGCCGATGAAGATCATCGACCTGCCCGGCGCCTACTCTCTCGCCGCGCGCTCGCCCGATGAGGCCGTCACGCGCGACGTCCTGCTCGGCCGCCGCGCCGACACGCCGCAGCCCGACCGCATCATCTGCGTCATCGATGCCTCCAACCTCGAGCGCAACCTCTACCTCGTCCACCAGATCCTCGACCTCGGCCGGCCCGTCATCGTCGCGCTCAACATGATGGACCTCGCCGCCCGCAGCGGCGCGAAAATCGATCACGCCAAACTGGAAGATGAACTCGGCGTGCCCGTCATCGCCTGCGAAGCCGTCAACGGCAAGGGCCTCATCGAGCTGCGCCTGGCGATGAGCCGGGCCGAGCTGCCCCTCGCGCGGCACTCGTGGGATGTCCCGGCACCGATCGCGCCGGCGGTCGCCGAGTTGCAGGCTTCCCTGGTCGATGCCGACGGCCGCTCGCCGCTCGTCGCCCGCGCCGAGGCGTTGCTCCTGCTCACGGATTTCGACGCCGTCCGCGTCGCCGGCTCGACCCCGCACAGCGCGCGTACCGCCACGGTGTTGAACACCTGGCAAGAGCGGTGGCAGGAGCAGGGGACCGACTGGTCCGCCACGCTGATCAAGAGCCGTTACGACGCCATCAACCATCTCTGCCGCGACGTCATCCGCCGTCCGCGCTCCGCCGGGCCCTCGCTCTCCGACCGCGTGGACGCCGTCCTCGTCCACTCGCTCTGGGGCTGGCTCTGCTTCGCCGTCATCATGGTCGCGCTGTTCTTCTCGATCTTCAGCCTCGCCGAGCCGCCCATGGCGTGGATCGACGAGCAGATGGCTGCGCTGGCGGCCTGGGTCCAGGCCGGGATGGCGCCGGGCGACTTACGCGACCTCCTCACCGATGGCGTCATCGGTGGCGTCGGCGGCATCGTCATCTTCCTGCCGCAGATCCTGATCCTCTTCTTCTTCATCGGCCTGCTCGAGAGCACCGGCTACATGGCGCGCGCCGCCTTCCTGATGGACCGCCCGATGAGCAAGGTCGGCCTGCACGGCAAGTCGTTCATCCCGCTCCTCGGCTCCTACGCCTGCGCCATCCCGGGCATCATGGCGACGCGCACGATCGAGAACGCGAAGGACCGCCTCGTGACGATCCTCGTCGCCCCGCTCATGAGCTGCTCCGCGCGGCTGCCGGTCTATCTGCTCATGATCGCCACGCTGCTCCCGAGCGAAACCGTGCCCACCACCACCAAGGTGGCGATCATGTTCGGCATGTATGCCCTCGGCACCGCCGGTGCCTTCGGCTTTGCCTGGCTCTTCAAGCGGACCCTGCTGCAGAGCGCGCCGGCGCCGATGATCCTCGAGCTGCCGCCGTACCAGCCGCCGCGCCTCGGCGAGATCCTGCGGCATATGGTCGAGCGCGGCTGGCTCTTCCTCAAGAACGCCGGCACCATCATCCTCGGCATCTCCATCGTGCTGTGGTTCCTGACGACCTATCCCAAGCACCCCGATCCTGCGGCCACGCCCGACGTGCAGATCGCGGCCAGCTACGCCGGCCAGGCTGGACACCTGATCGAACCCGTCATCAAGCCGCTCGGCTTCGACTGGCGCATCGGCATCGGTCTCGTCACTTCCTTCGCCGCGCGCGAGGTGTTTGTCAGCTCGATGGGCGTGATCTTCGGCGTCGCTGACGCCGAGGAGGACATCGCCCCGTTGCGCGACACCCTGCGCAGCGCCACCTGGCCCGACGGCGCCGCGCTTTTCACGCCGCTCGTTTGCGTCGTCCTGATGGTCTACTACGTTTTCGCCATGCAATGCATGAGCACCGTCGCCGTCGTGAAGCGCGAGACCAACTCGTGGCGCTGGCCGCTCTTCCAGATCGCCTATATGACGGGCACGGCATGGGTGGTCTGCTTCATCATCTATCAGCTCGGCCGGGCCTTCGGTTACTGACATGTCTCCCGCCACCCAGACGTTCGTCGCCCTCGCCGTCGTGGCCATCGCCGCAATCGCGCTGCTTTGGCGCACCGTGCGCCGCGACCCGGCCAAGGGCTGTGGCAGCACCGGCGCCTGCGGCGCCGTCAGTCCCGAGGTCAAAAAGCTCCGGGCGCGCCTGAAGGCCTGATCATCCCCCAGTCGGCGCTTGTCCGCCGCCGCCCGCCCGCGTAGTCCTTGCCCCGCCATGGAAGTCCTCATCCGTGAAAATGCCGAGATCGGCTGCCTCCTCGGCGCCAAGATCATCGCCCGGGTCGTCCGCGACAAGCCGGACGCCGTGCTCGGGCTCGCCACCGGCCGCACGCCCCTGCGGCTTTACCAGGAACTGATCCGGATGCACCGCGACGAGGGCCTGGACTTCAGCCGCGTCACGACCTTCAACCTCGACGAGTACGTCGGCCTGCCGGCCACGCACGACCAGTCCTACCGCTGGTTCATGCGCGAGAATTTCTTCCGGCACATCAACATCGACCAGAAGCGCACCCACGTGCCGGACGGCACGGCCAAGGACCTCCACGCCGAGTGCCGCGGCTACGAGCAGCGCATCGCCGACGCCGGCGGCATCGACATCCAGCTCCTCGGGCTCGGCCGCAACGGTCACATCGGCTTCAACGAGCCCACCGGTTCGCTCCGCTCGCGCACCTGGATCAAGATCCTCTCCGAGCAGACCCTGCGCGACAACAGCGCCGTCTTCGGTTCGTTGGAGTCCATGCCCAAGCACGCCATCACCATGGGCATCGGCACGATTCTCGACGCCCGCCGCTGCCTCCTCCTCGCTTTTGGCCCGGCCAAGGTCCGCGCCGTCGAGCACATGGTCGAGGGCCCGCTGTCAGCGATCTGCCCCGGCTCGGCCCTGCAGATGCACCCGCGCGCCACGGTCATCCTCGACGAGAACGCCGCCGCCGGCCTGCGCTACGCCGACCACTACCGCTGGATCGACCAGCACAAGCTCGACTGGCAGAAGCACCAGTAAGGGTAAGCCGCCGAGGGCGCGGAGTTTAGAACCACGGATTACACGGATTGGTGTCAGGCGGATGGGGCCTGAGAGAATGGCCACAAAAGGCGCAAAAAGCACAAAGTCAGAATTCCATTTTCTGTGCCTCTTGTGCCTTTTGTGGCCCTCAAGCCACGCTTCATGCGCCAGATATCCATCAGTGAAATCCGTGTAATCCGTGGTTCTAAACTCCGCGCCCTCCGCGCCTCCGCGTGAGGCCTCAGGAGTTTCCCACCTCCCCAGCTTACCACTGGAAACGAGGCGCCGGATTCCACCCCTGATCGTCTTGTCCCGTCTGTGGACCTGCATTTCTTCGCAGCTTTCGCATGGATGTTCCGCTCCTCTTTCCCTTCGCCGATTACTGGTGGTTCTACGGCCTGTTCACCCTCGGGGTGCTCGTCGTGCTCGCCCTCGACCTGGGGGTGTTCCACCGCGAGGCCCATGAGGTCGGGTTCAAGGAGGCGCTCGGCTGGAGCATCTTCTGGGTCGGTCTGGCCCTGCTGTTTGGCTGGGGCCTCTATGAGTTTGCGCAGTATCGCCTGCCGCTCGACCCGCGGCTCGCGGGACTCGATCACCTCGCCCTCGCGAAGCAGACCGGCCTCGAGTACCTCACGGGCTTCGTCGTCGAGAAGTCCCTCGCGGTCGACAACATCTTCGTCTTCGTCGTGGTGTTCACCTACTTCGGCATCCCCGCCAAGTACCAGCACCGCGTCCTCTTCTGGGGCATCCTCGGCGCGCTCGTCTTCCGCATCATCTTCATCGCGCTCGGCTCGGTGCTGATGCAGTACCACTGGGTCGTCTGGATCTTCGGCGCCTTCCTCATCCTCACCGGTCTCAAGATCCTCTTCGCCCCCGAGAAGCCGATCGAACCCGAGAAGAACCCGGTCATCCGCCTCCTCCGCAAGTTCGTGCGCGTGACCCCCAAGCTCGAGGGCCAGGCTTTCTTCCTGCGCAAGCCCGACGGGCTCATCTACGCCACGCCGCTGTTCGTGGGCCTCGTGTTCCTGGAACTCTCCGACATCATCTTCGCCGTCGACAGCGTGCCCGCGATCTTCGCGCTGACCCGCGAACCACTCGTGGTCTTCACCTCCAATGTCTTCGCCATCCTCGGCCTGCGCGCGATGTTCTTCCTCCTCGCCGGCGTGATGCACAAGTTCCACTACCTGAAGTACGGCCTTGGCCTCGTGCTCATCTTCGTCGGCCTCAAGATGGTGTGGCTCAACGACGCCTTCGGCGGCAAGTTCCCCATCACCTGGTCCCTCGGCATCATCGGCGCCATCCTGAGCCTCTCCATCATCGTCTCGCTGCTCGTCCCGGCCCGGCGCGCCCCCGCCGCGTAAGCCTTTCCGTTTGCCTGCGCGGCCGCGCCGGCTTTGCTGGCCGCATGTGCTCCCGCCCCCTCGGCCTCAGCGCGCTGATTGCCGCGCTGCTGCTGCCGCTGTCCGCCCAGGAAAAGCCCGTGGCCTTCACCGGCGCGCAAATCATCCCGGTCGCCGGTGCGCCCATCGCCAACGGCGTCCTGCTCGTCCAACACGGTCGCATCGTCGCCCTCGGTGACGCCGCGGCTGCTCGCCTCGCCGCCGACGTCACGATCGTCGACGTCACCGGCAAGGTCATCATGCCCGGCCTCATCGACTCCCACAGCCACATCGGCGGCGGCAGTGGCGGTGACGGTTCCGGTCCCATCCAGCCCGACACGCGCATTCTCGACTCATTCGACGTCCGCGACACCCGCCTCCAGAAGACCCGCGCCGGCGGCATCACCACCGTCAACGTCATGCCCGGCTCCGGCCACCTCATCAGCGGGCAGACACTCTACCTCAAGTTGCGCCCCGCCCGCACGATCGACGATCTGCTGATCCCGCTGCCCGACGGCACGCCCGCCGGCGGACTCAAGATGGCCAACGGCACCAACTCCATCCGCGAAAACGGTCCGTTCCCCGGCACGCGCGGCAAATCCGCCGCCCTCGTCCGCGAGCAATTCATCAAGGCTCAGGAATATCTCGCCAAGAACGAACGCGCCAAGGGCGACCCCGAGAAACTGCCGGCGCGCGACCTCGGCCTCGAGATGCTCGGCCAGGTCCTGCAGGGCCAGCGCATCGCCCAGCATCACACGCATCGCCACGACGACATCCTCACCGTCCTGCGCCTCGCCAAGGAGTTCAATTTCAAGGTCGCCCTTCACCACGTCAGCGACGGCTGGAAGGTCGCCCCGGAAATCGCCGCCGCCGGCGTGCCGTGTTCGATCATCGTGATCGACTCGCCCGGCGGAAAACTCGAGGCCCGCGATCTCAGCTTCCGCACCGGCGCCGTGCTCGAGCAGGCCGGCGTCACGGTCGGCTTCCACACCGACGACGGCGTCACCGACTCGCGCCTCTTCCTCCGTTCGGCCGGCCTCGCCGTGCGCGGCGGCATGACCCGCGAGGGCGCCCTCCGCGGACTCACGATCGCGAACGCGAAGATCCTCGGCCTCGACGATCGCATCGGCACGCTCGAGCCCGGCAAGGACGCCGACTTCATCATCCTTTCCGGCGATCCGCTGAGCATCTACACCGAGGTCGAGCAGACCTGGGTCGAGGGGACTAGGGTCTTCGATCTCGCCGACCCGCAGGACCGCCTCTACGCCCACGGCGGCATCGGTGCCGGCGACCCGAAGCGCGTCACCCTCTGCTGCTTCGGCAGCGCCTGGGACCTGATCATCGCCGCCAGCCAGGGAGGTGCCCAATGAGAGCTCTTTCTCGTTCTCTTTCTCTCCTCGGGGTCATCGCCTCGCTTGCCACCACCACCGCCGCCGCCGAGCCGGCGATGCCCGTCGCCATCCATGGCGAGACCGTCCACACGATGGCCGGCGCGACCATCACCGATGGCCTCATCCTCGTTCGCGACGGCAAGATCGCCTACGTCGGTCCCGCGGCCGATCGCATGTACACCGCCGACCACCGCGTCATCCGCGCCAAGGTCGTGACCCCCGGCCTGATCGATGCCCGCGCGACCGTCGGCCTCACCGGCATCCTCAACCAGCCGCAGGATCAGGACATGCTGGAGAAATCCGCACCCGTGCAACCCGAGTTGCGCGCCCTCGACGCCTATAATCCCCGCGACCCGCTCGTCGCCTACCTGCGTTCCTTCGGCGTCACGACCGTCAACACCGGTCACGCGCCCGGCACCTTGGTGTCCGGTCAGACCATGGTGGTGAAAACCCTCGGCCGCACCGCCGACCAGGACGCGATCAAGCCCGCGGCCATGACCGCCGTCTCCCTTGGCAGCGCCGGGACCACCGAGCAGGCCGGCAAGTCGCCCGGCACACGCTCCAAGGCCGTCGCGCTCCTGCGCGCCGAGCTCATCAAGGCCCAGGAATACGGCCGCAAGCTCCAGACGGCCGACGAGGCCAAGCGCCCCGGTCGCGATCTCCGACTCGAGACGCTCCTCCGCGCCCTCGACGGCACGCAGCCCCTGCTCATCACCGCCCACCGCCAGCAGGACATCGTGTCGGCCCTGCGCCTCGCGCGGGAGTTCAACCTGCGCATCGTCCTCGACGGCTGCGCCGACGCCCAGCTCGTCCTCGCCGAGATCAAGGCCAGCGGCTTCCCCGTGATTTTGCATCCGACGATGCAGCGCTCCTTCGGTGACATGGAGAATCTCAGCTACGAGACCGCGGCAGCGCTGCGCACCGCGGGCGTGCCCTTTGCGCTCCAGAGCGGTTACGAGAGCTACGTGCCTAAATCCCGGGTCATCCTCTTCGAGGCCGCCGTGGCCGTCGGACGCGGCGGACTGCCATTCGAGGCCGCCCTCGCCAGCGTCACGATCGACGCCGCCAAGATCCTCGGCGTAGCCGACCGCGTGGGTTCACTCGAAGTCGGCAAGGACGCCGACGTCGCCCTCTACGACGGCGATCCCTTCGAATACACCACCCACTGCACCGGCGTGCTGATCGACGGCCAGGCGTTCCCCGGCGAGCTCTACCCGTAGGCCAGCGCACTTGCGCGCGCCCGATCACCCCCGGTTCACGCCCGCAACCACTGCCACAGCGCATCCACCAGCTGCACGGCCGCCTCGCCCAGGAACACAAAGTAAAACACGCCGAGCACGAAGACCACGTACCCGGCGAGAATGAAGTACCCGTCGCGCTCCAGCAGCCCGGCCGCCAGCAGCAAAATCGCCCAGGCGGGGAAGGAGTTGGTGAACGGGATGGGCAAAGGCAGCAGCAGCGTCAGCGCGGCGAGCAGGATCACGAACGCGTGCATCCGCAACAGCACGGTCGACGCCGTGAGCGGCGCGAGGCGCGGGCGCAGGAACTTCTCGAGGAACGCGATCACCCGCGCTGCCACCGTGAAGACCTTGCTGAAAAATCCCGCGGGGAGCTCCTTGCGCTGGAGCTTCATCGGCAGCCAGGGCCGCTGCCCGAGGCTCAGGCGCAGCGCAATGAAGCCGATCGCCAGCCCGAAGGGCGTCGACAATCCCGGCAGCGGCAGCGGCGTCAGGAACGGCAGCGAGAGCAGAATCAGAAGCAGCGTGTAGGCCCGGCCGCGTAGCGTGTAGATCACCTCACGCAGCGTTACCGGGCGCTCGGCGAACCGGTTGCGCACCTCCGCGAGTTCCTCCGACAGCCGCCGGGGCAGGGGAGGGTGCCGCTCCTCAGGTGCCGCGTCGGTTGCCATACAGCTCCAGGTGCAGCCGGTGCGCGTAACGATAACCGCGCGCCTTGCACAGTTCACCCAGCCAGCCGGCGCGCGCGCGGATCGCCTCCACGGTCACGCCCTCCGGCATCAACAGGACCTTGTGCGGCGGAATCTCGCGCTTGAGCGCCCGCAGCATGCCCTCGATTTCCTCCACGTCGGCCGGCTGTGCCACGACGAATTTCAACTGCCACGCGTACGCATCGAGCCAGGCCTGCACCACCGCCGGCTGCCAGCGCAGGGTTTCATGTTTCTTGCGCCAGGTCTGGCTGAGGCGGGCGTCCGGCGCGGAATTCAGGAGCTTCGGCGACAGCGAAGCCAGGTCGCACGCGATGCCCTCCGGTGCCACCGTGCCCGCCGTCTCGATCGTGAGGTGGTAACCCAGCAGCTTGAGCTCCTCCGCCAGCGCGCGGATCTCCGGCGCGATCATCGGCTCGCCGCCGGTGAGCACCACATGCCGGGCCGTCGGGTAGGCCTGCACCGCCGCCACCACCTGCTCGACCGAGCGCGGCTTCCCTTCAGGGTGCCACGAAGCATACGGCGTGTCGCACCAGTTGCACCGCAGGTTGCATCCGCTCGTGCGCACGAAGACCGACGGCACACCCGTCAGCTCACCTTCGCCCTGCAGGGAATGAAAGATCTCGGCGATCAGCATCGGAAGGAGTTAACCACGGATTTCACGGATGACACGGATGGACACCAAGGCAATGGCCACAAAAGGCACAAGAAGCACAGGAGGGGCATATTATCTTCTGTGCCTTTTGTGCCTCTTGTGGCCATCCAACCAAGCCCCATGCGCCGAATCCGTGGCATCCGTGCAATCCGTGGTTAAAATGCCTTGGGCTTGGGCGGCAGCGGGGCGTTTGACGCATATTCCGTCGGGTCTTTCAGCCCCGCCGCGATGAAGGCCTCGCGGCGCTCCACGCAGGTGCCGCAGGTGCCGCAATGCACGGCGCCGCCCTTGTAGCAGGACCATGTGCGGGAGAAATCCACGCCCAACTGCGCGCCCTCGGCCGCGATCCGGCCCTTGGTCAGGTCGATGAAGGGCCGGAGCAGCTTCACGCCCGCATACGTTCCCAGCCGCATCGCATCACCCATCGCGCGCATGAATTCCTCGCGGCAGTCCGGGTAAATCGCGTGGTCCCCGCCGTGCGCCGCGATCACCAGGGCCTCGGCCCCCGCGCTCTCGGCGAACCCGCAGGCGATCGACAGCATGATCGCGTTGCGGAACGGCACGACGGTCCGCTGCATGTTCGCCGCCTCGTAATGTCCGTCCGGCACCTCGCCCCCGCCCTTGAGCAGGTCCGAGGTGAACAACCGATCCATGAAATCCAGCGTCACGGTCTCGTGCCGCACCCCGAGCCGCGCGGCGTGTTCGTGTGCAAACGGGATCTCCCGGTGATTGTGCTTCGAGCCGTAATCGAAGCTCAGCGCCGCCGCGACCTCATGCTCGCGTCGCGCCCAATGGAGTGCCGTCACGGAGTCCATCCCGCCAGAACAGAGCACGACAACCTTCATGGCCGCACCGTGGACCAGACCCCGCCAGCATGCAAAATCGTTCTAGGCTGGTCCGGGTTAATGTGGAAATCAGGGAATCAGGAATATGACGTCTGCGCGGTCGGCACCAGTGGACCGGATGCCTTTTCCTGTTTTCCTGATTTCCACATTCCCACCATTGTTTCCCAGCCCCATGCTCATCCTCCACGACCCGCACTGCGCCGCCTATGGCTCGTCCATGCGGCCCGAGCAGCCGGCCCGCGTCACCCGGACGGTGCCACATCTGCAGGCCGCCCATCCCGGCTGGACCTGGCAGGTCCCCGGCGTCGCCACCGATGCAACCCTCCTGCGGGGCCACACGCCCGGGCACCTCAAGCGTCTCCTTCAGCCGCGCGACTTCGACGCCGACACCCCTTTCTTCCCTGGCATCGCCGACCACGCCCGCCGGGCCGTCGAGGCCGCCTGCGCCGCAACCGATGCCGCCCTGGCCGGCAAACCGGCCTTCAGCCTCATGCGTCCGCCCGGGCATCATGCCACGGCCAACCAGGCCATGGGCTTCTGCTACCTCAACCAGATTGCCCTCGCCGCCCTGCACGCGCAGGCCAAGGGCGTCGCCCGCGTCGCCATCTGGGACTTCGATGCCCACCACGGCAACGGCACCGAGGCCATCCTGCGCCGCCGCCCCGGCGTTCTGTTCACCTCGGTGCACCAATCCCCGGGCTACCCGGGCACCGGCACCACGTCCTTCGACAATTGCCGCAACTGGCCCGTCCGCCCCCACACCCCGCGGCCGGAGCACATGGCTGCACTGGCAGCCTCGTGGGACGCGGTCATCGCCTTCAAACCCGACCTCGTCCTCGTCTCCGCCGGCTTCGACTCCTACGCCCAGGACCCGATCACGAGCATGACCCTGGAAGCCGAGGACTTCGCCACCCTGGGCCGCTGGCTGCGCGAGTCCGGCCTCCCCGCCGCCGCCATCCTCGAGGGCGGCTACAGCGCCGACTTGCCGCAGCTGATCGACGCCTTCCTGACCGCCTGGGAAGGGATGACGGCGGCCTCCCGGTAGCTACGAGCGTGAGCGAGTGGCGAACGCAGCGCATGCCGAACAACCACTCGCTCACGCTCGTAGCTACCCGCGGCGGGCCATAATTGAGCGTTGAACGTTCGGCGTTCAGCGTTGAGCGTTCAGTCTGTCGCGCTTGCCGCGACAGACTGATGATTTCCCGCTTCCTTCCCTTGCGTCTGCGTCGCCTGCTCGGCGTCAAGACGGTGGCTCGCCTGCCCGCCTACCAACTCATCGACCGCCAGGATCAGCTCTCGCCGCTGCTTGCGGCGCTCGATCGCGTGGACGAGGTCGCCCTCGATACCGAGGCCGACAACATGTACCACTACAAGACCCGGCTCTGCCTGCTGCAGTTTCTGGTCGACGGGCAGGTCTTCCTCGTCGACGCCCTCGCCGGCCTGCACCTCACCGGTCTCTGGCACCGCCTCGCCAAGAAGCACATCATCATGCACGGGAGCGACTTCGACCTGCGCCTTCTGCAGGATCTCTGCAAGTTCCGCCCGCACAGCATCTTTGACACCATGCTGGCCGCGCAGCTGCTCAACCGTCCGCGCGTCGGCCTCGCCTCGCTGCTCGAGGATCACTTCGGGGTGAAGCTCGCGAAGGACTCGCAGAAGGCCAACTGGTCCCAGCGTCCACTGACCAAGAAGATGCTCGATTACGCCGCCCTCGACGTCTGGCACCTGCCCGCCCTGCGCGATCTCCTGAAACGCGAGCTCGTCCGCCTGCGCCGCATGGAATGGCTGGAGCAGCAGTGCCTGGCCCAGATCGAGTCGGGCCTGACGGGCTTCGCGCCGCCGGATGAAAACGACTGGCGCATCGGCCAGAGCGAGAAGCTCCGCGGCCGCGGCCTGGGCGTCCTCCATGCCGTGTGGCATTGGCGCGAGGAGCAGGCCCAGCGCATCGACACGCCGCCCTTCAAGGTCTGCGGCAACAAGCTTCTCCTCCAGATCGCCAACGCCGCCGAGGCGGGCGACGCCGAGGCCGCCATTTTAGCCCAGATCCATCTCGGCAAGCGGCACACCCGCCTCTTCCCCTCGCTCTCCGCCGCCGTGCGCACCGGCCTCGCCCGCGATCCGCACACGCTGCCGCGCCGCCGCGGCCGCGATCCCAACCACGTCTCGCTCACGCACGCCGAGGTCGCGCTGCAGGATCGCATCCGCGCCGAGCGGGATAAGCTCGCCGGCAAGTTGTCGCTCGAGCCGACCCTCATTGCCACGCGTTCCCAGCTCGCCCAGATCGCCCGTCGACCCAAGCACCTGGACGAGATCCTGCTGCCGTGGCAGGCCAACCTGATGCGCCAGCTGCCGGCCCTGAAACAAGATTGATGCCGGGGCCGCCCCGATGGCCGAATCCGCCAACATCGCGCGCCACCTGCCGCTCATGGCGGCCCGCCAGCCGGACCACCCGGCCCTGAAGATCCCCCGCGGCCGCACGGCCGACGGGCGCATCGACTACCTCACGCTCACGTTCGCGGAGCTCGATCGTGAGGTCGATGCCTGGTGCCATCGCCTCACCCGCGCCGGCATCCGCCGCGGCGACCGCACGCTGCTCATGGTGCGACAGGGCCTGCCGCTCATCGCCGTCGCCTTCGCCCTGTTCAAGATCGGCGCCGTCCCCGTCATCATCGATCCCGGCATGGGACTGCGGAACTTCCTCCACTGCGTCCGCCGCTCCCAACCCCGCGCCCTCATCGGCCTCCCGCTCGCCCAAGTCATCAGCCGCATTTTCCTTTCCGCCTTCAAGAGCATCCGCATCCGTGTGTGGGCCAGCGGTTCGCCCACCGCCCGAACCACCTACGATGTCGTAAATCGTAAATCTGAAATCGTAAATTCCGCCGCCACCGACCTCGCCGCCATCCTCTTCACCTCCGGTTCCACCGGCGCCCCCAAGGGCGTGTGCTACGAGCACGGCATGTTCGAGGCCCAGGTCCGCCTCATCCGCGAGACCTACGGCATCGCGCCCGGCGAGGTGGACCTGCCGATGCTGCCGATCTTCGCGCTGTTCAATCCCGCGCTGGGGATGACCACCGTGGTGCCCGAGCTCGATCCGCGCCGCCCCGCCGCCGTGGACCCGACCAAGATCATCCAGGCGATCCGGCAGGAGAATATCACCAACTCTTTCGGCTCCCCCACGCTCTGGCGCAAGATCCAGGCCCATTGCCTCGCGCAAGGCATCACCCTGCCGTCGCTCCGGCGTGTGCTCTGCGCCGGCGCGCCCGTACCGGCCGCGCTCTGGGAGAACCCCGCCCGCTGGCTGCCCAACGGATCGCTGCACAGTCCCTACGGCGCCACCGAGGCGCTGCCGGTCAGCACCGTCTCCGCCGCCGAAATCGATCCCACCACCGTGCGCGGCGCCTGCGTCGGCCGCCCGCTGCCGGAGATCGCGGTGCGCATCGTCGCGCTCGGCTCGGCCGACGCCGTCCTGCGCGAGCTCCCGACCGGCGAGATCGGCGAAATCATCGTCAGCGGTCCCGTCGTCACCCGCGAATACGACGCGCTCCCGCTCGCCACCGCCGCCGCCAAGGTCACCGACGGCGACGCGCTCTGGCATCGCATGGGTGACTGCGGCTTTATCGACGCGGACGGCCGCCTCTGGTTCTGCGGCCGCAAGGCCGAGCGGGTCACCACCGCCACCGGCCCCCTGTTCACCGAGCCTTGCGAGCAGGTCTTCCGCCGGCATCCGCGCGCCGCCCGCTGTGCCCTCGTCGGACTCGGCCAGGACGGCGCGCAGCAGCCCGCGCTGGTCGTCGAGACCGAGGTCCGCGACCGCGCCGAGGCGCACGCCCTCGCCGCGGAATTGCGCGCCCTGGCCAAGGCCCACCCGCACACGGCCGGGATCAACCTTTTCTTCTTCCAGCCGGATTTTCCGGTGGATGTGCGCCACAATGCCAAGATCCACCGCCTGACGCTCGCCCGTTGGACAAAGACAAGCACGGGCTACCGGGGAGAGCACACGCCATGAACACCCTGGTCACCGGCGGCACCGGCTTCCTCGGCCGGCGCCTCGTCGAACGCCTCCTCGCGCAGGGCCGCCAGGTCACCGTGCTCGGCCGCACCCCGGCCCCCGACTTTGTCACGCGTGGCGTGACATTCATCCGGGCCTCCCTCGACGATGCGCCTGCCGTCGCGGCGGCCTGCGCCGGCATCACTACCGTGTTCCACACGGCCGCGCGCGTCGGCGTGTGGGGGCGCTACGATGATTTTTACCGCACCAACGTCCTCGGCACCCGCGCCCTGCTGGAAGGCTGCCGACGCCACGGCGTGCGGACCTTTGTGCACACGAGCACGCCGAGCGTCGTGTACAACGGTCGCGACCTGGCCGGCGCCGACGAATCGCTGCCGCTGACGACCGACTGCCCGAGTCCGTACCCGCTCACCAAGGCCATCGCCGAGCGCGAAGTCCTCGCCGCGAACTCCCCCGCGCTTCGCACGATCGCCCTGCGCCCGCACCTGATCTGGGGCGTCGGCGATCCCCACCTCGTCCCACGCGTCCTCGCCCGCGCCCGGGCCGGCCGCCTGCGCATCATCGGCGCCGGCCGCAACCGGGTCGACATGGTCCACGTCGAAAACGCCGTCGACGCCCATCTGAACGCCGAGGCTGCTCTCCATCTTTGTCACGCAATGCGTGACAAAGCAGAGGGGGCGGCGGGCCGGGCATATTTCGTCACCAATGGCGAACCGGTCGTCCTCTGGGATTGGATCAACAGCCTGCTGGCCGCGCTCGGTGAGCCGCCGGTGACGCGGAAGATCGCGCTCGGAGCCGCCACGGCGATCGGTTCCGTCTGCGAGGCCGCGTGGCGCGTGCTGCCGCTCGCGGGTGAGCCGCCGATGACCCGTTTTATCGCCGCCGAGCTGGCGAAGGACCACTGGTTCGACATAACCGCTGCCCGCCGGGACTTGGGCTATGCGCCCAAGGTTTCCATGGCTGCCGGCACCGCGGAGCTGGTGGCTTGGTATCGGCAGCAACCACGTCCCGTGACATGAATCTCCGCCCGATCATCCTTCCGGCTCTCGCCATGGCGGCGATCGTGCTGATCTCGAATGTGCTGGTGCAGTTCCCGCTCAATGCGTGGCTCACCTGGGGGGCATTCTCCTATCCGGTGGCGTACTTTGTCACCGATGTGTGCAACCGCGTGGCCGGCCCACAGCTCGCGCGCAAGGTCGCCTGGGTTGGCTTCGGCGTCGGCTTGATTTTCTCCGCTATCTTCGCGCCGGTGCGGATCGCGATCGCCTCGGGCACAGCCTTCATCGCCTCGCAGCTGCTCGACGTCGCGGTGTTCAACCGCCTGCGTCAGCAGAGCTGGTGGAAAGCCCCTTTGTGGGGCTCCGTCGCGGCCTCGATCATCGACACGGCGATCTTCTTCAGCCTCGCGTTCGCCGGCACGGATTTCAGCTGGGTGCACCTCGCCGCCGGCGACCTCGGCGTGAAGCTGTTCATGGCCGTGGCACTGCTGCCGCCGTACCGTGTGCTCGTGACGCGCCTTACCCGGACCGCTGCCGCACCGCCTCGAACAGCGTGATGATCGTCGCCATGGCGACGTTGAGCGAATCCGCCTGGCCGGCCATCGGGATGCGCACGGGGAGGTCGCTGTTGTTCAGCCAGAACTCGCTGAGACCGTATTGCTCGCTGCCCATGATCACCGCCAGCGGACCGCGCAGGTCAGCGGCGGTGTAGAGCGTCTCGGCCGCGGGGGTCGTCGCGACCGTGCGGATGTGCCGGCTGCGCAACCAGGTGAGAACGTGCGCGCTTTCTTCCACGACCAGCGGCACGGAGAACAGCACACCGGTCGAGGCGCGCACGACGTTGGGGTTGAAGATGTCCGTCACCGGGTCGCACACGATCACGGCATCGCACCCCGCCGCGTCGGCGCTGCGCAAAATGGTGCCGAGGTTGCCCGGCTTCTCGATGGCCTCGACGACGAGCAGAAACGGCGTGCGTGCCGCCGGCACCGCCGTGCCCGGGTAGGCCGCGGGCTCGGTGCGCCCGTCGAGCAGGCGGTCGAGGTCGGCCAGCGTCCGCCGCCACTGCGGCGCCACCGCCAGCAGGCCGTCGGGACGCTCGCGGTAGGCGACCTTGGCAAAGGCCTCCTTTGAAAGCTCGAAGGCCTTCGCCCCCGCCGCCTTTGCCTGCGCGATCAGCGCGGGCTCATTTTCCCCGAGGAACCAATCCGGGGCGTAATAGAGCTCCTGCAGGGCGACCTCCTTCTCCAGCGCCCGCCGGATCTCGCGGTAGCCCTCGACGAGAAACACGCCCGCCTCGTCGCGCGGCCGCCGGTCGCGGAGCTTCACGAGCTGCTTGATACGCGGATTCTGGAGACTGGTGATCTTTTCGTCAGACATGGCCACCGTCATTCGATAGGGCAGAACAGCGGCGGAGGAAATCTTTAACCACGGATTACACGGATAACACGGATTGGTGTTCGGCGGATGGGACCTGAGAGGATGGCCACAAAAGGCACAAGAAGCACAAGATCAGACCAAGGCAATTTACAGGAGGGCACAGAGGAAACGGAGTGTGACAATTACCGTTCTCTGTTCCCTCCGTTGCCTCCTGTAAAAATCATCTGGTTCCTTTTGTGCCTTCTGTGCCTCTTGCCGTGCCCTCCGTAGGCCTTGCGAAGGAGGGTGGCCATCCGACCACGTCTCATCCGCAATATCCGTGTTATCCGTGTAATCCGTGGTTAAAAGGATTGGGGATCCCGGCATTTTGTGAATTGGTGGAGTCGTCCGTGGCCAAAAAGAAATTCAACGACCGTCCGTTTCCGTACCATCACGAGCTGGAGCTCGAGATCTCGACGCTGACCAATCTCGGGGTCGGCCTCGGGCGCACGGCGCTGCCCGGGGAAACCGAGCGCAAGTGGGTCGTGATGGTGCCGTTCACCCTGCCCGGCGAGCGCGTGCGGGCCCGCGTCTTCCGCAACCAGAAGAATTTCTCCGAGGCCGACCTCGTCGCCATCCTCACCCCGTCGCCGCACCGCATCGCGCCCAAGTGCTCGCTCTTTGGCCGGTGCGGCGGCTGTCAGTACCAGCACCTGACCTACGCCGAGCAGCTCGCCTGGAAACGCCGACAGGTGGAAGAGCTCCTCCAGCACATGGCGGGCGTCACGTTCCCGGTCGCACCCGTCATCGGCTCGCCGCGCGAGTTTGGTTACCGCTCGAAGATCACGCCGCATTTTCATACCGGAAAGCGGATACCGGAAACCGGAGAGGTTAAGCCCCAGCCGATTGGATTTTTGAAGCAGGGGACCCGTTTCGATATCGCGGACGTGCCGGCGTGCCCGATCGCGACACCGGAGATCAACGCAAAACTGACGGAGGTCCGCGCCCGCACCCAGGCCCGCCTCGCGGCCGGTGAGTACGAACGCGGCGCCACGCTGCTTCTCCGCCACGCCCAGGAAGGCGTCGTCACCGACTACGACGCCGTGATCCACGAGATCATCGAACAACCGCCCTCTCCGGTATCCGGTCTCCGCGATCCGCAATCCCTCCGCCTGCACTTCCTCGCCCGCGACTTTTTCCAGAACAACCCGTTCATTCTGCCCGCGTTCACCGGCTACGTGCGGGACCAGGCCGCGGCCAGCGGGGCGCGGTATCTCGTGGACGCCTACTGCGGCAGCGGCCTCTTCGCGCTCAGCGCCGCGTCCGCCTTCACGCAGGTGGCCGGGGTCGAGGTGAGCGAGTCCTCCATCCGCTTCGCCCGCGAAAACGCCGCCGCCAATGGCATCACCAACGCTACGTTCCAGGCGGGCGACGCCGCGGCGATCTTCGCCGGGCTGACGTTCCCCGCCGCCGACACGGCCGTGATCATCGACCCGCCGCGCAAGGGCTGCGACGAGTCGTTCCTCGCCCAGCTCTTCGCCTTCGGCCCGCGCACCGTGGTGTACGTCTCCTGCGACCCCGCGACGCAGATGCGCGACCTCCGCGGCTTCCTCGCCGCCGGCTACGCGTTGTCCGCGGTCCAGCCGTTCGACCTTTTCCCGCAGACGCGCCATCTCGAGTGCGTCATCACCCTGCAGCGCGGCCCCGCGCCCTCGTCCGCCTGAAACGGCGCGAGGTTGCCATCGGGTCCTCTTTCGCCTACAAATCGGCGAAAAGCCTCCCCCATGTTCACCCAAAAAAGCTCCCACGTCTGGAAATTCTTCCGCACCGGCGGCATCGACCAGGTCGCACTCGAGACCGGCGCCGACCTGCTCAACCTCGAGCACCTCGACCAGAAGTTGTGGGTGGCGCTGAGCTGTCCGGTCAAGGGCCTGGAGCTCGACGAGAAGACCCTCGCCCTGATCGACACCGACGGCGACGGCCGCATCCGCGTGCCCGAGCTCCTGGCCGCCACGCGCTGGGCCACCGCGCGCGTGAAGGATGCGGGCCAGCTGCTCAAGGGCGATGACGCGCTGCCGCTCGCCGCCATCAACGACGCCACGCCCGAGGGCCAGATCATCCTCTCCTCCGCCCGCCAGATCCTGCTCAACCTCGGCAAGAAGGACGCCGCCGCGATCACCGTCGCCGATGCCGCCGACACGGCGAAGATCTTCTCGGCCAGCTCCCTCAACGGCGACGGCATCGTCCCGCCCGACGCCACCGAGGATCCGGCGGCGCAGGCCCTCATCAAGGACATCATCGCCTGTCTCGGGGGCAGCAAGGATCGCACCGGCGCCCTTGGCATCACCGCCGCGCAGGTCGACGCGTTCTTCAAGGAACTCGACGCCTACATCGCCTGGGTCGGCCAGGCCGGCACCAAGGACATTGCCGTCCTCGGCGATGCCACCGACGCCGCCTGCAGCGCGCTCCGCGCCGTGCGCGCCAAGGTGGACGACTTCTTCGCCCGATGCCGCCTCGCGGCCTTCGACGCCCGCGCCGTCGGCGCGCTCAACCGCAACGAGGCCGAGTACGCCGCCATCGCGGCCAAGGACCTGCAGGCCGGCACCGCCGAGATCGCCGCCTTCCCCCTCGCGACCGTCGCCGCGGGCCGGGCGCTGCCGCTCGCCAGCGGGATCAACCCCGCCTGGGCCGCCGCCATCGCCACGCTGCAGGCCGCCGCCGTCACACCCGTGCTCGGCGCCGGCAAGACCGAGCTCACCGAGGCCGAGTGGCAGTACCTCAACACGCGCTTCGCCGCCTACGAGACCTGGCTCGGCGGCAAGGCCGGCTCCGCCGTCGAAAAGCTCGGCCTCGCCCGCGCCCGCGAGCTCGCCGCCGGGCAGGGTCGGCCCGTGCTCACCGAACTGCTCGCCCGGGACCAGGCCCTCGAGCCCCAGTTCAAGGCCATCAGCGACGTCGAGCGCCTTGTGCGCTACCACCGCGACCTGCGCGCGCTGCTGCACAACTTCGTCAACTTCGCCGACTTCTACTCGCGCGACCGCGACGCCGTCTTCCAGGCGGGCACGCTCTTCCTCGACAGCCGCTCCACCGAGCTCTGCATCCGCGTCGACGCGCCCAACGCGCTCGCCGCGATGAGCAAGGCCTACATCGCCTACTGCACCTGCACGCGCACCGGCGGCGCCACGATGACCATCGCGGCCTGCTTCACGCAGGGTGACGGCGACTACCTCTTCGCCGGCCGCCGCGGCGTCTTCTACGACCGCGCCGGCCGCGACTGGGATGCCGTCATCACCAGCATCGTCGATAATCCCATCAGCATCCGGCAGGCCTTCTGGTCGCCCTACAAGAAATTCATCCGGATGATCGAGGAGCAGGTCGCCAAGCGCGCCGCCGCCGCCGAGGCCGCCTCCTCGACCAAGCTCGCGACCGCCGCCGAGACCACGGCCAACGCCGACAAGGCCAAAGCCACGGAGGCCCAGAAGAAAATCGACATCGGCACGGTCGCCGCCCTCGGCGTCGCCGTCGGCGCCATCGGCGGCGCCCTCGCCACCCTGGCCACCGGTCTCGCGCGGCTCGCCCCCTGGCAGCTGCCGCTCGTCCTCGTGGCCGCCATGCTGGCCATCTCCTGCCCCTCAATGGTCATCGCCTGGCTCAAGCTCCGCCAGCGCACGCTCGGGCCCATCCTCGAGGGCAACGGCTGGGCGGTGAACGGCCGCGTGAAGATCAACATCCCCTTCGGCACCGCCCTCACGGCCGTCGCCAAGCTCCCGCCCGGCGCCCGCCGCTCGCTCGAGGATCCCTACGAGGACAAGGAGGCCGCCCAGCGCCGTCGCCAGCTCATCCTCGCCGTGCTGCTCCTCGCGCTCGCGGCCGTGGCCATCCGTTGGGACCACAGCCGTCGCGGCCGCTACTTCTGGCAGGACGCGCCCCCGGCACCCGCCGCGGCGGAAACGGTGCAAAAAAATTGAAACTCCGGCTCGCCCCGGGTTTCAGAGTGCCCAGCTTCCCCGGTGATGTCCTCCGCCCTGCGCCAAAGTCTCTACGCTCTCGCCGCCGGCCTCGCCGTGGCCGGCGGGGTCTGGTTCATGCTGCCCAAGTCCCAGCCGCCGCCGCAGGCCCTGGCCCTGCTCGATGACGGCAGCCGGATCGTCTACGTCGAGCCCGGCGCCGGCTTTTACGGCGTCGAGCGCAAGTCCGCCCGCCGCTGGGCCTGGGCCGGCGGCCCGGCCACGCTCGTGCTGCGCCGCCTGGACCCCGGCACCGATCCGCTGACCGTGCGCCTGCGCTTCGACCTGCACTGCCTGCCGCCGCGCGAGGTCACGCTGCGCCACGGCAACTTCATTCTCTGGAAAGGCCTCCTGAGCGAGAAGAGGACCCCGGTCGACATCCCGGTCTTCACCCTGACCGGTCCCGTGACCGAGCTCACCCTCACCAGCGACCGACCCGGCGTGCAGCTCGAGGGCAGCCCCGACACGCGGCTGCTGGATTTCGCGGTCTACGACTTCGAGATCGGCGCCGCCGACTAGCCTCAGCGGCTCTCGTTCCACTCCGGCGTCGCGTACTGCTCGGTCAGGCCATCGACCTCGTGCTCGGCCAGCTCGGGCCAGGGCACGGGCTCGGCCTCCACGGCCAGCGCCGCCGCCAGCGCCGCGCCGAAATCCTCGCGGAACCGGTCCCAATCCACGCCCGCCCCTGCGGCCGGGCGCCAAATCGATCCCTGGAACAGCAGGCCGTGCTTGTTCCGCTTCTGCGCCGCGCCCGCGATCTTCGCCCCGGTCGCCGGGTTGATGACGTCGTAGAGCTCGGCCTTCTGAAAGCACACGCCGGGGGCCGCCGGCGCCGCGCCGTCAACCGGCTCCGGGTCGGCCGCCGCCTTGGCCTCGGCCGCGACGCCCTGGCCGCGCAGCGCCGCCGCCAGCGCCTCGTGGATCGCGCGGTAGCTTTGCACGGCCGGGACCTCCTCGAGGCGATGGCCCCGCGGGATCACCAGCGCGTAGGTCCAGTCCTCGCGATGGTCCACGACGCCGCCGCCCGTCGGTCGCCGGCAGAGATCCATCGCGGCCGGGTCGCCCGCCAGCGCCGCCACCTGCGCGCGCACGAAGGCGATCTTCTGGCTGTAGCCGAAGGTGAAGGCCGGCCGGCGCCAATCGTAGTGGCGGAACCGCACCGCCGGGTGCGGGTAGCGCTGGAGCAGCAGGAAATCCAGGGCCATGTTCTCGGCCGCGGCGCCGGTGCGATCGGGCAGGAGGTGAAGGTTCATCGCGATGAAAGGGATTGGCTAACGACGACCGGCCCGCGGCGCGGTGAGTTCCGCCAGTTGCGCGGTGAAGGGTTGCGGCCTCAGCCCCAGCTCGGTCGCCAGCGGCTCCACCGCCAGGGCGAGACAGGCCGGGCGGGTCGCCGCGGCGGCCGGCTCATCCGCCCGCGTCACCGCCACGATGGGCGCGTCCCGCTCACCCAGCCCGAAATGTGCGCGGACCCGGCACCCGATCTCGTGGCGCGAGAGCAGGTCCGCGCCGGCCCAGTGCCGGATGCCGGTGATCCCCGGGCGCCCGAGCAGCGCGAGCAGCACGGCGGCCACGCCGGCCGCGGTGCAGGTCTGCCGGAACTCGTCGGTGAACAGCCGCGCCGTGCGCCCCGCCTTCCAGTCGAGCAGCAGGCGCTCGTGCAGGCTGCGCTGCCGGTTGAAACTGTCGCCCATGAGCAGCGGCAGCCGCACGACCACCGTGCGCGCCGGCGCCGCCGCGAGGACCGCCCGCTCGCCCGCGAGTTTCTGGCGGCCGTAGAGGTTGATCGGCCGCGGCTCGTCCGCCGGCGCATGCGGCGTCGTGCGATCGCCGGCGAAGACCTGCTCCGAGGACAGGTGGAGGAGGCGGAGGCCCGACTGCGCCAACTGCCCGGGCAGGCGGACATTCATGGCCTCCGCGCCGGCCGGATCGGCGAGGCAGGCGCCGGGCTCCGACACGGCCGCGCAGTTCACGATCACGTCGGGCCGCGCCGCCTGCAGCGCGGCCGCCACGGCGCCGGCCGCCGTCAGGTCGAGGATCTCCATCCGGGCCAGCCCGGGCACGAGGACCTGGGTCTGCCGCCAGACGGTGCCGATGACCTCATGCCCGGCTGCCGCCGCCGCACGGGCCACGGCGGCGCCGACCAGTCCTGATGCTCCCGTGAGGAAGATCCGCATGCCGC
Organism: Opitutaceae bacterium; assembly: GCA_019634615.1. GTDB lineage: Bacteria > Verrucomicrobiota > Verrucomicrobiia > Opitutales > Opitutaceae > UBA2377. Next base: position 27,785 of record JAHCAZ010000013.1, read on the forward strand.
TACGGTCTCAGGCGTCCAGGAGCCGGCGGGCCACGCGGACAAACTCGCTCAGGGCGTACGGCTTCGGCAGCGAGCACTGGTGCTCGGGCGCGAGCCACACGAGGGTCTGCGGGGCGTTCTGCTGGCAGGTGTTGAGCACCCGCAAGCCCGGTTGCTCGGCATGCAGGGTGCGCGCGAGGTTGGTGCCGGACCCGGCCAGGTCGGCCACGAGCAGGCGCACCCCGCGCGACTTCGCCCGCACCTTGGCGCGGGCCTCGGTCGGCTGCCGGGCCTCCACCACGCGGTAGCCGTCATCCTTGAGCACGCCGGCGATCAGGCGGCGCAGCACGTCGTCGGGCTCCACCAGCAGCACGGTCTCGGTGCCACGGATCCGCGGCACCGGCGCCACCGGAGTGACACCCGGCCGCGCGGAGACCGGCTGGCGGGCCTCGGGCAGCATGATTTCGAACGTCGAGCCCGCGGTGGGCTCGCTGCGCACGTTGATGAAGCCGCCGCTCTGCTGCACCACGCCATAGACGAGCGCGAGGCCCAAGCCGGTGCCCTGGCCCTCGGGCTTGGTGGTGAAAAAGGGCTCGAAGAGGTGCTTCTGGGTCTCGGCGTCCATGCCGACGCCATTGTCGGTGACCGTGAGGGTCACGTAACGGCCCGGCGGGCAGTCGGTGAGGCGGCGGTTGAAGAGCGGGCGGATCTCGCGGTTGGCGGTGCGGATCGTCACCCGGCCGTGCTCGCGCAGGGCGTCGCGGGCATTGATCGTGAGGTTGAGCAGCACCTGCTGGAACTGCGCGGGGTCCGCCCGCACGTTGCCGAGGTCCGCCGCGAGCTCGAGGACCAGCTGCCCGGCGCTGCCGAGCAGGCGCTCGAGGATCTCGGCGTTGTCGCGGACGATCTGGTTGAAATTGACGACGCGCGCGTCCATGGCCTGCCGGCGGCCGAAGGCGAGCAGCTGGCGGGTGAGAGCGGCGGCCTTGCGCCCGGCGCGGTGGATCTCGCCCACCTCGTGGAGGGCCCGCGGCCGGTCGGCCACCTGGGTGGAGAGCAGCTCGCAGTAGCCGTTGATGACGGAGATGAGGTTGTTGAAGTCGTGTGCCACGCCGCCGGCGAGCCGGCCGAGGGCGTCGAGCCGCTGGGCGTGCACCAGCGCCTCCTGCAGGCTGCGCTTCTCCGTCATGTCCCGGTAGGCGGCGACGTAGTACCGGCCGCCCCCGGCAGGGATGCGGCTGAAGGTCCACGCCGTGTAGATCATCGATCCATCCTTGCGCAGCAGGTAGCCTTCGCCGGCGAGCGGCCCGGGCCGGGCCTGGCGCAGCCAGCGCCCGAGGCGGTCGCGGTCGGTGCGCTCGAGGTGCAGGCCGGCCTGGACGGTGCCGGCGAGCTCCGCGGGCGTGTAGCCGGTCATCGTGCAGAACTGGTCGTTGGCAAACACGAGCGCGCAGTCGCCGCGGCGCGGCGCCCGGCGGCAGATGACGACACCCTCGCCCTGGGCGCGCAGGGCTGCGGCCAGCAGGGACGCGGGCGCTCCAGCCGGGACCGGGGCGGAACGGCGCTTTTTCACGGCGCGAGGCGTTCGACGATCCAGCTGCCGTCGGTCTCGCGCCGATAGCGCAGCCGGTCATGCAGGCGATTGCGCCGGCCCTGCCAGAACTCGACGGTTTCCGGGTTCAGGCGGTAGCCGCCCCAGTGCGGGGGCAGGGGCACGGGCCGGCCGGCATGCTTTTTTTCCAGGGCCTTGAAATTGTCCTCCAGCACGCTGCGCCCGGAGACAATCGTGCTCTGCGGCGACGCCCAGGCACCGAGCTGGTGCGCGAGCGGCCGGCTGTGGAAATAGGCCTCCGCCTCCTCGCGGGCGACCCGGGTGACCGTGCCCTCCACGATCACCTGGCGCTCCATCGCGATCCAGGGGAAGACCAGCGCCGCGCGGGGGTTGGCCTCGAGCTCGCGGCCTTTGCGGCTCTCGTAGTTGCTGTAGAACACGAACCCGCGCCCATCCACGCCCTTCAGCAGGACGGTGCGGGCGCCGGGCCGGCCGTCGCGGGTCGCCGTCGCCAGCGTCGCCGCGTTGGGCTCCGGGATCTTGGCGGCGCCCGCCTCGGTGAACCACTTGTCGAACTGGCGGAAGGGATCCTTGGTCAGGTCCGTTTCGGCCAGACCGGCCAGGGTGTAATCCTTCCTGAGGTGCGCCATCGACATGTTGTCGCCACCCTGACCCGCCGGCCAGAACCTGTCAAAAGTCATCTCGCCAGCACAGCGACGATCCGCCCCTTCGCCAAAAAAGGCGCTCGCATCGGTCCCCCGGCCTTCGCGAGCATGGGTCCACACGGTTCCACGCTCCGTCCGGGCCGCCGTTCGATCAAATCCTCAACCCGTTTCCACCGTGACGCCTTTCGCCTACATCGACGCCCATGCTTCCGACCTCGTCGCCCGCCTCCAGCAACTCGTCGGTATCCCCACCGTCAATCCACCCGGCCAGAACTACGACGCCATCACGTCCTACCTGGCGCATGAGCTGACCGCCGTCGGCCTGCAGACCCGCCGCTACCCGATCCCGCCGCGCCTGCTGCGCCGCGCCCTGCCGCCGGAGCAGCACGCCTTCCCGCGTTTCAACGTGCTCGGCAAGCTCGCCGCGCGCGGCGCCAGCAAGACGATCCACTTCAACGCGCACTACGACGTCGTGCCCGTCTCCGGCCAGTGGCGCCACGGCAGCCCGTTCAGCGGCGCCGTGGAGCGCGGCTGGATCTTCGGCCGCGGCACCTCCGACATGAAGGGCTCCATGACGAGCCTCCTCCTCGCGCTGCAGGCCCTGCGCGCCACGCGCACGGCGCCGCGGATGAACGTCGAGGTCTCGTTCACGGCCGACGAGGAGACCGACTCGGTGCTCGGTACCGGCTGGCTCGTGAAAAACGCCCCCATCCGCCCCGACTACGCCATCGTCATGGAAGGCGGCGAGGCCAACACCGTCTGCTGCGGCCACAACGGCGTCGTCTGGCTCGAGGTCACCGTGCACGGCAAGGCCGCCCACGGCTCCGTGCCCGAGAAGGGCATCAACGCGCTCGAGAAGATGTCCGCCCTCGTGCTCGGCCTCGAGGCCTACAAGCGCCGGCTCGCGCGCCGCCGTTTTGTCACACCCGAGGGTCTCACGATGCGACCCACGATAAACGTCGGCGGCGTCTTCAGCGCCGGCGAGGGCGGCAAGATCAACACCGTGCCGGCGCTCGCGAGATTCTCGATCGACCGCCGCGTGCTCGCGATCGAGACCGTCGCCGCCGCCGAGCGGGAACTCCGCGCCGCGCTCGCCGCGGCCGCACGCCAGATCCCCGACTGCCGCATCACCGTGGCCAAAGTCTCCGAAAACCACCCGTGCTTCCACGCGCCGAAGCACCCGTTCTTCACCGCCATGGCCGGCTGCGTCACCCGCGTGCGCAAGCAAAAGGCGGTCTTCAACGTCTCGACCGGGTTCAACGACATGCATTTCTTCGCCCACCACCTGAAGATCCCGACGCTCGGCTACGGCCCCGGCGGCGAGGACTACCACGCGGTGAACGAGCGCGCGAAGCTCAGCGAACTCGTCGCCTCCGCGAAGATCTACGCAGAGTTGCTGACGACGTTCGCGGGCTAGGCCTCACCCCGCCCAGCCGCGGCGGATCATGCTGATCGCGATCGCGGCCAGCAACATCGAGATGATCTTCGAGATCGCGCGCATGCCGGTCGGGCCGATCTTGCGGCCGAGCCACTCGCTGTAGTGCAGCGCGAGCACGACGAGCCCGAGATTCACCACCAGCGCGACCAGCGTCATGACCAGGCCCTGGGTCTGCGCCAGCAGCAGCAGCGTCGTGATCGACGCGGGCCCCGCGATGAGCGGCATGCCCAGCGGCACGATGCCGAAATCATCGGGCAACTTCTCCGGCTCCGCCGCCGATTGGATCAAGTCCTTCGCCGCGAGGATGAAGAGGATGAGCCCGCCCGCGATCTGGAAGTCTCCCACCGAGATGCCGAGCGCGGTGAACACGCTCTGCCCCAGGAACAGGAACCCCAGCGCGACCAGGCCACCCGTCCACGTGGCCTGATCCGCGATCTTGTGTCGCCGCTCCGGCGTCACGCCCTGGCCCATCCCCAGAAACACCGCCGCCAGCCCGATGGGGTCGATCGCGACGAACAGGGGAATGAACGCCAGAATAAACCGTTGGAGCAGATCGGCCATGCCCGCGAGTATCCCCGCGCCCCCTAAACCTGCAAGCCTCGGCCGGTCCGCCCCCCAAGCCCGGGTTCGCCCCGTGCTTTGTCACGTAATACGTGACAAACCGTCCGATGCTTTTCGCCCTTGTTTCGCCTCCGCGGAGGCCGCAAGGTTCCCTCCCCATTTTATGAAAATCGACGCCAAGCTTACGCCACAGAAGCTGCAGAAGAAGGTCGCCCGCGTGTTCGAGCTCGCTGGACAGAAGATCCGCGCCATCGACGCCGCCTGGGACTCCGCCAAGGGCACGCCCGTCTTCACCGTGAAGGGCCAGTACACCTCGCGCGGCTGGACCGAGTGGACCCAGGGCTTCCAGTTCGGCATGTCGTTCCTCCAGTACGACGCCACCGGCGACGAGAGCTTCCTGCAGCTCGGCCGCGAGAAGACCCTCAAGTACATGGCGTCGCACGTCTCGCACGTCGGCGTGCATGACCACGGTTTCAACAACGTCTCCACCTACGGCAACCTCCGCCGCCTCATGCTCGAGGGGAAGATCCCCTGCGACCTCAACGAGCTCGCCTACACCGAGATCGCCCTGAAGGCCTCCGGCGCCGTGCAGGCCGCCCGCCACGCCGCCACCAATGTCCGCACGCCCTGGTCGCCGGTCGCCGGCAGCCCCGGCGTCGTCCCGAGCGGCTACATCTACTCCTTCAACGGCCCGCAGTCCCTGTTCTCCGACACGATCCGCTCCATGCGCGCGCTCGTGGTCGCGCACCAGCTCGGCCACGTGCTGATGGGCGAGGGCGACAAGCCCATCAACCTCCTGCACCGCGCCATCGAGCACGCCGCCACCACGGCCCGCTTCAACGTCTTCTTCGGCCAGGGCCGCGACAGCTACGACGTGCGCGGCCGCGTCGCCCACGAGTCGATCTTCAACCGCAACGACGGCCAGTTCCGCTGCCCGAGCACGCAGCAGGGCTACTCGGCGTTCACCACGTGGACCCGCGGCGCCGCCTGGATCATCTGCGGCTACGCCGAGCAGCTCGAGTTCCTCGAGACCGTCAAGGGCGCCGACCTCGACGCCGTCGGCGGCCGCCGCGCGGTGACCAACCTCTTCCTCGAGACCGCCCGCGCCGCGAGCGACTACTACATCGACGGCTACTCGGCCCTCGACGGCGTGCCGTACTGGGACAGCTGCGCGCTCAACACGCACAAGCTCGGCGACTTCACCAAGAAGAAGGCCGACCCGTACAACGACCACGAGCCGGTCGACAGCTCCGCCGCCGCCATCACCGCCCAGGGCCTCCTGCGCCTCGGCAACTACCTCGCCGCCAACGGCGAGAAGGCCGCGGGCAAGAAGTACTTCCAGGCCGGCCTCACCATCGCCAACACGCTCTTCGCCGAGCCCTACCTCTCGACCGACAAGAAGCACCAGGGCCTCCTCCTGCACAGCGTGTACCACCGCCCGAACGGCTGGGACCACATCCCGAAGGGCCGCAAGGTCCCGTGCGGCGAGTCCTCGATGTGGGGCGACTACCACACGATGGAGCTCGCGCTGCTCATCCAGCGCCTGGCGAACGGGCAGTACTACACGTTCTTCTAAGCCGACGTGTCCGCACCGCTCCTCTACGAATCCCACTGCCACACCACGCTCTGCAAGCATGCCACCGGCACGCCGGCCGAGTATGCCGCGCAGGCCGAGGCGCGCGGGCTGAAGGGGATCATCTTCACCTGCCACTGCCCGCTGCCCGACGGCATCTCGGCCGCCGTGCGCATGGCGCCGGAGCAGTTTGAGGACTACGTGGCGCTCATCGCGGCGACCCGCGCGCAATTTGCCGGCCGGGTCGACGTGCGCGTCGGGCTCGAGAGCGATTTCTTCCCGGGCACCGAGGCGTGGCTGGAAAAGCTGCACGCGCGGCACCCGTTGCACCACGTGCTCGGTTCCGTGCACATGCAGGTGCCCGAGTACCGGGCGCGGTATTTCCGCGGCGACTGGTTCGACTACCAACAGACGTACTTCCAGCACCTCGCCGACTCCGCCGAGACCGGGCTCTACGACACCCTCGCGCATCCCGACCTCGTGAAAAACGAGGCCCCGGCCGCCTGGCAGTTCGAGCGCATCCGACCCTTCATCGCCCGCGCCCTCGACCGCATCGCCAAGACGGGCGTGGCGATGGAGCTGAACACCAGCGGACTCCAGAAGGCCATCTCCGAGATCAACCCGAGCCCTACCATGCTGGGCATGATGCGCGAGCGCGGGATCCCGGTTGTCCTCGGCTCCGACGCCCACGTGTCGCGCCGCGTCGGCGACGGCTACGCCGATGCCCTGCGCACGTTGCAGTCGGTCGGCTACACCGAGATCAATTTCTTCCTCGAGCGGAAACGCCAAACCGTGCCGATCGCGGCCGCGCTGGCGTCGCTGCGGTAGGGTGTAGCCTCAACCCAACGTCTGCTCGACGAACGCCATATCGGCCGCGGTCAGCTCGCGGCTGGCGCCGGCGAGGTTGCAGGCGACCTGGCGCTCGTTGCGGAAGCCGGGGATGACGCAAGCGACGTTCGGGTGGTTCAGCACGTAACGCTGGGCCACGGCGGCAAGGTCCTCGGTGGTGGAACCAAAACGTGACTTGAGCTGCGCCATCTTCGGCTTCAGCGCGCGCAGCTTCTCGGGCGAGAAGCGGTCGCTGTTGCGACGGTGGTCACCCTCCTCGAATTGCGGCGGCTTTTCGGGGTCGAACTTGTCGAGCAGCAGCCCCTGTGCGAGCGGGCTGAAGGCGACGAAGGACATCCCGTGCTCCGCCAGCAACCGCGGCACCACGCCGCCCGGCCGGATGAAGTCGCGCGCCAGCGCATGCGCCCAGGATTGCAGCACCGTCGGCTTCACCACCGGCACGGCGCGGGCGAAGTCGGCGTCGCTGTACGCGCTCTGGCCCTTGAGCCGTACCTTGCCCTCGCGCACCAGCGCATCGAGTACGGCCGCGGCGCCCGGGAGCCATTCGGCGTTGGGACCAAAATCGCCATGGTGGAGGTAATAGATGTCGATGTAGTCACGGCCCAGGTTCTTGAGCGACTGCTCGCACTGGTGCCGGATGTGCAGCGGATCGAAGGCGTGCTCGGCGGTGCCAGGGAAGTGGCCGACCTTGGTCGCGATCACGTAATCGGTGGACTTGAGCCCGAGCTTCTTCAGCACGCGCGCCAGCATGCGCTCGGCCTTGCCGTTGCCGTAAACGTCGGCGTTGTCGAAATGGTTCACGCCGGCGTCCACCGCGCGTTTGATCGCGGCCGTGATGTCGTCCTCGTTCACATTAGCCCAACCGTTGGCCTGGCCATTGACCCAGTTGAGGCCGCCCATCGTCCAGCAGCCGAGACTGATCTCCGAGACCTTGACGTCACTCTTCCCGAGGGGGCGGTATTTCATGCCGGCGAGCAAAACCAGTGGGCGGCCGGCGACAACCCCGCATATTACGAACCGTCCGAACCTTTAACCACGGATTACACGGATGGCACGGATTCAATCCGAGGTAACCACTGATGAACACTTATGAACACTGATTGGGATCAGTGATGATCAGTGGTTTATCCGGTTTGGATCCGTGTCATCCGTGTAATCCGTGGTTAAAAACTCCTGTCCTTTATCGCCGTAGCACCTATGCCCTCGTTGTGCCCGCTGCGCCGACCAACCTTTACGATCTCACTCGCGAGGAACTCACCGCGCTCTTTACGCGCTGGGAGTTCAGTCCGGTGCATGTCGCGCGGTTGTGGAATTACTTGTATTGGGAGTGCACCGACTCGTTGGCGGCGATGCCGGAGCTGCCGGCCAAGGTGCGCAAGCGTTTGGAGGCTGAGACGCGGCTCGGCGTGCTGCCGGTGTCACTGGAAACTGACTCCACCGACGGCTTCACGCGCAAATACCTCCTGCGGCTAGCCGATGATGCCCGCATCGAGACCGTGCTCATGCGCTTCACCGGCCGCGTGACGGCCTGCATCAGCTCCCAGGTCGGCTGCGCCATGGGCTGCGTCTTCTGCGCCACCGGCCAGATGGGCTACACGCGCCACCTCACCCCCGGTGAAATCGTCGCGCAGGCCGTGCACGTGCAACGCGCCCTGCGCCAGCCGCCCCCGGAGCTTTGTCACGCATTACGTGACAAAGGCGCGGCGGCACGGGCGATGGCCGGCGGGGCACGATTGCGCAATGTCGTCCTGATGGGCATGGGCGAGCCGCTGCACAACTACGAGGCGGTGATGAAGGCGGTGGACATCCTGCGCGATCCCAACGGTCTCGCGCTCGGAGCGGAGCGGATCACCTTGAGCACGGTGGGCGTCGTGCCCGGCATCCTGCGGCTGGCGCGGGAGAAGCGTCCGGTGCACCTCGCCGTCTCGCTGCACGCCGCCACGCAGGCGGGCCGCGCCGCGCTCGTGCCGGCGGCGAAGAAATGGCCGCTCGACGAACTCATGGCCGCCTGCCGCACCTACAGCGAGACCACGGGGCGGCGCATCTTCTACGAGTGGACCTTGATCGAGGGGAAAAACGACTCAGCCGAGGACGCCCGCGCCGTCGGTCGCCTGCTGCACGGCCTGCCCGCGCAGGTGAACCTCATCCCGCTCAACCCCACGCAAGGCTACGCCGGTGCCCCGACGCACACGGCGGCCGCGAAGCACTTCCAGCACATCCTGATGCACGAGTTCGACCTCCCGAGCACCGTGCGCCAACGCCGCGGCATCGACATCGCCGCAGGCTGCGGACAACTGGCCGTGAATGCGTAGGAGACCGGAGATCTTTTACCACGGATTACACTGATCACGCGGATGTAGCGCGGAGAGATGGCCACATAAGGCGCAAGAGGCACAAAAACAGATACCATATTCTGTGCCTTTTGTGCCTTCTGTGGCCATCAATCGACGCTTCATACGCCAGATCCGTGTAATCCGTGCAATCCGTGGTTAAAAATAACCTCACGTCAGCTCCATCAGCTTCAGCAGCTCTTCTTGGTGTGCCGCGACCCGCGAATCAGCGGTGAGGTTCCAGAGGGAGGAATTCATCTGGCGCAGCGCGAGGACCGAGGTGATCCAGGCTTGGGTCCAGCCGGACTCGATTGACCAGGCGCCCCAGCCGGCGTCGGCGTTGCTGCCCCAGTAGTCCCAGCGCCGGTAGTCGAAGGCCCGGAACCAGGCCCCATCCAACTCGGGACGTTGCTCGGAGCGCACCTGGATGCGGCACAGGAACTGCGCCAGCCGATCGGCCGCCGCGCGGATCTCCGCATCACCCGTGACGGCCGCGGCCTCGTGCAACCCCAGGAAGGCAAAATTGGTTGTGTAGAGCAGGTCGGACAACGGATCGCCGTTGGCCTGGATCAGCGTGGCCTCATGGAGGCCGTAATCCGCGTTGGTCTTGGGCGGCCCGAAGTCCCCCATGGCCAGGTCGCCGAGTTCCTCGCGGATCGCCCCGCAAGCGTCCTGGGCCGCGATCAGCTCCGCTGCCATGAACCGAAGCCAACCACGATGCTCCGCCGTGTCGCGCACGCGCACCAGCCAGGCCAGCGGCAGGAGCATGCGGGCGCGCTCCTGCTGGATGCCATTGGTCCAGTGCCACTGCGCCGGGTAGGCGGCCATGGTCGCGCGAATTCCCGCCGCGGCCGAGGTGAGAAACGGCTCATACCCGGTCCGCGCGTAGGCCCAGAGAAAACACGCCCACAGGTAGGCTTCGTAGTGCGGGGCGAAGTTCACGACCTCGCTGTCCCGATAGTGTCGCCAGCCGTGCTCCTGCAGCGGCTTCTCGTCGAGCCGGTTGCCGCGGAAGCCGCGACGGCCCGTGGTGCGCAGATTCGCGAGGAGGCAGCGCAACAGCGGTTCATCCCAGCGGCCGGTCTGCAGCAGCGCCGCCGAGGCCATGGTGCCGAGCAGGGCCCGCGCGTTGTCATCGCCGTAATACACCCCGAACCCGTCCATGTCCTCGTAGTACTTCGCCGTCGTGTTCCAGCCCAGCAGGCCAAACGACGCGCTGGCCGGATCCGCGCGACTGCCCTGCGCGAGCGGCGATTTCAGGTAGACAAAATCATGCAGGTTGGCGGCAACCGTTCGATCCGCCGCCGCGCTGTCGAGCACGCCCGAGAAGGCGCAGGCCATGGCGCACTCGTTGATGCAGTCGTTGCGCAGCCACCAGCGCATCGCCTGCGTGCCGTCATGGCGGATGCGGGCATTGAAGCCTTCCAGCAGCCCAAGCGACCCGTCGCCCTCGGGCAGGTCCGCCGCCGGGGCGGGCGCGACCTGGTCGGGGTAGGCCACCGCGCCCTCGACGAGGTGCTGCCACGAGGGGTGAATCAGGAGTTTGGCCCGGTGGATCCACGCGACCCCACGGCGAAACGCCGCGCGCTCGACCGTGGCCGGCAGGACCGCCTCAGGGGCAAAGCTTGGCCGCACCGCCGGGGTCCACGCCGGCTGCACTTGGGCCCGGCCGCGCTGGAGCCAGCCGAGGATGTATCGCCAGATGAGCCCCCACGCGTCCGCCGGCGCATAGCGTGCCGTGACAAAATTGCTGAGCTTGGTCGCGGCCACCATGAGGTCGGCGCGACTCGGGTGCACAAACAGCAGCGGCTGCACCCCGCTGTCGGGCAGGCCAAAGACCGCGGTGTCGAACCCAGCCACGCGAGCCAGCACGAGATCGGCGGCTGCGGCCGCGACCGGCACATAATGGCAGTCATTGATCCCGACGATACGCAGGCGCGCCAACCCCGGACCGAAGGCATCGCTGCCAACAACCGCCCGCCCGTACTGCGTGGTCCGCGCCAATCCGGTTTCCAAGTCCGGCAGCCAGCCGGGAAATTCGACGAAGAGCCGCAGCCGACGGCGTGACGCCTCGGCCATCAAATCCGGGGTCAGAAGGGTCGGCGCCGCCGGATAACCGTCCGCCAGCAAGAGCACCGCACCGCCGCCTGGCGCTGCGCGTATCGCCGCGGCCGCATCGTCATGCCGGGACGCGCCGACCCCGGCATCCTCAAGGGCCCGCCAGAGGTCGTTGGTGGGGGCGCAGGCGAATACGAGGCTCGCGTCACCGGGCTCGCCTGGCGGGGCGCGAACGGGAGCCGGGGTGGACATGGCGAATGCCCGCGCCCTACTTCTGGGTGCGCCGCGTCTTCACCGCCGCGGCCAGCTGCGCGAGCACCGGGAGTGTCGCCTCCCAGGCGAGGCAGGGATCCGTGATGCTGCGACCGGGCACCAGCGGCTTGCGCCGGTAGTCCTGGCTGCCGCCAAGGAGATTGCTCTCGATCATCACGGCACAGAGGGCGCGCTCGCCCGCGGCGATCTGCGCGGACAATTCCGCGGCGACGCGGGGCTGGCGGTCGGCGTCCTTGCCGCTGTTCGCATGGCTGCAGTCCACCATGAGGTGGGGCGGCAGGTTGTGTTTCCGCAGGAGCTCGGTCGCGGCATGGACATCCGCGGTAGAGTAGTTCGGCCCATGCGAGCCGCCGCGCAGCACGAGGTGCGCGTGGTCGTTGCCCGCGGTGCCCATGACCGCGGCCACGCCGTCGCGCGTGAGCGAGGGGAACCAATGCGGATGCCGGGCTGAGCGGATTGCGTCCACGGCAACCTGCAGGTCGCCATCGGTGCGGTTCTTGAAGCCCACGGGCATCGACAGGCCCGAGGCCAGTTCGCGGTGCACCTGGCTCTCGACCGTGCGAGCGCCGATGGCGCCCCAGCTCACGAGGTCGGCGTAGTACTGGCCCAGCGTGGTATCGAGAAACTCGGTCGCCACCGGCAGACCGCGGCCGGTGACGTCGGCCATGAGCTGGCGGGCGAGGCGCAGGCCCTTGTTGATCTGGTAGCTGCCGTCGAGGTCGGGGTCGTTGATCAGGCCCTTCCAGCCGACGACCGTGCGCGGTTTCTCGAAATAGACGCGCATGACGAGCAGCAGCTCGCCGCGGTAAAGGGGTGCAACCTCGCGCAAGCGATCCGCGTACTCGAGCGCGGCCGCCGGGTCGTGGATCGAGCAGGGGCCGACGACGACGAGCAGGCGGTCATCCTTGCCCGTGATGATCTCCGCCACCTCACGGCGGCTGCGCGCGACCAGCGTGGCGCGAGCGTCGTCGAGGGGAATCTCCTCCTCGAGGACGGCGGGCGCCAGCAGCGGCTTGGTGGCGCGGATGCGCAGGTCGGCGGTGGTCGGGTGCATGCGGACGGGTCAGCGTAGGAAACGCCCCGGTCAAGGCAATGGCGGAGGCGGGTGAATCAGTGCCCCAGCGCGGCCCTTGCTCCCTGCACCAGCGGTGTCGGGAACGTCAGCGCCTCCCCGAGGCCGGCCGGGAAGAGCTGCAGGCGCTCGGCGCGGGCGCGGAGCGTGAGCCAGGCGAGCGAGGCGGCCTCGTTGCTTGCGGCGTGTTGGGCGACCGCCTCGAAGCGGTCGATCGACAGCGCAAGCTGCGCCGGCGCGAGGATGTTCTTCTCGCCGAGGAAATACGTGAGCGACGGCGCCAGCACCTCGAGCCAGGCCGAGGGATGCGCGGGCGCGGCATACTTCATGCCCGCCTCGGCCGGGTAGGGACTCCACTCCATGAACTGGCGGAGCGTCTCGTGCAGCTTGGCCAGCTCGGCATCGGCCGTGGCCGGGGTCCAGCGCACGGCGAACTGCTTGCGCTCGCGGAATTTCTTCACTTCCCACACGCGCAGGATGAGCTCCGTGTCGCCTGCCTGGCGGCGCAGCGCGCCGGTGAACACATAGTCGAGCCCGCCCTCGGTCGAGTCGACGAGCTGGCGCAGGTTGTCGGCCGTGAACTCCGTCGGGAACAGCGCGTAATGGGCCGGCTGGCCGGGCTGGCCGAAGGTGCCGACGACCGCGATCGCGTGGTAGTGCGGCGAAAAATGGAACGTCTCCGCGCACCACAGGGGCAGCGCCCGGCTGAGGCGGCCGAGCTCGTCCTCGGGCTGCTGCGCGAGCTCCGCGAGATTGGGCACGCCGGGCAGCGCGAGCTGGACGAAGGCCACGCGGCGCAGGCGCTCGCCCTTGGCCGGCAGGACCCCCGGGACGCCCTCGAGGCCGTAGGACCAGATCGGCTTGCTGATGGAGATGAGGTTGATGCGCGGCGGCTCGGCGGCGGGTTCCCCCGCGGCCGCGGGCGCGGGCGCGCCGCCCAGGGAGGACAGGCGCTCGGAGTGGATCAGCTCGGCGATGGCGTTCGAGAAGCCGTGCAGGCGGTCCTCGAGCTCGGGCCGCTTGAGGCTGAAGAGGATGTCGAGCACGTGCTGGGCGGCGTCGGCGTTGCGCAGCACAAGGTAGGCCTGCAGGAGATTGAGTCCCGTGGCCGGACCGTGACGCTCGGCGTCGTAGCGCGGAGCCACCAGCTCGACGATTTCCTTCATGTGGCCGCTGATGCCGAGGTCGGCGGAAATCGTCACGAGCACGTCGGCGCGGTCGCCGGACGCAGCGAGCACCTCGTCGTAGATCGCCAGCGCGCCGGGCAGGTCCTTGGCCTCGAGCTTCTCGCGGGCGGCGACGAGCCGCGGCATCACGTTGCCGGCCACGGCGGCGGGCGTGGGCTCGGCCGGGGCGGCAGAGGACGTCGCGGCCGGTGCCGTCGGCGTGGAGGACTTGCCCATCAGGCGATCGAAAAGACCCATGCGCCCAGCAAAGCGACCGCCGAACAGGTGGCGAACCGTTTCTGCGGAGCGGCTCCTACAGGCGATCCGGCGTCACCCCGGCGCGGACGGCGAGGGTAGCGAGGACCTTGGGGACGTACATGCGGGTCTCCGTGGGGAGCGACGCGGCGATCTCCGCGTAGGTCTTGGCGCCCTTTTTCTCCAGAGTGCGCTGCACGCGGCCGGCGCCGGCGTTGTAGGCGGCGAGGGCGAGAGGCCAGTCGCCGAACTGCGCGTGCAACGAGCGCAGGAGCTGGGCCGCGGCCTTCGCGGATTTCTCCGGGTCGGTGCGCTCGTCGGGCAGGAAGGTGCTGAGGCCGAGGCCCTTCGCCGTCGCCGGCATCAATTGGAAAAGCCCGCGCGCACCGGAAGGACTGCGCGCCGACGGGTTGAAGGTGGACTCGGCCTCCGCCAGCCAGGCAAGGTCAGCCGGCACCCCGGCAGAGGCAAAGGCCTGCCGCACCACCGGCAGCAACTCGCCGGCGCGCGGTGGGACGGGACGGGCCTGCATGCGCGCCAGCCAGAGGTCATAGTGAGGAATCCGCGGTATGAGCCGCAACGATGGGGCAAGCTTCTCCGGGACCGGAGGCGGCACGGGCGTCGGCTTGGTGGACGGCGCAGGCTGCGTGGCCGGCGGCGGCGCCACGGCCTCCTTGGCCGCCTCGATGTAGTCGATGCGCTCCTCGAGCCAGTCGGCATAGTCTTCATATCCTGGCAGCGCCCGCAGCGCCACCAGCGCCGCGCGCGCCTCGGGCTCGAAGGCCGCCAGGTCCTCCAGCCGCTCGCTCTCGAGCGCGCCCTGGAAGCGGGCGGCGAAGATGTCCCATTGTTCCCGCGTCGGAAACTCGAAGCGCTCCTTGATCACATCGGGCGCGAAGGTGTCGAACAGCGTCCGACCCAGTTCGTACAGTTGATCGGGATCAAGCTCACCCGCCGCCTCGGCCAGATCGGAGGCTGACTGCGGCGGTTGCTGCAGCGCGGTCGCCACCGCCAAGGCCTGCAGCACGGCCGGCTTGAAACGCAGGTCGGGCACCTCGGTGAACGCGAGCTCGACCTCGCCGAAGTACGCACGCTGGTTCCGCACACCCCAGTCGTTGGTGGCGAGGCGATAGGTGCGTGCCGGGTCGATCTCCGCCGGGGCCGCCGCGACGAGATACTCGCCTGCGCGCCCGTCAAATGGCGTGTCCGGGCCCGGGTTGGCCCGGGTCAGGATCTGCGCGAGCCGGCGACCGTCGACCTCGGCAACCGCCACCGCGCCGTCGAACCGCACGCAGGCGTCGAAGGCGTAGCGGGTCACCTCGCCGGCCGGCAGTCCACCGCCAAAGGTCGTGTTGCCGATGACGGCCACATCCACCCCGGCCGCCACGCGCAAAGCCTCGACCGCCAAGCGCGCCGCCTCGCCGGGCGCGAGGGCCCGCGGCAGGCGGCCGACTACCTCACGGTCGGCCGGCTCGAGGTGCTGCGCCTCCGTGGTGCGGATGAGTTCCGCGAGTTCGGGGTCGGCGGGCCCCGCCGGGTCGACGTCCACCTGCTCGACCGCCCAGTGCACGGCCCCGGCTTCGTCGCGACACGGGAAGGCGACCGTCAGGCATTCGTTCCACCAACCCGAGTGAAAATAGGCGGTGCGCCCGAGCTGATGCGTGAGGCGCAGGTGGTTGTGTGCGCCGACGAACAAAGTGCCGTCGGGCACGAGCGGGAACATCGCCCGGTCAGCCTTCAATCCGGCATGGCTGAGGACGATGGGGAATGCGGAAGATTTCTCGTCGAGGAGCTTGGGGAAATTCGCCTGCGCCCAGACCACCGGATCGGCCAGGTCGAGCGACGGCCGCACGGCCGCGCGGAAGGTGCTGAGGCGGTCCGTCGTCACGCCGACGATCACGACCTCGTTGTCGCCCAGTTTCAGCCGCAGCGAGGCCGGGGCGAACGGCTGGCCTGTAGTGTGGTCGGTGATGTTGCTCACGACCTTCACGCCCGTGGCCTCGACGCGTTTCACGGTCTCGGCGAGGTCGTAGAACTCCGGCTCGTGGTTGCCGAGGTTGAGCACGGTGGGCGCGATCTGCGCGAGCGCGGTGAACATCGCGAAATCCACCGCCCCGGCGCTGCGTCGGGCGACCGGGTTGCCGTGCTCGAGCGTGTCGCCGTTCAGCAGGATCAGCGCCGGCAGCTCGGGGTTCGCCGCGCGGACCTCGCGGATCAGCGCCACCAGCTGCGCCGTGCGGTCGTAGGCCGAGTGCTGGTCGCCGATGGCGAAGACCACCGCCTCGGCCCCGGCGGGCGTGTCGACGGCCGCGGCGCCGGGCGCCGCCATTCCGGCCAGCGCGAGCCCGAGGCTAAAGATCGCTGCCATTTGCCGCAGGGTCTTCATCGGGGGCCGCGCCCGCTTTCACCCTGGATCCGCGCCCGGCGCCACCCGGCATCCGCCGCCGCCCACAGGGCCGCCCAGGCCAGGCCGGCGAGGTGCGCCGCCGGCTCCACCTTGATCTCCGCGCCGTCAAAATGCGCGAACCGCGCGTCGCGACCGACGCAGTCGAGTCCTGTCTTGGCGAGGATCAGCACGAGGAGCATGCCACCCCAGACACGCTCGGCGCCCGGTCGTTGCATCAGGCAGAGCGCCAGCAGGGCGGCCAATCCGGTCGCGACCCCCGAGAGGCCGGCGTAGACCGCGAGCTCCGGCTGCGTCAGCCATAGGGCCAGCCCGATCGCCGCGGGCGCCGACGCCATGAGCCCGCGCGCCAGCCCGGGGCGCTGGTATTCCAGCCAGGTTCCTGCCACGAAGAGCACAACCAGGTTCCAGGCGAGATGGCCGAGGCCGAAATGCACCAGGTTGCCGGTGTACAACCGCCACCACTCGCCCTGCGCGATCGCGGCGCGGTCGAAGCGCCACGCCGCGGTCGCATCCGTTCCGCTCCAGGCCAGCGCAAGGCCGGCCAGCGCGAGGGTCAGCCAGGGCCAGTGCGCGGGACCCCGGGACCCCTTGGGCGAACGGATGTCCGTCAGCGCCGGTTCAATCGCCGGCGCAGCCATGGGAACAATCCGGCCGCGGTCACCGCCAGGGCCAGCCAGGCACCGGTGTCGCCGCCGCCGGTGTAACCCGGCCGGTGCTCGATCTTGACGGTCTCGGGCGTGCGCTTGATGCGCTCGCGGAACAACTCGAGCTGCAGCTGCAGGTTGCGGATCAGCTCCGCGGTCGCGCGCTCGAAGCCCTGGGCGCTTTCCTCGCGCATGTCCGACTCCAGCAGGTCCAGCACCGACGACTTGCCCTGCACCTGGCTCGCGCCCGGCGCGCGGAACAGCAGGTGCCGGCTCTCGATATCATAGACGGCCGCCTCCATCAGGGTGTGCGTGTCGTTCTTGTTGCCCTGGAAGACGTAGCTGCCGCCGATCGTCCAGTAGACCAGCGACATGACATTCATGTTCGTGAACTGGACCTGATCGTAGGCCACGAGCGCCACCACGTCCACGTTGAGCAGGCTGCGCACCTGGTCGAGGTTCGCGAAGCCGCCGCGCGGGCGCAGGTAGGTCGACGGGATGATCTCGATGGACTGGATGTAGCCGCGGTTCTTGAACTCCCACGCCACCCGCTCGAGGAGCGCGGTCTTCTGCATTTCCGAGATCCCGCCCGCGCCGCCGTACTCGCTCGGCACAAAGGCAATGCCGACCCGAAGCGGTAGCCGGAGCACGGGTATGTCGGTCGGCGGCAGGGGGTTCACCTGGCCAGGGTAAAGGAAGTTGACCACGCTGCTCGACCGGTCGGCCTTCTGCGGGGAGTTGAACAGGAAGGCGCAGCCACTGAGGCCCAGCCAGATCGACGCCGCCAGCAACACCGGCAACACCACCGCACGGGGATGATTCATGGCGGCGAGCAGACTCCGGTGAGCGCGGGGTTTCAAATATCTTTTGGCGGGGGTGAGGGAACCTACACTTTCTCTTTCCTCTTAATCTTTCTCTTTCGTCAGGGAGGACGGCTCGCGGGTTTCGCACGGGAGAAAGATTAAGAGAAAGAGGAAAGAGAAAGATTGGGCGGGACCTTTCCCGCGTTGACCCACCCCCGGGCGGGCTTACTTAGGACCCCTTCCCACGTGAACCGGGTCCATATCAAAACCTACGGGTGCCAGATGAACGAGCGCGACAGCGAGGCCGTCGCGGCGATGCTGCGCGCGCGCGGGTACCGGATCGTGGGGGCGGAGTCCGAGTGCGACATCATGCTGCTCAACACGTGCAGCGTGCGCGACGCGGCCGAGCAGAAGGCCATTGCCAAGGCCGCCAACGTCTCGGCCCGCAAGCGCAAGCAGCCCGACTTCGTCCTCGGCATCCTCGGCTGCATGGCGCAGAACCGCGGCGCCGAGCTGCTCGACCGGCTGCCCGACGTCGACCTGATCGTGGGCACGCAGAAATTCCACCAGGTGCCCGATTATCTCGACAACCTACGCGCCGCGCACGCCGCCGGTGTGCCGGTGGGCGAGACCATCGTGGACATCGCGGAGGAGGCCGGCTCGCAGAACACGATCCGCGAGCACGTCCTCGAGGAAAAGCAGGTGAGCGCCTTCGTCTCGATCCAACAGGGGTGCAACATGGACTGCGCCTTCTGCATCGTGCCGAAGACGCGCGGCGACGAGCGCTCGCGGCCGATGGACGAGATCGTGCGCGAGTGCGAGGAACTGGCGGCCCGCGGCGTGCGCGAGGTGACGCTGCTCGGCCAGATCGTGACCAGCTACGGCCGGCGCGATTACACGCACACCGGCGGCATTTCCCCTTTCGTGCAGCTGATCGAGCGCGTGCACGCTATCCCCGGCATCGCGCGCATCCGTTTCACCTCGCCGCACCCGCGCGGCTTCAAGCAGGACCTCGTCGAGGCCTACGGCCGCCTGCCCAAGCTGTGCCCCTACGTGCACCTGCCGCTGCAGTCGGGCAGCAACCGCATCCTCAAGGCGATGAACCGTCCCTACACGCGCGAGCGCTACCGCGAGATCGTGGATGCGCTCCGCGCCGTGGTGCCGGGGATGTATTTCTCGACCGACATCATCGTCGGCTTCCCGGGCGAAACCGCGGAGGACTTCGCCCAGACGCGCGAGCTCTTCGAGGCGTGCAACTACGACATGGCCTACATCTTCAAGTACTCCATCCGCACCGGCACCCCCGCCGCGACGATGGACGGCCAGGTGCCGGAGGCCGTGATGGAGGAGCGCAACCAAACCCTGCTGAACCTGCTCCGCGCCAACTCCGAGCGTCGCAACGCCGCCCTGCTCGGCACGGTGGAGGAGGTCCTGGTCGAGGGCCCCGACCAGACCGGAAAGCGGTTCACCGGCCGCACCCGCGGCAACCGCGTCTGCGTCTTTGATGCCCACCCGCGGCTGGTGGGCGAGTTAGTCCCGCTGCGCATCGAGCGCGCTTCAGTGAGCACACTGTACGGCGCCTTGGAGCTGAGCGGCGTGGAACAAAAGGAACAAGCTCGCTACGGAGTGGAGAAAGAGAACGATTAGTCCCGATGTCCCTCACCGTCGCCACCCTCATCCCCGCCCTTCTGCTGCTCGTGCTCGGCGCGGCGCTGTTGTCGGGGCGCACGACGGTGACGGCCGGGCTCAAGGCGTTTCCGCGGTCCTCGTCGGCGGCGGTCGTGTTCTTCGGCGCCGGGGCGCTTTGGTTCCTCAAGGAGGTCTGGCACCTGTCGCCGGCCGACTTCGGTGAGTATCGGACATTTCTCGCGGTCGGCTTCGCCGCCGTTGCCCTGTTGTCGTTCAAGTATGTCCCGGACTTTCTCGCCGTGCGCGGCCTCGCCGTGCTGGTGCTGATGGGGGCCATGCCGCTCCTCGGCGCGGCGTACATGCACTACGAGCATCCCCAGCGGTTGTTCATGGTCTCGGCGGTCTATGTCGCGATCGGGCTCGCGATCTACCTCGGCGCCTCGCCCTTCCGGATGCGCGACTTCCTGGAGTGGCTGTTCCAGCGCCCGGCCCGCGGCCGGGTCCTCGGCGGGATTCTCGCCGGGTACGGCCTGCTGCTGGCCATCGTGGCCTTCACCTACTGAGTCCCGTCATGTCGTCCGCCGCCGCCCCGCTGTTCGTCGTCATCGCCGGCCCTGCCGGCTCAGGCAAGAGCACCTTGTGCGAGCGGCTCGCCGCCGCCGGGCTCGGTTTCTCCCGCGTGATCACCACCACGACACGCGCGCCGCGGCCGGGTGAGGTCAATGGCGTACACTACCATTTTCTCTCGCCGGCCGAGTTCGACACGCGACTGGCCGCCGGCGAGTTCCTCGAGTGGGCCTGGGTCCACGGCGAACGCCGCTACGGCACGCTGGCGGCGAGCGTCCTCGAGCCGCTCGCCCGCGGCCAGAACCTCGTGGCCAACCTCGACGTGCAGGGCGTGGCGAGCGTGCGCCAGGCCGTTGAACGCTTCCCGCAGCTGCGCCGCAGCCTGGTGACCGTGTTCATCATGCTCGATCAGGACCAACTCGTGACGCGCATCCGCCAGCGCGGCCAGGACGACGAGGCCGAAATCCAGCGCCGCATGACGACAGCGCAGGCGGAGCTGAAGGAATCCGGCAAGTTCGACCACTTGATCCACAGCGGCACCCGCGAGGAAGACTTCGCGGCGCTCCTGAAGATCGTCGAGTCAGCCAAGAACCGGATGCAGGGGCAGGAACGCTGATCTACGCTGACAAAAACCCAAGCCGGTTAAGCGGTTTGGATAAGCGATGATCAGCGCAGGTCAGCGTTCCCCTTAACCTCAGTCGGTTTCGGTCACGTAGTGGCAGCCGCGGCTCACGGGGTTCAGGCCGGCGGCGTGGACCACGAGCAGGGCGGTCTGCACGGCGTTGCGGAGCTCGATGAGTTCGCGCGTCGGGTGGCAGTCGCGGTAGAAGGCCTGGATGTCCTCGCGCAGCTGCAGCAAAATGCGCCGGGCGCGGGCCAGCCGCCGCGGAGAGCGGACGATGCCGGCGTAGTTCCACATGGTCTGCTGGATCTGCGCCAAGTCCTGCCGGATCAGCAGCGGGTCAGGCGACTTCACCGGGCTATTCCAAGGCCGCGGAGTCGGTTGACGAATGTCGCCAGCTTCCTGCAACTCAGCCACGTCGGCACGCGCGGCGGCCCGGGCGGCGACGAGGCATTCGAGGAGCGAGGTGCTCGCCAGCCGGTTGGCTCCGTGCAAACCGGTGCAGGCGGTCTCGCCGATGGCGTTCAGATGCCGCACGTTGGTGCGACCCCGCAGGTCGGCATGCACGCCGCCGCACGAGAAATGGGCTGCCGGCACGACCGGCAGCAGCTCGCGCGTGATGTCCACGCCGTGGGCGAGGCAGTTTTCGTGGATGTAGGGGAAACGCTCCCGGATGAACTCCGGCTTCATCGTTTGGAGGTCGAGATAGACGCACGGCTCGCCGGTGGTCGTGAGGTGCTGCTTGATCGAGCGCGCCACGACGTCGCGCGGGGCGAGCGAGCCGAGCGGGTGCAGCGCATCCATGAAGCGCCGGCCCGCCGCGTCCACGAGCACCGCGCCCTCGCCGCGCAGCGCCTCGGTGATCAGGAAAGGTTGCGCGCCCTTGCGGTAGAAGACCGTCGGATGGAACTGGACGTACTCGAGGTCCATCAGCCGCGCGCCGACGCGATAGGCCATCGCCACGCCGTGCCCGACGCTGCCGGGTTGGTTTGTCGTGTGCAGGAATATCCCGCCCAGCCCGCCGGTCGCGAGGATCGTCTTCCGGGCCACGATCGCGGCAACCTCGCCGCTGAAGGGGTCGAGGGCGTAACACCCGAAACACGTGAGCGGCTCGAAACGGTCGCGCGGGTCGTCCGTGTTGTGCGACAGTGTGAGCAGGTCGACCGCCGTCCACCCAGCGCGACGGGTGATACCGGGGGTCGCGTTCACCTTGGCCGCCACGGCCGCGAGGATGGAGTGACCCGTGGTGTCCTTGGTATGGATGATGCGGCGCAGGCTGTGTCCGCCCTCGCGCGTGAGGTGGAGCGCGCCGTCGGGTTGGCGGTCAAAGCCGACGCCGAGCTCGTCGATCAACAGCTCACGCACCGCCTCCGGCCCCTCGTGGACTAATTGGTCGATGGCCGCGGGATTCGCGACGCCGTCGCCGGCCGTCATGATGTCGGCCGCCAGCTTGGCCGGATCGGGCGAGACGTCGTAGATGATCCCGCCCTGCGCGCGGTCGCTGTTGGCCTCGAGCGGCTCGCCGAGCGAGAGGAGCTCGACCCGCAACCCGGCCCACGCCGCCTGCAGCGCATAGGCCGACCCGGCAATGCCGGCACCGATGACGAGGCAGTCCGTGCGGATGGTGTTCATGTTTTACAGGAGGAAACAGAGGGAACGGAGAAGATGAAAAAAGACCCCGCTGTTCTCTCCGCTTTCTCCTGTTAGTTCGTCTTCTGCAGGTCCAGGCTGAGGTCCGCGGCGGCGACGGAGTGGGTGAGGGCGCCGACGCTGATGAAATTCACGCCCGGCAGGGCGAAGCGGCGGAGGGTCTGGAAAGTCACGCCGCCGGAGACCTCAACCTGGGCGCGGCCGGCGATGAGTTTCACCGCGGCGCGGATGCGCGCCGGGGTCATGTTGTCGAGGAGGATGATGTCGGCGCCGGACACGACGGCTTCGCGCACCTCGGCGAGCGTCTTGGCCTCGACCTCGACCTTGAGGCCGCGGCGGGCGGACGCGCGGCAAAGGGCGACGGCGCGGGTAAGTGAGCCGGCGGCGGCGATGTGGTTGTCCTTGATGAGGAACATCGCAGCCAGCGACCGGCGATGGTTGCCGCAGCCGCCGGTGCGCACGGCGTACTTCTCGAGGTCGCGCCAGCCGGGTGTCGTCTTGCGCGTGTCGATCACCTGCACGCCGGTGCCGGCCACGGCGGCGGCGTAGCGGGCGGATTGGGTCGCGATGCCGGAAAGGCGCTGGAGGAAATTCAGGGCCGTGCGCTCGGCCGCGAGGATGGCGGCGGTCGGACCCTCGATGCGCATGACCAGACCACCGCGTTTGATGCGGTCGCCGTCGCGCGCGAGGAGCCGGACCTTGAGCACCGGGTTTACGCGGCGGAAGACGGCGGCGGCGATCTCGAGTCCGCAGATCACGAGGTCCTGCTTCGCGTCGATCACCGCGCGGCTGCGGTGCCGCGCCGGGAAGATGGCCCGGCTGGTGACGTCACGGCGGACCTCGTCCTCGGCGAGGGCCAAGGCGATGAGGCGCTGGGCGGAGAGAGTCGGCATGATAGATGTGGGGACGATCCTATGTGTAGCTAGGCAATGCCCATACGGACTAAAATGTGGAAATCAGGAATGCTGGAAACCAATCGCAGCCATGGGTCTTTTCCTGCCTTCCTGATTTCCACATTTCGGTTTCCTCAGTCCCGAGGGGCCAGTTCGAACATGCGCTCGAGGCTGCGGGCGGCGCGGCGGCGGAGTGGTTCGTCGAGGGTGACGATCTGGTCGGGACGCGGCGCGGCGAGGGCGTCGCGGACCTTTTCCAGCGAGTTGAGTTTCATGTACGGGCAGAGCCGGCAGCCGCCGATGAAGTGTTTCTCGGGCGCCTCAACCTGGAGGCGGCCGACGAGGCCGCACTCGGTGAGCATGAGAAAATAGGGCGCGGCCGTGGCCTTGACGTATTTCATCATGGCGCCGGTGCTGCCGACGAAGTCCGCGGCGGCGGCCACCTCCGGGGTGCACTCGGGATGGGCGACAACTTTCAGCCCGGGAAAGCGGGCGCGGGCCTCGGCAACTGAGGCGGCGTCGAACACGTCGTGCACGATGCAGGTGCCGTCAGACGTGATGAGCTCCTTGTCGATCCCGCGGCGCTTGAGCTCGTCGCGGACGTTCTGGCCCATGAGCCGGTCGGGCACGAAGAGGATGCGGCGCTCGGGCAGGCGGGCGATGATGTCGTAGACGTTGCCGGAGGTGACGCAGACGTCCGACTCCGCCTTCACGTCGGCCGTGGAATTGATGTAGCACACGACGGCCGCGTCGGGGTAGGCCGCCTTGAGCTTGCGCAGCTGGTCGCCCGTGAGCGAATCCGCCAGCGAGCAGCCGGAGCCGCGGTCGGGGACGACCACCGTCGCCTCCGGCGAAAGGATCTTGGCGGTCTCGGCCATGAACACGACGCCGGCGAAGACGATGACCTTGGCCTGCGATTCGCGCGCCTTGAGGCTCAGGAAGTACGAGTCACCCTTGAAGTCGCCGACGCCGTAGATGATCTCCGGCTCGACGTAGGAGTGGGTGAGGATGACCGCGTCCTTCTCCTGCTTCAGGCGGTTGATCTCGAGCGTAAGCGGCGCCAGCCGGCGGCAGCCGGCGAGGTCCCAGGTGCGACCGGGCTCACAGTCGACGTGGAGCAGGGCACGGAAGAGTCGCTCGGCCTCGGCTTCGAGGGCGGCGGGCGATGGCGGAACGGCAGTCGCAGCGGACATGGGGAGACCAACGTAACCCGTACCGTCGCAG
Organism: Opitutaceae bacterium; assembly: GCA_019634615.1. Taxonomy (GTDB): domain Bacteria; phylum Verrucomicrobiota; class Verrucomicrobiia; order Opitutales; family Opitutaceae; genus UBA2377. The sequence goes on from JAHCAZ010000013.1 coordinate 51,995, forward strand.
CGTCAAAGGCCGCGTGCGTCCTAACCGAGGTGCTTCGCGAAGAATGTCGCCGTCAACCGAATCACCTTCCGCCGGTCGCTCGCGCGGGTGAAGACGTGGTCGGCGTCGGGGAGGATGACGTGCTTCTTCGGCTCCAGCGCGCGGGCCATGTTCACCTTGAAGCCTTTGACGAAGCCGGGCAGGTCGCGGTCGCCTTGGATCTGCAGCTTGGGACACGTGATCGTGGCGTAGGCAGCGGGCACGTCGGTCTTTGGCCGATCGGTGAAAAAGCGCGGGGTCACACGGCTGCAGTTCTGGGGGTCGAGCAGGGCGTCATTGGGCTGGCGCCGCCACGATGCGAAGCTGGGCACGCTCGACCACGTGCAGAGCGCCGAGACCTCGCCGGCGCGGCGGCCCGCCACGGTGCAGATCGAAACCGCCCCGCCGAGGCTGAGGCCCAACACACCGATACGCCGGTAACCGCGGCGGCGGGCCCAATCGATGACGGCGTGCAGATCGGCCATCTCGGTGCACGGGGTCATCGCGGTAAACTCGCCCGAACTATCGCCGCTGCCCATGAAGTCGAAGCGCAGCACATCGAGCCCGCGCGCCGCCAGCGCCCGGGCGGTCACCACGAAGAGCCGGCCAGACTCGGACTTCAGGCCGGTGAACCCGTGCGCGAGAATGACGAGGCGACGATTGCGCGGCGTCGCACGATGCAGAATGGCGGCGAGGCGATGCGGGCCGCGGCGGAGGAACAGGGCGTGTTCGGACATGGGTTTAGCGTAGCGCTGCCGGAACGTTGTTCGAGCCCGGATCAGCAGTTGCAGGAACGGCTTTATGCCGCGATGTTACGCTCCCGGTCGCGGCATAAAGCCGCCCCTACGCGTGAGTCCTCACTTGAGGCCCAGCGCGCGAACATAACCCTCGTTCAGGCGGCAGCGCTCCACCGTAAGGTTATCGAGCAGCTGTTGCAGGGCGCGGGCGGAGACAGCCTCCGGGGGACGCGCGGCGCGGATTTCCTCGTAGCTGCCGCGCGGGGCATCGGCGAAGGCGCGGATCGCCTCCCAACCCTCCGGCGAGTGGATACTCAGGACGCTGCTCGTGGCCTCCATTTTCTTGTACGGCCAGAAGCACCAATCGATGCGGTGCTCCTCCATCAGCGCGCAGAATTTCTGGATCCATTCATCGGTGTTCTCGCCCGCCTCGCCAAGGTAGAGGGGCACTTGGTGTTTCTCCCGGTACGCCAGGTAGGGGGCGATGGATTTCTCGGTGGGGTCGGTCCAGTAGGTGTGGAACGTGTAGACGAGATTGGGCGCGGACGGCTCGCCGGCGGCCTCGAAGTTGGTGTTCCACTGGGCGCCGCCCAGCATGATGATGTGATGCGGATCCACCTCGCGGATCGCGGCGATGAGCCGGCGGTAGAGCGGGGCGAGCCGAGGGTTGAGCCGGTCCTGGTCGAAGAAGTCCGCGATCGGCTCGTTGAGCAGGTCGTAGCCGAGCACGATGGGCTCATCGCGGTAGCGGGAGGCGAGCTGCCGCCACAGGGCCACCGTGAGGTCCTGACTTTCCGCATCGATGAACAGGAAGGGGTAGCCCGGGCTGTCGTCGATACCCGTGCCGGTCTGGCCGCCGGGGGCGCCGTGCAGGTCGAGGAGGACGTAGATGCCTTCGGCCTTGCACCAGCCGATGAACCGGTCGAGCAGCGCCCAGCCCGGGCCCGTGGGTTCATCGGGGCGCGCCGGGTCGATGAATAACCCGTGATGCAGCGGCAGCCGGACGGAGTTGAAGCCAAGTTCGCGGATGAGACGCACGTCCGCCGCCGTGATGTAGCGCTCTCGCCACTCGGCCCAGAAGCGCCGGGCGCCCGCGTCGCCGATGAGCTGGGCGACGACCTCGTGGATCTGGCGTGGGCCGACCGCGTGCTTGAAGTGCCACATGTAGCCCTCGGGCAGGAGCCAGTTGCCGAGCCCGATGCCGCGCAGGAAAAGCGGCTGGCCGGCGCCGTCCACGAGCTGCGTGCCGCGAACCTGAACGAAGCCGTTGCCCGCATTCGCCGCAGCCGCGGGAATCAGGGTGCAAAGGAAAACCCAGAGGGTGATGAGAAAATTGCGGCGGTTACTGAGGGTGGCCATGAGGAATCTGGATATGCTGTAACGTATGCCGGAGATCGGGGCGAGAAGGCGTTTTGCCTCGGTATCAAAGTGGCTACGAGCGTGAGCGAGTGGGGTTTGGGCGTCGCACGATCCACTCGCTCACGCTCGTGGCCACAACTGCTGCTAGACCAGACGGTTCTCCCGGATCACCGAGGAGTACCAGTGGGCGCTGAGCTTGGGCGTGCGGCGCTGGGTGCGGTAGTCCACGTGCACGATGCCGAAGCGGCGGGTGTAGCCGTCGGTCCATTCAAAGTTGTCCATGAACGACCACAGGAAATACCCCTTCACCGGCACGCCATCGGTGATGGCGTGGTGCAGCTCGCCGAGGTAGTTGCGCAGGTAGTCGCGGCGGTGCAGGTCATGCACCTCGGCGCGCACGACCGGCTCGTCGTCGTAACCGCAGCCGTTCTCGGTGATGTAGATGGCCTTGGCGCCGTAGACCTCGTGGGCGAAGCGCGGTCCCCAGTGCAGGGCCTGCGGGAGGAGGTTGAGCCAGTCGGAGTCGGTGCGCGGGTAGTTCTTCGGGAGCCGCAAGGCCTCGGGCCGGCCGCGGTTGCCGCGGCGGATGAAGGCGCCGCTGTAGATGTTGAGCCCAAGGAAATCCGTCGGCAGGCCGATGAGCTTGAAATCCCCCGGCCGCACCCGCGGGCGCGTGGCGCCGCAGCGGCGCAGGAACCCCGCGGCGTAGCGGCCGCGGTAGATGGGGTCGAGGAGCGACTCGTTCTCGGTCGCAAACCACGCGCGCGCGGCGGCGATGTCGCCCGGCGTCTCCGTCACCGGCACGGCCACGGAGCAATTGTCGGCGAGCCCCACCTGCGCGCCCCGGCCGCCGAACTCGCGCACGGCCCGCACGCCGTGGCCATGGGCGAGGAGGGCGTGGTGCTTGGTCTGGTTGACGACCTTTGGCCCGAGTTGGAGCCCGGGGGCCTTGGAGCGGCCGCCGTAGGCCATGCTCGTGAAGCAGGTGATCTCGTTGAGTGTGATCCAACGCTTCACGCGGTCGCCGTAGGCCTGCACGATCGTGTCGGCGTAGCGGGCGAAGGCATCCACCGTCGCGCGCGCGCGCCAGCCGCCGCGGTCCTCGAGGGCCTGGGGCAGGTCCCAGTGAAACATCGTGACCCAGGGCGTGATCTCGTTGCGCTCCAGGCTGTCGAGGACGCGGTGGTAGAAGTCGAGGCCCTTGCGGTTCGGCGCGCCGTCGCCGGTCGGGAAGATGCGCGGCCAGGCGAGCGACAGGCGGTAGTGCCGGATGCCAAGGCGCCGCATGAGCGCGAAATCGCGGCGAAAAAGTCGGTAGTGGTCGCAGGCCGGCTCGAGTGTGTCGCCGTGGTTGATGCGGCCGGGCTGGGCGGCAAAGCGGTCCCACACGGACTCACCCTTGCCGTCGCGCGCAACGGCGCCCTCGATCTGCGGGGCGGCGGCGGCGACGCCCCAGATGAACTTGGATGGAAATTTGAGGTCAGGCATGATGGCGGATGGGTGGACAACCTCAGCCTTTCACGGCGCCGGCGGTGAGCCCGGAGATGAACTCGCGCTGGAGCAGGAGGAAGAGGCACATCACGGGCGCGATGGACACGAGCGTGCCGGCCATGATGAGGCCGTAGTCGGTGCCGTAGACGCCGCGGAGGTTGTTGAGGGCGACGGAGAGGGGCTGCAGTTCGGGCGACTGGAGGATGATCTGCGGGCCGATGAAGTTGTTCCAGGCGCCGAGGAAGCTGATGAGGAGGAAGGCGCCGATCATCGGGCGGACGAGCGGCAGAGCGAGTTCGAGGAAGATCCGGATCTCCCCGGCGCCGTCGATGCGAGCCGCCTCGACGAGCTCGTCCGGCACGCCGCGCAGCATCGCCTGCCGGAAGAGGAAGACGCCGAAGGCCGGCGTGAGCCCGGGGAGGATCAGACCGGCGTAGCGGTCGAGGAGCCCGAGCTGGTAGAGCAGTTGGAAGCTCGGCGCGAGGAGCAGCGGCCCCGGGATGATGAGCGACAGCAGGACCACGCCGGTGATGAGGCTGCGGCCGGGGAAGTGCAGCTTGGTGAGACCATAGCCGCCCATCGCGCAGAGCAGGGTGGCGCCGACGGCGTGCACGGCGGAGTAGAAGAACGAGTTCAGCATCGCCCGCGGCACGGGAAAATCGAACAGGAGCGCGCCGAAGTTGCGCAGCGTGAGCCGGTCCCAGCCAATTCCGAGGAACCCGTCGCCGGACGGCAGGAAGAGCGTCGCGGCGAAATCGTACTTCGTCTTCAGCGCCCCGGCGACGAGGTACGCGAACGGGATCAGGGTGAGCACCGAGAAGAAGATGAGCAGCCCGTAGATCACGGCGCGCAGGGTGTGGGTGGGGATCATGGTCAGTTGTCCTCGTACTTCCGGTTGAGGTGACGCTGCAGGAGCGCGATGCCCATGAGCAGGAGCGCGAGCACCCAGCCGATGGCGCTGGCGTAGCCGAGGTCGCCGGTGAGGAACCCCGTCTGGTAAAGGTACATGACGACCGTGAGCCCGCGGTTGTCGGGCCCGCCGCTGTTGTTGAGCAGAATGTAGCTCAGCTCGAACATCTGGAAGCTGCCGATCACGGACAGCAGCACCACGAAACCGCCCACGGGCCGGATCTCCGGGATGACCACGTGGCGGAAGCGCTGCCAGGCGTTGCAGCCGTCGATCGTCGCGGCCTCGAGCAGCTCCTTGGACACGTTCTGCAGCGCCGCGAGGAAGTACACCATGTTGAAGCCGGCGTACATCCAGAGCGCGGCGAGGATGAGCGACGACATCACGTAGTTCTGCATCCAGGCGAACTCGGGATTCCACGCCCCGCCCGTGAGCCAGTGGAGGCCGGCGTTGAGGAGGCCGGTGCGCTTCTCGAAGATCGGACCGAAGAGGATCGCGACGAACGGCAGGCCGACGAGCGAGGGGGCGAAGAAGGTGAGGCGGTAGAGTCCGCGCCCCCGGATGCCCGGCCGGTTGAGCAGGAGGGCGAGGCCGAGCGCCACCGGCAGCTGGATGAAGAGGGAGCCGAGCGTGAACTGGGCGGTGTTGCCCAGCGCCTGCCAGAACAGCGGGTCGCCGATGAGATACTCGAAGTTGCGCAGGCCCACCCACCGCGTGGTCGCCGGGCCGAAGGTCTGCTGGAACGCGAGCACGAGCGACTGCAGGAGCGGCCACAGCGTGAAGAGCCCAAACGAGACCACGAAGGGCCCGACGAAGATCCAGGGGGCGACGCGCGAATGATAGATGCGGTTCCGCTTCATGGTGCGTCGGCGAGGAAGGTGTTACGCCCGATCTCGCGCTCGAGCTGGCGCTGGGCCGCGTCGAGCAGGCGCTGCGCCTCGGTGCGCAGGGCCGGCCGGTCGTAGGTGCCGGTGGCATCGGCCCACCCGCGCAGATTGACGAGGGCGTTGCCGAGGTAGGACTGCGCCGCCATGGCAAACGGCGATGAGGAGCGGACCGGCACATCGTCGGCCACGCCCAGAAAGATGCGCCCGATCGGTTGCCCGCTGAAGTACGGATCGGGTTCGTCGAAGACCGGGAGCGACCAGAGCGCGCGGTTCGGCGGGAGGATGCCGGTCTGCCGGTACAGGTCGGCGGCGAGCTCGGTGGACATCGCGAGGTGGCGCGCGAAGCCCCAGGCGCCCTCGGGATCGCCCGCGCGCTTGCTGATGCCGAGCATCGTGCCGCCGCGCCAGACCGAGGTTCGCCGACCGCCGCGTTCCCACGCGGGAAGCGGCATGAGCTTCACCTTGCCCGCGAGGCCGGGAATCTCCTGCTTCCACAGGCCGCACATCCAGTCCGGCATCAGCGTGCCGATGACGACGCCGTCGAGGCGCTGCCGATGACCGGAGGCCGAAAAGAGATCCACGTCAGCGCACACCCGGCCCGGTCCGGCCACCCAGGTCACGATCTGCGCGAGCACCTCGGCGTTGCGCGGGGCGTTGAGCTGCGGGTGGTCGCGGGCGTCGAACAGCCCGCCGCCCGCCTGGTCGAGCAGCATGAGCACGAGGTCGCCGCTCGTGTCCCACAGGTTCAGCAGCCAGCGGTCAGGCCGGCCGTCACCGTCAAGGTCCTGCTGCAGCGGGCGCAGGAGGCGGAAGTAATCCTCCCAAGTCTCGACCTGCGTCACGTCGATGCCGGCGGCCTCGACCAGGTCGGACCGGTAGGCGAGGAGCACGGGGTGTACGTCGAGCGGGAGCCCGAAGATGCGGCCGCGGGTGGTCCAGGGGGTCAGAGAATTGGGGAGGATATTCTCAAGCAGGCCCTCGGCGCGGAGGCGGTCGGTGACGTCGACGAAGCCGACGTCCTCGAGCGGACCGACAAAGGCCTTGGCGGCGACGGGGCGCTCGGCGGCGATGATGTCCGCGACGGGCGTGCCCGCGAGGAAGCCGGAGAGCATGCGCCGCTCGAGCGCGGGATTGGTGAGCTGGAGGACGTGGACGGGGTGATCCGGATGCCGCCGCGTCCAGTCGGCGGCAATGGATGAATAGACCCGGTAATGGACATCGGCGAAGACCCAGAAGGGCAGGCCCACCGGCGGCTTGGGTTGGATGAGGGCGACGCCCACGCTCGCGGCCACCGCGATCAGGAGGATGATCGCCGCGCCCGGCGAAAGCACGCGGCGGAGCAGGGCGCGGGCGGCCGGGCTCGCGAGCACGCCCAGGACCGCAATCGCCGCCAGACCGATAAACGCCAGCGCGCCCGCCGGGAGATCCGGCAGGGTCAGGGACAGCGGAGGCAACAAGGGCGAAGACATATCTGGGGCGACCATCGCGGCAGGGCGGGGCAGGGTAACGAGTCGGGGTGAGCGTCGCAGGGGCGCGGAGGGGCGCCCACCCCGGATTTATTGGCATCGTTCAATGGCTCATCCGGTTTGGCCCTTGCGACGCCAAATCCGACGTGGCTTGATCGTCCCGTGTCCACTCTGCGCCCCCCGACCATGAAGGACGTGGCCCTGGCCGCCGGGGTCTCGCGCGCCACGGTTTCCCTTGCGCTGCGCAACGACCGCAGCATCGCCGCCGCGACGCGCAGCCGGATCTACGCCGTGGCCGAGCAGCTCGGGTACAAGACCAACCCGCTCGTCGCGGCGTTGATGTCGTCGATCCATGCCCGGCGCCTGAGCCAGAAGCACACGGTGTTGGCGTACGTGACGACCGACCCGCAGTTCGCCCCCTGGCGGACTTGGCGCATGTTCATCGAGATGCACGAGGGCGCCAAGACCCGGGCCGAGGAGCTGGGCTACCGCCTCGAGGAATTCCCGCTGCGCGCGCCGGGCATGACGCCGAAGCGCTTCGTGCAGATGCTCCAGGCGCGCGGCATCCTCGGGCTGCTGATCGCGCCGCTGCCGCACGGCGAGCGGGTGATCGAACTCGATTTCCAGGACTTCGCCGTCGTGGGCATCGACATGAGCGTCGCCTCGCCGCTGATCGAGCGCGTCTCGAACGACCACTACCAATCCGCGCTGCTCGCCGTGCGGAAGTGCCGCGAGCTGGGCTACCGCCGCATCGGCTTCGTGCTCAGCCGCATGCTCAGCCGGCGGCTCGAGCACCGCTGGCTGGCGGGCCTGCGCATGGCGGATGAGGACGTGCGCCCGGCCCAGCGCGTGCGCCTGCTGATGCCCGAGACGGGCGACGACATCCCGGCGGCGCTGCCGGGCTGGGTCGCGCGGGAGAAGCCCGACGTGATCATCATGAGCGAGCTCAACCCGGTCACCTATTACGGCCTGCCGCCCCGCCTCGGCATCGTGAGCCTCTCCCTCGAGGAACCGGTGGGCAACATCACGGGCATTTTTCAGGACAACCGTCGCATGGGCGCGATCGCCATCGAGCATCTCGTCGCCCGCCTCGAGCGCTGTGAGTTCGGGCCCGACGACCGCGGCCGGCTGCATCTCGTGGCCGGGCAGTGGGTTCCCGGCAAGACCGCCCTCGGCCCCGGCATCCCCCGCGCGACCTGAATCTCCCCCGATGCCGGGCTGCACCGTTCAGTTACTGAACGATGTCAGTTACGGCCCAATTGATCGTCCGGCGAAAAATCGGTTCTGCAGTCGCCCATCGGTACGACCCCCTTCCAACCCGTCGGTCCGACACCAACCCCATGAAGCAAACTCCCGTTGTTACGTTCAGCCGTCGGCTGTGGACGCTCGGCTTGTTGACCGCAGCCCCCGCCCTCTTCGCCCAGCAAGGCCCGGCCCCGGCCGTCCCGGCTGGCGACGCCGCCAAGGAGGGTGACGAGGTCGTCGCCCTCAGTCCGTTCACCGTCAGCGTCGAGCAGGACAAGGGCTACCGCGCCACCAACTCGATCTCCGGTACGCGCCTCGACACGGCGATCAAGGACCTGCCGATGCCCATCGAGGTCATCACCGAGCAGTTCCTCCGCGACACCGGCGCCAACAACCTCCGCGAGTCGCTGCGCTACAGCTCCGGCATCCTGCTGCAGACCCAGAACGACTACTCGGCCCCGGCCGGCAGCTTCTCGATCTCCCCGGGCAAGATCAACAACCCCGAGGGCATGACCGCGAGCGCCACGCAGACCAACATGAAGATCCGCGGCTTCCAGACCGAGTCGGTCCTGCGCGACGGCTTCCGCCGCCAGAACTCCACCGACTCCGTCAACATCGCCCGCGTCGAGATCGCCCGCGGTCCCGCCTCGCTCCTCTACGGCGTCGGCAACTTCGGCGGCGTGGTGAACTACCTCGTCAAGATGCCCGAGACGAAGCCGGCCCACGAGGTCACCGCCAGCTACGGCAGCTACGACTTCATGCGCGCCACCGTGGACTCCACCGGCGCCATCAACGACAACGGCACCGCGGCCTACCGCGTCACCGCCGCCTGGCAGGACACCGGCTCCCACGAGGACTTCAACACGGAGCACCACTACTTCGTCTCGCCGGTCATCACGTTCCGCCCGTTCGCCAACACCGAGATCCTGCTCGATCTCGAGTACGGCAAGCAGAAGCACGAGGGCATGGGCTGGAAGACCCTGCGCGCCGCCGTCTCCGGCTTCGTCAACGACAGCTCCGGCTACAACGGCAGCTTCTACCAGGTGCCCGGCCGCGACGTGCGCGAGTTCCGCTGGAGCGGTCCCGATACCTATCGCGACAGCACCGCCAGCAACATGGTCTTCAAGATCACGCAGAAGATCACGGAGGACCTGCACCTCCTCGCCGGCGTCAGCCGTTCGTCCTTCAAGTACGACCAGCTCGATAACATGGCGGCCTTCCGCCAGAACGCCGGCCCTGCCTGGGCCCTCGCCCCGGTCACCTTCGCCGGCCTGACCAACACCCAGTCGGGCGTGCCCGTCGGCCCGCAGCCCACCTCCATCTCCTACCAGTGGGAACTCGCCAACGAGGACGACACCCACGACCAGCTGCGCGTCGAGCTGAACTACGCCTTCGACACCTTCAAGGACAGCTCCAAGTGGCTGCAGATGCGGCACTCGCTCCTCGCCGGCCTCAGCTACACCAAGGAGACCTACGAGTCGCACACGCGCCAGACACCCGGCGACGTCGCCAACTATCACAATCCCTCCGACTACAGCTACATCCGCTTCGGGCGGCAGGGTGACGGCTCGGCCGATTACGCGATGGTCGAGTATACCAACCGGAAGTCCACGACCTCCAACCCCGCGTACTACGCCGTCTACCAGGGCCGCCTCGCCGACGACCGCGTGACCCTCATCGCCGGCGCCCGCCGCGACCGCAGCTGGAACAACGTCTGGAAGTACAACCCGGAATATCGCTCCGACGGCACCAAGGGCGCCGACCAGGCCCCGTCCGAGACCAAGAGCCTCGTCAACAAGGACACGACCTACCAGTACGGCGTCAGCGTCGCCGTCACCCCGGAGCGCGATTTCTCCCTCTACGCCATGAGCTCCGAGGGCGTGCAGCCCAACTACCAGGGCTCGCTCGACCTCAACGGCAAGCCCCTGCAGGCCGCCCTCGCCAAGAACAAGGAGTACGGCGTGAAGTTCGACCTCCTGAAGGGCCGCGTCTCCGGCTCGATCGGCAAGTTCGAGATCACCCGCGAGCGCACGCAAGTCGGCAGCTCCAGCCTCGTCTGGTTCGCGCCGGTCGTCTCGGGCAACCTCAAGTTCAATCCGAACAAGGACATCGTCTACCGCGTCGACGACCTCAACCCCGGCCCCAACAGCTGGAACGGCGCCGTCGTCGCCTCGACCCCGCAGTGGGATGCCGCCGTGGCTGCGGGCGCGGTCTACCAGGCGACCAACTCCGCCGGCGAGACCCACTGGTACGCCAACGCTTCCAAGGCCGCCGGCGCCGCCTTCATGGACGCCATCTTCTCGAACGTCCACGCCCTGAAGCAGTATGGCTGGTGGGGCTGGATCTACGGTGGCGCCGACCCGGGCAGCCTGCCGTTCGACAACCTCGTCAACAACGCCACCATGGACGACAACGGCGCGCAGCGCTCTGTCGCCACCGGCAGCGACCGCGCCAAGGGCTGGGACACGCAGATCATCGTCTCGCCGACCGACAACCTGCAGATCGTCGCCACCTGGTCGCACATTGAGAAGGTCGTGCTCAACGCCCAGGCCTGGCCAAAGTACCCGTACCCGCAGGACCGCTGGGCCATCTGGTACGCGCCCATCTCCTGGGCCGCCACCGCCGGCCGCCCGCTCAGCGAGGTGTACAGCGACCCGAACGACACCTCCACGTTCAAGGCGTTCGGCACCGGCCTCGCCCTCGACGACACGCCGAAGAACCACGCCACGTTCTGGGTGAACTACCAGATGCCCAAGACCTCCGGTCTCAAGGGCCTCTCGTTCGGCGCCGGCGGCTACTGGGAGGACAAGCGCTCCATCTATCCCGCCTACGGCCAGAACGCCCTCGATAACAACGGCAACACGATCTTCCTCAGCACGCCGAGCCGCACGCAGATCAACGCCATGATCAAGTACGACTTCCTGTTCCGTGATCGTGAGACCAGCGTGCAGCTCAACGTCGATAACGTCGCCAACGACCGGAAGCTCTACGGCTTCATCTACGCCGCCCCGCGCCGCTGGCAGCTCACGTTCTCGCACAAGCTCTGATCCTGACTAGGGGTAGTCTTGGGTAAGGCGCGCAGCTGTGATGGCACGGCTGCGCGCCCTTTCCCTGTAGGAGCGGCCCTGCGTCCCATGAACAAAAAGAACCTTCACTGGACCATCCACGAGACCGCCCGCGACAACGGGCGGCGTGTCGCCCGCGTTTCTCCGCCCGCCGGCGGACTCAAGCCCGCCGCGCGCGCCACGCTCGAGCTCGAGCCGACCCAGCGGTTTCAGGAGATCGTCGGCTTCGGCGGCGCCCTCACCGAGTCGTCCGCCTGGGTCCTGGCCCAGCTCCCCGCCGCGAAGCGCCGCGAGGTCATCCGGCGCTACTTCCATCCGACCGAAGGCATCGGCTACACGCTGGCCCGCACCCACATCAATTCCTGCGATTTTTCGCTGAACATGTGGTCGCTCGACGACGTGCCGGGCGACTACGACCTGCACCACTTCACGCTCGATCCCATGCGCCGCTGGCTCCTGCCGCTGCTGCACGACGCGCAGAAAGCGGCCGGGGCTGACCGCTTCCGCCTCCTCGCCTCACCGTGGAGCCCGCCGGCGTGGATGAAGACCAACTTCCGCATGGACGACGGCGGCTCCCTGCGCCGCGAGTACGCACCCGCCTGGGCTGAGTTCTACGTCCGCTTCGTCCAGGCCATGCGCCGCGGGGGCCTGCCCATCTGGGGCCTCACCGTGCAGAACGAACCCGAGGCGCACCAAACTTGGGAATCGTGCCTCTACACACCCGAGCAGGAGCGCGACTTTGTCCGCCAGCACCTCGGCCCCGCGCTCGAGCGCGCCGGCCTCCTCGGCGACGTGAAGCTCCTCGGCTGGGATCACAACCGCGACCGACTCGAGGCCCGCGCGGCCGCGCTGCTCACCGATCCCGCGGCCGCGAAGTATTTCTGGGGCCTCGGCCTGCATTGGTACGTGAGCAACGATTTCGCCGCCTCCGCCCGCGTGCACTCGCTGCACCCCGACAAACCCATCCTCTTCACCGAGGGCTGCTGGGAGGGTGGAAAGGCCCTCGGCGCCTGGGAGCACGGCGAGGGCTACGCCGCGCAGATGATCGGGGACTTCAACCACTGGGTCGCCGGCTACATCGACTGGAATATCGCGCTCGACCAGCGCGGCGGACCCAACCACGTCGGCAACTTCTGCGACTCGCCCGTGATCGTCGACACCAACACCCGCGAGGTGCGCTACGGTCCGTCGTTCCACTACATCGCGCATTTCAGCCGCTTCGTGCAGCCCGGCGCGCGTCGCATCGCCGCGTCCGGCGGACCCGATGCGCTGCAGTCGGTCGCTTTCCGCAACCCCGACGGCTCGCTTGTCGCCGTCGTGCTCAACCGCACCGACGCACCGGTGGACTTCGCCCTTACCGCCGGCGCCAAACCGCTCGCCTGCCGCGTACCCGCGCGCGGCATCCAGACTCATACCCTCAGTGGGTAGGGCCCGGCGTCCTCGACGGGCCGCGTTGGGCATGCGCATGCCGAACCGGCCGTCCGGAGGCCGGCCGCTACCCAAAACACCCCCATGCTCCTTCGCCCATTTCTCCAACGCCTCGGTCTTGGCGGCCTGCTGGTCGCCTTCGGTGCCGTGACGCCGGCAGTCGCGACCAAGGTCACGCTGGCACAGGCGGCTGACGGCCGCTGGCAGTGGCTGCGCGACGGCGCGCCCTATGCCGTGCGCGGTGTCAGCGGGCACCAATTCCTCGAGCAAGCCGCGGCCTGCGGCGCCACGACCATCCGCACCTGGGGCGCCGAGAGCCTCGATGACGAAGTGGACGGAGTGAACCTGCTCGATCGCGCCCACGCGCTCGGCCTGACCGTGCTGGCCGGACTCTGGGTGCAGCATCCGGCGCACGGTTTCGACTACCGCGACGCCGCCAAGGTGGAGAAGCAACGCGAGGAGTTCCGCGCCGCCGTGCGCAAGCACCGCGGCCACCCGGCGCTGCTCGCCTGGGGCGTTGGCAACGAGGCCGAACTCGGCGCCGAGGTTGCCGACGACCGCCTCTGGCAGGAACTCGAGGTGCTCCTGCGCCTCGTGAAAACGGAAGACCCCGACCATCCCGTGCTCACCGTGCTCGCCGGTGGCAGCGTCGCCGCGATCCACCAGCTCCAGCGTCACTGTCCCAGCCTCGATCTCCTGGGCATCAACGTCTACGGCTGGGCGCCGGTCGTCAGCCACCTGCTCGATGATTCCGGCTGGAACCGTCCCCTCCTGCTGACCGAGTTCGGCCCCCGCGGCCAGTGGGAGGTCCTGCACACGCCCTGGAACGCCCCCATCGAGCCCGGTAGCGTCGAGAAGGTGATGACCTACGTCGCCTCGCACCGCGCCGTCTCCTCCGACCCGCGGTGCGTCGGGACCTTCTGTTTCACGTGGGGTTACAAGCAGGAGGCCACGGCCACATGGTTCGGCATGTTCCTCTCGTCCGGCGAAAAGACGCCGATCGTCGACGCCATGGCCCACGAGTTCACCGGCCGTTGGCCCGCGAACCGCAGCCCGCAGATCTACAGCCTGAAATCCGCCCTGGCCCTCGACCGCGTGCCGGCAGGCACCGAGTTCACGGCTGAAGCCAATGCCAATGACCCCGAGAACGACACCTTGTCCTACGACTGGCAGGTCGTGGCCGAGAGCACCGATCGCAAGACGGGTGGCGCTGCCGAAGCGGCCCCGCCGGTGATCCCGGACTGCATCGTGGGCGCGCCCGGCCCCAAGGTCACCGTGCGCACACCCACGCAGCCCGGCGCCTATCGTCTCTTCGTCACCATCCGCGACGGTCAGGGCGGCGCGTGCACGGAGAACGTGCCCTTCTACGTGTTGCCCAAGTAGGGCAGGTCTCTGACCTGCCCTTCGCGCGGCGCCCACCCAACGCCACTCGCGCACGCTCGTGGCCACCGATCCATCCCGACTCCGCAGAGGAAGCCATTGATCTCCAAGGGTGCCGTCTTGTGTTCGCTCGGGTTGGCGGCGAGCCTGAGCGCCGATCCCATCGCTCCGGCCATGGCTCCCGCGCTGCATCTGTTGGACCTGAAACGACCCCTGGTCATCGCTCACCGCGGCGATTCCGCCGCCGCGCCCGAGAACACACTGCCGGCCTTCGCGCAGGCGCTGACCACTGGCGCCGACCTCGTGGAACTCGACTATCACCACAGCCGCGATGGCGTGCCAGTCGTGATGCATGACCACACGCTCGACCGCACGACCGATGCGGTGGCGCGTTGGGGGCGAAATGAAGTGCTCGTGGCCGACACCGACGTCGCCGATCTCCAAACGCTGGACGCCGGCGCCTGGTTCGGCCCCACCTTCGCCGGCACGCGCGTGCCGCTGCTCACCGAGGCCCTCGCCACAATTCAGCGCGGCAGCGTCACCCTGATCGAGCGCAAGGCCGGCGATGCCGCCACTTGCGCCAGGCTCCTGCGCGAACGCGGACTCATCAACCAGGTCGTCGTGCAGTCGTTCGATTGGGATTTCCTCCGCGCCTTGCGCGCGCTCGTGCCCGAGCAGGCACTGGGCGCACTCGGACCCACCGGAACCGAGAAGGCGTTGAGTCCGGCTCACGCCGAAGCCGTGGTCCAGTTGGGCGCAAAGATCATCGTCTGGAGCGAGACGGTCACGCCCGAGGGCATCCGCGCCGCACATGCGGGCGGCCTGAAGGTCTGGATCTACACGATCGACGATCCCGAAAAAGCCCGCGCCCTCGTGTCGCTGGGTGTGGATGGGATCATCACGAACAAGCCGGCGCCGATTCGCACCGCTCTCAAGTAGGGGCGCACCTCGCGTGCGCCCTGCGAGCGGCGTTCACATTGAACGCCGAAACTCGATGCTGTCGGTACCGAAAGGGCGCACGCGAGGTGCTGTTTCTGGATAATTCAAACCGTCTCCTCCCCCGAAGGGGCGTTCGTAACATTGAGAATTCAATAGCTCCCGATTTCGGGGAATCGAAACATCACTGGGGGATAATTCAATCGCTCCATCGTGCCGCATCGACGCCTTTCAACCAAAGCATCGTTTCATTTTCTCGGCTCACAGCATCGCTACTTAATTTATATGAATAGGTTGTGTCTCTGTTCGGACTGAAAGCATCGTTTCATAAGCACAGCCAAGCGGACGGTTGCGGCTCGACGTGAAGCCCGCATGAGTAGCCGGAAATGGCTATTCGAGTGCGTTCCGGCGAGATTTAATGATCCGTCCGAGTGGCGTGATGAGCGGCGCTTACACCATGTTCGGCATGACCCTGCCTAATCGCTTTCTTGACTCTGCCTTATTCCTCCATTGGTTGCCTCGCGTGCCGAGACTACGCAATCTCATCGCTGTCGTTTTCGCCCTGACTATTTGGTTGGGGGCCACGCAGCACTGTAATCTCGAAGCTGCCGGGATATTCGATCATGAAACCGAAACGGGCCGAGTATGCTGCACCGGCTCGGAGCATGGGTGCAGGGTTGACGGCTGCATGGAGGTGGAGTCCGGCTCTTATCGGCCTTCTGCCTCGACGACCCTGGTGGCACTTCCCGCCACCCTAGGATGCTGCTGCTACCTCTGCAATGTCTTGGTCACCCCTCCCACTGAAGTCACGCTCGCGGTGAAAGTCAGAGTTGCGGTTGGGCAAATCAAGCCGTGGGTGCCCGCATGGCATTTTGAACGGCGCGCGGTCGCGGTGCCTGGCGCACCGGAGTTGATCTTGGCCTGATCGGTCCCTGCGCGGACTGCCGGGCCTCCCTATTCCACGCTCGCGCATTGACGCGCTGCGTCCTCTCCGGGCCGTGCTGTGTCCGGGCGTTTTCCATCCTCCTTTCCCACGAATCCATGAAGCAATCTCATCCCTCCACTCTCCTCCTCTCTCTCTGCGGGCTAGGTCTCTTGGCCTCAGCCCGGGCGCAAGAAGCCACGCCGGGCGAACCCGTTTCCTTGCCCGCCATTGTCAGCGAAATCACAGCCAAGAATCCCGAGCTCGCCTTCTACGAGGCCGAACTTGATGCCGCGAAGGCCCGTCGCCAAGCCGCCGGCACCCGCGACAACCCCGAGCTTTCACTCGAAGTGGGCCGTAAGCGGGTCATTGATCCCACTGGCACTCTCGCCGGCGAAGGCACCGCTTGGACAGTCTCCGTTTCGCAGACCTTCGACTGGCCCGGCCGTCTCTCGCTGCGCAAAGCCATTGCCAACCACGACATCGCTCTCGCGGAACTGGGGCTCGCCCGATTCAAAGCCGCGCTCGCCAGCCGTGCCCGCATTCTCGCCTACGGACTTCACGCCGCCCACGAACGCGCCGCTGCCGCCGCAGAAGTCGCGTCCCGCTATCAGGCGCTGCGCGAATTGTTTCTTGCCCGTGAACCTGGCGGCATCACGCCGCTGCTTGAAACCCGGGTCATCGAGGCTCAGGAGCTGACCCTGCAAAAGCGCGCCACCGAGGCCCAACTCGCCGTCCAGGCGGCCCTCGTGGAGCTGAATCAGTTGCGCGGCCTACCGGTGGATTCACTGATCACGGTCGCGCCGGTCAAACTCGCCCTTGGTTCCGCACCCGATCTCGAAAAGATCCTGTCCACCGCCCGGGAGAACAACTTTGAGTTCCGGGCCGCTAAACTCGAATTGGAGCAGCAGGGGCTCGTCGTCTCCCTGGCCCGCAATGAAGGCCGGCCGAGTTTCACCGTCAGTCCTTACCTTTCTCAGGAGAAAGCCGGTGACAAAGAGCGAACCTTTGGTGTCGGCCTATCCATGCCCCTGCTGGTAAGCGGCCGCGCCCGGGCGAACGTCGCCAGCGCCGAGGCCCGCCGCCGTCAGGCCGAGACAGCCGTCCTGGTGGCCCAACGCAACATGGAACGCGAGGTCATCACTGCCACCCACCGCCTCGCCGCCAAGCTGGCAGAAGCGGCCAAGTGGACGCCGGACGCCGCCCGCAAGTTCCGCGACGCCGCCGAACTGGCCGACCGCCACTACCGCCTGGGAGCGGTGCCGATCTCCACCTACGTCGAGCTTCAGAATTCCTACCTTGAAGCAATCGAAGCGCTCTACGAGACCCAGCAGGAAGCCTTGGATGCCGCCGGGACGCTTCAGCTCCTGACCGGCCTCGAACTCGGCGCTGTGGAGACGCTGCCATGAGCAGAACCCACCTCCTCTGGCTGGTGATTCCCCTCCTTGGCGGACTGACTCTCGCGGGTTGCAGCAAGTCTGCCTCGACCGGCGGACATGAGGGCCACGATCACAGCGCCCACAGTCATGCCGAAGACGAAAACCCGGTGAAGTTTAAGGAAGGCTCCGGCTTGCAGCTATCGGCCGAAACCTCCGCCGCCCTCGGGCTCAAGACCGGCGAGGTGGAAGAGCGGGCCGTTCGCCACACCTACGAGCTGACTGCCTCGGTCTTCGACGCGGGTCCTCCGGCCCGTGCCAGCTCCCTCGTGCCGGGTGAGATCGCTGATGACCTCGAAAAGCATCCGCCCTCCGAAGCGAAGATTCTTGCGATCCACCGCGAACTCTCTTCCGCCGTGACGCAGGTCGAGATCATCTTTGCCGTCGAGGGAAATCCCGCTGTCGGTTCGACGATCAGCCTGACGTTGCGCGGCCCATCCACCACGGGCACGTCCGTGCCACGCTCTGCCCTGCTGCGCACGGCCACCGGCTCTTTTGTTTACGTGGTCAACGGCGCCAATCTGCTGCGCACTTCGGTCAAGCCCGGTGCCAGCGATGGGGAATACATCGAAATCCTCGACGGACTGTATGCGGGCGACGTGATCGCAACCGCCGGCGTCGAACAACTCTGGCTCACCGAACTCCGCCTCACCAAGGGCGGCGGCCACAGCCACTAATCCTCCTCCGATCCACCCATGATCGACAAAATTCTGGAATTCTCCCTCCGCCAGCGCGCCTTCGTGGTGCTTGGCGCATTCGCGCTGCTGGGCGCCGGCATCTGGGCCGCCCTGCGGCTGCCCATCGACGCCACGCCCGACATCACCAACGTGCAGGTGCAAATCAACACCGAGGTCAACGGCCTGGCCCCCGAGGAAATCGAAAAACTCGTCACGTTCCCCATCGAAATGGAGATGAGCGGCGTGCCCGGCATGACCGAGATGCGCTCCCTCTCCAAGACGGGCCTCTCGCAGATCACGCTCGTTTTCGGCGATGATGCCGACATCTTCCGCGCCCGCCAGCTCGTCAGCGAACGTATGCAAAACGTCGCCGAGGAACTGCCGCCTGGTATTACGCCGAAGCTCGCCCCCATCACGACCGGTCTCGGCGAAATCTTCTACTATGTCGTCGATTACCGCGACGACGCCCCGAACAAGCCCGAAACTCGCACGGCTCAGCTCATGGAGCTAAAGCTCATCCATGATTTTGTCGTGAAGCCGGGCCTGCGCACGGTTCCGGGCATCGCCGAGGTCAACGCCTCCGGCGGTTACGAGAAACAGATCGTCGTCCAGCCCCGCCCGGATGCCCTGCTCGCCACGGGCATCACGTTCAGCGACCTCGCCGAGGTCATCGGGGAGAATGTCGAAAACGCCGGTGGTGGCGCGGTCCAGCTCGGCGGCGAGCAGATCACTATCCGCGCCGATAGCCGCGTGCAGGCCGCATCGGAAATCTCCCAATTGCCGATCAAGTTCCGTGGCGCCGCGGCGAAGCCGCTGCTCGTCCGTGATGTTGCCGACGTGGGCATCGGCAGCAGCCTCCGCACAGGCTCGGCCACCTATAATGGCAAGGAAGCCGTGCTCGGCGCGGCTCTCATGCTGGCGGGCGAGAACTCGCGAATCATCGCCAAGCGCGTGGCGGAAAAGCTCGAAGAGATCGCCCCCAAGCTACCGCCCGGGGTGGCCATCACCACGGTCTATGATCGCACCGATCTGGTGGACCGCACCATCGCGACGGTCGAGAAAAACCTCTTCGAGGGCGCGATTCTCGTGGTGGTCGTCCTGCTCGGCCTGCTGGGCAACTGGCGGGCGGCCCTGATCGTTGCCCTGGCCATCCCGCTGTCGTTCCTCTTCGCCATCACGGGCATGGTGCGCTTCGGCGTGTCGGGCAACCTGATGAGCCTCGGTGCGGTGGACTTCGGCCTCATCATCGACGGTGCGGTCGTGATGGTCGAAAACATCGTCCGCCGGCTCGGCGTGCGCCAGCATGAGCTACACCGCACGCTCACGCTGGAGGAGCGGCTGCACACCGTGCTCGCCGCCGCGAAGGAGGTCGGTCGCCCGACCTTCTTCGGTGTCTTCATCATTACAATCGTCTATGTGCCCATTCTCTCGCTGACCGGCATCGAGGGGAAGATGTTCAAGCCGATGGCGCTCACGGTCATCTTCGCCCTTGTCGGCGCGCTCATCCTCGCGCTGACCCTCATGCCGGTGCTCTGCTCGTATTTCCTGCGCGGGAAGGTGACGGAGGAGGACAACTTCCTCGTTCGCGCGGCGAAGGCCATCTATCGCCCGACTCTTGATGTTGCGCTGCGGCTTCGCTGGCTTTTTGTCGGCGGCGCCATCGCCCTCTTCGTCGGCGCCGTCCTCCTCTTTACCCGTCTCGGCGCGGAGTTCGTGCCACAGCTCGACGAAGGCTCCTATGCGGCCCACATGATCCGCACGACCAGCATCGGGCTCGACGCTGCCATCACCATGCAGGAACGGGCCGAGAAACTCCTCAAGGAACGGTTCCCGGAGGTCACCTACACGTTTTCCCGCATCGGCACCTCGGAGGTCGCGACCGATCCGATGGGTGTGAACGTCGCAGACACCTACATCTTCTACAAGCCCTTCGACCAATGGCCGAAGGACGAGCACGGCCACACGCCGACCAAGGATGAGGTCGCCACCCGCATGGCGGCCGAACTCGCCGCCCAACTGCCGGCCGAGTCTCACCTTTTCTCGCAGCCCATCGAGATGCGGTTCAACGAGATCCTTGAAGGCACCCGCGCCGACATCGCTGTGAAGGTCTTCGGTGACGACTACGCGGAGATCGAGCGCATCGCCTCCCAGGCGCGCGAGATTCTCGAATTAGTGCCCGGTGCGGCGGACGTAGAGTTCGACGCCCTCGGCAAGGCGCCCATGCTGGAGATCAAGCTAAAGCGCGACGCCATGACGCGCTACAACGTCCACGCCAGCGAGGTGAACGCCACCGTGGCCACCGCGCTCGCCGGCACGGAAACCGGCGTCATCGTGGATGGCAACCGCCGATACCCGATCGTGGTCCGGCTTCCGGAGAATCTCCGCGCCGCCTTTGATGAGCTCAAGCACCTGCCCCTGCGCTCCTCGCACGAGGAGGGTGTCATCACCCTCGGCCAGGTGGCCGACTTCGTGATCAACGAGAAGGTAAACACCATCGCCCGTGAGTTCGGCCAGCGCCGCGCTGCGATCATGGTGAATCTCCGCGGGCGGGACGTGGAAAGCTTCGTCCTCGAAGCCCGCGCCAAGGTGAACGAGTCGATCAAGCTGCCCCCCGGTTACTCCATCGAATTCGGTGGTCAGTTCAAAAATCTCCAGGAGGCCCGCGCCCGGCTGGCTGTCATCGTCCCGGTGGCGCTTGCGGTCATCTTCCTCCTGATCTTCTTTGCCTTCGGCAGCCTGCGACAGGCGCTTCTTGTCTTTTCGGGCATTCCGCTCGCCGTCACCGGCGGTGTCTTCGCCCTGTGGCTGCGCGACCTGCCCTTCTCGATTTCCGCCGGCATCGGCTTCATCGCCCTTTCCGGCGTGGCCGTGCTGAACGGCGTCATGCTTGTGAGCTACTTCAACCAGCTTCGTGAACTCGGCCGCACGGTCCGGGAAGCCACCATAGAGGGCTCGCTCACCCGCTTGCGGCCGGTCCTCATGACCGCCCTCGTCGCCTCGCTCGGCTTCCTACCCATGGCACTCGCTCATGGCGCCGGCGCCGAGGTGCAGCGTCCGCTGGCGACCGTGGTCATCGGCGGCATCGTCAGCGCGACCTTTCTCACTCTCGTGCTGCTGCCTGCGCTCTACGACAAGTTCGAGCGGGACACGGGACACGGCTCGTCGGCCCAACCTTCAACCCCAACCAAAGGACACGCATGAAAACCAGATACTGCCATCTTGTTCTCGTCGTGGCCGGCCTTGCCGGCTGCGCCACGCCCTTTCGGGCGCCGTCCGATGTGGCACATATCAAACTGGAACGCGCCGACTCCCCGGTCGTCGTGGTCGAGAAAATCTGGCTGGAACGGAAAAAGGGTCCCCTCGTCGTCAAGGGTTACATCGTCAAGCGCTTGGAAGCCAAGGATACATCGCAAACCCACCTCGACGTGACGCTCTTCGATTCTTCCGGTGGTGTGCTCCGCCGCAGGGTGGAGCATTTTGAACCACGGCAGATTCCTCATCGTCACCGGCGCCCCGATTACGCCAGCTACAGCATTACGCTCGATCCGCTCCCGAGCGACACTGCGCGCATCGAAGTGCGCGCTCACGAAGGCAACCACTCCTGAACCTCAACGAGCATTGTCCCCATGAAATCCATCCGTAACCTCATCCTCACCACAATCGCGCTGCTGGCCACAGCCTCAGCTTTCGCCGCCAAGCCGATCTCCGGTCCCAAAGGCGGCAAAATCGTCACCACGGAGGCTCCCCATGTGGAGTTCTTCGTGGAGAAGGACCGCACGGTCACCGTTTCCTTCTATGACAAGGACCTCAAGTCCGTCGCCCTTGGCGTTCAGGTCGTGTCCGCAGTCGCAGAGGCCAAAACAGGAAAGGTCAATCTTGGCTTCAGCGCGAAGAACGGCTCGCTCGTTTCCACGGCGCCGCTCCCCGAAGGCGACGGCTATCGCGTTGTCCTTCAGGTCCGCGACAACGCGGGAGCCAAGTCGAAGAACTACCGCGTCGAATTCCACAATGACGTTTGCGGCGAATGCAAGCGGGCCGAATACGCCTGCATCTGTGAGGATCACGGCGAGGAGGAGGGCGGTCACAAACACTGAGGCCGGCACAAATCCGTTCCCACCTAAGGACCGCGCACCATGAGCGAACACGGACATGACCATGAATCGTGCTGCGAGCACTCGCACGACAACCGATTCGAGAGCCTGAGCTTGTTCGTGTCCGGGCTGCTCGTGGGAGCCGCCCTTCTCGCCGGTCAGCTCAAAGAGGGTGGCACAACTTACGCTGCCCTCCTCGCGAGCGCTGGCATGGTGGCCGGCGGTTGGTTCCTGCTGCCCAAGGCTTGGCGGGCCGCCCGCCGTCTGCGGCCGGACATCAACCTGCTGGTCGTCATTGCCGCCGTTGGGGCCTCAATCATCGGCGAATGGGTCGAGGCCTCGGCGGTCGTGTTCCTGTTTGGTGTCGCCGAATGGCTGGAAGGGTGGGCGGATCGCCGCGCCCGCCGGGCGACCGAAGCCCTGCTGGAACTGGCGCCAAAGGTCGCGAGCGTGAAACGCGACGGACAATTTGTCGAAGTGCCCGTAGAACAGGTCGCGCCCGGCGAAACCATCGCGACCAAATCGGGCATGGCCATTCCGCTTGATGGCGTGGTGGTCGCGGGTGAGTCCTCCGTCAACCAGGCGCCGATCACCGGCGAGTCGGTGCCCGTGGACAAGAAGTCGGGCGACACCGTGTTTGCCGGCACCATCAATGGAGAAGGGGCGCTGGAGATCAAAGTGACCAAGACAACCGGCGATACGACGCTGGCCCGAATCATCAGCCTAGTCGCCGAGGCGCAGGAGCAGAAGGCGCCTACGCAACGCTTCGTGGATGTGTTTGCTCGCTACTACACGCCCGCCGTTACCGCCGCGGCGCTGCTGGTATTCCTTTTGCCGCCTCTGCTGCTTGGAGGTGACTGGAACACCTGGCTCTATCGCGCCTGTGTGCTGCTCATCATCGCCTGTCCGTGCGCCTTGGTGATCTCCACCCCGGTCAGTATTGTCGCTGGACTGACAGCCTTGGCACGTCACGGCGTGCTGGTCAAAGGCGGCGCGCACCTCGAAACCGTCGGTCGCCTCAAGGCACTCGCCGTGGACAAGACCGGGACGATCACGGAGGGAAAGCCGCAGGTGCTTGACGTTCAGTTGCTGAATTCGGCGACCCTGCCTCAGGTGCTGGGCGTTGCGGCGGCCATTGATGAACACTCCCCCCATCCCCTCGCCAAGGCGGTGGTCGCCCACGCCAAGGGGCAGAACGTTTCCTACGAGCGCGCATCCAGCTACCAGGCCCGGAGCGGGCGCGGCGCCGAGGGCGTGATCGCCGGTCACGCCTACTTCGTCGGCAACCACCGGTTCGCCCACGAACTCGGAGTCTGCTCGGAGAGTGTCGAGACCCGGTTGTCTGCGATCGAGGCCCATGGGCAGTCGGTCGTGGTCGTAGGCCATCGTCCGCACGACGGATGCAAAGGTGAGGTCCTCGGCATCATCGCCATCGGGGACACGCTGAGACCCCACGCCAAGGCAGCGATCTCCGCATTGCACGCGGCCGGTGTCGAGCAAGTGGTCATGCTGAGCGGTGACAATCAGCGCACGGCGGATTTCATCGCGCGTCAGGTCGGTATAGACGAAGCCCGGGGCGACCTGCTGCCGGACGACAAGGTCGAGGCCGTGAAATCGCTCCGTGAAAAACACCGGATCGTCGGCATGGTCGGCGATGGCGTGAACGACGCCCCGGCGATGGCAACGGCCACTGTCGGCATCGCCATGGGCGCGGCGGGCACCGACGCCGCCATCGAGACAGCGGACATCGCCCTGATGCAGGATGAACTCGGCAAGATCGCCGATACGATCCGCCTCGGCCGACGCACGCTTGGCATCATCCATTTCAACATCGCCTTCGCCCTCGGCCTGAAGGCCCTCTTCCTCCTCCTTACCCTGATGGGACACGCCAGCCTGTGGCTGGCCATCATGGCGGACACCGGCGCCACCCTGCTTGTCGTCGCCAACGCCCTGCGCCTGCTCGCCGCGCCCAAGCCCTTCGTCCCATGATGTGCCGTGGGTGTGTATCCTTGAGTGCCTGGATCAGGATACCGCCCGCCTGGAAGTAATCCGACGGACGGCCGAACAATTGGCCCGAGCAGCGGCAGCACCCACAACGATGTCGCCAATTCCGGCTTACAGATCCTGAAGAACTGCCGTCGCCAAGGCCGGACGACTACCGATTGTCAGAAATCGCCCCAAGGGCGGTGGGGTGGGGTCATGACAGCGCCAGGCCCCGGTGGGTCCACAGGAACTCGCGAGCCTTCGGGATCTGCGCGGATCGCATCATACCGAAAAACGCGTTGGCAAGACGAGCGCCTAACCCGCCGCCCGTCCGAGCGCACCCGAACCACTTCCCCGGCCAGTCGCCACCGACAAGCCATGTAAGGGGTGCTCCGCGCCTCCTGGACATTGCCAGCGGGTTCCGACGAGCACGTATCCCATAGCGCGCAGAATCGCCGGACTCCGACATCGCCTATCCACGGCAGCCCGTTCCCTCACCCAATGCGGCGGCAGGTCTCGGTGGAGCTGGCGGATCACCTTGATCCGCCGGAGGGTAAACTCCTCTGTCGTCTCCGCCTGCCGTTTCATCTCCTGGACAAGGCGGGGCATCTTCTCACGCACGCTGTTTCCCATCGACGAGCCAAATGGAAGTAGTGCGATAAATGAGGTGGTGCAGACTCTGCGGAAGGGTCGCGCCGCCCGGATGCGCGAAGCGAGGTGCGGCAGCTTCTTGATACATTCCTCCTGCCGCTCCAGCCAATTGACCTGATCCGGACGTGGTGGCCTCGGCGTCTTGTGGTGCCGGCGAAGCCAGATACGATCATTTCGCGCAAGCCACCTGACCGCGGCACTCCATTGGGCCGGCGGCACCCGCGATCTGCCGCTCCGTATCATCCCACGGTAGCGCGTTCGGATTACCCGAAACGTCCGCGCGCGGCGTGTGTTAGGGAGCCTGGGGATCGGCAACCCCGCTTCGGTGGCCAAACTGAGCAGTCGAACGGTGCCGATGCCTAGCTCGGACTTAATGGCGTCCATCGTCCACGCTGGATCGAACCATCTCTTTTGCAGCAGGGCACGAAGCCAGCCTGCGCTCTGCCGCGGAACGCAGACGCTGATGTTGATCGCATCGCTACGGGCATGAACATCTTGGACAGACAGATCCAAGAAGCGCATCACGAGGAGGTGCATGCGATAGGAGCGGTGATTGGCCTTGTTCTTCACCGTCTGTGCGGGCCAAGCGGAGGCGTCATCGGGGTCGAACAGCAGGTGCCGCTGGGCCCATTCGTGTTCGCTGCGCTGGGCAAAGAACCGGTGAAGGAATTCGGTTCGTCGCAGTTGCCCGCTACGGAGCAATCCCCCTCGGTCCAGTTGTTCGTGATAGAGCATTCGGAGGCGATCGGCGTCGATTGGGCGGGGTTGGTTGCGCAGCATCCACTGCACATCGCGCGCATAGGTCACATCTATGCCGTCGGGGAAAAGGGTTCTCCGAATGCCAACGGCATCGTCGGCGACGGGGTAGTCAAACTTCCAGAACTGGCCGGGCACGAATTGCGACACCTCCAGCGGCTCCGCGTGATATGGGCAGCAGACGACGCCCGGCACCTGATGGGCGCGCCGCCACCAAGTGTGCCCGACGCGGCGCAGGTCCCCGGCGCGACATTTCGCGCAGAAATTCAGATGCCGGGGCCCATCACGCGCCGGCTCACGTTGCCACTTGATGAGATTCATCGCCACGGCCCGGCTTCCCCGCATCGCCACCTTAACTCGTTCGGCGCGCTCGGCCGACATCAGGAAAGCTGCAATCGGATACATGGTGTGATGCCTAATGAGGTCGTCCGCGGTCAAACCAACCCGGCGGCCGATCGTTTTCTCCAAGGCTTCGATGCCACACGGGAAGTCGAACGGAATGACCAGCCGGGGATTCCCAAATAGATGCTGAGCGAATTGAGACCGGCTGGGTCCAATAAGCCCTTCGTATGTCCGGGCCAGCATGCCGAACAGGGGCTCGTCCTCGTGTGGTCCTGCAATATAGGAGATCATTCCGGGTGGG
The DNA here is from genome assembly GCA_019634615.1 of Opitutaceae bacterium. Lineage (GTDB taxonomy): Bacteria > Verrucomicrobiota > Verrucomicrobiia > Opitutales > Opitutaceae > UBA2377. The sequence continues at coordinate 78,073 of JAHCAZ010000013.1, forward strand.
CTACCACCCCTAGGGCTTCGAGAGCCGCCAGTGGATCGCTCGTCTTGGCAGCCTTCGTCATCTTCCCAGCCACGGTTACCTCTGTATCCGCAGATATGGTGACGGGGACTGAAGGTTTGGCCTCCAGGCCCGGAATCGGGGCGCCGCCCACGCGCTCGTTTTCAACATTGGCTATGTCCCTGAACGCCGCATTCATCGCTTTCGCGACTGTCGCGATGTCCTTCGCCTCGGGCGCCTTGCCCTTTAGCTCCACAAGCCGGTCCTGCACGGTGTAGAACAACAACTTAGACGTTTCGTGGAGCACGGCGCTCGTCAGACGCTCGTTTTTGCGACCAAACAACCTCATCTGGGCCAGCAAAAACAACTTCACCGCCAAATCGGGAATCCCTCCTGAGAGTTCCAGCACGGTCGCCGAAAGCCCTTCGATCGAATCCATCTCGGCAACATACCGGTAGCGGGCCATCTGCCTAAAGAAAGCACCCCAAACCTGACCCGCCACAAACGGCGCGTATGGCGGAATCGTGCTCAAAAAGCGCCGCGATGCCGCCAGGTTCTCTTCCAGCAGGCCCGCCGTGGCGGGCGTCCCTATCACTATCACGGCGACCCCGATGCAGTTCATCAGCCGGACGAAGTAGTTCAGGGCCTTCCGTGTGCCGTCGTGAGCAGCCTGAATCAGCTGGAACTCATCCACCACGAACAAGCCAACATTGTATTCCTGACAGAGCTGGAAGTAGAGGCCCTGAATCCGGTTTCCTGTCGCCCGGTCCACACCCCAATCGTGCGCCAGGGGAATGCTCAACATCTGCTCAGCCTGATCGAATATCTCCCGGCCAAACGACTTCAGCGAACCGTCTTGGAAAAGGTTGACCTTGAGGACTGGCAGCTGGGTAAAAGCTACGCGGTTGCCATCGACGAGGTAGGCGTGTTCGACCACCGATACGATGTCCTTTATCGCGAAATCTATCGAGAGTGTCTTTCCGGTCCCCGGTGGCCCGATTGCGGCCGCGCCCAAGGGCGGCATTAGCGCATAGCGCTGGGGGATCTGCCGTCCTTCCTTGAGCTCTTTTCGATCGCGGGCCGTCTGCCGACGATACTTAGGATCCAGCGGATTCCGATGCTTGTAGCTTTGCCGGATCAGCAGGTCGACTTCTTTGACCGCTGCCATGTGCGCAATTCCGGGCAGGAAGAACTCGCGGAGCGCGAACGCCACGTGCGGTCGAAGGTGGGGTGGAAGTCTCCTCTCGGCTGGATCATAAGGTGGCTTCACCGTGAGCAGGGTGTGTATCTGCTCTTTCGAGCGAATCGGCCCCAACGCCCCGATCAGCGGATTGCCGCGATAGGCGGCCACGGGATCATCCAGGCCGAGATATTCGGCTGGAGTGTCGATCGGCTCGACTTTCGCGATTTCGATGCTCACGAGGAGCCCTCCATCATATCGGCAATCTCGGCCTCATCTTCCGCCTGGAGTTCAGTGAGGGGTGCAACAGACTTCTCGCCGCCAGGGAGCGTTAGATCGTGTGCAGCAATCAGATGCTTCTGGTTTGCCAAGTTCTCCTTTCGGTCGGACTTGTCGCGACGACGCGCGGCGACGGAGCCGCGCGCGGCGTCCGTCTTCGCCATGGCGTTCACCACAATTTGGTATTGCTCACGCTCGTGGGCTATATCGCGCACTTCGTTTTCGGCCTGAAAAACCGCCTTTGCCACCGCGCTGGTGGCCTCGTGCCCCTCGTAATCGCCCACACTCCAGGTGACATACCGCTGAGACCGAGGCGCCAACTGCATCTTTACCAAGTCGTCCCCGTCGTGGAGGTAGAACCATGAATAGCTCGCCGGGTGATAGGACACGTCGACATCCCAGCCGCCGTTCTCCGCCGCATGCGCGCACCAGTCATTGAACTTCGGGAGCGTCCCGGGGAGAGGCTCATACAACAGTTTTTTCCCAAATTCCACTCCGTCGCGGGTCAGGCGCGCCGTAGCCGTCGGCAGGCACCACCGCATGAGCGACTCCGTCGGCCAAGTCTTGCGCAGTCCCGCCAGCTCCGTAAGCCCAAAGCTCCACAGATTGCGTGGCGATGGCACCAGGCCCACAGCGATCATTTCCGGCGTGAGTGGGTAGTTGGCAATTACGCGGCGGTTGGTCTGAAGGATCCAAGAGATGATGAGCCGAACGCTCTCGTAGTAGTCCATGCAGGCGAGCGCGATCGGACTTTCTTCGCCGCGCTGCCTGGGTCCTCCGTCGGTATGCCCAGGAACACTCTCGGCTTTTTTTCGCACCGCAGAGTTATACGCCTCGATGAGCCCTTTCATATCGGCACGGTAGGGTGGCAGAACTGTGAGCCCGCGTATCACCTTCTTTTTTACGAGAATCCCGTGCTTGTAACTTGCCCCAACTCCGTCTTCGGCCAGCCGGGTGGGCAAGCATGCCGACACCCACTCATCCGGCCCTATTTCGCGGCCATAACGGGCGCACAACTGAACCTTATTTTCGGCCGCCGCCAACAGGGCCAGACTGACTGCGTCGTAGCTTTCATTGCCGAGATGGAGGTAAAAACCCACGATCATGTGGCTGAAAGCATCCACCACCAGATAGAGCTTCGCTTTCTTTTCGAGCGGCAGGCGGGTAATCTGGTGCACCAGATGCCAGTCGAGCGGGGTAGCATCTACGAAGTAGACCGCCCCCGAACCCGCCACATTCGCCGCGGTCTTTCGCCGCCGGCGGCGCAACCAGAGCTCGAACTTTCGCTCACCATACAAGCGACGTAGAAGCATCTCGAATTCATCGTCTAGCGCCGACCAATAGCAGAACTGCTTGTAGGAGGGGTAACTACCCGGCGCATGCCTAGCCAGTTCGCGATCGGAGGGCACCCCATCGCTACAATCGAGGTTGAGGAATAGGTCGCCCACTGTGAGTTTCCAAGCCCGCCGTCGCTTTCCTGTAGTCGATCCCGCGAAGAAATACTTCCGCGACCCAGCAATGATCTTCTTGGCATCCATCTCCTCGACAACAAACGCCTTGCGACCGTCCAACCTCGGCCGTCCTGCCGGCTTCCTTGGCACACCGGTCTCGGCGGCCATCCTTATGCGAGCGCCCAGGCCTATACCCTTGAGTCTGCGAAACCATCTCCCGGCCAATGCTTGCGGCGACATTCCGCCTTGCAGATACCGGATAAATACTCGGAACACATGTGCCGGGGCCACATGCCTCTCTTGTGAAATCCGGCGCACCACCGGCCAGCGCGCTTTCGCGATCAGCGCCTCGCTGTCCATGGCAATTAGCGGCTGAATCAGATCGCTGTTCTTCTCCCTCCGGGCAATCTGCGCTGGTGACAACTTGTGGTCGGGAATGCGCATGACCGGGAGCGGCTCAACATCGGTCTGCAACCAGCCGCCGGTTTCCACGAATCGCACAGCCTGCTCCACCGGATAGAAGCATTCGCGAGCACGCGGGTCCTCGGTGGAAATGACGATCACGTGCCCACTCATCACGGCGAGCACTCGCACGTAGAGCCGCTTGGGCAGCCGGACCCTCAGTTTGCTTGCTCCGCGATAGGCCTGCCGGATTCGGTCTTCGAGTTTCTGAACCGCCTCTGGGCGGCATTCACGGTAAACCTGTCCTTCGATGAAGGGGTGGAGAGGGCGACAGGGAGTGGCATCAGTCATGGCTAAGCAACCGCATTAAGCGGTTCTAGGGTCGCATTTGGGAGGAAGGCTCCGCTCAGATCCAGTGGGAGGGTTCCCTGAACGGCTAGGTGATAGGCCACCGATAGGGCGGTGCCGCGCGCCAGGCCCAATGCAGCGTCGCAACGCGAGCAAACCGTGCGCAATGGGGCGCCCGTCCCAAGGTGAGGGACGATCCAAGCGGTGACATCGCGGGCGGGCCGCGCACCACAGGGCAGCCGGCCCTCTTCCGCAAATTCCATAATCAAATCCATGTTCGCGATCAGTTGACGTGGCAGGTTGGTGTCGAGGATCAGCGACCAAGGAGTGCGCCGCTTCGTCCAATACGATTGCTCAATGGCGAGTTTCTCGACGACCCGCGGCGTGAGATCCTTTGCTTGCTTCACGGCATAGGCGTGCCGCTGGAGCCCGCCGCCCTGCCGCTTGAAAGTAACAACCAAATCGGTGGACATAATGATGTCCTGGCCACGCACGGCGGGGTGGCCTACCCCAAGCTCGTGCGCAATTTCGCGCGTCAATGCAGGGTCTAGGGCAAACTGCTCGGCTAGATTTACCACGCCCATTCCCGGTGCGTGGAACATGAGGAGTGTGTCGAATTCTGGCGTGGAGACCGGGTGCATGACTCGGTTTACAACCCAGGAGCCGAACATCGTCCGGAAGCCGAACGAGGGAAAGTCCACCACGGTGAATAGCGGCTCGTATTCCTCGGGCGGCGCCTCAAGACGGCATTTGCCTCGGGCAACGACACACTTCTCGTAGTCGCGCGCGAGGAAGAGGGGATGGAAGCGCCCACTCATGCTAGCAGGCGGGGCCGCGCGGAAATGCGCGACCACATAAACTGTTTTTTCATTGGCCAATAAGCACTTAGGTGCCGTGTTGGGGCTTTTCTCAAACTGCGCGCATTGAGGGCACGACGCACGTGCCAACTAAAACGCGCCCATTCGCGCAGTTTTCTTGACTGCGCAATAGTGCCGGGCCAACGTCCCTTCGTCAGAGCTCGTAACTCCGACAAGCTGGTTTCAGCCCGTCACGCCATCGCGTCGCAAGACGCGGAGGACCTCAGGTTGAAGTCCGTTTCTAAGCAGGCCGACGGATCGCTCTTCTCGATTGAGCCGTCGGCCTGTTGCTTTTGTAAGGTAAGTTAAGCGGCCTTCAGCTTATAGACGTGGGCGCCTCCCTTTTCGCCCTTCGAGGAAATGTCAAACAGCCGCTCGCTCATGCGTAGCGCGTAAAGCTCCTTGCTATAGCGCTCGCTGGGGATCTTCGCCGCTGCGCCGGGGAACTGGGCCTCGATATAGTCTCTTACTTGCCTAAGTGTGAATGGCTGCGTTTGCGAGAGCACGGCCTCACGAATCATGTCCTTCACAGACTTCGCGGCTCCGGTCTCCGTCGCCCCAAGGGCTGCCTTCGTTTGTCCAGCACGGGGTCGCGTGCCAGTGGGCCGCAACCGTGCGCCGACGCCGGTGGTTGTCGACTGGCGCACAGGGCGCGGAGCAACCCTGGCCGTGAAGCGATGCCCTACACGGGCCGCCTCCGCCGCCTTATCTCCGCGAAGTGCCTCGATGGCCGCATTGCAGCGGCGCACAAACTCGTCTCGCTCAGCCTCGATCCCCCGAATAATTGCCTGCATTTGCTCAGACATGGAGGGAACGCTATGGGTTCCCCAAGGAACGCTGACAAGCAGAATCCGAGAGTCCCCCTCCCAAAAACCCTCCTTGGTCTCAGAAGGGGGGGCTCCATCACCCCTCCCAAACAATGACGCCCTAGAGCGAAAATCGGGGTCATTGTATTATCCAAAAGCGAAACCGAAGTAACCCAGCGCCCCAAAGCAGCTCGATCGGCATGCGCAGGGCCACGGCCGGGGTTAGGCTTTTCGTGTCCACACCGGGTTATTTCGGCTCCCCGTTCACCCCAAAGCCGACCGATCCTGCAAAGCACCCCGGCCTCGCGGCCTGCGCCGCAAGAGGCGGGAAAATCGCGCGCGGCAAATCGAAGCTTCCGCATGGATAGACTGATACTATCCCCAGGTCTTGGCCCGGACTATGACCCCGTGTGTTTTTCACACATTGACAATACGAAATCCGTCTCTTTCATTTGTGTGAATTTCACACATCATGAATTCCGCGCGTGGCACCCCTTCTCCCGAAAACGAGCCCAGCCGGCCCGCCGCTCAACGGCTTGAGGCCTTGATTGCAGCGAAGCAGGTCATTGTATTTGTGCCCGGGATCCCCGACAAGGAGTTCCCCTACATTATCTGCTCAATGTGGGGCGCAATTCCAACGAACGAGCTGTTTGTTCGCCTCACGAACGGGGAGGTATCTTTCGTCGAATCTATCCCTTCGCCACTGGAAGTGCCCGCAATGGGCGACCGACTGTTTGGCATGGATGCGGATGACGCCCAAGCCGCAGGCGCCCTAGCCGACCAACTGTGGGAGCGCCACAAACACCAACTGATTCGCGGAAAATCATCGTGATGCCGTCTCGCCGCCCGGCTTCGCGGCGAAGGACGATCAACAGAACTTCAAATGTTACCCGGTTATACACCGGGCACCCAATGCGCGCGGGCCTGTCGCCACTCGCGCTCATTTTGGTTGCAGTCGAACCCGGTTACGCCCGCGATGAGGGTCGGTCCGGAATCTTGTGTCCCAAAAGCCTGTAAAGCCTCCGCCGAGCATGGGCGACCCGCATCTCAACCGTTTTCGGCGTTGTCCCCAAGATTTCAGCCGCTTCGTTCTGCGATTTCCCCTCCAGGCAAAACAGGATCAGCGCCGACTTGAGTTTGTGGGGCAACCTATCGATGGCCGCCTGAAGGAGCGCGAAGCGCTCGCGTTGGCCCGCCCGGGTCTCTGGAGTCGGTGTGGTATCAGCCACCTCCAAGGGGGGCTGTTCGTCCGGACCGGGCGCATTCAGTGACACTTCCCGCACCCGACGACTAAGACGCCGGCCTTCGTCCCTAGTTAGGTTGAGTGCGATAGCGTAGATCCACGTCTTGACCGACGAGCGCGGCTTAAAGGTGTTAGCCTTGAAAAACACCCTCACGAAGGTCTCCTGCACAACGTCGCGGGCGCTCGTCTCGTCCCGCAGATAGCGATAGACGAAATAGGTTAGTGGCTCTCGATGGCGGTTGATGAGTTCGTTCAGTGCCGACTCATTACCTGCCTGGAGTTCCTCGATGAGCGGCAGGTCGGGATCCACGTGGATCAGGGTGATTGTTCGAGCGCTTGCTGGGCCAAGGTCAGCAGCCTGTCACCCTGTTCGGGCGAGAGCACGGCGCGCATGGCAAACACGTGCTCAATGGAGGTCTTTTGCAGCTCTCCCATGCAGTGATGCACGTGCTCGACCGCGGCGGTCACCCGTGAGGTGTAGGCCTTGTCCTCGGCCATGACTCGCGCGAGCTGGCGATTGGCTTCCTGAAGTGCTTCAGCGAGCTGACGCTGGCGCGCGCCAAAGGTCTGCTCGATGGGCTCAAGCGCCTTGAGCTGTTCGGCCGTGAGCTTCAGCTCCCGATGAAGCCACTCGTGAGAGGTGACCTCATCCGGGGTGACCCGGTGATGGGAGAAATGCAGCGTCAGGTAGCAGGCGATAGTGGCCACCGCGGCCGTTGCGCAAAGAAATAGAATGAACTTTTTCATCGCAGGAGGCTGCCGCCAGCGTCCTTGGGGCTGGTTAACACCGATCCGATGGTGTTCGCGCTGACGGCAAACACCTCAAGGTGAATAGACTGCCGCGCCAACCGGCGTTCTTTTTCCGCGCGGCCGATCATCACGGCCGGCACGATACCAACTATGGCCGCGAAGGTGAGGGCCGCAACCGCCAGGTGCGGTTCAGAAATAAAGTCGGGCAATTCGAGTGCGGCCGATATGCGCGACCAAAGCGACTGCGTTCGGCGACGCCCGATTTCCCGCCAGATTTCGGCGTCGGTTGGCCCCGTGACGCGGGGCAACGGTTGTCTGGCATACTCAGACAGCATGGAGTTCAGATCGCTGCTCATATAAATAGAACGCAGGAATAGCACTTTCCCCTCAAAAATCTATCTCCGGATAGCGGGATTCGAGCCAAGGTGGACACACTGGTTTCAATATCTGCGCAGCCCTGAGCAAAAAATGCATGAGGGAAACCACCGGCCGCCGGGGTATAACCTGACGTAAAACAAACCCTCCACTCGAAGGAACCACGATGAACATCTCAAATCTCTCCCGACTATCGGCGGCCGGCCTCCTTATCGCCGTGCTCCTCACCAGCACCGCAGTTGCCGGCCCAGGCCCCGATTACAGGGCGCGCATGGACAAGCACCGGAAATCTGCCTCGTATCCGTCCGCTTGGCGGACCCAGGCGGACGACGACACCAAGGCCCAGGCTGCCGCCGGCTGCACCGACTGCCAAGGCTGCGCCAAGAAATCCTAACCGCCACGCCGTTGGTCACCATCAATCCAGCCGCTGCCACCGCCGCGCGGTTGGATTTTTGGGCCCGGCCCCTGCACCCTAACCCCATCCCACCTACCTCTTCATCCCTCCCTCATTATCAACACATGAAACTCTGCCGCTCTTCCGCCGTTCTCGCGCTTACCAGCCTGTTGTTGGTCAGCGTGCCGCAACTATTCGCTCAACACACCGGGCACAGCTCCGCCGTCACTCCCTCACCCAAGGTCGAAGGCGCTCCGCGAACAGAAGCTTCCGCAGCCGCCCTGCAAGCAATCGCCACTGCCATGAGCGATGCCAGCGCGGCCCTGGCCGACGACGACTTCGACCGTTACCAAGCCCTGCGAACGACGGTTCGTAGCGCCCTCCACGATCTGTCGGACGCCGATGCGAAACTGGCAGCCAGTCTGACGGCAAACCTGGCCGATCCTCTGCCCAGCCGGAGCAACATCACCGAAGCCCGCAAGGACTTTGTCCGGTTCAGCACGGCGGTGACCGATGCGGTGAGGAGCCGGAATATCCATCAAGCCGCCAATCTCCGCATCTTTGAATGCACGATGGCTCCAGAGATCGGAACCGGGCGCTGGCTGCAACGGGCCGCCGCCGCCAGGAATCCGTTCTACGGCTCGGCGATGCTCAAGTGCGGCGTCGAACTCGACCGGAAGACCTCGGCGCGGGCACTGCCTCCGGGCCACCCGCCGATCGAGTCGCTGACACCGACCGACTACGCACGATATTCCGACACCAAGCCGGTCGCCGCTACCAGTGGCGGATGCGGTAGCTGCGGCATGAGCAAGGAAGCCATGGCCGCAGGCGAACCCTGCGAACACGGCAAGAAGTAATGGCCCCTCGAATCGTCATGACGCGAAAACACATCTTCACAACGGTTGGCGGCATCGCCATTCTCGGCAGCACGCTCGGTCTGACCGGCTGCGTGGGCCGCCCGGTGGCTGTGGAGAAGACGGCCCGCCGCCAAGTAGCGGACGTGACGAGCCAACTCGGCGCACAACCCCACGATGTCAACCTGCCCCCGTTGACGGCAGAATCATCCCATGCTGATGCTCTGCGCTTCGCCGTGTTGAATCATCCTCGGGTCCGCGCAGCCTACTACGACTGGGCGCGTTCGGTGGAACGTATCACGGTCGAGCGTTCGCTGCCGGACCCGGTCTTCGTGTTCGAGGCCGATGTTTCGGATATGATCTCGTCCTTGATGCCGGGCCTGATGCTCGAACTGCCGGGATCGCGCAAACGCGCCCTGGCGGCCAAGGCGGCGTCCGCCGAATCGGAAGTGAAGTATCGCGAGTTGGAAGCGCAGGTGCAGCAGGTGGCTTTCGGCTTCAAGAAGGCCTACTATCAGCTCTACTTTCTCGAAGCGAAGCTCCGGGTGAATGCCGAGTCCCTGGACCTACTGAAGGATCTCGAAGCCATCGCCCGCCGTCAAAACGAGGTCGGCAAGGCGACCCTCCAGGACGTGCTTCGCGCCCAGATCGAGCAGGACAAGATGACAGCCGAAATCGCCAACCTTGGAGATGCCCGCCTGGCCCTGCTTGCTCAATACAAGGCCGCGCTCGGTCTTCAGCGCATGGAGCCCGAGCCGTCGATCCCCGCTCGGTTCGAGACTACACCGATCGAGGTAAACCCTGACCGGCTCTGGCAGATCGCGGTGGCCCGCAATCCGGCCCTCCGCACGATGACCGCCGAAGTGCGCGTCGCCGAGGCGTCGCTGGCCGTGGCCAAGCGCTCCCGCTACCCGGATTTCTCGGTCGGCCTGGAAGCCGATCTCAAGGCTTCTCCTATCATGGCCCGTCCCTCTCTCGGTGTAACCCTGCCGATCTGGCGGGACAAAATAGCCGCCGAAATCGCCTCGGCGCAATCCGCCAAGCAAGCTGGTGAAGCTCGGTTGGCTGCCGAGCAGATCATGGTCGCCGTCGAATTGGCCGAGAAGACTTTCATGTTCCGCGAGGCGACACGGAACCAAGCCTTGATCCAGCAGGACCTCCTGCCGAAAGCCGAGCAGTCTCTGGAAGTCGCCCGGTCGGCCTACGTCACCGGCCGGACCGGATTTCTCGATGTGGTCGAAGCGTCGCGCTCGCTGCTGGACTTTCAACTGCAACGGATCGAGGCCGAGACCCAGCGTGAACTCTCGTTGGCCGAACTCGCCCTGCTCGTAGCCGGCATCCCTCCCGAAAACTCCCCCCTCAAGAACGTTGAGTCCAACTGAACTTTCCGAATCGCCATGCGCACGAAATTATTCCTCCTGACCATTCCCCTGCTGCTTTGGGCGCTGCTCGGCGCCGGATGCGGCGACGCCAACCACGATGGGCACGCCAAGGCGCAGAAATACCACTGCCCGATGCACCCGACGTATATCAGCGACAAGCCGGGTGACTGCCCGATCTGCAACATGAAGCTCGTGCCGATCAAGGACGAGCCGACGGTGGCTGCGGCTCCCGCCAGGTCCGAGGCCAGCGCGGCGAAGCCCGGGCAATACACCTGCCCGATGCACCCCAAGGTGGTCAGCGATGGCCCCGGCTCGTGCCCGGATTGCGGGATGGACCTCGAAGAGGTGCCTGCGGCCGATCCCCACGCAGGGCACAGGGCCACCGCCGCACCCGCTCCGGTTCCCGGCCGTATTGCGGTCTCCATCAGCCCCGAAAAACAGCAGTTGATCGGCTTGACGACGGAGCAGGTCTCGATTCGCAAGCTCACGCAGCCGGTGCGCGCGACGGCGACGCTGGAGCACGACGAAACCAGGCTAGCCCGCATCGCCCCCCGGTTTGCCGGCTGGGTGCGCGACCTGAAGGTCAACTACACCGGTCAGAAGGTTGCCAAGGGCGACCCGCTCTTCACCGTTTACAGCCCGGAACTCTTCGAGGCCGAGAGCGAGTATCTCCTGGCCTTCCAGCGCGTCGCCCAATTGCAATCCCGTGAAGACACCACCCAGACAGAAAGCGCCAAGCGCCTGCTGGAATCGGCCCGCCGCAAGCTGTCGCTGTGGGAAATTGGCGAGTTGGAGATCGCCGAGTTGGAGAAGACCGGACAGGCCCGCGACGAGATCCTGGTGCGCTCGCCCGCATCCGGCCACGTCGTCACCAAGAACGCCGTGCAAGGTCGGGCCTTCATGGCTGGCGAGACGCTCTACGAGATTGCCGACCTCTCGCACCTTTGGGTGCGGGCCTACATTTTCGAGTTTGAGGCCCCCCTCATCAAGGAGGGGCAGTCCGCTCGCGTGACCTTCCCTTATCTTGGGAACCGCTCCATCGAGAGCCGGGTTACCTTCCTGTATCCGCACATCGACCCGCAAACCCGCCGCGCCGAGGTCCGGCTCGAAATCGACAACCCACAGCACGACCTCCGGCCCCAAATGTGGGCAAATGTCGAACTGGAAGCGTCCTTCGGCGAGGTGCTCACCGTGCCGGCCAGCGCGATTATCGACACCGGCGTGCGCCTCGTGGCGTTTGTGATGCGCGACGACAACCACCTCGAACCCCGGGAAGTGACCATTGGGGCGAGGTCTGATGATTACTATCAGGTGCTCTCTGGCCTAAACGACGGCGAGAAAGTCGTTGCCCGCGCCCTCTTCCTGATCGACTCCGAAAGCCAGCTCAAGGCCGCCATCTCCGGCATGGGCAGCGCGGGCGGACACAACCACTGAGGCCACCAGCCCCATCGGCAATGAACGATTCAACCACCCATTACGCTCCCAATAAGGATTCGCTCATTGAGCGGATCATCGAGTGGAGCGCACGGAACAAGTTCACCGTGTTCATGATGATCGGCGCGCTCTTCGCGGGCGGCGTCTACACCATGCGAAATACCCCGCTCGACGCGATTCCGGACCTCTCCGATGTCCAGGTGATCGTGTTCACCCAGTGGGAGGGCCGCAGCCCGAACCTGGTCGAGGACCAGGTCACCTACCCGATCGTGACCAAGCTCATCAGCGCCCCGCAGGTGCGCGTGGTCCGCGGGTATTCGTTCTTCGGATATTCGTTCGTCTATGTGGTCTTCAAGGACGGGACGGACATCTACTGGGCGCGCTCCCGGGTGCTGGAATACATGCAGTCTCTTTCTGGCTCGTTGCCAAATGGCGTGACCCCGACCCTGGGGCCGGATGCAACCGGCGTGGGCTGGGGCTTCCAATACGCCTTGGTCGACAAGTCGGGCAAGAATGACCTGTCCCAGCTTCGCTCCTTCCAGGACTGGCATCTCCGCTACTGGATTCAGAGTGTCGAAGGCGTGGCTGAAGTCGCGACCTTCGGTGGCTTCCAGAAGCAGTATCAGATCGAAATCGATCCGAACAAGCTGCTGGCCTACAATATCCCCATCAGCAAGGTCGTCTCCGCTGTCCGCAATTCCAACAACGACGTGGGCGGCCGGGAATTGGAGCGCTTCGGCACCACCTACGTGGTGCGGGGCCATGGCTACATCAAGTCACTGGATGACCTCCGCCTGGTCGTCGTCGGGGCGGATGCCAAGGGTAATCCGGTCCTGCTGCGTGATGTGGCCCAGAACATCCAACTCGGGCCCGAAATGCGCCGCGGTGCCGGCGACCTTAACGGTGAAGGTGAGGCGGTCGGCGGCATCGTCGTCGTCCGCTTTGGCCAAAACGTTCTCCAAGTCATCGACCGGATCAAATCCAAGTTGGAGGAAGTGAAGGGGTCGCTGCCCCCCGGGGTGGAGATCGTGACGACCTACGACCGGTCGGATCTCATCAATCGAGCCATCAGCACGCTCACCCGCACCATCGTCGAGGAATCGATCATTGTCGCCCTGGTAATCATCGTCTTCCTGTTGGACTTCGGCGGCGCCGTGCGCGCCATCGTCACGCTGCCTATTGCGGTGGCCCTGGCCTTCATCCCGATGTATTTCATGGGCTTGACCGCCAACATCATGTCCTTGGCGGGCATCGCCATTTCAATCGGCGTCATTACCGACGAGGCGGTGGTCATGGTGGAGAACGTCCACAAGAAGCTGGAACACGCCCCTGCGGGACTGACCCGAGCGCAACGGCAGGAGATCATCATCGGAGCCTGCAAACAACTCGGGAAGCCGCTCTTCTTCGCCCTGCTGGTGATCACCGTCAGCTTCATGCCCGTCTTCACCTTAGAGGCACAGGAGGGGCGCCTGTTCAAGCCGCTCGCCTACACGAAGACCTTCACCATGGCGTGGGCCGCGTTCCTGTCGGTGACCATCGGGCCCGCCCTCATCGTCCTTATGACCGGGGCGAAGGTCATCCCGGAGCACAAGCACCCGATAAGCCGATTCATCCACCGGCTCTACTATCCTTGGGTCAGCGCCCTGATGACCCGCCGTCTCCTCTCGATCGGCATCGCAGTCGCCGCCATTGCCTCGTCGATCCCGATCTTTACCAAGCTCGGCTCGGAATTCATGCCGCCCATCGAGGAAGGCACGATCCTCTACATGCCGACCACGTTGCCCACGGTGTCTGTCACCGAAGCGACCCGTCTGATGCAGATCCAGGACAAAGTCATGAAGCAGTTCCCGGAAGTCCTGACGGTCCACGGCAAGGCCGGCCGCTCCGAGACAGCAACCGACCCGGCACCGCTGGAAATGTTTGAAAGCGTCGTCCAGTTGAAGCCCCAGGAAGAGTGGCGCAAGGTGCCACAGTCGCGGTGGTATTCGAGCTGGGCACCGGATTGGCTGAAGCCGGGCCTGCGCAGAATCTGGCCCGAGGTGCGGCCGATGACCAAGGACGAACTCGTCCAGGAAATGGACGAGGCGCTCCAGATTCCCGGCCAGGTCAATGCCTGGACCATGCCCATCAAGGCGCGCATCGACATGCTCTCGACCGGCGTGCGCACCCCGATTGGCGTGAAGATATTTGGCACCGACCTCACCGAAATTGGCAAGCTGGGTGAGCACCTCGAATCCGCACTCCGGCAGGTTCCGGGCACGCGCAGCGTGTTCTCCGAGCGGACCACCGGCGGCCTCTACCTCGACATTCTGCCGGATCGGGCGGCGATCGCCCGCTACGGGCTGAACGTTGAGGATGTCCTCATGCTTGTGGAAACCGCCATCGGCGGCATGGCCATCGACAAGACCATCGAGGGACGCGAGCGCTACACCGTCAATGTGCGCTATAGCCGGGAACTGCGCGATGACGTGGAGAAACTGAAGCGCGTCCTCGTGCCCGTTGCCTCGGCCGGGATGGCGGAGGCCGATGACGGCGATGCGTCCATGAACGCGCCGGCGCCCGCTCGCGCCGGCACCCCGGTCGTCCAGGTCCCACTCGGACAACTGGTCGAGATCAAGACCACCAGCGGCGCCCCGCTCATCAAGAACGAGAACGGCGCCCTCACCGGCTGGGTTTACATCGACATGACCGGCCGCGACATCGGTGGCTACGTGGCGGAGGCCAAACAGGTCGTCCGGGACAAGATCGAGAAGGCCGGTCTGCTGCCGTCGGGCTACCGCCTGGAATGGACCGGTCAGTATGAATATATGCTGCGCGTGAAGGAGCGCCTCAAGGTCGTGATCCCTATCACGCTCGCCCTGATCTTCGTGCTGCTCTACATGAACTTCAAGAGCATCCCGGAAACCTTCATCATCCTGCTCTCCATCCCCTTCGCGATGACCGGCAGCGTCTGGTTTTTGTGGATGATGGACTATAACCTCAGCATCGCCGTATGGGTGGGTATCATCGCCTTATCTGGCTTGGCGGCCCAAACGGGAACCGTGATGATCATCTACCTCGATGAGGCCTTCCATGCCTACCAGAAGGCAGGAAAGATGAAGACCCAGCACGACCTCTTCGAGGCGATCACCTACGGCGCCGTGCAGCGCGTGCGGCCCAAGCTGATGACGGTGTGCATGATCACGTTCGGCCTCGTGCCGGCCCTTTGGGCGCATGGCGCGGGGGCCGAGGCGATCCAACGCATCGCGGCGCCGATGATAGGCGGTCTGGTCACCTCCACTATCCTCACCCTCGAAATCGTCCCGGCCATCTATTCTCTCTGGCGCGGCCGTCAGGTCGAGTGGGTCAAGGGGCCCAAGCCCAAGAAGAAGTCCTGGTCCGAACTCAGCGAGATATTCGTCGAGATCGAGCGCAAGGAACACGAGGCCGAGATCGCCAAGATGCAGGCAACGCAAGCCCCCGTTCTTCCCCCATACCGACAATAACCTGAACCCCAAAAGGATAAGCCATGAAAACAAAACTGACAGTGATCCTACTCGCCGGCCTGCTCGCCGGCGCGTCCACGGCTCTTGCGGGCCGTCCCTCTGGAACTTGGCAAACGCTCAACAAGCCCGCCGAATTCGAGAAGCTCAAGACCGGCGACAAGATCCTCTACGTCTGCAATGAGTGCCAGACCGTCACGGAAGCAACGGTTCAGGACCCCGCCGCGGCCATGGAGCATTGCAAGGAGGGCGCCACCGTAACGTGCCCGTCCTGCAAGACCAAGGTCAGGGTCGTCACCAAGGGCCCGCCCAAGAACCCCAAGCTGGTGCGCGAGGTGACCTACGTGAACGAGAAGGGCGAACGCTGCTTCTTCATCGTAAAGCCGGCGGAGAAATCCTGACCGCATAGGCATCAACGGTTTTCACGCCGTCCGTGCCGCAGCACGGGCGGCGAGTCTCCCCCAACATGAACCTCCCCCGGGTATTCGCGGTGATCCTCGGGCTGATTGCCGGCACGGCGGCGCTTTCCGTTTACCTCAGTCGCGCAGCGGTTGGCGAGCTTCTGACCACCAGGGCCCAGTTTGAGCAGCTTCGCCCCGGCGACCGCATCGTCTATGTCTGCCGTCAGTGTGACGCCAAACGAACAGTCGCGCTCGCCAGCGTGGCCGAAGCACTGGAATACTGCCGGGAGGGAGCCACATTGAGCTGCCCTGGGTGCAAAGACGAAATGCGAGTGGTCCTCAAGCAAGTGCCGGGTGCCCCAGATTCGGCGGTCGAAGTTCACTACTTCAACAAGAAGGGTCATGAGTGCCTCACCATCGCCAAGGCGCCGCCCGAGCCCTGATCGCCGCGAACGCTTCCTCCCATGAACCCTGACGACGCCAAGGATGAAACCTGCATCGTCTGCGGAAAGGCCACCGATGGGGTCGCCGGCTTTGCTCATCTCTACCACGATGGTCGCCGGTTCGCGCTATGCTGCCCTCTTTGCGTCCAGTTCTTCCAGCGCGCTCCCGCCAGGTTCGCCGCGGGCGAGCGGCCTCAATCCATCGTCGAGGACCTTCTTGCCGACGTGAAATGGAAGGAAACCGGTCGCTGGTAAGCGAAACCCATGAAAAAGAATACCGCACTTTCAGCACTACTGAGGACCTGGCGGGTGAATCCGCCGGCCGACCCGCACTTTCAACTCAAGGTGTTCGAGCGGATACGGAAGCTGAAGCGATCGCCTCGCCGGCAGTCAAAATCTGGCCTGCGGGCACGGTGAACTGATACCCTTCGCGAAATGCAGGACTTCAGGCCCGCTTTAGCTCGGACTTTCGTGCTGGGCGTTGCTCTCGCCTGGAGCTTGCCACCAGTCATTGGTGCCGAAGATGAACTGTCATTCGGTATAGCTACCGGCTACTCCTCGCGTGCCGTTTCCCGGGGGGTTGAACGGGCAGCTTCCGCATGGCAAACCGCACTGGAAGGCGATGCAGACCATTGGCGGGGTGCAATCAGGTCAACCCACCCTTTTGATTCAGCCGCACCGGAAGAACTAAGCTCGGCCTTGGGCTATGTCTGGAAGTGGGGCGCGGCGTTCACCCTCGACGCCCGGGGCACACACTTCTGGTATGTGAATCAACCCGTCGTTGGCGCTCCGGCACACTCCTTCGAGGCCGACCTTCGGCTGACTTGGACCTCACGCAACGGATGGCGGCTCGGCCTCATGACCAGCCACGACATCCGCTTTCGTGCGGATTCGATCGAGAGCTCAATCGACTACGATCTGATGCTCGGCAGCTGGGGCACCTACCTTCAGTTGCGCGCTTATGCCGGATATGTCGCAGCAAAGGACGTGCTGCCGGACGCCGCCGGCCCGCAGCTGAGCGATGACTACTCTTATGGCGGAGTGGATCTTCGCCTGCCTTACCACTTTAGCTATCACAGCTCCGTAGCGGTTGAAGCCCATCACGCCTTGACCCGTAACCAGGCCAAGGCGTGGTCGCCACTTGGGAGCAGTTCGGGCTTCCGCCAGTGGATAAGCGTGAACTATCGCTACGATTTCTAGGAAACCGGCGGAAAAGGTGAGGGATAGGGGCTAAGGCCAGCGTTTAAGCTGCTGAACGACACAAATACCTATGAAACTTCCCCTCTCCCTCTCGATTGCGGCCGTCCTCCTTGGCACGGTTGCGACTTCCATCTCTGCCTTCGCCAACGAAGGCCACAACAAGGGCCAACTGGTGCCCGTCACCGAGAAAGACGCCGCCTGGGTCACCAAGGCTAAGGCTGAGTATCCCACCACCGCCTGCGTAGTCTCCGAGGACAAGCTCGGCGGCGACATGGGCAAGCCCGCGGATTTCATCTACCGCGTCGAGGGAAAGCCCGACCGGCTGATCAGCTTTTGCTGCAAAGACTGCGTCAAGGACTTCAACAAGGATCCGGAGAAATATCTCAAGGTCCTCGATGCGGCGGCAGCCAAGAAGGGTGACGCCGCTCATACCGAACACTCCGGTCACAAGCACTGACCACGCTCATCCATCGACGCCTCGCAACACCGTCGATCCGGTTCGTTGCGAGGCGCTTCATTTATGGCGTCCATTCCCGAAATGCTCGGCCGGCTGCATCCGGTTCTACTGCACTTCCCTTTGGCGCTGCTGGTCCTGGGTGCGGCCCTAGAATTGGCGCGGTGGTTTCGTGAGTCTGCGTTTCTCGCCCGCGCCGTGGTCGGCCTATTCGCTGTCGGAGCTGTAGCCGCTATTCTTGCTGCCGGCAGCGGATGGCTGCTCGCCGCTCACGAACACATCCGCTCAGACCAGCGCTCCACTCTGGAGCTCCATCGCTGGTTCGGTATCGCGGCTGCGGCCTGGGCAGTTCTCGCTTGGCTGGTCGCCCAAGCCTGGAAGGAGACGACATCGCCAGGGCGGGTGTGGGGCCGAAGATTGGTGGCCCTAACCACGCTGGTCTTGATCATCGCAGCCGGACATTTCGGTGCCGTCCTCATCTGGGGTGGCGACTGGTTCACCTTCAATTCCCCTTGACGCTCCACCTAAAGGTTGCGATGCGCTATCTGCCGGGTGGTTTGTCGCCCAGGCTTGGGCAGCAACTGCGCGCTTACCAAAGAATCGCGGCGTAGCTTGTAAGATCGGTGCCACAATTCCCTTAGCGCACCAATCCCATGGCGACACATGATTTCGGCGTCTGACGAAATCGGGTTAACGACCAGCAAACAGGCGCTCGATTGGCACCCGAAGAGCGGCAGCAATGGCTATCGCCTCCGTGTCCTTGACCAACCGCTGGCCACCCTCGATACGCGCAAGTGCCGACCTGTCGACCAGAACCCCTTCCGCGGCGAGCCGGCCTGCTAGGTCCTCTTGGCTTAGCGGCGTCCGCTGTGCCAGCCGGAGTTCCCGGACCATCGGGCCAATCACATTCTTTGTTTTGCGGCGTGGTTTGCTCAAATTCGTGGCGAGGGTAGACTATCTATACTATTATTCCCTAGGCCCTTAACTATCGTCTGCTTGGGGCTCTTGGTGTCCGACAATGAATTGTTCAGCGGTGACGATTCAATAGTCACTGGTGACGTTTTGATTATCACGAGTGACGTTTTGCGTTATCCGGAAACAGGTGCGCCCCTACCTCAAGCCTCGATCTGCGGACGCGTCGGCTCGGGCCAATCCACGTGGAAGAACTTCCCGCGGGGTTGGTCGACGCGCTCATAGGTGTGGGCGCCGAAGTAGTCGCGCTGAGCCTGGAGCAAATTGGCCGGCAGACGGGCGGCGCGGTAGCTGTCGTAGTAGGCGAGGGCCGATGCGAACGTCGGCGCGGCCACGCCGCACTCGGCGGCGAGAGCCACGACCTTGCGCCAGTTCTCCTGCGCCTTCTGCACGGTCTTGTTGAAGTACGGATCGAGGAGGAGGTTCGCGAGGTTCGGGTTCCGCTCGTAGGCCTCGGTGATCTTCTGCAGGAAGGCCGCGCGGATGATGCAGCCGCCGCGCCAGATGCGGGCGATGTCGCCGAAGTTCAGCTTCCAGTTGAACTCCTGCTGGGCGGTGCGCATGAGCTGGAAGCCCTGCGCGTACGAGCAGATCTTCGAGCAGTAGAGGGCGTCGTGGATCGCGGTGATGAGGGCCTTCTTGCTGCCGCGGTATTTCTTCTTCGGGCCCTTGAGGATCTTCGAGGCCGACACGCGCTCGTCCTTGATCGCGCTGATGCAGCGGGCGAACACGGCCTCGGCGATGGTCGGGGCGGGCACGCCCATGTCGAGGGCGTTGGTCGAGGTCCACTTGCCCGTGCCCTTCTGGCCGGCGGTGTCGAGGACGACGTCGACGAAGGCCTTCCGCTTCGTGGCGGGATCCTTCTGCTTCAGGATGTCGGCCGTTATCTCGATGAGGAAGCTGTCGAGCGCCCCGGCGTTCCACTCGGAGAAGATCGCGCCCATCTCGGCCGGCTTGAGGCCGAGCAGGCCCTGCATGAGGGCGTAGGCCTCGCAGATCATCTGCATGTCGCCGTACTCGATGCCGTTGTGGACCATCTTCACGTAATGGCCCGCGCCGTTCTCGCCGATGTAGGTGGTGCAGGTGACTCCACCCTTGACCGGCTGGCCGGGCTTGGCGCCGGCGAGCGGGCGGCCCGTCTTGGCGTCCACCTTGGCGGCGATCGCCTCCCAGATCGGCTTCAGTTCCTGCCAGGCCGCGATTTCGCCGCCGGGCATGAGCGACGGGCCGAAGCGCGCGCCCTCCTCGCCGCCGGAGACGCCGACGCCGAGGAAGTCGATGCCCTTGGCGGTCCACTCCTGCTCTCGCCGGCGGGTGTCGCGGAAATTGGCGTTGCCGGCGTCGATCAGGATGTCGCCCTTCGCGAGGTGGGGCGCGAGCGCCGCCGCCTGCTCGTCGACGGCGCTGCCGGCCTTGACCATGATCACGATCGGGCGCGGCGCCGTCACCGCCGCGGCGAGGTCGGCGAGCGACTTGACCGGCGTCAGCTTCGGCGCGAGGTCGCCGGCGGACGCCATGAAGGCGTCGGTCCGCTCCGGCGTGCGGTTGTAGACGGCGACGTTGTGGCCCTTCTCGGCCATGTTCAGCGCGAGATTGGCGCCCATGACGCCGAGACCGATGAGACCGATATCCGCCATGCGAGCTTCCTCCCGCCGCGAGGGTGCGGCGCCGTCACGGTCCGGCGCGATTCAGCCGGCCGGCGGACGATAGGAGAGAAAGCCGGGGCCGGCAATCCGACCCCGGCGGCAGGAGAAAGCGGCCGTTCGGGGTGCCGCGATCAGGCGCGCAGCTCGAAATAGGCCTGGTGCTCGCGCGACAGGCGGCACGCCTCCTCGACGTCGCCGGCGAGGATCGCGGCGAGGATCGGGGCATGGCTCTCGGCGACCGCGTGCATGTCGATGTTGGGCTGGAGGAGCGTCTTCCGCGAATGGATGTCGACATGGAGCGACTCCCACATGCGGAGGAGAAGTGCGTTCCCCGCCGCCCTGAGGATGACCCGGTGGAACCAGACGCTGTGGTGGATGATGGCGTCGAGGTCGCCCGCCTGCGCCGCCTCGCGCATGCCGTCGAGATGCTCTGCGACGGCGCCCGGATTGCGCCGGAGCTCGGGAAGCGCGAGCCGCATCGCGGCCTCCTCGAGCGCGCCGCGGACAGTGTAGATCTCGTGCTGCCCGCGCGCCCGGTAGTCGTTGACGAAGGAGCCGCGGCGCGGACGGATGGTGACGAGGCCGGCGGTCTCGAGGTCGCGAAGCGCCTCGCGGACCGGGGCCTGGCTCGATCCGAACTCGCGCGCGAGCTGGAGCTCGACGAGGCGCTCGCCCGGCGCGTAGTGGCCCGCGAGGATCCGGTCGAGAAGCGCGTTGCGGATGCGCACGCCGATCGGCCGGTGGTCGATGGCGCCCGTCGACGCGCCGCTTGCCGCGACGGAAGCAGTCGTTTCCAAGGTGGTTTCCCCGATCTCTGATCCGCCTGATAGCCGGGGCGGGGCGACGGCGGCAAGGCCTCTGCTTGCCCGTCGTCCCCGCCGGGGTCCACGCTCCCGGCCGCAGGCAACGGCCGGCATCCTAACCGATTGACAGCCGATAATCGATAATCGATCATCGAACCATAACAAGTCCAGGGAACAACCCGGACCGGGAGCAACCCGCTCCCAAGGGATGGAAACAATGGCGCTCGACATCGTTCGGGTCGATTCGCTGCGACGCGCAGCCGCGATCCTCGCCGCCGAGACGGATGCCCGCTTCCTGGGCGGCGGCACGCTCCTCGTCCGCGGCATCAATACGGGAGAGGCCCCGGTCCGCTGCCTGGTTCTTGCCGACGGCCTCGGCCTCGACGAGATCGCCGTGACCCGGAGCCGGGTCGACCTCGGCAGCGGCGCCACCATGGCCGCGATCGCCCGCCATCCCGAGCTCGGCTTCCTGAGGCCCGTCGCCGAATCGATCGGCGGCCCGGCGGTGCGGGCGATGGCGACGGTCGGCGGTAACCTCTTCGCCCGCGCCCCCTTTGGCGACGTCGCCGTGGCGCTGCTCGCGCTCGATGCCGAGGTCACCGGCGAGGACGCCGAGGCGATCCGCACCACCCCGGTCGAGGCGTTCATCGCCGGGGCGGGTGATGGCGCGCCGCAGATCGTCCGCTCGGTCT
>JAHCAZ010000014.1 GCA_019634615.1 Opitutaceae bacterium
CTTCGTCGGCTGGTCCAACAACGACACCGGCTGGGAAGTCTACTCCGACCGCATCCGCCCGAACGTCCCCGAGCCCTCGACCTACGGCCTGGTCCTCACCGCCGCCGGCCTTGCCCTCCTCGGCTGGCGCCGCTGGCGGGGCCGGGCGAAGGCGTGTTAAAGGGTAAGGTATAAGGGGTAAGGGCGTAAGTGGCTTGTAGCAACGAGCGTGAGCGAGTGGGCGCTTGGCGTGCGCGGCACCTACCCACGCGCTCACGCTCGTGGCTACCCGGCAGCGGGGCGGAATTTTGAACGTCCGGGCCCCGGCTGCGTCTTACTGGGTGTTCGTCATCGTTCTTTGCTTGGTTCATATGTTTGTAGTTTAGTCGGCAAGGGCGTCGGACTTCGGTTCGGCGCCCTTTCTGATTTTTGGGGCCGCGGAAAGACCCTCGACTCGGCCCGGGCCGGCGCCTTCATTCGGGACGCCATGCCGGATTTCCGCGCCTTCTGCACGCCGCCGACCGCCGAGCCCGCCGCGATCGTCCTCTCCCCGGAGGAATCCCACCACCTCATCGCCGTGAACCGCGCCCGCATCGGCAGCACCGTCGTCGCCTTCGACGGCAAGGGCACCGAGTGGATCTGTGAGCTCACCGACGACCGCCGCCAGGCCGCCGTGCTCTCGGTGCGTTTCCGGCAGAAGCTTAAGCCCCTGGCCTACGAGATCACCCTCGGCCAGGCCCTGCCCAAGGGCCAGTACATGGATGCGATCGTGCGCAAGGCCACGGAGATCGGCACCGCGGCCATCGTGCCCCTGGAAAGCGAACGCACCCAGGTCCATCTCGACGGCGACCGCCAGGACCGGAAGATCGAGAAATGGCAGGTCGCCGCCCTCGAGGCCGCCAAGCAATGCGGCAATGCCTATGTGCCGACCATCCACCCGGTCCAGCAGGCCATGGTCTACCTGGAATCGGCCCGCGGCTTCGACCTGAAACTCATCGCCAGCCTGCAGCCCGGCGCGCGCTCGCTGAAATCCGTCCTCGCGGCCTACCAAGGTGCCAACGGCCGGCCGCCACGCCGGGTCCTGTGGCTCGTCGGCCCCGAGGGCGATTTCACACCCGCCGAGATGAGCCACGCCAAGAGCTGCGGCTTCGAGTTCATCACCCTCGGCCCGCTCGTGCTCCGCTGCGAGACCGCCGCGACGTACGCGCTCAGCATCCTGAGCTACGAGCTGCAGAACAGCTGACGCTCAACCCTTGCGCTTGGCGAGGTAGCGCTGGACGTCCTCGCTCGAAACCCGGTTGCCGGGGCCCGTCGCCTCGATGTCGGTGATCTTTGCGGGATCGAGCCCGGCCTCCTGCGCGAGCTTGGTCGCCTTGGGCGTCCAGACGACCGCTCCCGCCGCCTTGGGCGCGGCGGCCGGGGCCGGGGCGGCGCTGGTTGACGCCGTCTGGGACTTCAGGTGCAGCATGCTCGCGTCGCTGGTCTCGATCTGCAGGAAAAGGTCGCCCGACTGCATGATCTGGCCGCCCTTCGCGGCGATGGCGTGGATGACGCCGTCGCAGGGGCTCTCGAACTCGAACGCGGACTTGTCGCTCTCCAGGTCGGCCATGCGCTGACCCTTCGTAACCCGTTCGCCGGGAGCCACCTTGATGACGATCACGTTCATTTCACTGACGGTGGCGCCCATGGACGGCACGGGCACATCGATGATGAAGGTTTCCATTGGATTGTGCCTTCAGCTTGGCCGGCGCCGGCCCCCGGTCAATGCCGCACGGCTCGCCACACCGCCAGGCAATCAATGAGGAGATTCGGCAGCTGCGCGAGCGGGACCATGTTGGGGCCATCGGAGATGGCCTTGTCGGGGTCCGGATGCGTCTCGATGAAGAGCCCATCCGCCCCCGCGGCGAGCGCGGCCTTGGCCAGCGGCGGCACGAACTCGCGCTGTCCGCCGCTCTTGCCGCCGGCGGCGCCGGGCAGTTGCACGCTGTGGGTGGCGTCGAAGATCGTCGGGCAGCCGTTCTGCCGCATGATCGCGAACGAGCGCATGTCGACGACGAGGTTCTGGTAGCCGAAGGTCGTGCCGCGCTCAGTCTGCCAGACCTCGGTGGCGCGGCCATCGCGGAGCTTGCCCGTGACGTGCACCATCTCCTGCGGGGAGAGGAACTGGCCCTTCTTCACGTTCACCACGCGACCCGTCGCGGCGGCGGCGAGCAAGAGGTCGGTCTGCCGGCAGAGGAACGCCGGGATCTGCACGACGTCGCACACGGCGGCCACGGGCGCCACCTGCTCGCGCTCATGCACGTCGGTCAGCACCGGGAAGCCGTACTCGCGCTTGATGAGCGCCAGCAGCTTGAGGCCCTCCTCGAGGCCCGTGCCGCGCGGGCCGGAGGCCGAGGTGCGGTTGGCCTTGTCGAACGAGCCCTTGAAAAGGAGGTTCAGCTCCGGGTGCGCCACGCGCATGGCCACGAGCTTCTCGGCGACCGCCCGGCAGACGGACTCACTCTCGAGCGAGCAGGGACCGGCGATGATCGTGAGGCGTTTGGGATCGTGGAGCATGGGATTAAGCGCAAAGACGCGAAGGCGCTAAGGTCGGAGCAAAGTAGGGAGATTGGGTTTGCGGAGCAATTGCGGACAACGGAACCATCTCCTAGTTTCAGCCCTTCGCGCCTTTCCTTCGCGTCTTCGCGCCTTTGCGCTTAAGATTCAGCGTCGCCGCGATGAACGCCGCGAAGAGCGGGTGCGCCTGGTTGGGCTTCGACTGGAACTCGGGGTGGAACTGCACCGCAAGGAACCACGGGTGATCCTTGAGCTCGATGATCTCGACGAGATTGCGGCGCGGGTTGATGCCGCTGACGACGAGGCCGCCGCGCTGGAGCTGGCCGACGTAGGCGTTGTTGACCTCGAAGCGGTGGCGGTGGCGTTCGCGGACGCTGTCGGCCCGGTAGGCCTTGTGCGCCAGCGTGCCCGGCGTGAGCGCACACTCGTAGCTGCCGAGGCGCATGGTGGCGCCCTTGTCGATGATCTTCTTCTGCTCCTCCATCATGTTGATGACGGGATGGGCGGGATTCGGGTCGAACTCGGTGCTGTTGGCGCCCTTGAGCCTGAGCACATTGCGCGCGAACTCGATGACCGCGATCTGCAGGCCGAGGCAGAGGCCGTAGTACGGGACCTTGTGCTCACGCGCGTAGCGGGCCGCGGCGATCTTGCCCTCGGTGCCGCGGTCGCCGAAACCGCCGGGCACGAGGATGCCGTCGAGCTTCTTCAGGACGGCGAGGCCGCCCTTCTTCTCGAGATCCTCGGCATCAATGCGCACGATGTTCACGCGGCAGTTGTTGGCGATGCCGGCGTGGGTGACCGACTCGTAGACCGATTTGTAGGCGTCCTGCAGCTCGATGTATTTGCCGACGACGCCGATCGTCACCTCGTGGGCGGGCTTGAGGATGCGGCCGACGATCTGCTGCCAGATGTTCTTCGCCGGCGGCGGATTCTTCAGGTCGAAGAGGTCGAGCACGAGCTGGTCCAGCCCCTCCTTCTGCAGGGCGAGCGGCAACTCGTAGATGGAGTGGTCGACGTCGCGGCACTCGATGACGGCCTTCACCGGCACGTTGCAGAACATCGAGAGCTTGTCGCGCAGGCCGTGGTCGAGCGGGTGGTCGGTGCGGCAGACGAGGATGTCCGGCTGGATGCCGATCTCGCGCAGCTTGGCGACCGACTGCTGCGTGGGCTTGGTCTTCAGCTCGCCCGCGGCATTGAGGTAGGGCACCAGCGTCACGTGGATGAAGACGACATCCTTCGGCCCGACCTCGAGCGCGAACTGGCGCATGGCCTCGAGGAACGGCAGGCCCTCGATGTCGCCCGTCGTGCCGCCAATCTCCGTGATGAGGATGTCGGCGTCCTTCCCGCCGGCGTAGATGCGCTCCTTGATCTCGTTGGTGACATGCGGGATGACCTGCACGGTCTTGCCCAGGTAGTCGCCGCGCCGCTCCTTCTGGATCACGGACTCGTAGATCTGGCCGGACGAAAGGCTGTTGAGGCGCGAGAGCTTGCCGCTCGTGAAGCGTTCGTAGTGACCGAGGTCGAGGTCGGTCTCCGCGCCGTCCTCGAGCACGTACACCTCGCCGTGCTGGAACGGGCTCATCGTGCCCGGATCGACATTCAGGTACGGGTCGAACTTCTGGATGCGCACCTTCAGGCCGCGCATCTCGAGCAGCGCGCCGAGCGAGGCCGCCGTCAGGCCCTTGCCCAGCGAAGAAACCACTCCGCCCGTCACGAAAATGTATTTCATCGGGAAGGGTTAAGCGGGGCGCTTTCGCGGAGACAAGTAAAGAGTCCGGGGCTTGCCCCGGACCCTCAACCCTTCACCGCGACCTCGCGACCCTTGGCCTGCGCCGCGTAGACCGCCTCGAGGATGCCGATGACCTTGATGGTCTCGGTCCACGGCACCGGCGACGGTTTGCCGTTGAGGACGCAGTCGGTGAAGGCCGCGATCTCGTTCCAGTGCGGGTGCGGCACCGCGACCGGGTGCGTGAGCGAGCCCTGGGCGTGCGTGCCGTTGATGACCGTGGTGAACTCGGCGGACGGCCACTTGATGCCGCCCTTGGTGCCGTAGAGCTGGGTGCTCATGTCCTCGTTCTCCGGCTGGTGCGACATCCATGCGGCCTCGAGGACGAGGGTGGCGCCGTTGTCGAAGTGCACGAAGCCCGCGGCGAAGTCCTCGACCGAGTAGCGCTGGCGGTCCCATTCACCCCAGAGGTTCGGCATGGTCTTGCCCTTGGCGAAGACCGTGCGGGCGACGCCGGTGGCGCGCACGGGCTTCGGGAAGCCCATGAGCCACAGGCAGAGGTCGAGGGCGTGCACGCCGATGTCCATGCACGGCCCGCCGCCCGAGAGCTTGGCGTCGATGAACCCGGGCGCCGGCGGCAGCCAGGCGCGGCGCATGGCGCGCACGCGGGCGTGGTAGGCCTCGCCGAGGTTGCCGGCATCGACCCAGGCCTTGGCTGCGACGCCCGACTGGGTGAAGCGCTGGTGCTGGGCGGTCATGAGCTTGAGCTTCTTGCGATCCGCCAGTTGACCCATCTGCTTCACCTCGGCGGTCGTGACCGCGAGGGGTTTTTCGCACAGGACGTGGCAACCCCTGCTGAGCGCCGCCAGCGCCGCCGGCGTGTGCACCTTGTTGGGCGTGCAGATGTCGACCGCGTCGAGGTCGAGCTTCAGCAGGTCGCGGTAATCCGTGAACACCTGCGCCGTGCCGGCGAGGGCCGCGGCCTTCTGCGCCGTGGCGGGGGAGACGTCGGCCACGCCGACGATCTCGACTTCCGGCAGGTTCTTCCAGCCGGGGATGTGCACGGCCTGGGCGATGCCGCCGCCGCCGATCAGGCCAACACGGAATTTGCGGGTGCTCATGGTTGGGGAATGTCGGCCAAGCGATGCCGCGACCGCCCGGATGCGACAATCCCAAAACCGATCTCCGCGCCGCCGCGGCCTGAACAATCTTGTTGCCCGCGCGGGGCCCGTGCGGTGACGTGCGCGCAGCATCATGAACGGCGCCCGCCCCTCCCTGCTCTGCCTCGGCGAGATCCTGTGGGACTTCCTGCCGGCCGGGCTTTTTCCCGGCGGCGCCCCGTTCAATGTCGCGTACCACCTGCATCGCCAGGGCGCCGACGTCACCGTGGTCTCCGCGGTGGGCCGCGACGTGCTCGGCGCCGAGCTGCGCCGGCGCCTCGCCGGCTGGGGACTCGATGCGGCCGGCATCACCGAGGTCGACGACCGGCCCACCGGCTATGTGCGCGCCACCGTCTCGCCGCGGGGCGACGCCACCTACGAGATCGTCACCGACGTTGCCTGGGACCGCATCGCGCTCCCGGCGCCCGTCCTCGCCCGCGCCCGCGCCGCGCGCGGCCTGATCTACGGTTCGCTCGCGCTGCGGGAGCAGCCCAATCGCCAAGTGCTGAAGGCACTGCTCGCCGCGCTGCCGCGCGAGGCCTGGCGGGTGTTCGACGTCAACCTGCGCGCCCCGTTTGACGACCCGGCGCTCGTGCACGAACTCGCCGCGGGCGCCACCCTGCTGAAGTTGAACGCGGCCGAGGCCGCGCGGTTGGCGGCCGGTGCCGCGGAATCACCCGGGCGCGAGGAAGCCGACGCCCGCGTGCTCGCGCACCGGACTCGCTGCCCCCTCGTCTGCATCACCGCCGGCGAACGCGGCGCCGGCCTGCTGCAGGATGGACGCTGGTATTGGGAGCCGGGCCGGTCGGTTCAGGTGGCCGACACCGTCGGCGCCGGGGACGCCTTTCTCGCCGCGCTGGTGCTCCGCCTCCTGCGCGATCCGCAGTCGCCTGCCGTCGCTCTCGCGCACGCCTGCCGCACCGGCGAATGGGTGGCGAGCTGCCACGGCGCAACGCCGGAGTACCCAGTGTAGGAGCAGCTTTACGCCGCGATCGAGCGCGCCCCATCGCGGCGCAAGGCCGCCCCAACCTACCGGCGGCGACGCCAAACCGACCAGCCGACCACCGCCAACCCCAGCCCCATCAGGGCGTAGGTCGAGGGCTCGGGCACGGCCAGGCCGTTGGTCAGGAAAGTCTCCGAGAAACCAAACCCCAGCACCTCGTGGTTGCCGTACGCCTGGCCCGTCGCGGCGGTGAAGCCGACATACGCCGCCGAACCACCGATCGTGGCGGCAATATCGATGCTCTTGGCGAGTTGCGCGGTCGCCGGCCGCTGACCGTCCTGGCTCGCCCGCACCTCAAGGGTCGATCCGTTGTAGTCGACCCACACCGTCCAAATCGTGCCGTTGTCGAACGCCTGCGCGATGTCGGCCGTCACCACGGAGGACATGCTGCCACCGGTGTTGAGGCCGATGTGGTTCGAATTGGGATCGTAGTTGTTGGCGAAGGTGTCGAACTCGACCGCGATGCTGTTGTTGATGCCGCCGTAGCCGATGCCGGCGCCCAACTGGCCGAGCTGCGTCGAGGCCACGCGCTGCAGCGTGAAGGTAAGCCCGTCGGCGCCGGCGGAGGTGCCGTCACTGATGCCGCCCGGGCTTGCGATGCGGAACTGGAAGACCGCGCTGAATTGCGCGACCCCGTACTGGGACGACGTGAAGATCGAGCCGCGGCGATCGTTATGGCTGGAGGCAAGCAGGATCGACGAGCCCGACACCACCGCATCGTTCAACTGCAGGCCGGTCCGGACCGAAAAATCCTGATAGGGCAGCACCGTCTGCGCCGCCAGCGGCGACAGCAGACCGACACAGGCCGCAAGGATCACAAGGGGGCGCGCAGACATCGGTGTCATGACACTGCAATCCCTTTGCGACATCGCGAGCAAATATCCCTCGCGTAGGGTATACTCCTTACCAATTGGGTGCTAGGCGTTTACGGCAAATCTCCCAGCTGTGGCCGCAGGATGATCTCCTCGACGACGGTGCGCCGACCCAGCCGATACACGTCGAGGATCGCCCGGCCAATGTCTTCCGCCGGCATGATCCGCTCGGCCGCCACCCCGCTGCCGTCCCAGGACGGCGTGAACGTCGCCCCCGGGCACACGAGCGTGACCCGAACGCCTTTCGTTTTGAGCTCGTCGCGCATGACCTTGGTCAATCCGGTCACGCCAAACTTCGCGGCACAATACGCCGCCCCACCCGGATAGGACTGAAGGCCGGCGATCGATCCCATATTGAACACGTCGCCGCGACCGCGCCGCGCCATCGCTGGCACGAACGCCTGCGACACCAGCAGCACGCTGCGCAGGTTGACCGCCAGCAGCTCGTCGAATTGCGCCGGGGAGGTCTCGAGGAGCGGGGCCGGGCGAAACACCCCGGCGTTGTTGACGAGCACATCCACCACGCCAAAGCGCCGGGTCACTGCCCGGGCCAGGGCTTTCACGGCCGCAGCGTCAGTAACGTCACAAGGGAACGCCGCCACTTCCGCGCCCAGCCTGGCGCAGGCGCGGGCGATGGTGGTGAGGTTGCGCG
Organism: Opitutaceae bacterium; assembly: GCA_019634615.1. Lineage (GTDB taxonomy): Bacteria > Verrucomicrobiota > Verrucomicrobiia > Opitutales > Opitutaceae > UBA2377. The sequence continues at coordinate 7,949 of JAHCAZ010000014.1, forward strand.
CCGACCGCGCCACGAGCGCGAGCCGCGCGCCCTTGAGCTCGCGGGCAAAGGTCTTGGCGATGGCGGCGCCGATCCCCTGCGAGGCGCCGGTGATGAGGATGACGGTCTTGGGCATGAGTCGGAGTTAAGCGCAAAGCGGCAAAGACGCGAAGACCGGAATTAAAGAAATGACACCAATCCGTCCCCTTCGCCCCGACCTTCGCACCTTCGCGTCTTTGCGCTTCAAAAATCGCCCGCTCAACAGAGCAGCGAGCCGAAATCCATGAAGTCCGCCGTGAAGCCGCCCTTCACGCCCTTGCAGATCACGCTCACCGCGTCGTGCGAGTGCAGCGACTCGAGGTGCGAGCAGGCGATGCGGAAGTCGCGGATGCGCTTGTCGGCGTCGAACTCGCGGTACAGCAGCCGGGCCGCGTCCTCGACGAACTTGAGGTGCGCACCGTTGAGCTCGGCGAACGCCTGCTCGTCCTCGCGCTTCACCATGACCTGCGTCTCGGTGCGCAGCGCCCTCAGGCAGAGGGCGTGCACGTCCTCGATCCAGATCTTTTTGCCGTCGGCCTCCTCGACGGTGACGCGTGCCTTGCTGCGCTGCGAATGCGGCACGCCGTACACGCCGCGCTGGTCGCGCGCGTGCTCATTGAGCTCGGCCGAACACGGGCAGGCGGACGAATAGACGAAGTCGAAGTGGATGAACCGCCGGTACTGCCCCTCGTGGGTCATCACGCCCTCGAAGGCCACCTTGTAGAACTGGTAGCCATCGAGGCCGCTGCGCAGGCTGCGCTGCGTCATCGGGTACGAGAAGCTGATCTTCAGGCGGGCATCCTTGCTCCGCACGTTGCGCAGGTAGGACTTGAGGATCTTGCCCACCCATTCGCCGGTGAAGACCTCGTCCTTGTGGTCGTAGAACGACCGGACGATGCGGCTCATGTTGATGCCCTTGAGCTCGGCCTCCAGGGAAACCGTGCCGGTGATGCTGGCCTCGAGGGTGAGGAGCTTGCCCTGCTTGGTGCGGAACTTGAGGGGCAGCTTGAAATTGTGCACGCCCACCTGCTGGATCGGAACGTTGACCCCGTGGATGGCGTCGTGCGCCGACTCCATCATGTCGGGCAGCGAGGCGCGATAGGCGTTCGAGACGCGGAACTTCGCGTCGTAGCCGCGCTTGAGCTTGGGTTCGACTCCGGCCGCGGAGCGGTGGAGATACATCTGCTTCTTTTTCATGTCGTTTTTGTCGGGGTGGCGGCCAGGCGGTTGGGACGATAACCGTAGGACCGGCGGTGTGGTGCCGGCCTTAGCTGGCCTCGGGTCCAAAGTATTCGGCGTAATTGCGGGGAGTCTCGTAGAGGCGCACGCAGTGGAGGCGGCCGGCCTTCACGTGCGGCGCGATTTCGTTCCAGAAGGCGATGACGAGGTTCTCAGTCGACGGGATGACGCCGCGCAGGAAGGGCACTTCCTCGTTGAGGTTGCGGTGGTCGCACTTGTCCACGACAGCGCGATGGAGGATGCGCTTCAGCTCGCCGAGGTCGATGATGTACCCGGTCTCCGGGTCCGGCTGGCCCTTGACGGTGACCTCGAGGACGTAGTTGTGCCCGTGCCAATGCGGGTTGGTGCACAGGCCGTACTGCTTCTGGTTCCAGGCGAGGCTCTTCGTCGGGTTGTAGAGCCGGTGCGCCGCATTGAAATGCACCTGCCGCGTGATGAACACGGTGCCGGTCAGCACGCGCGGGGCGCGGGACCGGGCGGAGCGGCGGGTGGGTTGAGCGGGCATGCGGAGGGAACCAAGGGAAGCCATCCCCGTCCCGGCGTCAACCCGCGGCCCGGGATATTTGGGCGGCCGGCCATGCAATCGGAAACGCATTGAACCGCGCGCGCCGTTGGCGCTGACTAGCCGCTGCATCCATGAACATCCGCAAGGCCCTGATCACCGCGGCCAACCCCCAACAGCGGCAACTGCCGCTGCAAATGCTCATCGGTCCGCAGGGCGAGGCGAAATCCGCCCTCCGGCTGCTCCTCGAGGAGGCCGCTGGCGCCGGCATCGAGGAGTTCTGCGTCGTCGTCGGTCCCGGCGACGAATCCGCCTTCGGCGAGGCCTGCGGCCCGCTCCGCAATCGCGTGCATTTCGCCGTGCAGCCCGAGCCGCGCGGCTACGGCCACGCCGTGCTCTGCGGCCGCGACTTCTGCGGCGATGCGCCCTTCCTCCACCTCGTCGGTGACCACCTGCCCGTCGCGACCGGCCAGGTGAGCTGCGCGCGGCAACTGATCGACATCGCGACCGCCCACAACTGCCCCGTCTCGGCGGTGCAACCCACGCGCGAGCATCTGCTCACGTCGTTCGGCGCGGTCGGCGGCAAGCTCGTCGGCGGTGAACTGCCGCTCTACCAGGTCGAGGCAGTCCTCGAGAAACCCACGCCCACGGTCGCCGAGCAGGAACTCCTCGTGCCCGGGCTGCGGGCCGGTTTCTTCCTCTGCTTTTTCGGTCTGCACGTGCTCGACGGCGAGATCTTCCGCCTGCTCGACGAGCAGCTGGTCGCCGCGCCCGACCGCCGCCTCAGCCTCTCCCCCGCCCTGCACGCCCTCGCCGGTCGCCGGCGCTACCTGGCGTTCACGGTCGCCGGGCAGCGCTACGACATCGGCGCGCCGTACGGCCTGCTCTTCGCCCAGCTCGCCCTCGCCCTGGCCGGTCGCGACCGCGACCCGGTGCTGACGCAGATCGTCGAACTGCTCGCCCAACGCCCGCGCTGAGCCATGGCTCCGTCCCTCACCGCCATCATCGGCGGCGCCGACCCGGCGCTGCGCGACCTCGCCATCGACTCGTGGTGCGAAGGCAAGTCCACCGCCGCCCTGCTGCAGGCCGCCGGCGAGCTCGACGCCTACCGCAAGACCGAGACGAACCTCTACCACCGCGTCCGTGCGCTTTTCTTCCTGAGCGCGCTGCACCGCTATCACCTGCCCGCCCGCGCCGACTTCCCCCGCTCCGGCCGCATCCCGCACGAGGGCTTCACCCATCTGCTCGAGCGGCGCTTCGAGGAGGCCATCGGCAGTTTCCAGCGCGCCGCCGCCGCGGCCGGGCCCAGTGAAACCCTGTCCAGCGCCCTCGCCGCCGCGTATCACGCCCTCGCCTTCCAGACGCTCGCCGACCAGGTCCGCCGCACCGTGCGCTCCACCCGCGGCAACGCCTGGATGTTCCGCCTCGGCCATCCGCTCGACCAGCCGCTGCGCGTGCACCGCGACCTGCTCACGCGCCCCGCGCCCGACGCGCCGCTGCCGATCCTGCGTGAGAGCACCCCGGTGCGCATGGACCTCACCCACTGCGGCTGGAGCGACATCTTTTTCCTCGGGATGGATTTCCCCGAGGGCGCCCGCGTGCTCAATGTCTCGATCGACCTCGGCGTGCACGGCCGCGACGCCGCGCCCCAGCCGCCGGTCGAGGCGTACTTCCGGGTCATCGACGAGCCGGTCATCCGCCTCGCGAGCGTGGACCTCGAGGCCGAGGCCCGGCTGACGACGGTCGACGAGGTCTTCGATTTCGGTCGCGACTACCTCGGCCTGCTGAAGGCCGCCGTGATCGCCTCCGGCCTCGTGCCGCCCGGCATCGAGCGCTCCGGCACGAGCCTCGCCGACCTGCTCGCGCGCATCTTCGGCCCGGGCCGGGGTTTCGAGCTCGTCAGCAACGTCAACCGCATCCCGAAAGGCTCGCGCCTCGCCGTCTCGACGAACCTCCTCGGCGCGCTGATCGCCGCCTGCATGCGCGCCACGGGCCAGATCGGCTCGCTCACCGGCCCGCTGCGGGAGGGCGAACGCCGCATCCTCGCCGCGCGCGCCATCCTCGGCGAATGGCTTGGCGGCTCCGGCGGCGGCTGGCAGGACTCCGGCGGCCTGTGGCCCGGGATCAAGTTGATCGAGGGCGTGCGCGCCCAGCCCGGCGACGCCGAGCACGGCATCAGCCGCGGCTGCCTGTTGCCACGACACACGCTGCTCGGGACCGACCGCATCCCGCCCGCCGCCCGCGCGCGGCTGCAGGAATCCCTCGTCCTCGTCCACGGCGGCATGGCCCAGAATGTCGGCCCCATCCTCGAGATGGTGACCGAGAAATATCTCCTCCGCGGCGTCGCCGAATGGGCCGCGCGCCGCCAGGCCAACGCCACGCTGGATCACATCCTCGGGCTCCTCAGCCGCGGCGACATCCGCGCCCTCGGCCGCGCCCTCACCGACAACTTCACCGGCCCGCTGCAGACGATCATCCCCTGGGTCACCAACCTCTACACCGAGCGGTTGATCGCGGATGCGCGCCGCGATTTCGGCGACGACTTCTGGGGCTTCTGGATGCTGGGCGGCATGTCCGGCGGCGGCATGGGCTTCATCTTCGATCCCAAGCGCCGCGCCGCGGCGCAGGCCCGGCTGCAGGAGATCATGCTCGCGGCGAAGCGCGACCTGCAGTCCGCGCTGCCTTTCGCGATGGATCCGGTGGTCTACGATTTCGCGGTCAACGAAAACGGCTCGACGGCCACGCTGCTGACCGGCCCGGGGGCCCTGTTGCCGGTCGGCTATTACCGGCAGGCGATCCCGCCGCTCCTGCGGCGCGAGGCCCGCGATCTCACCGGCCGCGAGCGCAGCGACCTGCAGCAGTTCACGCATGCCGCTCAGGCCCGGCCCGACTTCGCCGCGGCCCTGCCCGCGCTGCTGGAGCGCATGCTGCCCGTCGCCGCCGACCAGGCCGGCGCCGCCCGTGCTTTGGAAACGCTGCTGGCCGAAAACGGCTTCGATCCCGTCCAGCACGAGCAGATCCGCAACGACCTGCGCAGCGGCCGCATCGGCCTCGCCAGCAACCGCCTCCCGGCCACCACCCGCATCGAGGACGTGCACGAGGGCGATCTCACCGCAATCTCGTCCGGTCCCGCCGCCTGGCGCCGCGAGGGCGAAGCCGCGTTGCGCCGGGGCGAGGTGGCCGTGGTCACCTACGCGGCCGGCGTCGGCAGCCGGTGGACCCAGGGTGCCGGCGTCGTCAAGGGTCTCCACCCGTTCGCCCGGTTTGCGGGGCGCCACCGCAACTTCATCGAGGTGCACCTCGCCAAGACCCGCCGTCTCGCGCGGCTCCATGGCGCCAGCCTGCCGCACATCTTCACCACCAGTTACCTGACCCACGAGCCCATCGAGCGCTTCGTGCGCCGCCTCGTCGGCGAACGCTGGGAGAAGGACGTCCGGCTCTCCTCCGGCCGCTCGATCGGCCTCCGTCTCGTGCCGACGGTGCGCGACCTGCATTTCGCGTGGCAGGAGACGGCCCAGCAGCGCCTCGACGAACAGAAGGAAAAAGTCCGCGAGAGCGTGCGCGCCGCCCTCACCGGTTGGGCGCGCGGCCGCGGCGAGGCGGCCGACTACACCGACAACCTGCCGGGCCAATGCCTGCACCCGGTCGGTCACTGGTTCGAGATCCCCAACCTCCTCAAGAACGGCACCCTCGCCCGCCTGGTCGCCGCGCAGCCGCAGCTGCGCACCCTCCTCGTGCACAATATCGACACCCTCGGCGCCACGCCCGATCCGGCGGTGCTGGGCTGGTTCCGCGCCACGGGCGCCACGCTGGGCTGGGAAGTGATCGCCAAGCGCATCGAGGACCACGGCGGCGGCCTGGCGCGCGTGGACGGCCGCGTCCGCCTCGTCGAGGGTCTAGCGCTCCCGCAGGAGGCGGACGAGTTCAAGCTCTCCTACTACAACACCAACACCTGCTGGATCGACCTCGACCGGCTGCTCGCCCTCTTCGACCTCAGCCGCGCCGACCTCGCCGACGCCGCCAAGACCGCCGCCGCCGTGCGCGCCCTCGCCGCCCGCATGCCGACCTACGTGACCCTCAAGGAGGTCAAGAAGCGCTGGGGCCAGGGCCAGGAGGACGTCTATCCGGTCGCCCAATTCGAAAAGCTCTGGGGCGACATGACCGGCCTCGCCGAGTGCCCGAACGCCTTCGCCCTGGTTTCCCGCGACCGCGGCCAGCAGCTCAAGGACCAGGCGCAGCTTGATGGCTGGCAGCGCGACGGCTCCGCCGCGGGGATCGCGGCGCTGTGCGACTGGGACAACCCGTAAGGAGGGTCCTTTCCCTCCCGCCGGATTTTCCGTTGCGCCCCGCCGGCCGGCGCTGCATGCAGACGCCTCGATGGCCATGCGATTCTGCATTCTCGGGAGCGGCAGCGCCGGCAACGCCGCGTTCCTCCAGACGGAGGGCGCCCGCGTGCTGATCGATGCCGGCTTCTCGGCCCGCCGTCTCGGCGCCCTCCTCGGGGGCGTGGGCGAGAGCCTGGAGCGGATCGACGCCATCTTCCTGACGCATGAGCACGGCGACCATGCCGCCGCCCTCGACGGGTTGAAGAAGCACCCGCACATCCGCGTCTTCGCCAACGCCGCCACCGCGCGCGCCGTGCAGGCCGGCCTCAAGCACCGGCCGGACTGGCAGATCTTCGAGACCGGCGCCGTGTTTCGTTTCCGCGACCTCGAGATCCGCAGCTTCTCGGTCCCGCACGACGCCCATGAACCCGTGGGCTACCGCTTCACCGCCGGCACCGAGGGCGACCTGTTCGCGCCGCGACGCAGCCTGGCCTGGGTCACCGACCTCGGCTACGCCCCGCCGCACGTCCACGAGCACCTGCGCGCCGCCGATGTCGTCGTGATCGAGTCCAATTACTCGACCGAGCTCCTCCAGGCCGATCCCAAGCGCCCCTGGTCGCTCAAGCAGCGCATCAGCGGCCGCCACGGCCACCTTTCCAACCAGCACGCCCGCGAGCTCATCGAGGCCGCCGCCTCGCCCCAGTGGCGGCATGTCTTCCTCGCGCACCTCAGCCGCGACTGCAATTCCGTCGCCGCCGTCGAGGCCGCCTGCGCCGCGGCGCTCGCTGACCGGCGCTGCGCCTACTCCATCGTCGCCCCCGGCGCTGGCACCCCAGTCCACGATTTCTAGCCGCATGACCACCGCCTCCCGCCGCACCAAGATCATCGTCACGCTGGGTCCCGCCACCGAGGGCGAGGCCATGCTCGAGCGCCTCATCGCCAACGGCGTCGACATCATACGCCTCAACATGGCGCACGCGAAGCACGACTGGACGCGCGCCGTCATCCGCCGCATCCGCGCCCTCAGCACCCGCGCCGGCCGCGAGGTCGCCATCCTGATGGACATCAAGGGCCCGGAGATCCGCACCGGCGACCTGGCCGCCCCCATCGAGCTCAAGCCCGGCGAAATCTTCGACTTCACGGTCAAGCCCGGCGCCGGCCGCGAGAACGCCGAGGAGATTCGCTCCGTCGACGTCAATTACCAGGACCTCGTGAACGACATCCAGGTGGGCGACACCGTCCTCGTGGACAACGGCCTCATCCGCCTCGAGGTCCTCGCCAAGGATGCCGCCCACATCCGCTGCCGCGTGCTCATCCCCGGCCAGCTTACGTCCCGCCGCCACATCAACCTCCCCGGCGTGAAGGTGAACCTGCCGTCGTTCACCGAGAAGGACCGGGCCGACGCCCTCGTGGGCCTCGAGGAGGGGATCGATTTCCTCGCCCTGTCGTTCGTGCGCGAGGCCGCCGATGTCACCCGCCTGCGCGATTTCCTCGACGCTCGAAAGTCGAAGGTCGGCATCATCGCCAAGATCGAGGACCAATCCGCCATCGCCAACCTTGATGAGATCGTGCGCGCCTGCGACGGCCTCATGATCGCCCGCGGCGACCTCGGCATCGAGTGTCCCTTCGAGGAGCTGCCCGTCATCCAGCGCCGCGCCGTGCGCACCTGCCTCGCGCAGGGCCGGCCCGTCATCGTGGCCACGCACATGCTCGAGTCGATGATCAGCCAGCCGGTACCCACGCGCGCGGAGATCACCGACGTGGCCAACGCCGTCTACGAGCTCGCCGACTGCGTCATGCTCTCCGGCGAGACCACCGTCGGCAAATACCCGCTCGAGTGCGTGCAGATCCTCGACAAGATCGCGCGGCGCATCGAGGCCGAGAATCAGGACGACGAACCGCAGGCCTTGGCCGGACACAGCGAGCGCCTCCGCGTCCTGCACTCCGCCGTGGTCCTCGCCAACAGCCTGCCCGGCTCGAAACTGCTCACGTTCACCCGCTACGGCACGATGGTCCGCGGCCTCGCCGCCCTCCGCCCGGCCTGCGCGCCGATCCTCGCCTTCACGCCGGCGATCGGCCTGCACCGCCAGATGCGCCTCCTGCGCGCGGTCGAGCCCTACCTGATGCCGTTTGCGTCGGAACCCGACATCACGATCGAGAACGCGATTTCCTACCTGCGCCGCGCCGGCCGCGTCGCCCCCGGCGACAAATTGATTGTGGCCACCGACATCCTTTCGCAGGACCGCCTCGTGGAAAGCGTGCAGCTGCGCACCGTGCGCTGACGTTTCCTGGGGTAAACCACCCAGGAACCGGACTGGCCGAATCGCTGTAATACTTGCCTCAATCGTCCGTCTGCCTATCCGTTCTCCATCCCATGAAGCACGTCGTCTGGCTCCTGCTCGCCGCCTGCTGCCTCGCCTTCGGCCAGGTGCAGCCCGCGGCGTCGCCAGCCGCCGGCGACGCGCATTGCACCTGCTGCGATTGCGCCGGGGCCTGCGGCATGCCGGAGTGCGCGCCGCCGCCGGTGGCACGCACCCCCGTCTTTGCCCAGAACGAGGCCCGACCCGTCAAGGCTGAGGTCGCCCGCCGCGCCACACCCGCGCCTGCGCCGGTCGTCGCCTTTCCGCCGCTTTGCCCGTCGATCAAGCTTTCGCCCCATTCCCGGGGTCTCGCCCACGGCCTGCCGGTCGTCGATACACCGGTCTTCCTGGTGCACTGCAGTCTCCTGATCTGAGAGCACAGGGTTAGTGTGTCCCGCCGCGGCGCCCTGCGCGCCGCTTGCCCCGATCCGTCCGCCGCGACGCATCGCGTCCGCCCAACCCGACCGTGCCCTCATCATGAAGACTCTCTCCCTCCTCGCCCTCCTTCTGCTCATCGCCGCCGGCGCCTATTTCGCCGGACGCCAGCATCACCATCATTCCTCCGCCGCGGCCCCGGCCGCGGGAGCCGCCGCCGCAGTCTACCAGTGCCCGATGCACCCGTGGATCAAGTCCGACCACGCGGACGCCAAGTGCACCATCTGCGGCATGGCGCTCGTCGCCGCCACCGGCGGTCCCGCCGCCGACCAGGCCGTCGATCCCAACCTCGTCACCCTCACCCCGGCCCAGGCCGCGGTGACCGGCGTGCAGACCGCGACCGTCACCCGCGGACCGCTCGTGCGCACGATTCGCGTCAACGGCGTGATCGACGACGACGACACCCGCCACCGCATCCTCGCCGCCCGTGTGCCCGGCCGCATCGAAAAGCTGCATGTCAACTATGTCGGCGCCGAGGTCGAGGCCGGCGCCCCGCTCGCCACCGTCTTCAGCCCCGAGATGCTCACCGCCCAGCGCACCTACGTCGAGCGCCTCAAGGGAGGCATCTCCTTCACTGTCTCCGAACGCGCCCTCGCCCGCGAGCGCCTCCTCGAACTCGGGCTCACCGAGGAGGAAATCCGCATTCTCGAAGGCACGCTCCAGCCGACCGCGATGGTCAACGTCCGCGCCCCGCTTTCCGGCACCGTCGTCTCCCGTTCGGTCTATGAGGGCCAATACGTCGAGACCAACGACCCGCTCTTCGAGATCGGCGACTTCTCCCGCATGTGGTTCGTCTTCGACGCCTACGAACCCGACCTGGCCTGGATCAAGCCCGGCCAGACGGTCGAACTCACGGTGCCCTCGCTGCCGGGCCAGATTCTCACGGCGCCGATCACCTTCATCGATCCCAACCTCGATGCCAACGCCCGCACCGCCCGCGTGCGCGTGATCCTCGACAACGCCCAGCGCCTCCTCCTGCACAAGCAGACGGCCCAGGCCATCGTGCGCACAGAGTCACCGGAGACGCTCCTCGTCCCCCGTTCCGCCGTCCTCCAGCACGGCGGCAAGCCTGTCGTCTTCGTTGCCCGTGACGGCCACGCCTACAGCGCGCGGGAGATTCGGCTCGGCCGCAGCGGCGATCGCCACGCCGAGGTGCTCGCCGGCCTGCGCGAAGGCGACCGCGTCGTCACCGAGGGCGCCTTGATCCTCGACGGCCAGGCCCAGCTCGCCCACGCCGCCGTGGGTGGCGGCGACCACGACCACGGCACCGCCGCGCCGACACCCGTGTCTGTCGCCGCCCCGGAGCATGACGCCGCGGCCGTCGAGTTGCTGAAGGCCCTGGCCTTCGCCACGGCCGATGCCGCCGATGCGCTCGCAAGCGACGACCTCGCCGCCTACGAGCGGCACCTCGCCCACCTGCGCCCGGCCGCCGCCGCCTATGTCGCGGGCTTTGCCCCCGCCGCCCGCGGGCCGCTGGTCGGATTCGCCGACAAACTCGTGGCCGGGCCCGACCTCGACGCCGCCCGCCGCGCCTTCGAGCCGTTCAGCACCGCGGTCGCCGACGCCGCCCGCGCGGAACACCTCCACCACCGCGAGAAGCTCTGGATCTACCAATGCCCGATGACCCCCGTCCTCGGCACCGGCCGCTGGCTCTCGCGCCAACCCGAACTCCGCAACCCCTTCTTCGGCTCCGCCATGCTCGAGTGCGGCGACGAAGTGAACTGACCCGCCATGATCAACCGCATCATCACGTGGTCCCTGCACCACCGGTTTCTGGTTATCAGCGGCTTCCTCGCGCTGTGCGCGTGGGGTGTGCTTTCCATTCAGCGCGTGCCGATCGACGCGATCCCCGACCTGTCGGAAAACCAGGTCATCGTCTATGCCGACTGGCCCGGGCGCTCGCCGCAGGAGGTGGAGGACCAGATCACCTACCCGCTCAGCGTCTCGCTCCAAGGCCTTGCCGGCGTGAAGAGCGTGCGCGCCACCTCAATGTTCGGGTTCTCGTTCCTGACCGTCATCTTCGAGGACCGCATCGATCCCTACTTCGCCCGCACCCGCGTGCTCGAGCGCTTGAACTCGCTCGGCGACACCCTGCCCGGCGGCGTCGCCGCCCGCCTCGGGCCCGATGCCACGGGCCTCGGGTGGGTTTACCAGTATTACCTCAAGGACGCCTCCGGCGCGCATGACCTGGGTTCGCTGCGCACGATCCAGGACACCTACGTCCGCTACCAGCTCGCCGCGGTGCCCGGCGTCTCCGAGGTCGCCAGCATCGGCGGCTTCGTCCGCCAGTGGCAGGTCGAGGTCTCGGCCCTCAAGCTGCGGCAATACGACGTCATGCTGGGCGAGGTCATGGACGCGGTCGCGGCCGCCAACCTAAACGTCGGCGGCAAGACGATCGAGGAGAACGGCGCCGAGTACGTCGTGCGCGGCGTTGGTCTCGTCAGTTCCGCCGCCGACCTCGAGGCGATCGCGCTCAAGCCCCGCGACGGCAAGCCCCTGTACCTGCGCGACGTGGCCCAAGTGCGCATCGGCGGCGACTTCCGCCGCGGCGCGCTCGACGTCAACGGCCGCGCCGCCGTCGGCGGCATCGTCATCATGCGCTACGGCGAGAACGCCTGGCGCGTCATCCAGGACGTGAAGGCCCGACTCGCCGCGCTCGCCCCCGGCCTGCCAGCTGGCGTCACGGTCGAGCCGTTCTACGACCGGAGCGACCTCATCGCCCGGGCGATCGACACGCTCAAGCACGCGCTCACCGAGGAAATCATCCTCGTGACCCTCGCGCACATCCTGTTCCTGTTCCATTTCCGCAGCATCCTGATCGTCACGCTGCCGCTGCCGGCCTCGATCTTGATCTCGTTCATCCTGATGGACCAGTTCGGCATCCCGTCGCATATCATGTCGCTGACGGGCATCGCGATCTCGATCGGCGTGCTGGTGGACGCCGGCATCGTGATGACCGAAAACGTCATCCGGCACTGCGAGCGGGCCGAGGGGGATCTCGGCCGGCGCCTCACCGGACCGGAGGTGTTCCAGCACACGTTGACCGCGGCCACGCAGGTCGGCCGGCCGATGTTCTTCTCGATGCTCGTGATCATCTTGGCCTTCGTGCCGGTGTTCCTGCTCACGGGCCAGGAAGGAAAGCTCTTTCATCCGCTCGCCTTCACGAAGTCCTTCGCCCTGATCGGCGCCGTGCTGCTCGCGGTGACGGCCGTGCCGGTGTTCTGCACCTTGCTCGTGCGCGGACCCTTCAAACCCGAGAGCGAAAACTGGCTGATGCGGGCGCTGCTGCGCATCTACAATCCCGTCCTCGACTGGGCCTTCGTCCACCGCAAGACCGTGCTCACCCTCGCCGGCGCGCTGCTCGCGGTCTGCCTCGTGGTGGCCTTCGGTCTGCCGCGGAGCGTGAACGCCCGTCTCCCCGCCGCCGTCGCCAAGCACACCCAGGGTTTCGGCAGCGAATTCATGCCGACCCTCGAGGAGGGTTCGCTGCTTTTCATGCCGGTGCTCCTGCCTGCGACCTCGCTGACCGAGGTGCAGCGCATCATGGCCTGGCAGGACAAGGTCATGAGCGAGCACCCCGCGGTCGCCTCCGTCGCCGGCAAGCTCGGCCGCGCCGAGACCGCCACCGATCCGGCGCCGGTCGAGATGATCGAGACCACGATCATGCTGAGACCCGAGCGCGAGTGGCCCGCCGGCACGACCAAAGCGTCCATCATCGCCGACCTCTCGGCGAAACTGATGAACGTCCCCGGCTACGTGCCCGGCTTCCTCCAGCCGATCGAGAATCGCATCCTCATGACAAGCACCGGCATCCGGGCGCAGGTCGGCGTGAAGATCTTCGGCGACAACCTCGACGCCCTCCAGCAGAAGGCCTTCGAGGTCGAGCGGGTGATCAACCGCATCCCGGGCGCCACCGGCGTCGCCCCCTCGCGGGTGCAGGGCAAGCCGTACCTCGAGGTCAGTGTCCGCCGCGGCGAACTCGCCCGCTACGGCCTAAGCGTCAAGGACGTGTTCGAGTACGTCGAGGCCGGCATCGGCGGCGCCACCGTCGGCACCACGATCCGCGGCCGCGAGCGCTGGCCGCTGCAGGTGCGCCTCGACGAGAGCGACCGCGGCGACATCGACCGGCTCGCCGACCTGGTGCTGGCGACGCCCTCTGGGGCGACGATTCGCCTCGGCCAGGTGGCCGACATCAAGCGCGTGGTTGGCCCCAACGAGATCGCGTCCGAGAACGGCCGGCTCCGCGTCTTCGTGCAGGCCAACGTGCAGGACCGCGACCTCGGCGGCTTCGTCGGGGAGATCAAGGAACGCGTCGAGCGCGAGGTGCGCCTCGATCCGGGCATGAGCCTCGAGTACTCCGGCCAGTACGAGCACCAGCTGCGCGCGCGGCAGACGCTGCTGTATGTGTTCCCGGCGGTGATCCTGATCATCTTTGCCCTCCTGGTGATCACGTTCCGGTCGGTCGCCGAGGCCGCCCACGTGATCCTCGCGGTGCCGTTCGCCCTCACCGGCGGCGTGCTGCTGCAGGCCTGGATGGGGTTCAACTTCAGCGTCGCCGTGTGGGTCGGCTACATCGCCCTCTTCGGCACGGCGATCCAGACCGGCGTCGTGATGGTCGTGTACCTCGAGGAGGCGGTCCAGCAGGCCCGCGCCGCGAAGGGCGCCGCGCTCGACCGCGCCGATCTCCTCGCCGCCATCAAGGCCGGCGCCCGCCTGCGCCTGCGGCCCAAGGTCATGACGGTCGCGACCACGGTGGCCTCGCTGCTCCCGATCTTCTGGAGTAACCGCACCGGCGTGGAGATCATGCAGCCCCTGGCCGCCCCGGTGGTCGGCGGCATGCTGTCGAGCCTCGTGCATATCCTGATTGTCACGCCCGTGATCTTCGCGTGGCTTCGGGAGCGGAAACTCCGCCCCTGAGTCCCATGGCCCGATCCCCCACCCAGCTCGCCGAAGCCCTCAACGCCCGCCGCGCCACCTTCAAGGCGTTCCTCACCCGGCGCGTCGGCAGCGCGGCGCTCGCGGAAGACCTGTTGCAGGACAGTCTGATCAAGGCCCTGCGGCATGCCGACTCCGTGACCGAAGACGAGCGGACCACGGCCTGGTTCTACCGGATCCTGCGCAACGCCGTGATCGACCACTACCGGTCCGCCGCCTCCGCCCGAAGGCGCGACGACGCCCTCGGCACGCTCGTGGCGAGCCTGGGCGAGGACATCGCCGAGGCCTCCGGCAGCTGGGAGAAGCAGCTCTGCGGCTGTCTCAAGTCCATCGCCGCCACCCTGAAACCGCCGCAGGCGGAACTCATCCGCCGCGTCGATCTCGAGGGCGAATCCGTCCAGGCGGTCGCCAAGGCGCTCGGCCTCACCGCCAACCACGCCAGCGTGCTCCTGCACCGCGGACGCAAGGAGCTGCGGGTGCGCCTCGAGCGCTTCTGCGGCGCCTGCGCCCAAGGCGCGTGTCTGGACTGCGATTGCGCGGCGACCGCAAAGACCCAGTAAGCCAGGACCCGGCAGGTGAACCGCGAAGAACGCGAAGGGCCGCGAAGGAAATTGGCGAGTATCATGATGAAAGGAACACGTATCCATCGGGGATAGGTTCATTTGCCAGAAGAGATCCCATTCCACCTGCAAATCTTCGCGAGCCTTAGCGCCCTTCGCGGTATTCCACTGAATTATTCCGTGTAAGGTTTCACCCCGGCACCCGTCTCCGGCATGAATCCATCAACATCATGCCCAAGACCAACACCTCCTCCGTCATCCCGCCCTGTGGTTGCGCCCGCTGCCCATGCGATCGCGGCCCGCGCTGCCGCTGCCACGATCTCAACGCCCTGCTGGCCCTCGCCCTTTGGGACTACGGCCGGATGATCCGCCGTCGCCGGACCCGGTGAATCCACCGATTCATGGCTTTATCTCCGCGTCGAACCGTCGCAGCCTCCCTCCGACCCCGACCATGCGAACCCTCGAGTTGAAAATCCCGCCGGCCGTCGTGGGCCTCGCGGTCGGCGCCGCGATGTGGGCGGCCGCCCGTTACGGGCCGGTCGGCAATTTCGCGCTGCCGGCGAACCGGCTCATCGCCGCCGTCCTGGCCTCAACCGGGGTTGTCGTTGCCGTTTTGGGCGTCGCCGCGTTTCGCCGGGCCCGGACCACCGTCAACCCCCTGCAACCCGGGAACGCCTCGAGCCTGGTCGTCTCGGGCATCTACCGTCGGACACGCAATCCCATGTATCTCGGCATGCTGCTGGTGCTGCTGGGCTGGGCGGTGTTGCTCGCGAACGCTCTGGCCTTTGCCATCGCCGCGGTGTTCATTCCGCTGATGAACCGGCTCCAGATTCGGCCCGAGGAAAAGATCCTGGCCGCGCGTTTCGGGACAGCCTTCACCGACTATCAATCCGCGGTGCGCCGCTGGATCTGAACCTCCAACCCACCGGAAACCCCATGGAATATCTCATTGGTTTCGGCCTGGCCCTGGCCGCCGCCCTGTTCGCCCGTTTCACCGGTCTCGACCGTGACCGGGCCTTTTATCCGACCGTCATGATCGTGATCGCGCTGACCTACGGCTTGTTCGCCGCCATGGCCGGTTCCCTGTCGGTGCTCGCCCTGGAATCCGTGGCCATCGTCGGATTCATCGTGGTCGCAGTGCTGGGATTCAAATTCAGCGCGTGGATCGTGGTCGCGGCCTTGGCCGGCCACGGAATCTACGATTTCTTTCATCCCCATGTGCTGAACAATCCCGGCGTGCCCGTGTGGTGGCCGGGGTTCTGCCTGACCTACGATGTCACCGCCGCCGGCTACCTCGCTTGGCTGCTGCTGAGGCGGCAGGCCGACACCGCCCGCTGAACCCACCGCCGTGGCGGCGCGATCGCATCGACTCGCCTTCTGGGCGTCGTAAGAAATCACTTTCGAATCCGTCTCATGCCATGAAATCACCCAACGCATGACACACGATCACTCCTCCCCCACCCACCCTCACGCCGGACCAGACCAGCCGGACACGCCCGCGCCCGACGAACTCGTCTACATGGGCCTGCCGCACGAGCGCTACCTGCGCCCGCGGTTCTATGTCGCCGTCGCCCTCACGCTGCCGGTGCTGTTCCTTTCGATGACCCCGATGGTCACGCACGAGATCTACGATTGGATGACCATGCACCAGTCGGCGTGGCTGCAGGCGATCCTGACCACGCCCGTGTTCTTCTGGGCCGGCTGGCCGTTCATCCGCCGCTGGTGGAAGTCCATCGTCGAGCGCGACACCAACATGTTCACGCTGACGGTCACTGGCACCGGCGCCGCGTATTTCTTCAGTCTCGCCGCGACGATCTTCTGGTACCGGTTCCCCGCCGAGTATTTCACGCACCACGGCGGCCCGATCTATTTCGAGGGCACGGCCTTCATCACGACGATCGTGCTGCTAGGCCAGATCCTCGAGCAGCGCGCCCACGCGCGCACCGATGCCGCCATCCGCGCGCTCATGGACCTCGCCCCCAAGACCGCTCACCGCCAGCGCGCCGACGGCACCGAGGAGGACGTGCCGGTCGCAGACGTGCAACCCGGGGACAACCTGCGGGTGCGGCCCGGCGAGCGTCTGCCGGTGGATGGTGTTCTCGCTGCGGGCGCGGCCGAGGTCGACGAATCGATGTTAACTGGCGAACCGCTCCCGGTGGCCAAGACCGCCGGTGACAAGCTCAGCGCCGGCTCACTCAACACCACCGGCACCTTCGTCTACCGCGCCGAGCGCGTTGGCGCCGACACGCTGCTGGCGCAGATTGTCCGCCTCGTCGAGCAAGCCGTCGAGAGCGAGGCCCCCATCGCCCGCCTCGCCGACCGCGTCTCTGCGTGGTTCGTGCCCGCCGTGCTCGCGATCGCCGTCACCACCTTTTTCGCCTGGGGCCTGCTCGTCCCGGACCGCGGTTGGCTCATGGGCCTGTTGAACGCCGTCGCCGTCCTCATCATCGCCTGCCCCTGCGCCCTCGGCCTCGCCACGCCTGTCTCGCTCGTCACCGGCATCGGTCGCGGCGCGCAGGCCGGCGTGCTGGTCAAGGACGCCGCCGCGCTCGAGCACTTCGCCGCCGCCGACACGCTGCTGATCGACAAGACCGGCACGTTGACGGCCGGACGGCCCGAGGTCGTGGCGGTGCTGCCGGCGTCAGGCGTCAGCCAAAGCGAACTGCTCACGCTCGCCGCCGCCGCCGAATCCGCCAGTGAGCATCCGCTGGCCCGGGCGATCGTCGCCGCGGCCCAGGCACGCGGGCTCAGTCTGCCGGCCGCCACGGAATTTGTCGCAGAGCCGGGATTTGGGGTTCGCGCGATGGTCGGCGGACGCCGCGTCGCCGTGGGGCGCGCGCCGATCCCGGCACGTCCGGAGGCCGTGCCCTACCCCCTGAGCGCAACCGTGGTGGCGGTTACGGTGGACGCAGGCGAGATCGGCACCTTGGCGCTGGCCGACACGGTCAAGCCCACGACCCCGGCGGCGATCGCGGAGCTGCAGCGTCTCGGCCTGCGGGTTGTGATGGTCACGGGCGACCGCGAGGAATCGGCGCGCGCCCTGGCTGCCGAGCTTCACCTCGACGGTTACCATGCCGGCGTCACGCCGGCGCGGAAGCAGGAACTGGTACGCGAACATCAAGCCCGTGGCGAAAAGGTGGCTTTCGCCGGCGACGGCCTGAACGACGCCCCCGCGCTCGCGGCCGCCGACACCGGCATCGCCATGGGCACCGGGACCGACGTCGCCATGCACAGCGCCGGCATCGTGCTCGTGAAGGGCGACCTGCAGGCGCTCGTGCGCGCCGTGCACCTGAGCCGCGCCGTGATGCGCAACATCAAGCAGAACCTCTTCTGGGCCTTCGCCTATAACACCCTCGGCCTGCCCCTCGCCGCTGGCCTGCTTTACCCGCTCTTCGGCTGGCTCCTGCAACCGATGGTCGCCGGCGCGGCGATGAGCATCAGCTCGATCACGGTCGTCTCCAACGCGTTGCGGCTGCGGCGGTCGAGGCTCTAGCCCTGCTGGAACCGCCGAAGTCGCGCTTGTCCGATCCCATCGCGGAAAGGCGGAAGGACGGAGGCGCGGAATCTCTCTGACTGTTATATTCAGTTTCCGCGTTTCCTCCCGGGCCTCGATCGCGAACAAGCGTGCTTCACATCTGATCGCGGCGCCGTCCGGCGCTAATTTTTCTCCATCCAACCCGTAACCATTTGTCAGGAGCGCAGGTTGTCAGCTAGCAACTGACTCTCCTGCCCTGATGTCGCCCCCGGTTCCGGCCTACCTGCGGCTGCGCCGCTTTCTTCCGCTTTGGTTGCTCGCCTGCCTCGCCGGGACCCTGGCGGCTGCGCCGGTGTTGGACATCACGCGCACCGCCACGCCACCGGTAATCGACGGCGTCCTCGATGATCCGGCCTGGACCGCAGCCGCCCACAGCGAAGCCTTTCGGCAGGTGTCGCCGCTCGAGAACGAGGCGCCCACCGAGCGCACCGAGTTTTGGGTCACGTATGACGCCGACCATCTCTACGTCGCCGTGCGCTGCCATGACTCGGCGGGGCTCGCCGGCATCAGCGCCTATTCACTGCAGCGCGACCAGGACAACGATTCCGACGACATCGTCGGCATCATCCTCGACACCTTTCGCCGGCAGAGCGACGGCTACTACTTCGGCCTCAGCGCGGCCGGCGGGCAGATCGACGGGCTCGTCCAGGACAAGGATCAGGCCAACGACGACTGGGACGGCCTCTGGCACGGCCGCGTCACGCGGGATGCCGGCGGCTGGAGCGCCGAGTTCTCCCTCCCGCTGAAAACCCTGTCCTTCGACCCCGCCAGCGATGCCTGGGGCTTCAACGTCATGCGTGCCATCCGACGCAAGCAGGAGACCGTGCGCTGGTCCGGCTTCTCACGTGCGCGGCCCGACGTGGCCCTGCCGGAGCTCGGCGAGATCCGCGGCCTGGCCGGCCTGCGGCAGGGCCGCGGACTCGAGCTCAAGCCCTACGCCAGCGCCACCCGCCGGTCCGATCCGCGCGCCGGGGAAAAGGGCAGCGAGTTCAAACCCGGCCTCGACGTCGTCTGGCACGCCACGCCCTCGCTCGCGGCCACGCTCACGTTCAACACCGACTTCGCCGACGCCGAGGTCGACGAGCGCCAGGTCAACCTCGGCCGCTTCCCGCTGTTCTTCCCGGAGAAGCGGTCTTTCTTCACTCAGGATGCCTCGCTCTTCTCCTTCGGCGGCATCACCAACGATCCGGTGCCGTTCTACTCGCGCCGCATCGGCCTGGCCGCGGATGGCTCGAAAATCGACCTGCTGGGCGGCGCCAAGGTCACCGGGCGCGCCGGACCGTGGACCATCGGCCTCCTCGACGTACAGACCGACGATCATGCCGGCATCGCGTCAAAAAATCTCTTCGTCGGCCGGGTCGCCCGGCAGTTGCTCGCCGAGTCGAGCGTCGGCCTGATCGCCACCCACGGCGACCCGCGCGGGCCGGGAAAAAACGCCCTCGTCGGTGCCGACTTCGCCTACGTCAACAGCCAGGTCGCCGGCACGAAGTCGCTGAGCATCCGCGGCTCGGCCCAGTTCACGGACTCCGACCGCGCCGGCGACACGGGTTCGAACCTGAACATCTGGGTCAATTTCCCGAACGAGCCGTTCTATCTCACCCACTGGTACAACCGGACCTCGGACCGTTTCGACCCCGCCCTCGGCTTCGTCGCCCGCACGGGCATCCAGGACTTCTACACCAACCAAGGCTTCAAGTGGCACCCCAAGACCCGGTTGGTCCAGACAGTGGAGATCTTCTCTGAAACCGACCACATCACGGATCTCGACTCCAACCTGCTCGATGACGGCGTCTGGCTCGGGGCGCACCTGACTAGCCCGCGGGGCGATTTCCTCAATGTCTGGGGCAGCCACCGGCGCGAAGCGTTTCTCACGCCGTTCTCGATCCGCCCTGGCATCGTGATCCCGGTGGGGAACCATGGTGGTGAGACTTTCCAGACCCGGATCGGCACGGCCACCTCCCGCGCGGTCAGCGGTTTGATTCGCTGGCAGCATGGCGATTATCTCACCGGCCGGACCGACGACATTCAGGCCGAACTGGCCCTCCGCGTCGGCTTCCGGTTCGAATTCGATCTCTCCTCTCGCTTCCGCGACATACGCCTGCCGCAAGGCAGCTTCGTCGTCCGCACCGTCTACGCGAAATCCATCTACAACTTCAGCCCTGACCTGCAGCTCAGCCTCCTCGGCCAGTACGACAACCTCTCGGAAACTCTCGGCATGAACTGCCGCCTGAAGTGGATCATGCAGCCCGGCGACGAGTTCTTCCTCGTGATCAACCAGGGCTACGACACCGACCGCGCCGGCCTGCGCCCCCTGGCCAACGAAATCTCGTGCAAGGGCGCTTGGACGTACCGGTACTGAGGCGGGGAACGCTGATCTGCGCTGATCGACGCTAGTCCTTTTTTTGCATCAGCGTGGATCAGCGCAGATCAGCGTTCGTGTCATTTCCGGCGCTTGACACCCCGACCCTGTGGGCGACTGTTCCCGCCGTGCAATGCTGCGTGAAGTTCGTCTCGCTGCTCCTGCTGGCGCTCTGGCTGCCGGTCACGCTGCATTGCCAGCTCGAGGCGGCCGATCTTTGGCCGGAGCACGACGACCATGCCGCCACGGCGTGCTGCACGCCTCAGCAAGGATGCATGAAGGATGCCTGCGGCGTCCTGGAAGGCGATGCCCTCCGCACCGCCGACAACTTCACGCGAGGCCCGCTGCCGGTGCCTTTTGTCTGCCTTTGCCTGATCTGTTTCCGCCCGGCCGAGCCGGTGATCCTCGCCGCCCCCGTGCCGGAGCAGGTGGCTTTTCGTCAGGCCCTCGCGTGGGTCCCAACCTGGCATTTTGCCCGCCGGGCCGCGCCCTGGTCGGGCGCCCCTTCGCTGACTGTCGCCTGATCAGTCCCTGCGCGGACTGACGGCCTACTGTTCCCACGGTGCGTCGCACCGTGTACCTGCCGCGGACCGATGTGTCCGGGCTTCTGCCATTACCCTTCCTTTCCGTCATGACCTTTTCCCCTTCCCTCGTCCGCCCGCTCTGCGGGCTTCTCCTGCTGACCGGCCTCCTGCGCGCGGAGCCGGCCGCCGCGCCGGTTCCCCTGGAGGAACTGGTCGCGGACATCCTCGCGCAACATCCCGAGCTCGGCTTTTACGAGGCCGAGATCACCGCCGCCCGGGCCGGTGTGCGCACCGCCGGCGCCCGCGCCAATCCCGAGCTCGCGCTCGACCTCGGCCGCCGGCGCGTCACCGATCCTGCCGGCGTGCTGGCCGGGGAAGGCACCGCCTGGGGCGTGTCGGTCACCCAGACTTTCGAGTGGCCCGGGCGGATCGCGCTGCGCAAGGCGCTGGCCAGCCAGCAGGTCGAGCTCGCCGAGCTCGGCCTCGCCCGCTACCGCGCCGCGCTCGCCGCCCGCGCCCGGCAACTCGCCTTCAATCTTCACGCTGCCGGTGAGAAGAGCGCCGCCGTGCGCGAGGTCGCCGACCGCTTCGCCGCCCTCAAGGCGATCTTTCTCGCCCGCGAACCCGCCGGGCTCACGCCCCTGCTCGAGACCCGCGTCATCGAGGCGCAGGAGCTCGCCCTGCAGCGCCGCGCCACCGCCGCCGCCCTCGCGGCCAATGCCGCTCTCGTGGAGCTAAACCAACTGCGCGGCCAACCCGCGACGGCACCTCTCCAAGTGACCGTCGCCGCCAGCCGGCCGCAAACCGCGCCCGCCGCGGCGGAACTGCTCGCCGCCGCCCGTGAGCACAACTTCGACTTCCGTGCCCGCCGCGTCGAACTGGAACAGCAGGGCTTCGTCGTCCAGCTTGCACGCCACGAGCGCAACCCCGGCTTCAGCGTGAGCCCCTATTACTCGCAGGCCCGGGCCGGTGACAAGGAGCAGAACTTCGGCATCGGTCTCTCCCTTCCCCTGCCCACTCCGGCTGGCAGCGCCGCGACCGATGCCGCCCGCGCCCGCCATCGTCAGGCCGAGGTCGCCGTCGTCGTCGCCGAACGCGAACTCGAGCGCGCCGTCCTCACCGCCGCGCAGGCCTACGCGGCCAAGGTCGCGGAAATGCAGCGCTGGGCGCCCGACGCCGTGGAGCAGTTCCGCGAAGCCGCCGCCCTCGCCGACCGGCATTACCGTCTCGGCGCCGTGCCCATCGGCACCTACGTCGAGCTCCAATCGAGCTACCTCGACGCCGTCGAGGCCCTGCTCGACACCCAGGCCGAGGCCCTCGCGGCCGCCCTCGAACTCAACCAACTCACCGGCCTCGACCTCGGCCGCCTCGGAGTCACGCCATGAAGACACTTTTTCCGTTGATCCCGCTCGCGCTGCTCGCCGCCGTTCTCGCTGGGTGCAGCCCCACCCACGCCGAGGATGACCACGAGCACGCCGCCGAGGCCACCGCAGCCCACTACAAAGAGGGCCACGGTGTCCGCCTTTCACCCACCGCCGCCGCCTTCGTGGGCCTGGCCACCGCGGAGGTCGCGGTTCAATCCGTCGGTGCCGCCGGCGAGGTTCCCGCCATCCCCGTCGCCGCGCTCCTGCGCACGGTCAAGGGCGACTTCGTCTTCGTGGCCAACGGCGAATGGTTTCTCCGCACCCCCGTGACGGTCGGTGCCGCCCACGGCGATTGGCTCGAGATCCGCGAAGGCCTCTACGAGGGCGACATCGTGGTCAGCGCCGGCGCCCAGGCCCTCTGGCTCGCGGAGCTCCAGGCCGTCAACGGAGGCGTCGGCTGCGCCGACGGACACTGATGCTCAACCGCATCATCGACTTCTCCCTGCAGCGGCGGGGCTTCGTGATCTTCGCCACGCTGCTCCTCGTGGTCGCGGGCGTGTGGTCCGCCACGCGCGTCGCCATCGACGCGGTCCCCGACATCACCAGCCCGCAGGTCCAGATCAACACCCCGGTCGCCGCCCTCGCTCCCGAGGAAACCGAGACCCTCGTCACCGTCCCCATCGAGATGGAGATGTCGGGCCTCCCGGGCCTGACCGAACTGCGCTCGCTCTCGAAGTTCGGCCTGTCGCAGGTGACGATGACCTTCCACGACGGAGCCGACATCTACCGTTTGCGGCAGCTCGTGACCGAGCGGCTCGCCCACGCGCAGGAACGCCTCCCCGCCGGCATCGTGCCCAGCCTCGCCCCGATCAGCACCGGGTTGGGCGAAATCGTCTACTACACCGTCCGCTACCGGGCCGATGCCGCGGATCGTCCGGCCGACCGTGCCGACCAATTGCGCGCCCTGCGGCAACTGCACGACTTCACGATCAAGCCGCTCCTCCGCGCCACGCCCGGCCTCGCCGAGGTCAACGCCATCGGCGGCTACGAGCGGCAGATCGTGATCGAGCCCGATCCGCGCAAACTGACCGACGCCGGCGTGAGCTTCGACCAGCTCGCCGAGATCGTCGCCCGCAGCACCGAGAACGCCGGTGGCGGCCTGCTCGAGCTTGGGGCCGAGGCCATTGTCGTCCGGGCCGACACCCGGGTTCGCACGCTGGAGGACCTGGCCAACCTGCCCGTCAAATTCGTCGGCGCCGCCCACCCGCTGCTCGTCCGCGATCTCGCCTCGGTCGGCATCGGCTCGGCCGTGCGCACCGGCGCCTCGACCGAGGATGGCGAGGAGACCGTGACCGGCGCCGCCGTGATGCTCGCCGGCGAGAACAGCCGCCTCGTGGCCCGCGCAGCGGTCGCCCGCCTCGAGGAAATCCAGGAGAAGCTGCCGCCCGGCATCGAGCTGCGCTTGGTCTACGACCGCTCCGACCTGGTGCACCGCACCATCCGCACGGTGAGCACCAACCTCTTCGAGGGCGCCGTGCTCGTGGCCGCCATTCTCTTCGCCCTGCTCGGCCACTGGCGCGCCGCGCTGATCGTGACCCTCGCGATCCCGCTCGCTTTTCTCTTTATGCTCACCGGCATGGCGCAGGGTCGGATCAGCGCCAACATCATGAGCCTGGGCGCGATCGACTTCGGCCTGATCGTGGACGGCTCGATCGTGATGGTGGAGCACATCCTCCGCCGGCTTTCCGGCCGACAGCAGGACCTCGGCCGGCCGCTCGCGCCGGCGGAGCGGCTTGCCGAGGTGCGCACGGCGGCCCACGAGGTCGCGCGGCCGATGTTCTTCGGCGTCCTGATCATCTTGCTCGTCTATGTCCCCGTCCTCGCCCTGTCGGGCATCGAGGGGAAGATGTTCCGGCCCATGGCGCTGGCGGTGATGCTGGCCATCGGCGGCGCCCTGGCGCTGGCGCTGACCCTGATGCCGGTGCTGTGCGCCCGGTTCCTCACCGGCGGCCTGAACCATCGCGAAAGCTGGCTCATCCGGGTCGCCCGCGCCGTCTATACGCCCCTGCTCGGTTGGGCGCTGCGGGCGCGCACCCTCGTCGTCGCGGGGTCCATCGTGCTGATTGCGGTCGCCGGCTGGCAGTTCTCGCGCCTCGGCGCCGAGTTCATCCCGCAGCTCGACGAGGGCGCGATCGCGATCCAGATGATCCGCGGCAACAGTGTCGGCCTCGCCGCCTCCGTCGATCTGCAGCGCCGTTCCGAGCGGCTCCTGCGCGAGAAGTTCCCCGAGGTCAGCCATGTGTTCGCGCGGCTTGGCACGGCCGAGATTGCAATGGATCCGATGGGGCCCAACACCTCCGACACCTACGTCTTCTTCCACCCGCGCAGCACCTGGCGGACGATCAACGGCCGGACCGTGACCAGGGCGGAGCTGGTGGAACTCATCCGGGACGAACTCGCCGCCACCATTCCGGGCCAGACGTACCTCTTCACGCAGCCCGTGCAGCTCCGGTTCAACGAGATCATGGCCGGGGCGCGGGCCGATCTCTCCCTCAAGATCTACGGCGACGATTTCGCCGAGCTCGAGCGCCTCGCCGCCGCCGCCCGCGACGTGCTGCGAGGGATCCCGGGCGGGGGTGACGTGGAGTTCGACGCCCTCGGTCGCCTGCCCGTGCTCGAGGTCACGGCGCAACGGGCGAACCTGCAGAAGCTCAATCTCCACGCCGACGAGATCAACCGCGTCGTCGCCACCGCCCTCGGCGGTCGCGAGGCCGGCACGCTGCCGGAGGGCAGCCGGCAGATCCCGGTTGTCGTGCGCCTGCCGGAAACGCGCCGGCTCGACGTGGCCGCACTCGGCGACCTGCCGGTGCGGACCGACGAGGATGACGGCGTGCAGGTGCCGCTGCGCCGGCTGGCCGACCTCGCGGTCGTCGACCGCATCGGGACGATCACCCGCGAGGACACCCAGCGCCGCGTGGCGATCCTCATCAACGTCCGTGGTCGCGACACCGAGGGCTTCGTGCGCGAGGCCGACGCCGCCCTGCGCCGGTCCCTGCCGCTGCCTCCGGGCTACACGTATGCCTTCGGTGGCCAGTTCGAAAACCTGCAGGCCGCCCGCGCCCGCCTGGCGCTCATCGTCCCGGCGGCGCTCGCCCTGATCTTTGGGCTGATCTACGCGACCTTCGGCAGCGCGCGGCAGGCAGCAGTCATCTTCGTCTGCGTTCCGCTGGCGGCGGTCGGCGGCATCGCGGCGCTGTGGCTGCGGGGCTTGCCGTTCACGATCCCGGCGGCGGTGGGCTTCGTCGCGCTCTCCGGCATCGCGGTGCTCAACGGCATCATGCTGTTGAGCTTCATGAACCTGCTCCGCCAGCAGGGACACAGCGTGCGCGACGCCGTGATCGAGGGCACCCTCACGCGCCTCCGGCCGTTGCTCATGACCGCCCTCGTCGCCTCGGTGGGCTTCGTGCCGATGGCGCTCTCGACCGGCCCCGGCGCCGAGGTGCAGCGACCACTCGCGACCGTCGTCATCGGCGGCATCGTCACCGCCACGCTGCTCACGCTCGTGGTCCTGCCGGTGCTTTACGACTGGATCGAAAGCAAAACGAACCGAACCCTTTAACCACGGATTTCACGGATGACACGGATATAGCGAATGAAGCCGGGAGAGATGGCCAAAAAAGGCACAGAAGGCGCAAAAGCAGGACCCAAATTCTGTGCCTTTTGCGCCTCTTGTGGCCATCCCACCATGCTCCATCCGCCGGATCCGTGAAATCCGTGTAATCCGTGGTTCAAAAACGATCCCTATGAAAACAATAACCATCCTGATTTCCTTCCTCCTTGCGGTCGCGGCCGCCAGCGCAGCCGAAACGACAGTCGCAGGTCCCAAGGGCGGGCGGATGTTGATCGCCCACCCGGTTCGGGCCGAGTTCTTCGTCACGACCGAGCGCCGGGTCGAGCTCTCATTCTTTGATGAAGCGGGTAAAACGGTTTCACCGGGTACCACCGCCGTGACCGTGACCGCCGAAACCACGGGCGGTCGCGTGGCCGTGCCGCTCGTGTCGCAGGACGCCACGCTCGTGTCGGTCGAGCCGCTGCCGCCAGGCGACCCCTACCGCGTCGTGGTGCAGGTGCGGTCCGCGCCGGGCGCTCGACCGAGCAACTTCCGGATCGAGCTCAATCTCCACGAATGCGGCGAGTGCCAGCGGGCGGAATACGCCTGCACCTGCGCCAGCCACTAGGGAGCTTGCGCGGCGGAACGGGTTGGCGAACATCGCCGGCGATGAGCGTCCACCCTGCCCCCGCGAAGGCGCCAGCACGCCAGCTCGGCGTGATCGCCGGCGCGTTCCTGCGGCTGGGTTGCACGTCGTTCGGCGGACCGGTCGCGCATCTCGGCTACCTGCGCGAGGAGTTTGTGGTGCGGCGGCGCTGGCTGGATGACGCGGCCTTCGCCGACATCGTGGCGCTGTGCCAGTTCCTGCCCGGCCCGGCGAGCAGCCAGGTGGTTTATGCGCTGGGAATGCAGCGGGCCGGGCTCGCCGGCGCCCTGGTGGCGTCGGCCTGCTTCACGCTGCCCTCGGCGGTGCTGATGATCCTGTTCGCGTATGGCGTGATTGCGCTGGGCGACCTGCGCACCGCCGGTTGGCTGCACGGATTGAAGGTGGCGGCGGTGGCGGTCGTGGCCCAGGCCGTCTGGGGCATGGGGCGGCGGCTGTGCCCGGATGCGCCGCGCATCGCCCTGGCGCTTGCCGCGGCGACCGCACTTTTGCTGGTGCCGAATGCCATGTTCCAGGTCGGCGTCATCGCGGCGGGGGCGGCGCTTGGATGGATCGTTTACCGGCGGGAAGCGCCGACCAGCCCGACCGCCCCGACGGGTCTGGCTCGGTCGCACCTGTGGGCGGCGGGAGTCCTTTGCGCGTGCGGTGCGCTCCTGGCGACATTGCCGCTGGTCGCGACGGCGGCCGGGTCGCAGCCGCTTGCGATCTTCGACAGTTTCTACCGGGCCGGCTCGCTCGTCTTCGGCGGCGGCCACGTCATCTTGCCAATGCTACGGGCCGAGGTCGTGCCGCCGGGCTGGATTGCCGACGACATGTTTCTCGCGGGCTACGGCGCGGCGCAGGCCTTGCCGGGTCCGCTGTTCACCTTTGCCGCGTATCTGGGCACGGTCATCCGCGGCGGCGACGCGGCTTGGCTGGGCGGACTCTGGTGCCTGCTCGCGATCTTCCTGCCGGCATGGATGCTGATCGGCGGCGCGCTGCCGTTCTGGCACGTGCTCCGGAGCCGGGTCGGGACCCAGGCGGCGCTCCGCGGTGCCAATGCGGCCGTGGTCGGCGTGCTGCTCGCCGCCTTTTACAATCCGGTGTGGAAGGAAGGCATCACCGGCTGGTCCGATGTGGTCGCGGCCGTCGTGGCGCTCATCCTGCTCGAGCGCCGCCTCGCCCCGCCGTGGCTGGTCGTGATTCTGGCGGCCGTGGCGGGACCGTGGTTGGTGTGACGGTTCCCGTAGGACAGCGCGCGCGCCCGAGCCGCGCCCGCAAGCGGGCTGCCCTACAAGGCACCCACCCTCACTCGCCGAGCAGTTCCTTCTCCAGGTGGTGGTCGAGGTAGAAGCTGCCGCCGCCGCAGGAGGCGCGCTCGACCTTGGCGACCATCTTTTCGCCCCAAGCCTCCTCCTCGACCTGCTCGTTGATGAACCACTGGAGCATGACCTGGGCCGGGTAGTCCTTGTGCTCAACCGCCACGGCGTAGGCGGCGTTGATCCCGGCCGTGTTGGTCCGCTCGAGCGCAAGAGCCGTGCGAGCCACCTCGATCAGGGCCGGGAATTCGTGCCGCGGCGCCGGCAGGGCGCCAATGCGCGGCAGCACCCCGCGATCGACGAGGTGATCGAGCACCTTCCCCGCATGCTCGCGCTCCTCGCCCGCCTGCTTGTGGAAAAATTTCGCGAACCCATCCCAGTCGTTGACCGAGCACCAGTAAGCCATCGCAAGGTAGCAGTTGGCGGCGTGGAGCTCGTGGTTGAGTTGCTTTTCGAGGGCTTCGACGACGGCGGGAACGGGAGTGCTCATGGTGGGCGGAGTTGAAGGCTGGATGTTGGCGTTGGAGGGGTAAAACAAGGCAACCCCACGGGAGGCGGATGTCAAACGTGGGACGGTTCGATCGCGGAGGCGCGGACAGACGGAAGCGCGGAAACACCGTTCTGACTCGCTGACGATCATGGCGCCCGTAGCCTGCGGGCATGATGCGCTTCATAGGTCCGACCATCACACTGCTGAGTCTTGCCCTGGCCTGCGGTTGCGGACGCCCCCACGATCACGCAGCGGAGCCCGGTCACGCCCACACGCACCAGCATGCGGCGCCCCACGGCGGCATGCTGGTCGAGGTCGGCGATCATCGGTTCAACGTCGAGCTCGTCCACGATGCCGGCACCGGCACGTTGACGCTCTACACGCTCGACGCGCACGCGGAGAACTTCGTCCGCACCGCCATGCCGGTGATCGAGCTTTCGCTCACCGCCGGGAGCCAGACCCATACCCTCAGCCTGCTCCCGGTGGCCAACCCCGCTACCGGCGAAACCGTGGGCGCAACGTCGCAATACCAAGCCGAAGCCGCTTGGCTGAAGGGCGCGACGGGCCTGACCGGAACCATCACCCGCCTCGATTTCAACGGCGCAGAGTTCATCCAAATCCCGTTCGGCCAGTAGCACAGGTCAGAGACCTGCCCAACTCCACAGCTCCTTCGGCGTTTTCGCCCTTCCGCGCTTCCGCGATTCCCTCTCCCCAACTTTGCAGCTTCGCGCTCCGGTCCGCACCCCGCACTTGCGTCAGCGCGCCTCGCGGATTCAGTTGAACCTCCGCATGTCCGCCATCCCTGTCACCGTCCTCACCGGCTTCCTCGGCGCCGGTAAAACCACTCTGCTCAACCGCATCCTCACCGAGCAGCACGGCAAGAAGATCGCCGTCATCGAGAACGAGTTCGGCGAGGTCGGCGTCGACAACCAGCTCGTGATCTCCTCGGACGAGGAGCTATTCGAGATGAACAACGGCTGCATCTGCTGCACCGTGCGCGGCGACCTCATCCGCATCCTCGGCCGCCTGCTGAAGCGCAAGGACCGGCTCGACGCCATCCTCATCGAGACCACCGGCATGGCCAACCCGGCGCCCGTCGCGCAGACGTTCTTCACCGACGACGAGATGCGGTCGAGCTTCCGCCTCGACGCCATCGTGACACTGGTCGACGCCAAGCACATCAGCCAGCACCTCGGCAGCGATGACGAGGCCCTCAAGCAGATCGCATTCGCCGATGTGATTCTCCTCAACAAGACCGACCTCGTCGCCCCGCCCGAACTCGACGCCCTCGAGACCCGCGTCCGTGGTATCAACGCCGTCGCCAAGATCCACCGCACGCAGAATGCCGGCATCGCGTTGGACAAGGTCATCGACGTCGGCGGCTTCAATCTCTACCGCGCCACCGAGCTCGACCCCAAGTTCCTCGAGCCCGAGTACCCCTTCGAATGGGCCGGCGCCTACCCGCTCCCCGCCGGGACGCACGAGCTGGAGATCGGCCACGGCGACGACGAGCCGCACGATCACGACCACAAGCATGAAGGGTGCAACCACGAGCACCATCACCACGGCAACGAGAACGAGCTCGACGTCGTGATTTTGCCCGTGGCGAACCTTGCGGCAGACACCATCGCCGCCGTGCGCGACGTCGCCGGCCCCATCTTCGGCGACTGGGAATACCGCATCGGCGCCGGCGAGAAGGTCGTGCCCGGCGCGCGGCTCCACCGCCTGCTCCTCAACGAGGGCAACGGCAAGTTCCCGCTCGAGATCGACACCGCCGGCCACTACCTCGTCTTCGAGGCCTGCGGCGAACACCCGCTGCACATCAATGTCGCGGACAGATTCGTGAAGCCCGTCTGGCAGCAGGACTTCCACGCGGCGCACACGCACAACGACGCCGTGAAGTCCGTGGGGATCACCGCCCCCGGCGACCTCGACGGGAAGCGCCTCAACGACTGGATCAGCGAACTGCTCCGCGTGAAGGGCGGCGACATCTACCGCATGAAGGGCGTGCTCGCGGTCAAGGGCACCAACAAGCGCCTCGTCTTCCAGGGCGTGCACATGCTCTTCGACGCCAAGTTCGACCGCGAGTGGGCCGCCGGCGAAGCGCGCACCAACACCCTCGTCTTCATCGGCAAGAACCTCGACCGCACCGCGCTGACCGAGGCGTTCAAGGCCTGTCTGGCGGGGTGAGCCGGAGTCCTACTCCGCCCATTCCACGCGGATGACACGGTAGCGGTCGCCCGGCGCGGTGACTTTCAGGCGGCCGTCGCGGATCTCGTGATCCAATTCGCCCGGCTGCCCGAGCAGGCGCACCGACTTCACCCGGCCCCGCACCGTCAGCTCGACGGGCTGCTGCCAGACGGCGAAGGCATGGAGGTAGGTGACGTTACCCTTCTCCGTCGTCGGCACATTCGCCAGACCCTCCGGGCCACCGTGGGCGCCGTGGATGGCCTCGCCGTTG
Source organism: Opitutaceae bacterium (assembly GCA_019634615.1). Lineage (GTDB taxonomy): Bacteria > Verrucomicrobiota > Verrucomicrobiia > Opitutales > Opitutaceae > UBA2377. The sequence goes on from JAHCAZ010000014.1 coordinate 38,628, forward strand.
GCCGCCATCCAAGCCGCCAACTCGGACCACACCGCCTCGAGGCCGGAAGGCAGACGGCCCTCCGGATCCGGACCGATGTTCAGCAGGTAGTTGCCATTCCACGTACGGATGCGCCCGAGGCGCTCAAGCTCGACCGGCAGGTCACCGGCGTAGGGTCCGGAATATCCCCAGTGGCCATACCAGCTCCGGCAATATTCCCAGGCTCCTTCCGGTCGCTCGCTCAACGCCGTGTACTCATGGGTGGTGAAGTCGCCGAATTTCACCGTGGTCGTGTCGCTCCCGTCCGGCGTGCGCACGCGGCCCCAGCGGTCGTTGATGAGGATCTGCGGCTGCAGCGAGCGGATCCACCGATAGACGGACTTGGTCGGAAAGGTCACGCCTGGCCACCCGAGGCCGTCGAACCACAACTCATCGATCGGGCCGTAACCCGTCAGGAGTTCGTGCAGCTGCGCGATCGTATAGATGAAGAACTCCCGCGCCTCCCCCGCGTTGGCCGCCGGATCGGCGATGGGCGGACGCTGGTTGCGCTGCTGGTGGTCGAAGTTCACGTCCCCGAGCGGGAATCCTGGATAATGCCAGTCCTGCGGCGAGAAATAGAACCCGACCTTCAGTCCCGCCGCCCGCAGTCCATCGACGTACGGCCGCAACAGATCGCGCCCCTCACAGTACTGCCGGGTTGAGAAATTGCCCCAACGCGTGGGCCACAGCGCGAAGCCGTCGTGGTGCTTGGCGGTGAGCACGGCATAGCGGAACCCGGCGGCATGCGCCAGCGGGGTCCACGCCGCCGGTGTCCAATGCTGCGGATTGAACCGCTCCGCCAGGCGGAAATAACCCATGCCGTGGAAGCGCGCATCCTCCGTGCCGTACGGATAGCCACGGATGGACGCCCAGGACGGCTGCAACTGCTCCACGCTGTGAAATCCCCAGTGCAAGAACAGGCCGAGCCCCGCGTCGCGCCACCAGGCCGCCCCCGGGTGCGGATTCGGCGTCGGCACGTCGGTCACGGTCTTGTCGGGCGTCGCCAACAGCTCGAGCGCCAGCGCCCGCAACGCCGGATCGGTCACCCGGTACGCTGCACGCGCCTCCGGTGTGTCGAGCGCGACCGTGGGATTTTCAAACGCGTACAAGGGCGTACCCATGACGCACGCGACGATGAGACCGCCCAGCGACAGTCGCGAGCGGAGAAATACAACCACGGATTCTACGGATATCACGGAATTGGCGGATGGGGCCCAACTGCGTAGCCACAAAAGGCACATAAAGCACATAAAGAACCAGGGCCTGGATCTACCTTGTCCCTTTTGCGCCTTATGTGGCTATCCAACCGCGGATCATTCGCCGGACTCATGTAAATCGTGTCTAGTTCAGATCGTGGGCCAGTTTCACGAGCTCGCGAGGAAGCTCCGCGTAAATCTTGGTGTACGGCAGCTCGCCGCACATGAGCGGGACGAAGTCGCCCGAGTAGCCGGCGCGCTCGACGGCCGCTCGGTCGGGTGCGTAGCCGATGCCGCCGACGAGGCTCACCAGCCACGTGTGCGGGTGCGGCGACCCGGCGAGCACCGGGGTCTGCAGGCTATGGTAGGCCTCAAGCCCGCAACCGAGCAGCGCCACGGGCCCGATGCGCACACCGTGCAGGCAGACCGGACGGTTGGGCGCGCGATTGCCCCGATATTGCGCCAGCACTTCGCGCAGACCCTGAAGGCGGGCCAACTCCATCCCGTTGGTGAGCAGCGGCGGCTGTCCACCCGTGTGCGGAAAATCGGTCACGCCCGGTTGGGCGAAGATCTTTTCGAGTTCGGCGATGCGCCGCTCGACCTTGCGCCGGGGCCAGGCCTGGCGCGTGAAGATGATGTCGCGGTGAACCGACCTCAGCGGCAACGCCTCGACGGGCTGCCCCGCGCGCAATCCGCGCATGATGTTGCCGGCATACTGGCGGGCGATGGCCTTCACGGCCCGCTTCGATTCCGCCGGCACGCGGTGGTTGAGCTTCGGGTTGATGTCACCCAAGGCGCCCGGGAGAAAGATCGCGACCGCGCCGGCATGCTTCCGCTCGATCTCCAGCGAGGCCAGGCCCGCGTAGTCGCCGTGGATCGAGGCGGTCTTTTCGCCATACACGACCGGGTGACAGCCGAAGTGGTGCAGGCAGCCGACGAGCTTCTTGCCGACATAGGCCGCGAGCACGCGCACGGTCGGGTCGGTCTGCTCCGGGTGCGCCGGGCGCCACTGCGGATCGAGGCGCTCGGCAAAGTTGGCGTTCATCGCAAACCCGGCATCGGTCTCGCGGTTGACCGCAATGCCCTCGCAGGGAACCTGCGCATGGCGCCATTCGACCTTCGTCAGTGCCGCCCACGCCCGTGCCGCGGCCTCGGCCGCGCGCACCGGCAGGGTCTCGACGTACATCATGTCGGCCTCGCCCCAGCCATACATGCCGCCGACGGCCGGGCAGCTGTGCGTATGCGTGACCGAAAGGAATACATCCTCCGCCCGGCAGGGGATCCGCGCCGCCACCGCCGCCCGGATCGCCGCTGCGAGCGGCCGCGGCGTGCCGCAGTTCTCCAGGCTGAGCACGACCACGGTCCGTTTCCCCTCGGTCAGCACCAGCGCCCGCGCATGGATCGGCGCCAGGATCTCCTGCGCCGCCCGGTTGCGGTACGGACCATAACCCGCCAACTGCACCCCCAGCCGGGGCGTGATGTCGCTGATGCCAAAGCCAACAGAGGAAGAAGGCATGGGGAAATCGATTTACAGGAAGAAACAGAGGGAACGGGGAGACTCGAACCGAATTAAGCGCAAAGACGCGAAGCTGCTAAGGTCGATCCTAAAGAATACATCTTTGCTCCGACCTTCGCACCTTGGCGCCTTTGCGCTTCACTCCCTCAGCGCCGCGCCGGGGCGGCCGGGCCCTGGGCGCGCTCGTAGTCGCGCAGGGCGCCGATGTTGGCCTCGACCTTGTGGATGATCTCCGCGATGCGATTGACCATCCCTTCGTTCGGATCGACGTAATCGAAGCGCGTCTCGATCGAGTTGGCGACGCGCCAGCGGCAATTCGGCAGCGCCATCCCGCGGTAGTCGACGTTCGCGGCCGCGAGGCTGGATAGCCACGACACGCGCGGGCCGCGGTAGTCCTGCCAGTGCAGGCGGGGCCAGTCCGGGATGGGCGACGGCACGTAGCCAAAGGCCAGCATGCCCTCGGCCTTCATCGCCGCGGCGAAGGTATCGCGGGAGACGCCAGCCGCCACGGGATCGAAGTTAAAGCTCATCAGGTGGAACACCGGCTTCACGCCCGGCGCATAGTCGGGCATGCGCAGGAACTTCGCCCCGGCCAGTTTGGCCCGGAGCAGGTCGGCATGGCGGCGGCGCTCGGCGATCCAGCCGTCGAGGCGGCCGAACTGCTCGGTGAGCAGCACCGAGTTCAGCGGGGTGATGCGGTAGGTGTAGACGAGCGAGTCCACCCACGGCCGCAGGTCGTCCGGGAAATCCTTCTCGGGCGAGCGCCCCATGTGCTGGCCGATCATGGCGGCCTTCCAGATGACGCGCTCGTGCGGGCTGACGAGGTAGCCGGCCTCGGTCGTGGGCAGCACCTTGCCGCCCATGCAGGAGAAGCCGGCGGCATCGCCGACATTGCCGACGCGCACGCCGTCGATCTCGGCCCCATGCGCCTGGCTGCCGTCCTCGATGAGCATCAGCTTGTGCTTGTCGGCGATGGCACGCAGGGCCTGGAGGTTCGCCGGCTGGCCGAAGATGTGCACCGCGAGGATCGCCTTGGTGCGCGGCGTGATGGCGGCCTCGACGGCCGCGGGATCGATCAGGCCGGTCTCGCGCTCGACGTCGACGAAGACCGGGATGGCATTCTGGTGGAGGATGCAGGAGATGGAGGCGCCCCACGTGTAGGGCGTGGTGATGACCTCGTCGCCGCCGCAGATCTCGAGCCCGGCCAGCGCGCCCTGCAGGGCCGCATGGCCCGAGCCGCACGCGAGCACGCGCCGGCCGCCGTGGTAGCGCGAGATGGTGTCCTCGGCCTCGCCGATCTCAGGCGAGTGGAAACGGCCGAGCCCGACCGCCTTGCCGGCGCGTAGGACGTCGGCGACGCGGGCGATCGCCTGCTCGGAGAAATGCGGGAACCGCGAATACGTGACTTCGCCGACACGGGTGCCGCCCAGGAGGGCGAGCTTGGAAGCAGCAGGGGCCAGGGTGGAGCTCATGGTCCCCCAGCCTACCAGACCCCGGCGCACCCGGGAATGGCCGCGGTTACGAACCCATGTCTTAACTTACGCGGGCGGCCGGGGATTTTTCAACCACGGATTACCCTCCTTCGCCGAGCCTACGGAGGGCAGGCACGGATGACACGGATCAGGAAAATGCGGATGAAGCGTGATGAGATGGCCACATAAGGCGCAAGAGGCGCCAAATCAGACCTCATTTTCTGTGCCTCTTGTGCCTTTTGTGGCCATCCAGCTACGCTTCATCTGCCTGAATCCAATCCGTGAAATCCGTGTAATCCGTGGTTCTCCGGTCTGGTCTTCAGTGGTTGATGACCGCGCGCGGGGATTTGCCGGTGACACGCTTGAAGGCGCGGCTGAAGGTGAAGGGGTCGGCGAAGCCGAGGTCGAGGGCGACGGACTTCACCGTCGCACCGTCGCGGGCGAGCGCCTGCTGGGCGCGGGTGATGCGCTCGCCGAGGATGAAGCGGCCGAGCGAGACGCCGGTTTCCTTGCGGAAGAGGCCGGTGAGATAATTCGGTGACACGTGGACGGCACGAGCGACGTCCGCGAGCGCCAGGGGGCGACCAGCCTCGGCGCGGACGAAATCCGCCGCCCGCCGCACCAACTGCGCCCGGCTGTCGAGCTGGGCCGCACCGCCGTCGAGCACCCGGCGATAGAGCACCAGCGCGATGGTGAGCATGGCCTCGCGCAGGGCATCGGCCGCGGGCGGCTGCACACCGGCGGTCAGGCGCCGCAGGACCTGCAGGCGTTCGCGCGCCTCGGCCGGGAGCAGGCCGAGGTCCATCACGTGCTCCATCGCGAAGCCGCCGCGGCGGCTGTAGCGCGTGGCGTGCAGGCGCGGATCGGATTCGCTCAGGCTCCACCACACGAGGCGGTAGCCGTCGCCGGGCCGCACGTAAGCCTCGGCATGCGCCACACCGGCCGGGCAGACCACGAGGTCGCCGGGGCGCAGCACGCAGCCCTCGTGTTGAAAGCTGAACCGACAGACGCCCTCGATCAGCAGGCAGAGCTCGGCGTGGCCGTGCGCGTGGTCCTCGCCATAGAGCACGGGCGCGAACCGCATGCGCCGCCGCCGATCAGCCGGGCAGCGTCCGCGCCACGGCCCCAGCACCTGCGCCGGCGCGAGCCGCCCGAGCGCGGTGACGAGTTCGGAGCCGATGAAATGCGGGAGGGACACCGAATGAATTCCCAAACGGTTTTAACCGCGAATGCACACCAAATTACGCCAATGCCTCGAACCCAAAGCGGTTAACCACGGATTACACGGATGGCACGGATGGATTATAGGCGAATGGAGCGTCGATGGATGGCCACAGAAGGCACAAGAGGCACAGAAAACAGAAACCCGATCTTGTGCTTTTTGCGCCTCTTGTGGCCATCCTGTCCGGCATCATCCGCGATTCATCCATCCGTGAGATCCGTGTAATCCGTGGTTAAAAACTCTTCCGCTCCCTACAGCTAGAAAACCATCGCCACGACGGAAGACAGGATACGCTCTAGACATTGGTTCGGGGGCGTGTGAAGCAAACAGGGCACATCTCCCATGCTCAACCTCGCCGTCATCGGTTGCGGAGTGATCGCGCAGTATCACCTGCGGGCCCTCGCCAAACTCAAAACCGCCCGCGCCGCCGCCGTCTGCGACCTGCGCGGCGAAATGGCCCAGAAGACCGCGGCCGAGTTCGGTGTGCCACGCTGGACGACCAGCGCCGACGAGCTGCTGGCCGATCCCAAGATCGACGGCGTGATCCTCGCCCTGCCCGCCTTCGCTCGCACCGAGCTGGCGATCAAGGCGTTCAAGCAGGGCAAGCACGTCCTCAACGAGAAACCCGTGGCGATGAACGCCACGGAGGTGCGCGCCATGATCGCCGCGCAGGGTGACCGCGTGGGCGCCGTCTGCTCTTCGCGCTACCGCTCGTTCGAGTCAGCCCGCGTCGCCACCGAGTTCATTCGCAAGGGCGGCCTCGGCAAGATCCGCACGATCACCTGCCGCGGCATCAGCCAGCCCGGGCCGACGCCGAAGAACACCCCGCCCGTCTGGCGCCTGCGCCGTGACCTCAACGGCGGCGGCATCTTCGTCAACTGGGGCTGCTACGACCTCGACTACCTGCTCGGCCTCGTCGACTTCAAGCTGACCCCGCAGTTCGCCCTCGCCCGCACCTGGCAGGTGCCGCCGGCCTTCTCGGCCTACGCGGCGCCGGGGTCGGATGCCGAGACGCACCTGAGCGGTTTCGTCACGTTCGCCGAAGGCTGCGTGCTCAACTACGAGCGCGCCGAGGCGACCACCCTGCCCCCGGGCAGCATGTGGGTGATCGGCGGCGAAAAGGCCTCGCTCAACCTGCAGATGCTCAAGGCCAAGTCGGCCAACGTCGTGCTGATCGAGCCGAACCCCGAGACCGGCACCAAGACGAGCGTGCTCTGGGAGGGCGACGAGGCCTCCTCGACCAGCGAACACGACGGCGTGGTCTTCGATTTCGTCGACGCCATCCTGCAGAAGCGCAAACCGCAGACGACGCTGCAGGAAGCCCTCCTCTTCGCCCGCATCGCCGACGCCTTCTACGCCTCGGCGGATTCCGGAAAACCCGTGGCGGTGGCTTGATGGATTAAGCGCAAAGACGCGAAGGTCGATCCAGAAAGAATTGGATTCCTTACCTTCGCTCAGTTCTTCGCGTCTTTGCGTCTTCGCGCTTAACTCAACGCCCCGTTGCAGATGACGCGGTCGACCGGGTTGCCGCCGACTTCGTAGGCGAGCAGGCGTTCGTCCTTGTGGTGCAGGAGGATCATATCGGCGCGCAGGCCGGGCTCGATGCGGCCGCGGTCCTTGAGGCCGAGCACGGCGGCGGCGTTGACCGTCGCCGCGGCGATCGCCTCGGCCGGCGTGAGGCCGCAGTGCCGCACCGCCAGCGCGATGGCGAACGGCATCGAGTGCACCGGCGCCGAGCCCGGGTTGCAGTTGGTCGCCAGCGCGAGCGCCCCACCCTGGTCCACGAAGAAGCCGGCACGCGCATAGCGGCCGTCGGTGTGGAAGCCCGTGCACGGCAAGATCACCCCCACGGTGGGTGACTTCGCGAGGGCGATCAGGTCGTCCTTCCGACTCGCCTCGAGGTGGTCGACGCTGCGGGCGAAAAGCCGGATGGCCTCGGGGATCATGCCGAGGGGATTGAACTGGTCGGCGTGAACGCGGATCGGGTGGTGCTTGTGCGCTTTCTCGAAGAGCTTCACGCAGGCCTCGACCGACCAGGCCTCCTTCTCGCAGAAAGCGTCGACCGCGATGTCGGGGAACTCCTTCACGATCTCCGACAGCATCTCCTTCACGACCATGCGGGCGTAGGTTTCGAGGTCGCCCTCGACGGCGTGGCCGAGCAGCGCGGTGGGCACGACGGTGCCGGGCCAATCGACGGCGGCGCGACGGATGGCGCGGAGCATCTTGAGCTCGGCCTCGGTGGTGAGACCGTAGCCGCTCTTCACCTCTACCGTCGTGGTGCCCTCGCGCAGCATCGCCGCGAGGCGGTCGCGGAGGTTGGCCGCGAGTTGCTTCTGCGTGGCCTCGCGCACGGCGCGGACAGTGGCGTGGATGCCGCCGCCCTTTTTGAGGATTTCCAGGTAAGGCACGCCGCGGCGCTTCATCTCCCACTCGTCGAGGCGGTCGCCGGCCCAGCAGGCGTGCGTGTGGCAATCCACGAAACCCGGCATGAGCACGCGGCCGTTGGCCTCGATCACGGTGGCGTCGGCCGGCGCAGTGAGGCCAGGACCGACGGCGGTGATGCGCCCGTCGGCGACGACGACATCCCCGGTCGCCACGACACCGAGCTCGCCCAGGGCCTTGCCCCGCCGCGGTTCGGCCCCGCCGGCCAGCGTGAGGAGGCGCGCATTGCGGATATGCAGCGTCATCGGCGGGCGAACCCTTGCAGGAAGGTCAGGAACAGGTGGGCCGCGACGCGCGCGGTACGACCGGAGGGATCGAAGGTCGGGTTCAATTCCATGAGATCGAAGCACCGCACGCGCGGCTCGGCGCCGCAGGTTGCCACCCAGGCCTCGGCCTCGCGCACGGTCCAACCGGCAGGGTTCGTGGCGCTCACGCCCGGGGCATGCGCGGCGTCGAGCACGTCGAGATCGAAGCTGACGAAGAGGTCGCCCGTTGCGGGCAGGTCGACGGCCGCCCCGTCGGGGTGAAGCTGGCCGCCGTGGGCGGCGAACCACTCGAGATGCTCGCGCGCATTGACCAGCGGGCGAAAGCCGTGCAGGTGCAACGCGGCCACGCCGCAATCCTCGACGAGCTTGCGAAACGCCATGCCGGAGCCCGGGCTCTCGCGCACGTCGAGATGCGCATCGAAGTAGATCCCGATGGGTTGCGGGTGCCGGGCCGCGACGGCACGCACCAGAGGGAAGGTTAGGTCATGGCCCCCGCCGATCGCGATGGGGAACAGGCCGCGGGCCAGGAGCTCGGTCACGGCCGCGGTGACGCGGTCGTGGGTCTCGTCGAGGGTGCGGCCCGGGCGGATGTCGCCGGCGTCGTAGACAAACGGAAGCTCCGGAAGGTTCGCGCCGTAGCGCGCCAGCGCCGCACGAAACGCGGTGGGCCCGCCGGCGGCGCCCGGGCGGCCGTGGTTGAGCTTCACGCCCGTGTCGTCGCCCAGCCCGATAAGCGCGACCTCGCAGTCATCGGGTGCATCGGCGCGGATCGTCGCCGCAAACCGCCCGGCGCCAATCTGCCCGGGCCACTCGGGGGAGGTCGTATGGGGAATCAGCCGCATGGGGAGGAGGACGGAGGGAATCTAGCGACTGATTTCGCAGATGGCACGGCTTTGTTTCACTCGCGGATCCGCGGGGGACGCGGAGTTGCTAACCACTTATGTTCACTGATGAGCACTGGTGGAGAGGTATTCCGATCATTTCGGTGAAGATAAGTGTGCATCAGTGGTGCCCAAACTCCGCGGCCTCCGTGCCTCCGCGTGAGAAAATTCCTGAGGTTATATGTTTCTTTGCCCCATCGGGATTGGCACGCGCAGGCGTTTGGCGCATTTTCTCGCCTGGTCGTAGCCAGCGTCGGCGTGGCGGAAGAGGCCCATCATGGGATCGTTGGTGAGGACGCGCTCGAGGCGTGCTGCGGCCTCGGGGGTGCCGTCGGCGACGATGACCTGGCCGGCGTGCTGGCTGTAGCCGATGCCCACGCCGCCGCCGTGGTGGAAGCTTACCCACGAGGCGCCGCTGGCGACGTTGACCATCGCGTTGAGCAGAGCCCAGTCGCTGACGGCGTCGGTGCCGTCCTTCATCGCCTCGGTCTCGCGGTTGGGACTCGCCACAGAGCCGCAGTCGAGGTGGTCGCGGCCGATGACGATGGGCGCCTTGACGCGGCCGTCGGCCACCATGCGGTTGAACAGCAGGCCCGCGCGATGGCGCTCACCGAGGCCCAGCCAACAGATGCGGGCCGGCAGGCCTTGGAAGGCGACGCGTTCACCAGCGAGTTTGAGCCAGCGGTGCAGGCCGGCGTCCTTGGGGAACAGGTCCATGAGCGCGGCATCGGTCGCGCGAATGTCGGCGGGATCGCCCGAGAGCGCCACCCAGCGGAAGGGTCCGCGGCCGAGGCAGAACTGCGGCCGGATGTAGGCCGGCACGAAACCGGGGAAGGCGAAGGCGCGCTTCACGCCCTGATCGAAGGCGTGCTGCCGGAGGTTGTTGCCGTAGTCGAAGGTCTTGGCCCCGCGCTTTTGCAGGGAGAGCATCGCGCGGACGTGCCGGGCCATCGAGGCGAGCGAGAGGCGCTGGTACTTCGCGGGGTCGGCCCTTCGCAGACGGGCAGCGGCCTTCAGGTCGAAACCCACCGGCACGTAGCCGACCAGCGGATCGTGCGCGCTGGTCTGGTCGGTGAGGACATCGACACGGATGCGGCGCGTGATCAGTCGCTCGAGAAGATCGGTGCTGTTGGCGACAACGCCGATACTGCGGGCCTCGCGGCGGCCGGCGCAATGGACAGCGCGGTCGATCGCGGCATCGAGGTCGGGGGCGATCTCGTCGAGGTAGCGGTCGTGGGCGCGTTTCGCGAGGCGCGAGCGGTCCACGTCGGCGATCAGGCAGGTACCCTCGGCCATGGTGATGGCGAGCGGTTGGGCGCCACCCATGCCGCCGCAGCCGCCGGTGACGCAGAGGCGGCCGGCCAGCGTGCCGCCAAAGTGCTGGCGCCCGCATTCCGCGAAGGTTTCATAGGTCCCCTGCAGGATGCCCTGCGTGCCGATGTAGATCCACGAACCGGCCGTCATCTGGCCGTACATCATGAGGCCGCGGCGCTCGAGGTCGTCGAAGTGCTCCTGCGTGGCCCACTTGGGCACCAGATTGCTGTTGGCGATGAGCACACGCGGGGCGTCGGCATGGGTGCGCACGACGCCGACGGGCTTGCCGGATTGGACGAGCAGGGTCTCATCCGGCGCGAGGCGGCGCAGGGCGGCGATGATGGCATCGAAGCAGGCCCAGGTGCGCGCTGCCTTGCCGCGGCCGCCATAGACGACGAGGTCGGCCGGGCGCTCCGCCACCTCGGGGTCGAGGTTGTTCATGAGCATGCGCATCGCGGCCTCGGCGGCCCAGGTGCGGCAGGAGAGCTTGGCCCCGCGCGGGGCGCGGATGGGGCGGGATGGGGAATTCATGGGTAAAGGCATTCGCGGTTAATCGCGGAAGCGCGGAAGGGCGGAAGCACGGAAACAGGCCGAGGTGGAAATCAGGAACACTGGAAACAAAACCTCAGGGATCAGCCCGCTTCCGGTTTTCCTGATTTCCATATTCATATTCCGATGGATCGTTTCCGCGCTTCCGCCCTTCCGCGTTTCCGCGATCAACTCAGCTTCCCGCTTTCGCGTTCGGCGGCCGATACAAGCGAACCTCCGCGCACCAACGCGAGCGCGGTCTGGATGTCGTTGTGGAACAACCGGTCGGCCTCGGCGAAGGCGAGGTGGCGGCGGACCTCGGCATGCGCGGCCTCGACGCCGCGGCCGGCCTTGAGCGGGTGGATGAAGTCGAGGGCCTGCGCGGCGCTCATGAGCTCAATGGCGAGGACGGTCTCGGTGTTGGCGACGACCTCGAGCAGCTTCGTCGCGGCGATGGCGCCCATGGACACGTGATCTTCCTGGCCGAGCGAGCTCGGGATCGAATCCACCGAGGCCGGGTGCGCCAGGACCTTGTTCTCCGAGACGAGCGCGGCGGCGGCGTATTGCGGGAGCATGAAGCCGCTGTTGAGACCGGTGTCGCTCATGAGGAGCTTGGGCAGCTTCTTGTCGCCCATCGTATCGCCGAGGAGCAGCAGGTAGAGGCGGCGCTCGGAGATCGAGGCGAGCTCGGCGGTCGCGATCGCGAGGTAATCGAGGGCGAAGGCGAGCGGCTCGCCGTGGAAGTTGCCGCCGCTGAGCACGTCGCCGTTGGGGAAGACGAGGGGGTTGTCAGTCGCAGCGTTGATCTCAATCTCGACCGTGGCGCGGGCGTGGCGGACGGCGTCGCGCACGGCGCCGTGCACCTGCGGGACGCAGCGCAGCGAATACGGGTCCTGCACCTTGCCGCAGTTGAGGTGCGACGGGAGAATCTCGGAGTCGGCGAGCAGGCGGCGCACGTTGTCGGCTGTCTCCTGCTGACCGGCGTGCGGGCGAGCGGCGTGGATGCGGACGTCGAACGGCGTGGCGCTGCCGCGCATCGCCTCGAGGGTCATGGCCGCGGTGAGGTCGGCGGTCTTGAGGAGATCCTGGATGCGCAGTAGGGCGTGCACCGCGTGGGCGGCCATGAACTGCGTGCCGTTGATGAGCGCGAGGCCCTCCTTCGACTTGAGCCGCAGCGGGGCGAGGCCGAGGCGCGCGAGGGCTTCCGGCGCGGGGATCTTGCGGCCCTCCGCCCAGACTTCGCCGAGCCCGAGAAGGGCGAGCGTGAGGTGCGCCAGCGGCGCGAGGTCGCCCGAGGCGCCGAGGGAGCCCTTGGCGTAAACCACCGGACAAAGGCCGGCGTTGTGAAAACGGATAAGGTACTCGACGAGCACCGGGCGCACGCCGGAGAGGCCGAGCGCGAGGGCGTTGACCTTGAGCAGCAGCATCAGGCGGACGATCGCCGGGTCGACCTCGGCGCCGACGCCGACGGCGTGACTGAGGATGAGGTTTTCCTGGAGCTTCTCGATGTCGGCCAGTGGGATGTGCGTGTGCGCCAAGGCGCCGAACCCGGTGTTGATGCCGTAATACGACCGCTCGCCGGCTTGGAGCCGATCGACCACGGCCCGCGAGGCGGCGATCCGCTCCTGCGCCCCGGGATCGAGGCCGATGGGACTGTCCGACCGAACAAGGTCGCGGATGCAATCGAGCGTGAGGCCGGTGCCGGTGAGCAAATGAGGGGCCGTCATGGAATTACGGGATTGGGGACCGCGATCTTGCTCCGGCAACTGTTGGCGGGCAAGGACAGGCCCAACTTGCGCCCTTGAATCCGCCGAAAGAATGACTCTCTTAAGGGGCAACCAAACCGCGCCCGCCTCCGGGCGAGCCTTTTTCATGATTTCGCCCAACGACACTCACTCCCCGGTCACCCTCGATCTGGACCTGATCCGGAAATATTCCGTCGCGGGGCCCCGCTACACCTCGTATCCGCCGGCAACCCAGTTCACCGACCAGCTCCCGGCGCTGCGCCTCGAGGACGCCATCGCCGACGACAACCGCCCCGGGGCCGGACCGCTCTCGCTCTACTTCCACCTGCCCTTCTGTGAAACCCGTTGCTGGTTCTGCGGTTGCACGACCGTGATCACCCGCCGGCGCGCGTCGGCCGGCGAATACCTCGTGGACCTGACCAAGGAGGTTGAGCTCACCGCGGCGCGCATGGACACGAGCCGGCCGGTGTCGCAGGTGCACTTTGGTGGCGGCACGCCGACGTTCTCGCCGCCGGACGAACTGCGCCGCCTGGGCGCGCTCATCCACAAGCACTTCAAGCTCGCCCCCGATTGCGAGTTCAGCATCGAGGTCGACCCGCGCCGCCTGACCGAGGACCACGTCAAGGCCCTCAAGGAGATCGGCGGCAACCGCGCCTCGCTGGGTGTCCAGGACACCAACGCGCAGGTGCAGCTCGCCGTGCACCGCATCCAGCCCCACGACCTCAACATCCAGGTCTTCGGCTGGCTGCGCTCGTACGGGTTCCGCTCGCTCAACGTTGACCTGATCTTCGGCCTGCCGCTGCAGACGCCCGAGAGCTTCTCGCGCACGATCGACGATGTGCTCGGGCTCAACCCCGATCGCCTGTCCGTCTTCAGCTACGCCCACGTCCCGTGGATCAAGCCCGCGCAGAAGATCTTCGACGACCGGGCCAACCTGCCCGACGCCGAGACCAAGCTCGCGATGTTCGCCCTCGCCCACCGCAAGCTCACCGCGGCCGGTTACGTGGACATCGGCCTCGACCACTTCGCCCGGCCCGACGACGAGCTCGCCATCGCCCAGCGCGAGGAGACGCTGCACCGCAACTTCCAGGGCTACAGCACGCGCGCCGGCGCCTCGCTGTACGGTTTCGGCATGTCGTCCATCTCGCAGACCGCCGACACGTTCCGCCAGAACATCAAGGACCTCGCCGAGTGGCGCGCCGCGCTCGCGAAGGGCGAACTCCCGACCGAGCGCGGCTACCGCCTCACCGAGGAGGACCAGCGTCGCCGCGTGCTCGTCATGAGCATCATGTGCCATCGGAAGCTCGACTACGCCGCGCTGTCCAAGCAGCTCGGCGTGGACGTGCCAACGACCTACGCAAAGGAGATAGCGTCGTTGTCCGACCTCGAGTCCGATGGCCTGCTCAAGCGTTCTTCCGCCGGCGTGCAGGTCACCCCGATCGGCGGCCCGCTCCTGCGTGTGATCGCGATGCGCTTCGACGCCTACCTTTCCAAGGCGCCGAACCGGCACTCGAAGACGATCTGAGGATGGACGGGGGAAACCACTGATGGATTTCGCCCATGGGCGAAATCCATCAGTGGTTTCTCCCCCGTCCATCCCGTCCATTGTTTTTTCAAAACCCGGCTTTGCGCCCGGCTGAGTTTCCGCTAGGTTCCCGGGCCATGTCTGATCTCGCCGACCTTTACCAGCAGGTCATCCTCGACCACAACCGCCGCCCGCGGAATCGCGGCAAGCTGCCGACCGCCAATCGCGTGGCCCACGGCGACAATCCCACCTGCGGCGACCAGTGCAGCGTCTACCTCCGCCTCGACGGCGATCGCATCGGGGAGATCACCTTCGACGGCTCCGGCTGCGCCATCTCGCAGGCCAGCGCCTCGCTCATGACGACGCAACTCAAGGGCAAGTCCGCCGCCGAGGCCGAGAAGCTTTACCAGCAATTCCACGAGATCGTCACCACCGGCAACGCCCCGGAGGAGATCAGCGACATCGGCGCCTTCGCCGGCGTCCACGCCTTCCCTGCCCGCATCAAGTGCGCTACCCTCGGCTGGCACGCCGCCCTCAACGCGCTGAAGGGCGACCCGATCCCGGCGACCACGGAAACGCACAAGGACTGACCATGCCCACCTGGCCCAACGTCCGCGCCGACTTTCCCGTCCTGCACCAGCAGGTGAACGGCAAGCCCCTCGTCTACCTCGACAACGGTGCCACCTCGCAGAAGCCGCGCCCCGTGATCGACGCGCTCGTACGCTACTACGAGGGCTACAACAGCAACGTCCACCGCGGGCTCCATGCGCTTTCGATGCGTGCGACCGACGCCTACGAGGGCGCCCGCGCCCGCGTCGCCAAGTTCATCAACGCCGCCGATCCCGCCGAGGTCATCTTCACGCGTGGCACGACCGAAAGCATCAACATCGTCGCGCGCAGCTGGGGCCACGCCCACCTCAAGCCCGGTGACGTGGTCCTCGCCACGGGCATGGAGCACCACTCCAACCTCGTTCCCTGGCAGCAGGCCGCCAAGGCCGCCGGCGCCACGTTCCAGTACGTGCCCGTGCTGGGCTCCGACGCCGAGGGCGGCCTCGACCTCGCCGCGCTCGACCGGCTGCTCACGCCGCAGGTCAAGGTCTTCGCCTTCACCCACATCTCCAACACGCTTGGCACGATCAATCCCGCCACCGAGCTGTGCCGGAAGGCGCGCGCGGTCGGCGCGGTCACCGTGATCGACGCCGCCCAGTCCATCGGCCACGTGCCGCTGGACGTGCGCCAGCTTGACTGCGATTTCCTCGCCTTCTCCGGCCACAAGATGTGCGGCCCCACCGGCATCGGCGTGCTCTACGGCCGCCGCGCCTTGTTGGACAAGCTCGCGCCCGACGAGACCGGCGGCGGCATGGTCGTCACGGTCAATTACGAAGGCGCCACCTGGAAGCCCGCCCCCGAGCGCTTCGAGGCCGGCACGCCCAACGTCGCCGATGCCATCGCGCTCGGCGCCGCCTGCGACTATCTCGACGCCCTCGGCCGCGATAAGATCGCCGCCCACGACGCCCAACTCGCCCGGTACGCAATGAAGCACCTTTCGGACCTCCCCGGTATCCGCATCATCGGCCCGAAGTCCGGCGCACCGCGCAGCGGCCTCGTGAGCTTCGCCTTCGAGGGCGTGCACGCGCACGACATCGTGACCTTTGCTGACGAGGACGGCGTCGCGCTCCGCGGCGGCCACCACTGCAACCAGCCCCTGATGCGCCACCTCGGCCTGACCAGCACCACGCGCGCGAGCTTCTACCTCTACAACACGGAGCAGGAAATCGACATCCTCGTGGCCAGCCTCCGGCGCATCCTCAAGTTCTTCGGGACGACGTAGCCCCCGGGCCGAGGCGCGGCCGCTGACACTCTTTTACCTTCACATAGGTGCCGAAAACGGGCACCTATTCTGCGCCCCCGCGGAGCCCCCCTCTCCGTCACAGTTCCACACCTGTCGCCCGCTTTCCATGAGCAACCACACCCCGCGTCAGTCCGGTGCCGCCGCGCAGCCCCGTTACCCCGGCGTCCGCGTCACCTGCAACGGCAACCAACTGGTCACGCAATATGTCGAGACCCGCATCACCGAGGGCGGCGTCTTCTACCCGATCACGCCTTCCACCGAGGGCGGCGAGATCTACCAGCAGTCCTACGCGCAGGGTGAGCTCAACGTCTGGGGCCAGCAGAAGGTCGCCGTCGAGACCGAGGGCGAGCACGCCGCGCAGGGCGGCGCCACCGCCTTCGCCGTCACCGGCCGCCGCACGGTCAATTTCACCTCCGGCCAGGGCATCGTCTACGCGATGGAGCAGTACTACCACGCGCCGGGTAAGCTCTCGACTATGGTGCTCGAGATCGGCGCGCGCGCGCTGACCAAGCACGCCCTCAACGTGCACTGCGGCCACGATGACTTCTACGCCGCGCTCGACACGGGCTGGACCATGCTGATGTCGAAGGATGCCCAGCAGGCCGCCGACCAGGCCATCATCCTCCGCCGCGTCTGCGAGCTCTCCCTCAACCCGGGCATGAACATCCAGGACGGCATGCTCACCACGCACTCGGAGCGCATGTACCTGGCACCCGAGGCCGAGCTCCTCCGAGAATTCCTCGGCGCACCCGACGACCTCATCGACTGCCCCACCCCCGCGCAGCGCGAACTCTTTGGCCCGCAGCGCCGCCGCGTCCCGCAGATGATGGACCTGCGCCACCCGGTCCTCCTCGGCCCGGTGCAGAACCAGGAGCACCACATGAACGGCGTCGTCGCGCGCCGGAACAATTTCAACGAGCAGATCCTGCCGATGCTGGAGGAGGCGTTCGCCGAGTTCGGCCGCCTCACCGGGCGCCAGTACGGGCTGCTCACCGCGTACAAGACGGCCGACGCCGACACGGTCTTCGTCTCCCTCGGCTGCGCCGCCGACAACATCGAGGCCGCCTGCGACTACCTGCGCGAGCAGCGCAACGCCAAGGTCGGCTCACTCCACGTCAACGTCATTCGCCCGTTCCCCGAGGCCGCGATCATCAACGCCCTCCGCGGCAAGAAAAACGTCATCATCCTCGAGCGCACCGACGAGGGTCTCTCGGGCGACAATCCCCTCGCCCGCGACATCCGCGTCGCCCTCGGCAAGGCCAACGAGATCCACCGCACCGGTTCCGGCGCCCTCCCCGCCCTCGCCCCCGCCGAGACCCCGCGCCTCTTCCGCGGCGCCTACGGCATCGGTTCGCGCGATTTCCGCCCCGAGCACACGCTCGGCGCCTACGAGTTCGCCACCGGCGCGACCGCGCGCAAGGACGGCCGCAAGGCCAGCGATGGCGAGACGTTCTTCGTACTCGGCGTCGATCACCCGTACGCCGCCATCAGCAAGGACACGCCCTCGCTCCTCCCCGAGGGCTCCATCGCCGTGCGGTTCCACTCCATCGGCGGCTGGGGCATGATCACCACCGGCAAGAACCTCGGCGAGCTCATCGGCGAGTTCGGCGAATACCTCACGCACGCCCAGCCGGTGTACGAGGCCGACGGCAGCCTGCGGCAGAAGCTCTACGTGATGGCCAACCCGAAGTACGGGTCCGAGAAGAAGGGCGCGCCCACGAATTACTACCTCACCGTCGCGCCCGAGCGCATCAAGGTGAACTGCGAGCTCAACCACGTGGACGTGGTCCTGTGCTGCGATCCCAAGGCCTTCACGCACACCAACCCGCTCGAGGGCCTGAAGAAGGGCGGCAGCCTCGTCTGGGAGTCGAGCGAGGCCCCCGACGTCGCCTGGCAGCGGATTCCGGCGAAATACCGCCAGTGGATCCAGGACCACCAGATCCGCATCTACATTCTCCCCGGCTTCGACATCGCCCGCGCCGCGACCCAGCAGACGGAGCTCCAGCTCCGCATGCAGGGCAATTCCTTCCTCGGCGGCTTCTTCCGCGTCAGCCCGTTCCTCAAGCACTACGGCATCTCCGAGGAGAAATTCCTCGAGAGCGTGAAGAAGCAGTACGTGAAGAAATTCGGCCGCTTCGGCGACGCCGTCGTCGCGTCGAACATGACCGTCATGACCGAGGGCTTCAAACGCGTCACCGAGATCAAGTACGGCGCCGCCGGCGATCCCGACCGGTCCTCGATGCGCAACCCGCTGCTCGCTCCCGTCGGCGACCATGCGATCATCCCGACCGCCGGCTGCGGCGCCGCGGGTTGCGGCTCCATCCCTGCCCCGGCCGCACAACCCGCGCGCGCCCCGCTCCAGACCCTCGCCAAGTTCGACGCCGAATACCGCAGCGGCCTCGGCTACCACCAGCCCTCCGGCCCCCTCGCCTCGGTCGGCGTCATGGGCGCCGGCACCGGCGCCACGCAGTCCAAGTACGTCGCCCGCCGCGAGACGCCCGTCTACATCGCCGAGAACTGCACGCAGTGCATGGAGTGCATCACGGCCTGCCCCGACACCGCGCTGCCGAACACGGCGCAGGACGTCGCCACGATCCTCAAGACCGCGGTCAACAACTACGTCACCGACCGCGAGCAGCGCCTGAAGTTCGGCGCCGAGCTCGCCGCCCTCGAGCAGCGCGCCCGCGCCAAGATGAACGAGGCGGTGAAGGCCAAGACCAAGGTGCCGTTCAAGGACATCATCCGCGATGAGGTCAACGCGCTCGCCACAATCTCCGCCCAGGCCAAGGCCGAGTTCACCGGCATCATCGCCAAGCTCCCCCTCGCCTACGCCAACGTCCCCGCCATCTACCGCTCGCTCGAGACCAAGACCCCCGGTGCCGGCGGCCTGTTCTCGATCTTCGTCTCCGACCTTTGCAAGGGCTGCGGCGAATGCGTGCAGGTCTGCGGCGACCACGACGCGCTGCGCATGACCCGCGAGACCGAGGAGCTCAACGCCGAGCTCACCACCGCGCAGGTCTTCTCCCGCCTCCTGCCCGACACCCCGCAGAAGTTCCTCGGCCTCTACAACGACGCCGATCCCGCAGGCTCCCGCGAGGCCGCCCTGCGCAACCACCTCATGGTGCGTCGCAACTACGAGGCCCTCGTCTCCGGCGACGGCGCCTGCGCCGGCTGCGGCGAGAAGAGCGTCCTGCGCGCCGCCGCCTCGGTCACCGAGGCCTACATGCGGCCGATCTACCACCGCAAGGCCGACCGCCTCCGCGCCAAGGCCGCGCGCCTGCAGAAGGAAGGCGTGGTAAAACTCGCCGCCCTCAAGGCCCGCAGCGCAAGCGAGTACCAGCTCTTCCGCAAGACCTACGCCCACGTCATCGTGGGGCTCGGCGGCGAGAACGAGGCCGACACTGCCGCCCGCATCGCCGCCCACGAGACGCAGCACGGCCCCATCACCGACGCCCAGCTCATCGGCGGCCTCGTCGCCGTCCTCGAGCAGGATGCCTTCAACCACAAGGAACTGCAGGCCGTCGACGGCCGCCGCGCCAACGGCATGTCGGTGATGATGATGGGCGCCAGCACCGGGTGTAACACCGTCTACGGCTCCACCCCGCCGTCGAACCCGCATCCGTACCCGTGGATGAATTCCCTCTTCCAGGACGGCGCCACGATCTCCTGGCTCATGGCCGAGTCGGTCATCCTCAGCCACGCCCGGCGCTCGGTCGCGCCGGAGCGGCTGACCGATGCGTTGCTTGACCGCGACGACAAGGTCGCCACCGACGCCGCGTACTTCACCCTGACCCACCTCGACGACGCACTCATGACCGAGCAGGAGATTCGCGAACTGCCGAAGGTCTGGGTCATCGGAGGCGACGGCGCCCTCGGCGACATCGGCTTTCAGAACGTCTCCAAGGTCGTCCTGCAGAACCGCCCCAACGTGAAGATGCTCATGCTCGACACGCAGGTGTATTCCAACACCGGCGGCCAGAACTCCGACTCGTCGACCATGCTCGGCGGCTACGACATGAACCAGTTCGGCGTGGCCTCGCAGGGCAAACTGATCGAGAAGAAGAACGTCGCCGAGGCCTTCACCAGCGGCCACGGCTCACCCTTCGTCGCGCAGGTCTCGATGGCCAACGCCGCCAAGCTCTACAAGGCGATGCTCGACGGCCTCGAGTACCGCGGCACCGCGTTCTTCCAGGCCTACACCACCTGCCAGCCCGAGCACGGCGTGGGTGACAACATGAGCGCCGACCAGGCCAAGCTCGTGCGCGACGCCCGCGGCATGCCGGAGTTCGTCTTCAATCCGCGCCGCGGCGAGACCGCCGCCGAGGCCTTCGATCTCAAGGGCAACCCGAGCCTCGACCGCGACTGGTGGCGCGCCAAGTACGCGACCGACGGCGCCGAGTACAACTTCACCGTCGCCCATTGGGCCATCTCCGAGGGCCGCTTCCGCAAGCACGTCAAGGCGGTCAAGCCCGAGGACGCGGCCAATCTCACTCCCCTCGACGACCAGCTCTGGTTCATCACGCAGGATGACGTCATCCACCGCCGCGTATTCGACGCCGCGCACCGCAGCTTCGTGCCCAACTTCGGCTGCGTCGTCCGCGCCGAGGAGCACGGCAAGGAGCGCCACTATGCGGTCTCGCGCCAAATGGTCCTCTTCGCCGTCGAGCGCCGCAAGGCCTGGCGCATGCTGCAGGGCAAGGCCGGCCTGACCAACAAGGACTACCTCGCGCAAAAGGCCTTCCTCGCGAAGCTCGACAAGGGCGAGATCCCGCTGGCCGAGGCCCGCGCGAAGATCCGCGAGCTCATCGCCGCGGAATTGGCCGCGATCAAATAGACGTCGCGCTGCCGGATCTCACTTCAGCAGGCCAAAGGCCGCCACACTCAGCAGCGCCACGCCGACCAGCGTGAGCGCCGGGGCGAAGATTTTCCAGAATTGGATCTTCTTCGCCATCTCCCCCTCGGTGATCCGGCCGTCCTTGTGCCGGTCCTCGATCGCGGCGAGCCGGTACTGCATGTCCCAGTGCAGCCAGATGCTGATCAGGCTGACGACCAGCCCGCACAGACCAATGATTTCCGCCGTATTCAGCGACATAACCGGATATGGGAGGGGTACTTAAAATATGCTTAGCGGCCACCCCGTCGGCTTGGCGAGGAAATACCCCAGCCCGCCCGCTCCGGAGTTGTCCCTAGGCCCGATTGTCCTATTGCTGTCACCCGTGAACCCACCGCCCCCGGCCGCCGCGATCCATGCGATCACCCGCCCGCACCGCGACCTCATGACGTACTACACGCTGGCGTGCCTCGTCTTTCCGCCGGCTTTTCCGTTCCTGATTTTGCCCGCGTACTTCCGCTATCACACGATGCGGTACCGCTTCACCGACGAGGGCATCTCGATGAGCTGGGGCATCCTCTTCCGGCGCGAGACGATCATCAACTACGCGCGCATCCAGGACATCCACCTGCGTTCGAATTTCGTCGAGCGCTGGCTCGGGCTTGCCCGGGTGCTCGTGCAGACAGCGAGCGGCAACGCCTCGGCCGAGCTGACGCTCGAGGGCCTGAAGGAGTTCGAGGCGGTCCGCGACTATCTCTACGAGCGCATGCGCGGCGTGAAGGATCCGGTCAAGGCCGTCAGCGCCCCCGCCTCCGCCGGCGAGGGTCACACCGAACTGGCGACCGCCCTGCGCGAGGTGGCCGCGGAGTTGCGCGCCACCCGGCTCGCCCTTGAGTCGGCCCAGGCCGGCAAGTCCCAGGAGACGAACCATGGCTGATCGCCTGCGGCAATTCCTTCTGCGCTTCCTGCGCGTTCCGCCCGAGCCCCAGCCGCCCATCGGGGCACCGGGATCGATCAAGGTCTTCCGCGCCGGCCGCAATTACTTCAAACTCCGCCTCCTGCGCTGGGGCGTAACTCAGGTCGGCGCCATCGCCGGCATCATTTTCTCGCTCTATTTCTTCAGCCAGGTCGAGGCCAAGTTCGAGGCCGAGGCCAATGCGGCCCAACCCGCCCCCACGGCCCCGGCGTCAACCCAGGTCGCCCCCACCGAGCCGGCACCCGAGCGTCCGCTGTCGAAGCGGGCCCGCCGCGACCGCGTGCGCGACGAGCAAACCCGCAAGTTCATGCGCCAGTGGGGCCCCTGGATCTTTCCCGGCCTGCGTCTGCTTGAGTACGGCGCCATTGCACTCTTCATCCTGCAGATCCCGGTGACGCTGGCCGCCACCCGGCTCGAGTTCGAGCAGCACTGGTACATCGTGACCGACCGCAGCCTGCGGATCCGCACCGGCATCTTCCAGCTGACGGAGTCGACCATGAGCTTCGCCAATCTCCAGCAGGTCGAGGTGAAGCAGGGTCCGCTGCAGCGCCTGCTCGGCCTTGCCGACGTGCGCGTGCAGTCGGCCGGCGGCGGGGGCGCGCTGGACGAGAAACACCAGCACGATTCGCTGCACACGGGCGTCTTTCACAGCGTCGAGAACGCGACCGAGATCCGCGACCTCATCCTCGAGCGCCTGCGCCAGTTCCGCCAGGCCGGCCTGGGCGACCCGGACGACCACCAGCACCACGAGGCGCCGCCCGTTGTCGCGGTCTCGCCCGCAGACGCCCTCGCAGCCGCGCACGAGTTATTGGCCGAAGCCAAAGCCCTTCGCGTCGCGCTTTCGGCCAGATCCTGAACCAACGTGATCCGATCCGGGCTCACGCGGAGACGCGTGAGAATCATCAGCGTCGATCAGCGCAGATCAGCGTTCCCCTATCACCCGCGCCGCAGCTTCAGCAAGCGCTCGCCCGCCGCGTGCAGCGTGGCCGGCCGCTTCGCGAAATTGAGCCGGATGTAGCGGTTCTCGCCGTTGGCAAAGAAACTCGAGCCCGGCACCGGCGCCACGCCGATCTCCTTCGTCATCCAATGCGCGAACTCCACGTCGCTCGCGTAGCCAAAGGGTGAGATGTCGACCATCACGAAGTAGGCGCCCTCGGGCCGCGAGTATGCCAATCCGGTGCGATCGAGATAGCTGAGCAGCACGTCGCGCGACTCCGCATACTCGGCGGCGAGGCCCGCGTAGTACTCCGCGGGAAAGTTGAGCGCGGTGACGACGGCATGCTGCAGCGGCGCGGCGGCGCCGACGGTGAGGAAGTCGTGCACCTTGCGCGCCTGCGCGATGACCTCCGGGGCCGCCTGCACGTAGCCGAGACGCCAGCCGGTGATCGAAAACGTCTTCGACAGCGACGAGCACATCAGCGTGCGCGACGCCATGCCGGGCAGGGTCGAGAAATACGTGTGCCGGTGCGGGGCGAAGACGATGTGCTCGTAGACCTCGTCCGTGAGCACCCACGTGTCGAATTCCTTCGCGAGCGCCGCGATCTGGAGCAGCTCCGCACGGGTGAAGACGCGACCGCAGGGGTTGGACGGGTTGCAGAGGACGAAGGCCTTGAGCCCGCTCGCGAAAGCCGCCCGCAGCTCGGCTGGATCGAAGTGGTAATGCGGCGGATGCAGCGGCACGTGCACGGCCTGCGCACCCGTGAGGATGGCGTCGGCGTTATAGTTCTCGTAAAAGGGCGAGAACAGGCCGACGCGGTCGCCGGGGTCGCAGACGGTCATCATCGCGACCATCATCGCCTCGGTGGCGCCGCAGGTGACGACCAGTTCGCGGTCGGCGTCCACGGGCGCACCGGTGCAGCGCCCGATCTTGGCGGCGAGCGCCTGGCGGATCTCCGCCGAACCCCACGTGACGGCATACTGGTGCCGGTGCTCGTCCATGGCGGCCTTGGCCGCCGCGACGAGGGCCGCGGGCGGGTCCCAGTCGGGAAAGCCCTGCGCGAGGTTGATCGCGTTGTGCCGCGCGGCGACCCGGGACATCTCGCGGATCAGGGACTCGGTGAAGACCGCCGTGCGGCGGGACGTGCGCGCCATGACTCAGGGAATCACGAGTTCCATGCCCAGGCGCAGCGAGTTCGCGTCCGGCAGCTGGTTGCGGTTCGCCTCGTAGATATCGCGCCACCGCGAGCGGTTGCCGTAATACTGCTGGGCCAGGCTGAAGAGCGTGTCGCCGCGCGCGACCGTGTGGCGGCGTCCGGCCGGGCTGGCGGGCGCCGGCGGCGGGGTGGCGGGCGAAGCCGACACCGACGGCGACTCGACGATCTCGCCGACGGGTGAACGCGACGGGAGCGGGGCCATCGTGATCGGCGAGTCCTCGACCGCGGTCTCCTGCACCATGATCGGGCCGGGCGAGCCCTGGCCGGCGGCGGAGTCCACCGGCACGATCAGGCGGTTGATCGGAGCGGAACCCCCGCTCCGGGCGACGCTGAGCTCGGCCTTGAGCTGCTCGATCTCGCGCTGGAGGCGCTCGACCTGGTCGAGCATGTCGAGGCGCTGCGTCTTGCTCTCGAGCGGGTTGCCGGGCAGCGACCGGGCGAACTCCCGCGTGGCGGCGTCGATCTGCCCGCGCACGAGGTCGGCCTGGCGTGAGTTCGGACGCAGCTCGACGTACTTCCGCAGATGGTAGATCGCCGCGATGTAGTCCTTCACGTGCTGCAGGTAGAGCAGGCCCGCCTCGAGGTGCGAGTCGGGCGCGCCGTCGCCGCGCGTCTCGATGGCCTTCAGGTAGGCGACGAGCGCCTCCTGTTTGCGGTCCTGGCGCAGCAGCTGTTGGCCGCGCCGGTAATTCGGGTCATCCGTCTCGGGTCCCAGCATCGCGCCCGGATTGCGCTCGCAGCCGGCGGCCCAAAGCAATGCGCCCAACAGTAAAAGCGCGGGAACATTCAGGCATTTGCTCATCTTATCCGGGAATGGGATTGAACGGAGTTGGGTTGGCCGTAATTTTCCAGTCTGTCTCCGCGACACAATCCTAAATGGCCCTTCAACCGCAATCCGTCCTCCGCCGCGCCCGCGCCTGCATCCGCATCGAGAGTGACGCCCTGGCCGCGACCGCGAAGGGACTGGGAGCCGGGTTTGTCGCCACCGCCCGCGCCGTCGAGGCCGTCGCCGCCGCCGGCGGGAAACTGATTTTCAGCGGCGTCGGCAAATCCGCCCACATCGCGCAGAAGCTGACCGGGACCTTCAACAGCACCGGCGTCTCCTCCTGCTTCCTCGACGCCACGCAGGCGCTCCACGGCGATCTCGGGCTCTGCGCCGAGGGCGACCTGGCGATCATCCTGAGCAACAGCGGCCAGACCGAGGAGGTGCTCCGCCTCGTGCCCATGCTCAAGCGCTTCGGCGTGAAACTGGTGGCCCTGACGAGTCATCCCGAGTCCGACCTGGCGCAGAGCGCCGACTACCGGCTCATCTACCGCGTACCGCGCGAGGCGTGCCCGCTCGAGCTGGCGCCCACCGCCAGCACGACGGCCGCGCTCGCCCTCGGCGACGCCCTCGCGATGGTCCTGCTGGAGGCCCGGGGCCTCACGCGCGACGACTTCGCCCGCTATCACCCGGCCGGCAACCTCGGCCGCGTCCTGCTGCTGCGCGTGCGCGACATCATGCGCACCGGCGACCGCCTGCCGGTGCTGCCCGATACCGCCTCCACCCAGGACGCGATCCTGGCGATGACGAAGGCCAAGAGCGGCAGCATCGCGCTCGTGCACGCGAAGAAGGGCCGGCTCACCGGCATCCTCACCGACGGCGACTTCCGCCGGAGCGCGCTCAACGGCGGACCCGATTTTCTGGCCCAGCCCGTGGCCCGGTTCATGACGCGTTCGCCCAAGGTCATCCGCGAGGACGCCCTGGGCGTCGATGCCCTGCGCCTGTTCGAGGCCCACCGCATCGACGACCTCATCGTGGTCAACGCCGCGGGCCGGCCCGTGGGCCTGATCGACGGCCAGGACCTGCCCAAACTCAAGATCGTCTGATGAATCCCATCCGCATCGGCATCATCGGCATGGGCGGTTTTGCCGCCTGGCATCATAACGTCGTGAAGCGCCTGGAGGACAAGGGTCAGGCGCGCCTCATCTGCACCTGCGACCCGCAGGCCGCCGCCTTTGCCGCCGAGCAGCAGACCTGGCAGTTCGCCCCGCGCGGCGTGGGCGTCTTCCCCGACTACAAGTCCATGCTCGCCGCCTGCCACCGCGAGCTCGACCTGCTCGTCGTGCCCACCCCGATCAACCTGCACGCGGAGATGCATCGCGCCGGCGTCGAGCACGGCATCCCGGTCTATCTCGAGAAGCCCCCCACCCTCGACTACCTCGAGCTCGAGGAGATGATCGTACGCGACCGCCAGGCCCGGCGCTCGTCGCTCGTCGGCTTCAACTTCATCATCGAGAAGCCGCGCCTCGCGCTGAAGCAGCGCCTCCTCGCCGGCGAGTTCGGCGCCGTGCGCGGGACCACGCTCATGGCGCTCTGGCCGCGGCCGGCCGACTACTTCCGCCGCAACAACTGGGCGGGCCGCCTGATGATGGACGGCCGCGTCGTGCTCGACAGCTGCCTGGGCAACGCCCTCGCCCACTTCGTCCACAACATGCTGTTCTGGATCGGCGGGCCCGAACTCCTGAGCTGGGCGCAGATCGCGGCCGTGCGCGCCGAGCTCTACCGGGCGCACGCCATCGAGGGCGCCGACACGTTCTTCGTCGAGGCCGACGCCACCTGCGGCGCGACCATGCGTTTCGCCGTCTCGCACGCCTGCGCGGGCCAGAGCCTGCACAGCGAGGTCGTGATCTGCGAGAAAGCCGAGCTCCGCTACAGCGTCGGCCAGCAGGCCGAGGTGCGCTGGCACGACGGCCGCCGCGAGACCATCCCGCTCGGGCCCTTCGACGGCCTGCACGACAACCACCTTGAATACCACGCGTACCTGCGCGGCGAACTGCCCCGCCCGGCCACGACGCTCGTGGACTCCCGCCCCTTCGTCATCCTCAACGATCTCGCCCACGTCTCGAGCGGGACCATCGCCCCGTTCCCGCCCGCGCTGCTGAGCGGCGTGCGCGACGAGAAGGAGCAGAAGGACTATTTCAGCGTCGCCGGCATGCCCCGGGCCGTCGACGCGTTCCTGCAGCACGGCACCTGGCCCGGACCCAACGGCTGGGGCCGCGCGACCGGCGCGGTCACCACCCCCGCCGACCTGCCGCGCTTCCACGACACGATCCGGGCGATGCTCGCCGCACGCTGAGCCGCCGCGGGTCCACCCGCGTTTTCACCATGGCTACGCCATCCTTCAACTACCAAGACCCCTTCCCGCTTGGGAAGGACGACACTGTCTACCGCCTGCTCTCCGCAGAAGGCCTCTCGACCGTCCAGCTCGACGGCCGCGAGATCCTCAAGGTCGAGCCCTCGGCCCTCGCCTACCTGGCCCGGGAGGCGTTCCATGACTGCGAGTTCTACCTGCGCCCGAAGCACCTCGCGCAGGTCGCCGCCATCCTCGAGGACCCCGAGGCCAGCACGAACGACCGCTACGTCGCGCTCACGATGCTGAAGAACGCCGAGATCTCGGCGCAGGGCATCCTCCCCTTCTGCCAGGACACCGGCACCGCCATCATCATGGGCAAGAAGGGCGAGCAGGTGTGGACCGGCGCCGACGACGCCGAGTGGCTCAGCCGCGGCGTCCACGAGTGCTTCACGAAGGAGAATCTCCGTTATTCGCAGACCGCCCCGCTCGACATGTGGCAGGAGGTCAACACCGGCACCAACCTGCCGGCGCAGATCGACCTCTACGCCACGACCGGCGCAAAGTACGAGTTCCTCTTCGTCGCCAAGGGCGGCGGCTCCGCCAACAAGACCTTCCTCTTCCAGGAGACCAAGGCCCTGCTCAACCCGAAGAGTCTCGAGAAATTCATCGTCGACAAGCTCGGCTACCTCGGCACCGCCGCCTGCCCGCCTTATCACCTCACGTTCGTGATCGGCGGCACCAGCGCCGAGACCTGCCTCAAGACGGTCAAGCTCGCCTCGACCAAGTATCTCGACGCCCTCCCGACCACGGGCAACGAGCACGGCCGCGCCTTCCGCGACATCGCCCTCGAGGAGAAGGTGCTCAAGCTCGCGCAGCAGACGGGCATCGGCGCCCAGTTCGGCGGCAAATACTTCGCCCTCGACGTGCGCATCATCCGCCTGCCCCGCCACGGCGCCTCGTGCCCGGTGGGCCTCGGCGTGTCCTGCAGCGCAGACCGCAACATCAAGGCGAAGATCACCAAGGACGGCATCTTCCTCGAGCAGCTCGAGACCAACCCCGGCCGCTTCGTGCCCGCCAGCGAGCGCACGTTCAAGGCCGACGACGCCGTGCGCATCGACCTCAACCAGCCGATGGAGGCCATCCGCGCCGAGCTGGCCAAGCACCCTGTCACGACCCGCGTCCTGCTCAACGGACCCATGGTCGTCGCCCGCGACATCGCCCACGCCAAGCTCAAGGAGCGCGTCGACGCCGGCCAGGGCCTGCCCGACTACATCAAGCGCCATCCCGTTTACTACGCCGGCCCCGCCAAGACACCCAAGGGCTACGCCTCCGGCAGCTTCGGCCCGACGACCGCCGGCCGCATGGACAGCTACGTGGACCTCTTCCAGTCGCTTGGCGGCTCGCTCGTGATGCTCGCGAAGGGCAACCGCAGCGCGCAGGTCACGCAGGCCTGCAAGAAATACGGCGGCTTCTACCTCGGCAGCATCGGCGGCCCGGCCGCCATCCTCGCGAAGGAGAACATCAAGAAGGTCGAGGTGCTCGAGTATCCCGAACTCGGCATGGAGGCCGTGTGGAAGATCGAGGTCCAGGACTTCCCCGCGTTCATCCTCGTCGACGACAAGGGCAACGACTTCTTCGTCAACGGCTGCGGCGCCTGCCTACCGGGGAAGAAGTAGCTCAGGTCGCGGTCCCCGCCCGCGGCTGCAGCATGGTCCGCGCGTCCAACGCGCGGTCCAGCGCGGCCGCGTCCATCAACCCCCGGGCCAGCACGACCTCGCGCAGCGAGCGACCCGCGGCATGGGCTTCCTTGGCCACGCTGGCGGCGGCCTCGTAGCCGATGTGCGGGTTGAGCGCCGTGACGAGCATCAGGGAGCGCTCCATGAGTTCGCGGCACCGCGCGACGTCCGCCTCGATTCCCGCGACGCAGCACTCGGCAAACACCTGCGCGCCGCGGGTGAGGCAATGGATGGCTTCGTGCAGGCCGTAGGCCATGAGCGGCAGCGTCGCGTTGAGCTCCAGATGGCCCTCGCGCCCGCAGGCCGCGACCATCTGCGTCAGCGCCTGCACGTACAAGCCGACCTGCACGAGCATCTCGCTCATGACGGGATTGACCTTGCCCGGCATGATCGAAGAGCCCGGCTGCGTGGCCGGGAGGCGCAGCTCGGCCAGCCCGGCGCGCGGGCCGGAGCCGAGGAGGCGGATGTCGCTCGCGATCTTCGTGAGCGCCGCCGCAACGGCCGCCAGCTGGCCGGCAACCTCGACGCAGTCGTCGCGCGCCGCCTGGGCCTCGAAGTGGTTGCCCGCCTCGCGGAAGGCGAGCCCGGTCTCGGCGCTCAACCCGGCGCAGACCCGCGCGCCGAATTCCGGGTGGGTGTTGAGCCCCGTGCCGACGGCCGTGCCGCCGATCGCGAGCTCGTCCAGCGCCGCGATCGCCCGGCGCACGCGTTCGCCCGCCTTCCGCACCTGCGCGGCATAGCCGGAAAACTCCTGCCCGAGGGTCAGCGGCGTCGCGTCCATGAGGTGCGTGCGGCCGATCTTGACGATAGCGGCGAATGCGGCCGCCCGCTCCTCGAGCGCGCCCGCGAGCTGCGCGAGCGCCGGGGCCAGGTCGCGGTCCAGGGCGACGGCGACGCTGAGGTGAAGCACGGTGGGAATCACGTCGTTGGAGGATTGCCCGAGATTGACGTCGTCGTTGGCGTGGATGGCCAGCCCGGCGGGATCGAGCTGGGCGCAGCGGCGGGCGATGACCTCGTTGGCATTCATGTTGGTCGAGGTGCCCGAGCCGGTCTGGAAGACGTCGACGGGGAACTGCGCGGCGTGCTGACCGTCGGCGATCTCGCGCGCGGCGCGCCGGATGAGCCGGGCCTTGGCGGGCGGCAGCGCGCCCAGGTCTTCATTGGCCTGGGCCGCGGCCAGCTTGACGAGGCCGAGGCCGCGGATGAAGCCGTCGGGCAGGCGGTGACCGCTGATGGGGAAATTCAGGACGGCCCGCTGCGTGGAAGCGCCCCAGAGCGCGTCGTCCGGCACGGGCATGGCGCCCATGGAGTCTTTTTCGGTGCGCATGACCTCAAGGAATGCGGTCAGGGCCGAAAAGCAAAAAGCCCCGCGGGAGGCGGGGCCGGGATCCCGGGGTCGGCGGCCCCGTTTACAGCTTGAAGTTGATCGCGAGGCGCTTGCCCTCGAGGTCGATGCGGCTGACGCGCTCGTAGAGCCGCTCGTCGGTGAGGTCGCGGCCGAGGCGCGGCTGGTAGCGGCGCTCGTTCGCGTCGGCGGAGGCCGAGGCGGCCACCGGGAGTGCGGTGGAGAGCACGCGGGCGCGCCGGGCGTCGCTCGGCGACTGCAGGTTCACGAGCGGATCGACGGCCGGGCTGCGACTCGCCTGCGCGCGCGACTCGAGGCCGGCAAGGCGATCGAGGAAACGCGCCAGCTCGGGCTCGCTGGCCTTAACGGCGGCGAGGTTGGCGGCGATGGAACGGGCGGAAGGCGTGTCGACCGCGACCATGACCTCGGCGCCGCCGAGCATCGGCAGGCGCTGGGACAGGCCGTCCGGGAAAGACTCGGCGCGAACAGCCACGGCGGCATCGGCCTCGGCCGACGCGGCGAGAGCGGCCGCCGCGGCTTCCGATGCGGCATCCTGGCCGGCGAGCTCGACAGCGGGACCGGGCATGGCATCGAGGCGCGCGACCGGCGCCTCCGGCACAAAGGAAGCCTCGGCCTCCGGCAGGCGATATTCGCGCACCGTGACCAGCGTGAGGGCCAGGATCGCGGTCGCACCGACCGGCATCTGGTAGCGGGCAAAGCGGGCGTGGATGCGGATGAGGGGAGCCCACCACGGGCGCGGCTCGACGATCGCCGCCAGCTGCTTCACGCGCATCTCGCGCTCAAAATCCCGCCAGAACGCCGCCGGGGGACGCTCGGTGCGTTTCAAGCGCAGCAAGTCCTCTACGGTCACCTGGGGTCGAGTGCGGCGGGTTTCGTTCATTTGCGGATGTAGGGCTGCAACTCGGCCTGGAGCAACTGCTTCGCGTAGTGCAGACGCGAACGCACCGTGCCGACCGAGCAATTCATGACTTCGGCAATCTCCTGATGGCTAAGACCATCGATTTCGAAAAGGGTGACCACGGTGCGATGCTTGATAGACAATTTTTGCATCGCTTCGTTCAATTTTTCCTGGAGCTCGTGAACAAAAACGTCGCGCTCGGCTCCGGTTTTATCCGTCAGAGCTTCAATGACTTCCGCCGATTGGCGATCCTCCTCGTCGACCTTTTCGAGGCTGAAGAAGGTCCGGAGGCGGTTCTTGCGGAGGTGGGTCAGGGTCGAATTGATGCCGATCCGGTAAAGCCAGGTGAAGAAGGACGACTGGCCTTGGAACCGGTTGATGGACTGGAAGGCCTTGATGAAGGCGTCCTGGGTGAGGTCGGAGGCGTCCTCGCGGTTGGCCGTCATGTTGTAAATGACGCCGAAGAGCCGCTCCCGGTACTTGAGGATCAACTGGTCAAAAGCCGCGACATCGCCTCCCTGCACGGCCCTCACGATCCCGATGTCGGCATCGGCCTCGTGCTGCCGCTCCGGTGACGCAACGAGCGTTTTACCGAAGGCATTGGTCGCTGGCATGGCAGGGATTCATTCAATAAGCGGTCGAAGGTAGCGCAAATAGAAATTCACCCCAGACGACCGGGAATAGCGGTTCAGGTGCCCGATTTCGCCTGCAAGCCCGCGACCTGGCCACGGAGGACGTCGCAAAGCCCGAGCAGCAACGGCGTGGGGGCCTCGTTCGGCCAAGGCGCGAGCGCGGTGGTCGCGGCGGCAATCTCGTCCTGCACGGCCGCGGCGACGGCCTCGAAGATCCTCCCGTCCTGCATCTGGCGCAGGCGGAGCTCCATGCGCACCGGCTGGCGACCGCAGATCTCGTCTTCCAGGGCCTGACGTTCGCCGGCCGGGAGCCGGTCCATGAGCACGTGCAGCGGCAGGGTGACCTTGCCGCTGGCCAGGTCGGTGCCGAGGGTCTTGCCGATGCGGCGCTCGTCGCCGAAATAATCGGCCAGGTCGTCGTAAATCTGATAGGCAATGCCGAGATGCCGGCCGAAGCGGGCGGCGGCGGTCACGTAGGCCTCCGGCGAGCCCGCCAGCCGGGCGCCCAGGTGGCACGAGACGCGGAAGAGCTCGGCCGTCTTGAGGTCGATGATGCGCCAGTAGTCGTCGCGCGTGATGTTGGTCGTGCCGCGCCGCATGGTCTGGACGATCTCGCCGGCGCAGACGCGGCGCATCGCCTCGGCCACCATGAAGCAGACCTCGGTCGTGGGAAACGAGGCCGCGAGGTGCAGCGCGTGGGAAAACAGCGCGTCGCCCAGGAGCACGGCCGGCGTCGGGCCGTATTCGCGCGTGGCGGTGCGCCGGTTGCGGCGCAGGTCGGCGCCATCCATGATGTCGTCGTGCACCAGCGAGGCGAGGTGCACGAGCTCGACGACGGCCGCCACCTTGACGAGTTCGGGGGCGGGCGTGCCGCGGCCGCGCCAGCCGCTCAGGAAGACCAGCGCCGGTCGGATGCGCTTGCCGGACGTGTCGATGCAGTAGTCCGCCATCGCCCGGATCTCCGGCTCGAAGGCCGCGAGCTGCGCGCGCAGGAAGAGGTCCAGGGCGGCCATGTGCGGCTGCAGCTGGGCAAAGACCGCCGCAAAGGCGTGCGTCGGGCCGGAAATCTCAGCGGTGCGGGCGGAACTCATCTGGGCGCGCACAGTAGCAATGGGGGCCGAAATGGCTAATCAATAGTCGCTTTCCGGACGGTCCGCCCCGGGGCGCGGCGGCGTGGAATCCACGTTGGACAACCCCCGATGGCGCGATGAATCTGGGCCGACCCCACCTCCCGAGCCATGTCCGACCAGCCGCTCCTCCTCCTGCTCCTGATCGCCGCCGCGGCCTACGTGGCGAAGCTGTGGCGCGACGATTGCCGCGCCGCGCGTGCCGGATTGCCGAACCCGCGCGCGCTGCCCGGCGCGACTCCGGCCCCGCGGCGCGCGCTCGTCATCGCGGTGCTCGGCGCCCTGGTGCTGCTGGCGCTCGAGACCTGGGGCGAGATCCGCCTCGGGATCGCGGGCGAGCAATCCCGCATGACGATCCTGTTCGGCCTCTACACGCTCGCGGCCGCGGTGATCGAGGAGGTGATCTTCCGCGGCTACCTCGTGATCGAGGGCCGCGGGGCGGCCGCCCGCTGGGCCGGCATGGTCGGGGCCTCGCTGGTCTTCGCCGCGATCCATCCCTTCCTCTGGGCCTGGGATGACGACGGCTTCCGCTGGACCTTCGGCCTCAAGGGCTGGTTCAGCACAGCTGCGGTCTTCGCCGGCTCGCTGTGGTTCTACGTCGTCCGCTTCGCGGCCTGGAATCCGTCGCACTCGCTCCTGCCCTGCTTCGCGGCGCACGCGGCCAAGAACCTCGGCGTGATCGCCATCAAGGCCGCGCAGGGCTTCGTGGCCGGATGGTGGTGAAACAAATCGGCAAATGACGTTGTCCTAGCAGTGACCGCGCCTTAGTTAACTGCCAGCATACCCTCGATCATGATCCGCCGCCTTTTCCCCTGCCTTTTGACCGCGACGGTCCTGACGGCCGCCAGCTATGAAGTGAACCTGGATTACGAGGCCCTGGCGCTGAAGAACGGCCAGGCCCTGAGGAACGTCCGGATCAAGAGCTACGACCATGGCAGCGGCAAGGTGATCATCCTGGTCGATCGCACCATCCAGTCGCTGCAGCTCGAGCTGCTGCCCGACGAGGTGGCGGCCAAGGTCGGCGCCATGGTCCCCGAGGAGGCCAAGGCCCTCGCCCGCGAGGACCGGGCCGACCGGAAGCAGGCCCAACGCGCCCAGAGCCAGGCCACGAGGGAGCAGCAAATCCGCAGCGAGAGCCAGCGTCGCGCCGCCACGGCGGCGCGGGAGCAGAGCCGGCGCGCGAACGAGGAAGCCGCCGCCCAGGCCGCCGCCCGGGCCCGGACCAAGCAGCTCGCCCGCGAAAGGGCCCTCCACTATTTCACCTACGAGAGCCGTTCGGGCTCCACTTCGTCGATCGTCCTCCACCAGAGCATCATCCTCGGCGAACCGGAGGAAGTCCCGGGCTGGCCGGGGCGGACCCGCGTCAGCGGCAGCATCGGGCTGCAAAGCTACGACAGCCGCGGGCGGAGTTTCGACACCAGCCGGCGGGAGTTCGAGGTCACGGTGGCGAGGAACGCCAAGGGTGACGAGGAAGTCATCGATTTCACCGTCAAGTGAGCGACGGCCGCGGTGACGGCCGGGGCCGGGTCGGGCGGCGCCCCGCTGGGACCAAGAAAAAGGCCGCGCCGAGTTGGCGCGGCCTGGAGAGTCAGGACCCGGGGCTTACTTCTTTTTCTCCGCCTTGGAGGTATCCACCGGCGGGAGGAAGGCCTCGGAGTTGTCGCGGTAGCCGGGAAGCTCGTCGCGGCGCATCTGCAGCTGACGCACCCGGCGCGGGTCGAAGACCTCCTCGATCGGCGCACCGTCGGCGTTCACCGTCTTGGCGGTGATGAAGATGATCAGGTTCCGCACGTCCTGCGAGTTCGAGTCGGAGCGGAAAAGGCGACCCAGCACCGGGATGGACCCGAGGACCGGGAGGCGCGTCTGGTCGTTGCGGTAATTGCTCTCGATCAGCCCGCCGATGCCCATGGTGTAGCCGTCCTTCAGCGAGACCTGCGTCTTCGTCTTGCGGGTCGTGACGATCGGGATGTTCGCCGTGCCGAAGCTCGTGGATTCGTTGGAACTGCTCACCTCGGGCTCGATCATCAGCTTGATGAAGCCGCGGGCGTTCACCTGCGGCGTGACCTTGAGGATGATGCCGATCGGCCGGTAATCGAAGCCGCTGACCTCATACGTGCCGCGCTCGGAGTTGTAGGTGTACTTCGGGATCGGGAACTCCTTGCCGATGTTGATCTGGGCCTCGGAGTTGTTGAGCGTCACCACCGTCGGGTTCGAGACCAGCTTGGTGTTCTGGCTCGTCTGCAGCGCCTTCAGGATCACGCCGAACTCGTAATTCGAGAAGACCGCCGTGTTGAGCCCGCTCGTGGCCGAGTTGTTGAACAGGTTGAGGGTCGAACCGGCCACCTCGTTGGCGAGGCTGGACGCCGCCGCGGTGACATCCGAGGCCGCATTGCTGACAGTCGTCACCGCCGAGCTCGTGTAATTGTCGGTGTTGCTGGTGCTGGTCGTGGTCGGGCCGTAAGTGGTGGTCAACGGTCCCGAAGGCGGCGTCATGGACGTCGAGCTCGAGCTGCCGGAGTTCTGGGTGTTGTTGACCGTGCGGGTGGAGTTGAAGGTGTTGTTCGTGTTGTTGTCCGCGGATTGATTGCGCGAGTTGGAGGCCGAATCGTCCGAGGAATTCCGGCTGTTGCGGGACTTGTCGTAGGAATTCGCCTTGTTCTTCGAGTAATCCTGGCCGATGCCGGCCGACGCGCTCACGGTCCAGTCCAGGCCGAGATCGCGGATGTCGCCCTGGGTCACCTCGACGAATTTCGACTCGATCATCACCTGGTCGGTCGCCTTGTCGAGCGACTCGATGATCGGGCGGATGCGGTTCATCTGCGAGGGGCGCTCGGTGATGATGATCGCGTTGCTGCGGTCGTCCTTGACGATCTTACCGCCCTTGCTGCTGTCCACGAGGGTGTTGACGGTCGGCATGATGTCGCCGGCGCGCGCGTAATTGAGGATGAAGACCTCGGTCGTGGGCGGTTCCATCGAGAGGCTCTCGATGCTGACGATCTTGATGATGTTGCCCTCGACCACGTAGGTGTAGTTCACCGGCGTGAGCACGACCTGGAAGATCTGGCGCCAGGAGACGTCGCGAAGCTTGATCGAGGTGCGGCCCTGCAGGGCCTCGGGCACCACGAGGTTCAGCTCGAAGAGGTCCGCGACATTGCGCAGGATGTTGCGGATGTCCTCGTCGGGAAAGTCCACCGAGAGCGTGTCGGCGCCCGAGGCGTCCTTGCCCTTTGTGGCCGTGCCAGTGGCCTCCGTGCCCTCATCCTTGATGACGAGGTCCGCCGCCGGCGCCTGCTGGGCGACAGCAGCGGCAGTCTGCTCCTCGGGGGCGGTCTGACTCCAGGCGCTGGGGGCCAGCAGAAGGGCGACCAGCAGGGCGGGCGGGGTGATGGAGTGGGTTCTCATGATTTCTTTCCTGGTTTGATGGGCCGGGTAATTTCCTCGCGGTTCAGGCGAAGGGTAAAGGTGGTGCGGCTGATGGCCGTGATATCGAGCTGATAATCCGTGCCCTCGAAGGTGACGGTGAGGCGGTCGCCCACTTTCAGGCGGCGCGAGCCGAAGAGAAGGATCGGTTCGCCGCCGATGATGGCGGTGCCCGACGGGGAGAGTTTCTCGGCGAGCGTCGCGAGGACGTTGCGATCGCCGGCCGGGCGCAGCGGGGTGCCGGCCGCGACCGCGGCGGCCGCGGCGGCCTGCTGGGCCTTGATCTCCTCCGGGTCGGGCTGGTCGAAACCGGCGGGATTGAAGGGGACCACGAGCGTTTCCGGCAGGGCCGCGAGGACGCGCGGCTTCAAGAGGCGATCCGCCAGATCCACCGTGGCCGCGCGCTTCGGCGGCGCCGTCAGGTCGGACTGCTGGGCGGCGACGGGCGCGGCCCCGAGGAGGGCCAGAAATGCCGCGCTGAGGAGGGTCGGAAGTGTCGTTCTCATGGCACGCCGAGCAGTTCGAGGTTGAGCGTGAGCTTGGCGGCGTCCGACCGCACGCCCGAGCTGCCGGCGCCGGCATCGAACGGGGTCACGTTGGCCGCGCGCACGCGGCAGTAATGCGAGCCGCTTTCCACGCGGCGCAGGAAGTCGAGCACCTGCGGGTACTCGCCGTGCAGCGTCACCGCGAAGCTGACCGGGATCCTCCCGGTCTTGGCGGCCCGGCCGGAATCGGTGGTCTGCCGGAGGTCGATCAGCTTCACGCCGGTGTCGGCCTCGAGCTTGTAGAAGTACTGGAGGTTGTTGGCCAGGGCGGCGACACGGACGAGCCGGCCGTCAATATCCTTGGTCGCCTCGGAGACCCGCGCGAGTTGCTCGGGGAGCTGGGCGGCATTCTTGATGTTGGCCGCGAGGCGCCGGCCTTCCTTGGCGCGCTCGTCGAGCCGGCCCGTGGCCGTGGCGATGAGGTCGCTGCGGAAGTAATGGGCCAGCGCCAGGGCGATGCAGATGATGACCGCCGCCGAGACCACGGGGTTCTTCTTGAGCGCGGCGACAACCTGTTCGTTGGAGATGGCCATGGCTTATTTCTTCGCCGCCCCCTTCAGCTTGAGCTCGATCTCGATCGCCAGCCGGCCGCTCGTCGGGATGCGATTGAGGTTCTTGAGCAGGACATCGTCGAACTTGAGCGCCAGCTCGGGATCCGTGCGGAGCTGGTCAACGTAGGCCGAGGCGTAGCCGCTCGCCATGTCGGGCGCGCCGCGCACGGTGCCGCGGATGGTCACGACGTTCTCGCGCAGGTCGAAGTAATCGAGGGCGACGTTGGTCGGCAGCGTCTGGCCGAGGCGCAGGATGAGGTCGGAAACGATCGGCCGCGCCTTGAGGAAGGCATCGACCTCCGCCAGCTGCTTCTCCTCGGCCTGGAACTGGGCGAAGAGGCTGACCGCCTTGTCGCTGGCGGGCTTGTCGCGGACGATCTGGGCCTCGATCTCCTCCAACTGGCCCTTGATCGAGTGCAGCGTGACCTCCCGATTGCCAGTGAAGATGAGGGCGACGAGCGTGACGACGATCGCGGTGGCGTTGACGAAAAACGTCGTCCGCACGACCTTGGTGTCCGGCAACCGCTCGAAATTGCGGAAGTTCGGATGCCAGGCGGGCGTCAGGTTGGCCGCGGCGGCGTCAGGCTTTTTTTTCAGCAGCGACAGCATTGGCAGCGGGGTTGACGGTTTCGTGGCGGGCCATCAGGGCCAGCAGTCCAAACCAGCGGGGTTCGAGCGCGGCCTTGGCCGCGTCGGCAACGGTGATCTCGAGCGTCTCGAGCCAGGGGGCCAGCTCGAGCTTGAGCGGGCTGATGCCGAGCTCCTTGGCGATGGTGCCGTCGAGCCAGCCCAGCTTGGCAGGCAGGATGGTCGAGAGCAGCAACCCGACGGACTGGCCGGTCTGCACCTCGTAGAAGCCGATCGAGGACTGCAGTTCCTTCAGCAGCTTGCGGATCAGCAGGGGGCCCATGCCCGTGAAATCGAAGGTATTGGAATAAAAAAGTTTCCGCGCCGATTCCTCGTCCTTAAGGCCGAGTTCCTTTTGCACGACGGGGATCATCGATTCCAGGCCCTGCGGGATCGGCCGCGTGGCCTCGATGCCCGCGCTGCTGACAATGAAGGAGTTTGTCGTGTCCGTGCTGACTTCCAGCACCAGCACCGGGGTCTTGTTCTTCGTGAAATTGAGGTAATTGACCAGGCCGCCGAGCGTCGAGATGCTCCCGATCTCGAGCCGCTCAGGATAGATACCGCTGGCCAGCAGGCCGTCCTGCGTGGTGATGATCTCCTCCGCCGGCATCCCCGCGAACAGGGCCTCCTTTTGCTGGGCGCCCTTGGCCACGTCGTAATCCGTGCCATCCGGGGCGTTCAGCACCATCGTGACCGTCTTGTCGGGCTCGATGCGGAACTGCTGGGCGAGGATCTCCCCAAAATAGGTAGGTTCCTTCAGCTTCTTCGGGTCGATCGTGACCTTGCGGAGGAATCGCTTGGGCGCGTAAACGCCGCAGCACGCGTGCAGGTAGCCGCTGGATGACTTCTTCGGCTGCAGCTGTTTGATCGCCTCCGCCAAAGCCGCCGCGTCGCCGGGCGGGCACTCCCGCACTTCCTCAACCACCAAGGGGGCCTCCACGGACGAGGTCCGCGCCAGCATGATGGCATGGTCGTTTTGCTCGACGTAAAACCCTTTCGGCTTTGCGGAAAAAAGCATGCGACGGTAAGCGCGGTTGCTGGTGCTTGGTGGTGGTGGTCGGCCGATTTTCGTCGGGGCTCGATGTCCGAAGGAAACGGAGACGGGGGCTGGTGGAATTCCCTTAATGCATTAGCTGCACCGGCGTGACAAGATTAAATCCGTTCTTAACCCCTCGAACGCCGCCATTTACCATTTCTTGAACTAGGCCCAAATAGGCGGACTGCCGCGGAAAACAAAAACCCGCCGGAGCTCGGCGGGTGGAAAGGGCGCGATGGGCCGGAGCCGGAAGGCTCACTTCTGCCAGGTGCGCTTCTTGTGTCGGTTAGCCTTGAGGCGCTTGCGGCGCTTGTGCTTCGACATCTTCAGACGACGTTTCTTTTTCAGGTTGCCCATGGGATGAGATAAAGTGTTGAGGGCGCAACGTGCTGGGCGGCCGCGCGCCTGTAAAGCCAGAAGTTACGTCCCCGCGACTTCGCCCCAGGCCCCGGCCACCGTCGAATAAACCAGCCGCCGCACGTCGCAACCCGGGAACAGCGGCGCCAGGCAGGTGCCGTAGGCGGCCAATTGCGCGGCATAGACCGCCGCCAGGCGCGCGAGCAGCGCGGCGTCGTCCTCCCCGGCCCGACGCCGGTTGGTCTTCCAGTCGACAACCCAGACGCGACGGCCCGCCGGATCGTGCAGGACCAAATCGATCACGCCGTCGATCCACACCCCGGCCCGCAACGGCGCGAGGATGCCGATCTCGGCCTGTCGCACCCAGCGCGGATCGCGCAACTCCCGCCATGCCGCGCTCGCCTGCAACCGCGACCACTCCGCCGCAGCCCGGTCGCCAAAGCCGCGCGACTCCGCCTTCACCACCGCTTCGCGCCCGTGGCGCTCGATCGCGGCCGCGGCCGCCGTCCACGGCAGGAACTCCATCGTCTCATGCCACCACAGGCCGTACTCGATGGCTTCGTCCGCGCCGCCGCCGGGCCACGGCTCGTCCGCGGCCGACTCGTGCCGCACCGTCCGCACGAGGTCGGGCGCATACGCCAGCTGGTGGGGCAGGATCCGCTCCGGGAGGCGCGGCGCCGCCCGGCCGACGGGCACCGCGACCGGCGGAACCGTCGCTGGCCGGGGCGTCGGCGCCGGCAACGCGGCCAGCCGGCTGCCATCCGCCTCCGGCAGGGAGGCCCACGGTGCGCCCCACAGGCCGGCAAAGCTGGGCTTCTCGCGCTGCGTCCCGCCGAAGCCATCGACCCACGGCACGACCAACGTGCGCCGCGCCCGGGTCAACGTCACATAAAGCAGCCGCACCAGCTCGCGCACGCGCTCGCGGTCGCGCGCCTCGCGGGTTCCCGCCGGCAGGCTGGAGAGATCGAAGAACACCTGCGGGCCCGCCGCCGCGTCGCGCACCAGCTTGAAGCCCGCCTCAGGCGGCCGGCCGATCCCGCGCCAGAGCCCGGCCACGATGACCACCGGCCACTCGAGGCCCTTGGCTGAGTGGGAGGTGAGCAGGTTGATCGCGTCGTCGGTCGGCTTGCCCGCGGGCCGCCCGTCCTCGAGATGAGCGAGCAGTTCGGCCAGCCACTGCCGCGGTCCCCCACCCTGCAGGCCCAGCTCCGCCGCCTGCGTCAGCAGCCGGTCGAGTTCCGCCGTCAGTCCGCCGCTCGCATCGAGCGCCTCCGCCCGCGCGGCCAGGCCGGCGGCCTCCGCCAGTTGGCGGGCGAATTCACCGAGGGCCTGGCCCTCGTCGTTCGCCCGCAGCACGAACGGCCGCACGGTCGCGAGGGCGGCGGCGAGCGGCGCGGCATGCACGGTCGGTTCCTCCCAGGCCAGCCGGCCGTGGCGGCGCAGCTCGGCCGCGATCAGGGCGTCGCTGACGCCGAAGACCTCGCGGAGC
The DNA here is from genome assembly GCA_019634615.1 of Opitutaceae bacterium. Taxonomy (GTDB): domain Bacteria; phylum Verrucomicrobiota; class Verrucomicrobiia; order Opitutales; family Opitutaceae; genus UBA2377. The sequence goes on from JAHCAZ010000014.1 coordinate 79,465, forward strand.
ACCCCGACCCATTCAAACTGGTTCTCCGGGTCGGCACAGACGGCCAGGAGGCCCGCCACCCAGGCGTAAACGGGGTTGTCGCCGGCCCGGTTGCGCCGCGTCTGCAACGCCACCCGGAGCCCGGCGGCCTCGAAGGCCTTGCGCACGGTCGAGAGCCATTCGTTGCGCGGCGCCAGCACCGCGACCTCGCCCCAGTGGTGCGCGCCGACGGCCGCCGGCCCGTGCGCCTGCAGCCAGCGCGCCACCTGACCCGCCTCCTCCGCCAGCCAAGCCTCGACGCCCCCCGGCGCCGCGGCGGGCAGCGTCAGCGGCAGCCGCAACACCGCGCCGGCCTCGTTGCCCGGCCCAGCCGCGAGCGGCACATACGGCACCTGCAGCAGCGGCGGCTCCGCCCCCTCGGCCGCGGGCAGGCCGAGATTTTCGCCGAGCGCGGGACCGAACACCGGCGGCAGCGTCGCGTTGAGGAGGCGGATGACCGCCCGCGGCGCCCGGAACGTGACCTGAAACTCCAGCAGCTCGCCGCCGTCGCCGCGGCGAAACGCTTCGACGTGGCGCGTGAAGTTGCCGATATCGGCCCGGCTGCCGTAGATCGCCTGCTGGCCGTCGCCCACCATGCAGAAATGCCCGGGACGCGGGCCTGCTCCCGGCGTCCCCGGCCAGGTCCCGCGCTTCGCACCCGGCGCGCGGGCCAGTTCCACCAGCACGGCGAACTGCGCGGGATCCGTGTCCTGCGCCTCGTCGAGCAGGATGCGCCAGCCGTCGGCGCGCATGCGGTCGAGCAGGTCGTCGTCGCGCAGGACGGCCATCGCGGCGTCGATCTGGTCGGCATAGGTCTGCACGCCGCGGATGAAGCGCCAGGCGCGGTAGCGGTCCGCCAACTCGCCGGCCAGCGCGGCCGCGGCCGCGGCCAGCCAGCGCTTGAGCGGGGCCATCCACGCCTGCGCCAGCTCGCCGACCTCGCGCGCGGATCCCGCCGGCTCGTACAACGGCAGGAAGCCCTGGCCGCGCTCCCAAGCCGCCTGCCACTCGGCCGCCCGTTGCTGGCTGCGGCGGATGTTCTCCGCCCCGCCGCCCTTGGGCCGCACGGCCAGGAGCTGATCCAGCACCGCGGCCGCCGGCGGAGGCGGCGGACCGGCCGGGCGCCGGGCCTGGAGCTGCGCCGCCGTCGTCGCGTCGAGGTTCCGCGCCAGCGGGAAGACGTCCGCGAGGGCCAGGTGGCGCAGGAACGCCGCGAGCCCGGCCTCGCCGAGGGCGGCAAACGTCATCGGGTCCTGCTCGACGAACTCCTCCCACAGCGCGTCATCATCCTCCGCGACGACGGTCGGGTTGAGGTTGATGCCGACCGTCGGCCCATAGGTGCGCGCGAGCTTCAGGCAGAAGCTGTGGATTGTGCCGAAGAACGCGGTTTCCAACCGGTCGAGGGGCGCCAGGTCCGTGGCCCCGCCGGCCGTGAGCTGCTGCAGCAGCACCTGCCGGGCGCGCTGCTCGATCTGCGCGGCCGCCTTCTTGGTGTACGTGACCACGGCGGTGCGCCGCAACCGTTCCGCGCCACCCGGCGCCAGCGCCAGCGCGGCCAGGCGCTGCGAGATCGCGGTCGTCTTGCCGGAACCGGCATTGGCGCTCACGGCGAAATTTGCGTCCCAATCGTCGCGGAAACGCGCGCGGGCCGCGTGGTCGACCAGCCGCTCAGGCATCGGCCGCCCCGCTTTCTTTTCCGCCGAACGTGAGCGCATGCTTCGCGCGCAGCACGGCGTGGCGCACCGGCGTGCAGGCGAGCGGCCAGGCGAAACCCGGCTGGGCGTAATCTGACCGGTCGGGCGTCAGCGCGCCGTAAGCCCCCCGCGCGAGCGCCACCGCGAGCCAGTCGAGCTTGGCCAGCGCGGCCGGGAGCTCCGTGTCCTCCAGCTTCACGGCGGCGCCGGGTTCCGGTTTCAGCATCCACACCCGGCCCCGCGCCGCGCCGAGCGAGCGCACGCCGGCAAGGTAGACGCCCAGCTGGAGCGAGGCCCCGCTGTGCGCCATGCGCTTGGCCGACAAGTCGAGATCGCCGCCGGTCTTGAAGTCGACGATGTCCACGCTCGCCCCCGCCCAGCCCGGGCGGTCGAGCAGGACGAGATCGAGCCGCCCCACCACCGGCAGGCGCCGCGCGCCCAGTGCCAACTCCGCCGCCCGCGGCAGCCAGGCCTCCGTCGCGACGAAGCCGCCGGCGCCGAGGGCGTAGACATTCCCCAGGAGGACGGTGCAGGTGCGCGCCAGCTCCGCGTGGAACGAATCCCAGTACCGGTCCGCCGGCCAGGCGGCGCGCAGGTCCGCGAGCGCGCGCGCCAGGCGGTCCGACGCCTCGGCGGCCGGCGGCAGGGCGCCAAAGCCCTTCGTGACCTCGGTCGCGCGCAGGGCCGCGGCGAGCAGGGCGTGCGCCTGCTGGCCGAGGACCTTCCGCGGGGTGCGGACCAACGGCTCCCAGGCGACGCGCGGCGTGCGCAACACGGCCTCGAACCAGAGCACGGCCGGATCCTGCACGCCGCGCTCGATGAGCTTGGCGGACAGCTTGTCCACCGTGGCGAGGGCCGGATCGGCGCAGAAGAAATGCTCGTCGAACGGGCGCGCCGGGTCGCGGCGCCCGGCCCAGGCCTCGCTCCAGGCCGGCAGGTCGGGCGGGGCCGGGCGCGCCGGGTCGGGCATCGCGGCGGCCAGCCCGGCGAAGGCGGCCTCGAGCCCGGTCTCGGCGCTGATCCGGCCCTGCGCCCACAAGACGCGCTCGAGCCACGAGTTCGGCGCCAGCCGGAGCTCCGGTTCCTCCTCGGCAAACAGCGCGGCCGAGAACGTGATCGCCGTCGCGGTGTCGCGCGCCAGGGCGCGCCAGCCGGCCCGCTCGAGGGCCGCGCGGTCGTCGCTGGTGAACAGGCCCAGCGAGAAGCGGCCGCGGACGTTGAGCGCGCGGCGCTGCTCGTCGGTGAGCCAGCAGCTCGGCTCGCGCCGCTCCGGCCAAACGCCGGCGTTGCTCTCGACCAGGATGAGGTGCGACCACGCCACACCCTCGAGGCGCCGGCGCGTGCCCAGCGTCACGCGGGCGAATCCGCCCTTGCCCGGGGCGGCCCGCACCGGGGCCTGCGCCGGGAGGAAGGAAGCCAACGTCGCCACCACCGCCCCGAGCGGCAGGGGCTCCGGCTCGCGCGCCGCGAGCTGGTCGAGCGGCCCCCACCCTTCCGGCAACTCGAGGGCCAGGGCCGTCGCCGCCGCGCGGAACCGCGCGAGCGCCACCGCGAGCGTGATTTCCTCCGGCCAGGCCGGCAGCAGCACGCGCGCGACGCGGGCCAGCTCGGGCGCTGTCTCGTCCCAATGCCGCAGGTGCGCGGCGGCATCATGGACCTGGCAGGCATCGAAGCTGCGCTCGCAGGCGCGCCTCGCCTCGCCCAGCGCGAGCGTCACGGCGCCGGTCGCGCGCAGCCAGGGCCAGAGGCCGAGCAGCTCCTCGATCCGTCCGCCGCGCTCGTGAAAGGCCAGCAGGGCCCGCTGGGCCTGCGCGTCCAACGCCGGCGGCCCCGCCGTCTCGAGTAGGTCGGCGAAGGGCACGCCGCGCGCCGCCAGCAGCCGGGCGAGCTGCAGGTGGGCCGCGTCGGCGCGGGGGAAGGCGACGCCGATGTTCTCCGCCCCGGCCGCTAGGAGTTCACCGATGTGCCGGGCGACGAGGCGCAACTCGTCGCCGCGGGTGCGGCCGACGAGCACGGCCGCGCGGTCGGCCGCGCCGCCGTCATGCGTCCAGAGCGCGCCCACCGCCTCGCAGGTGGCGGCGGGCTCGGGCGCATCGATCGGCTGCGGCTCGACGCCGAGCAGCGCGCTCCAGAGCTCGACCCAGCGCTCATCGGGCGCGGATTCGCCGCGGAAGGCCGGCTCGGGCAAGATCGCGGTGACCTCCGCGCAGCGGCGCACGACGGCGGCGAGCGGGAAGAACTCGCCCCACAGCTCGGGACCGCCGGTCCACACGAGCAGGCGGCCGCCGAGCCGCGGCGTGCCCGGCGGCACGGCCGCAAGCCCCGCCTCCACCGCGGCGACCGGCGCGAGCACGTAACCGAGCCGCTCGACCCAGGCCGCGAGGTCGGTGAAGAGCTCGCGCAGGGGCGGAAGCGGGAAGTCCCCGGGGGCGAAGCCCGCCTTGAGCAGCTCGTCGCCATCGTCGAGGACCCGCTCGGGGTCGCTCTGGAGGCTGCGCCAGAAACCCCAGGCGGGCTCCCGCGGGTCCAGGGCGGCGAGGCGCCGGGCGATGTGCGTGCGCAGACCGAGGAGCAGGAGTTCGCGGCCCATGGCCGGGGCGGCGGGGCCCGCGAGGGCGCGCCATTTCTGGTGGGCGAGGCCGGGCGTCAGAAACTCGACGCCGAGCAGGGCCAGGTCCTCGCGCAGGCAGCGCTGCTTGAAGGCGTGGGCCTGGCCGCGGGTCGGGACGATGACGTGGCTGCGCTCGAGGCCGCCCCGCCCGGCCAGCAGCCAGGGCCGGATCACGGCCGTCCACGCGGTCTCCGCGTGACGGGCGAGGTGCAGGGTGATCGGCGAAGCCACGCCCTACGCATGGGGACTCGCCGGCCCGCGGCAAAAACAAAAAGCCCCGCGACCCGGAAGGGCGCGGGGCGAAAGGAGGAAAACCGGGGCGGACTTACTTCTTCGCGACCAGGTACTTCGCGGCCTGCGCCTTGGCGCGGCTGGCGGCATTGCGGTGCACGACGCCGGACTTCACGGCCTTGTCCATCGCGGAAACGTAAGCCGAGGCGGCGGCGGCGGCCGCGGCGGCGTCACCGGCCTTCGCGACGGTTTCCAGCTTCTTGTGCAGGGTCTTCAGGCGGGTCTTGGCGGTCTTGTTGCGGTCGGTCAGGCGCTTCGACTTGCGGGCGGCTTTGATCGCGGATTTGGTGTTGGCCATGGTCGGATAGGGATTGGAAGCCGGTCAAAGACTCAAACGCCCGCGGGAGAGTCAACGGTATTTTCGGAGAGTCCGCGGGGGCCGGCGGCCGCGACCCGGCGGCCCGGGGAGCGCTTTCTGCTTTGCGGCCGCCAAGGGCCCGGCCAGAGTCGGCCTGTTACCCCATGACGCTCCGCACCCGTTTCAACCTCCTGCTGGTGCTGCTGTGCGTGGGGCTGGCCGCCAGCCTGCTGGTGCTCCGGTACTACGAGAAGCGGGAGACGAACCTCATCCTGCAGGACCTCTCCGGCCAGCGCAGCCGGATGCTCGACCGGTTGATCGAGCTGAGCGGGCGCTCGCTGGAGACCTTCACGCGGGATTATTCGCTGTGGACCGAGATGGTGGACTTTGTGGCCCGCCCGGCCGTCGATCGCGCCTGGGCGGCCGTCAACATCGACCCCAGCCTCGCGACGTTCAACGCCCACGCGGCCTGGGTGTTCAAGCCGGACGGCACCCTGTTCTACGCCACCGCCGCCGATGCCGCCGTGCCGCCCACGTCCGCCCTGCCGCCCGGGCCGGCCCTGGCGGAGCAGCTGCGCCGCGACAAGGCCTGCCACTTCTTCATCGTGACGCCGGCCGGGCTCGCCGAGGTGCGCGGCGCCGTGATCGTGCCCTCGGAGGACACCCAGCGGGTTTCCGCACCCCGGGGCTTCCTGCTGACCGCCGCCCTCTGGGATTCCGCCCACCTCGACCGCCTTGCGGGCCTGAGCCAGGCGCAGGTCGAGATCAGCGCCGCCGACGCGGGCCATCCGGCGGAGCGGAACACGATCCACCTCTACCGCGATCTCCCCAGCTGGGATGGTCGGGTGCTCCGGGAACTCCACGTGCGATACGCGTCCACGACCCTCGAGTTCATCGCGGACACCGACACCTGGGAGTCGGCGATCCTGTTCACGTTCGGCACGATTGCGATCCTGCTGGGCGCCGGGTTCACCCGGCGCTGGGTGCTGGCGCCGCTGGGGCAGATCAGCGCCAGCCTGGCGACGGGCGACACGGGGCCGCTGGAATCCCTGCGCGCCGAGCGTTCCGAGCTGGGGCGGGTCGCCGAGCTGGTGCGCACGTCGTTCGAGGATCGCGCGAAGCTGCGCCACACGCTGGACGAGCGGGCGCAGCTCAGCCGCGACCTGCACGACGGCCTGATCCAGACCCTCTACGCGATCGGCATGAACCTCGCCAGCATCGGCCCGCTCCTGCGCCAGCAGCCGGAGCAGGCCGAGGAGGCGATCGACCAGACGCGGACCGAGCTCAACGCCTCGATCCGCGAACTGCGCAGCTTCATCTCGCGGCTCGAGCCCGCGGCGACCGAGAAGGATTTCGCGAAGGCCGTGCGGCTGCTGGTCGACTTCATGCAGACGGCGGCCCCGGCCGTCCGCCTCGACGTCGCCATCGACGAGGCGCTGGCCGCCCGCCTGCCGGTCGAGCAATGCACGCAGCTGCTCTATATCGTGCGCGAGGCCCTGAGCAACGCGGTGCGCCACAGCCGCGGCAGCCGGATCGCCGTGAGCCTGCGGCCCGCCGACCAGGCCGCGGCGCTCCTCACGGTCCAGGACAACGGGCGCGGCTTCGATCCGTCCGAGCCGCGGCTCGGGGGACACGGCCTTGACAACATGGCCGAACGCGCGCTCCAACTAGGGGGCGAACTCGAACTCAAATCGCAACCCGGCCGCGGCACCCTCGTCACCGTCCGCCTTCCCCTTCCCTCATGAAAACCTCGACTCCCGTCATTCGCGTCCTCCTCGTGGATGACAGCGCGCTCGTGCGGCGCGGCGTGCGCTCGGTCATCACCGCCCACAGCCAGCACGGGGCCATCCAGGTCGTCGGCGAAGCCGCCAATGCCGCCGAGGCGATGAGCGAGGTACTGCGCCTGAAACCCGACGTCGTGCTGCTCGACCTGCGCCTGCCCGACGGCTCGGGCATCGACATCTGCCGGCGCATCCACACCGAGGTCCCGGAGACCCGCGTGCTGGTGCTGACGTCGTTCGTGGACGACAACCTGGTTTACAACGCCGTCATCGCGGGCGCCCATGGTTACCTGATGAAGGAAGTCGACCCGCCGGCGCTGCTCGAGGCCATCACCAAGGCCGCCGCCGGCCAATCCATCCTGACCCCCGACATCACCCAGCGCGTGATGAAGATGCTGCGCAGCGGCAACGGCGGGAAGGACGGCACGAGCGACCTCTCGAGCCTTTCGCAGCAGGAGCGGCGCGTGCTCGCCTGCGTCGCCGAGGGTCTCACGAACAAGCAGACCGGCGAACGGCTCAACCTGAGCGAGAACACGGTGAAGAATTACCTGATCAACGTTTTTGAGAAACTGCAGGTGAAGCGTCGTTCCCAGGCGGCGGCACTCTATGTCGAGCAAGTCGGCCGGCCGCAGAGCTCGGCGCTGCCGCCGGGCCCGTGAGCTGGGACGGGGCGGGCGAGCACCGACAAGAAAGCCAACCCTGAAGATAGGCCTGTTAAGGCCTATTTGATAGGCCTGATATTTAGGGCCGATGGCCCTAGGCGTAAGTCAGAAGTAGGGGTATTCTCCTCAGGATGTATTACCGTTCGCACCCGGCGAACGCCACCCTTGGATGCGCCGGAACCTGTCCTGCACGGACCCCCGGCCAGAGGGGAACTCACGGTCCATGAACGTCCGGCTCAAGTTCGTCGCCCTGCTGGGATTGATGCTTCTGGCCTTTGCCGGGGCGCTCTGGGGCCTGCGTGAGATGGCGCGGCGGGCGGCGGTGCAGGATGCGGCGCAGCTGCACCGCGCGCGCGAGCAACAACTGGACCATTGGCTGAAGGCCACCGGGCGGTCGTTGCGCGACTTTGCCCGGGAGGGCGCCGGCCTCGCGGCCCAGCGCCTGCTGCGGGAGGACGCGAGCATCCCACCCGCCGCCGAGGTGCCGGGCATCACCGCCTACTGGATCGTGCGGCGCGGCGGCACCGTCGCGCGGGTCGCGGCCGACTACGGCCTGGTGCAGCCGCCGATCCCCGCGGCGAAGATCGCCCTGTGGACGGCCGAGCCGCCGCCCTACCGGTTTTTCAGCGAGAGCGACGCGGGCCTCCTCGAGTTGTGCGTCGAGCCGGTCGTGCTCGACCCGGGCGCCCCGCCCTGGGGCTGGCTCCTCGCGGCCCGCCGCTGGGACGACGCGCACCTGAAGGTGCTCTCGAGCCTCACGGAGGGGCGCGTCACGCTCGACCTGCACCCGGCGGCCACGCCCGCGTCGGAGCACGTGCACACGCGGTTGCTGCCGGACTGGCAGGGCCGGCCGCTGCGGAGCCTGCAGGTAAGCTACGCGGCGCCTGGGTCGGAGCCGGGCCCGGGGCCGATCGGGGCGGACGCGGCCATGTTCTTCGGTTTCGGCCTGCTGCTGATCGCGGGCCTGGCGCTCAGCCTGCACTGCTGGGTGCTGCAGCCGCTCGGCCGCATCGGTGCCAGCCTGGCCGCGGGCCAGCCGGAACCACTGGCCCCCCTGCTGCGGGGCCGCGACGAGTTCGCCGCCACCGCCCGCATGCTCGAGGCCTTCTTCGCGCAGCGCGACGCGCTGAAGCGCGAGATCGAGGAACGCCGGCGCGTGGCCGCCGCCCTCGCCGCCGCCGAGGCCGACCTGCGCCGCACGCTCGAGGAGCGGACCCGGCTTGGCCGCGACCTGCACGACGGCGTCATCCAGGCCCTCTATGCCACGGGCATGGGCCTGGCCGGCATCCGCGCCCTGCTGCGGCCCGGCGACACCGAGGCCGCCGAGCGCCTCAACCAGTGCCGCGCCACGCTGAACGAGATCATCCGCGACGTGCGCAATTTCATCACCGGGCTCGAGCCCGAGGCGCTGCGACAGCAGACCTTCACCCAGGCGGTGCACGCGCTGCTGGAGTTCATGCAGAGCATCAGCCCGGCCAGGACCGAGGCCGCGATCGACGAGGATCTCGCCGCCCAGTTGACGCTGAACCAGCGGGCCAACGCCCTGCACATCATGCGCGAAGCCGTGAGCAACGCCCTCCGCCACGGCGCGGCGGAGCAGATCCGCGTCACCCTCGCCCGCACGCCCGAGGGCCAGGCGGCCCTCGACATCGCCGACGACGGGGTCGGCTTCAACCCCGAGGCCGGCGCCACCACCCGGGGCCGCGGGCTCGAGAACCTCGCGCAGCGCGCGACCGAGCTGGGCGCCACCTTCACCCTGCACTCCGAGCCCGGCGCCGGCACCCGCCTGCGGTTCGTGTTCACCCTCTCCCCTTCGCCATGAAATCCGGCCCGCCCGCCATCCGCATCCTCCTGGTCGAGGACAGCGCCCTCGTCCGCGAGGGCATCCGCACCGTCCTGGACTCGGCCGATCCGCCCGACCTCAGGGTCGTGGGCGAGGCGGCCTCCGTCGCCGAGGCGGTCGCCGCCTGCGACCGCCTGCGGCCCGATGTCGTCCTGCTCGACATCCGATTGCCCGACGGCCACGGCTTCGAGGCCTGCCGCGAGATGCTGCAGCGGCAGCCCGCGACGCGCGTCATCGTGCTTACGTCGCATTCGAGCGACAACTTCGTCTACGAGGCGGTCACGGCCGGCGCGCAGGGTTACCTGATGAAGGAAGTCGACCCGGCCGGACTGATCCAAGCCGTGCGCGACGTCGCCGCGGGCCAGTCGATCCTCGCGCCGGACGTCACCGAGCGGGTGTTGAAGATGCTCCGGAATGGCGGCGCCAACCGCGGCCCCGAGGGCGACCTTGGCAGCCTTTCGCAACAGGAGCGCCGCGTGCTCGCCTGCGTCGCGGAAGGCCTGACCAACAAGCAGGCCGCGGCGCGCCTCGGCCTCAGCGACAACACGGTGAAAAACTACCTGATCAACGTCTTCGAGAAGCTCCAGGTGAAGCGTCGCTCGCAGGCCGCCGCCCTCTACGTGCAGCAGGCGGGCCGGCCCGGCGCGGAGCCGCTCCCCGGCGCGCGCACGGGCGGATTCACGCTCGTCGAGGTGATGTTCGCCTCCCTGGTGCTCGTCCTCGGCATCACCACGGCCATCGTCACGCTCCAGCGCGGGCTGCAGGCGATCGACACGGCGCGCAACTACACCTACGCCGGCCAGCTCATGCAGAACGAGCTCGAAAGCCTGCGCCTCAAGAACTGGACCCAACTCGAGGGCCTCCAGGCCGCGGGACCCGCGGCGGTCGCGACCGATCCCACCGCCAGCTCCGCGCGCACGACCTTCACGTGCACCCGGACCATCACCTCCCCCAAGGCCGACATGAAGGAGATCACCCTCGTCGCCTCCTGGCGCGGCTACGACGGCCGCGACCACGCGGCCCGCGTCATCACCCGTTACGGGCGGAGCGGACTCTATGACTACTTCTACACCGCCCATTGATCCGGCACCCGCCGCCCGTTCCCGGTGCGCCGCCTTCACGCTCGTCGAGGTGATGGTGGCGGCCGCGCTGGGCACGATGGTGCTCGCGGGCGTGTTGAGCGCCTTCCTGTTCATCGGCCGCACGGGCTTCAACGCGGGCAGCTACAGCGAGATGGAGGCGCAGACCCGCCGGGCCCTCGATCGTTTCGCGGCCGACGCCCGCCGGGCCACCGCCGTCCAGTGGCACAGCAGCCGCCAGCTCACGTTCACCCTGCCGACGGCGGGCTCCGGCACGACGCAGGTCACGTATGCCTACGACGCGGCATCGGCCGGCGCCACGGCGCGGTCGTTCTACCGGCACGCGGGCGACGCCGCCTCGGCCGCGCCGCGCGAGGTCCTCGTGCGCGGGGTCGGCACCGACTTCGCCTTCGCACGCTTCAAGCTGGAGCAGAACGGCGTCACCGCCAATGCCGCCGCCAACGACCTCGAGACCAAACTCGTCCAGGTCAACCTCCGGCCCGTCCGCACCGGCGTGACCGCGGTGGCCGCCAGCCAGAACACGCTTTCCGCCCGCTATCTCCTGCGCAACAAGCGCGTCAGCCAGTGATGCCGCCCTCCCGCTACATCCTCCCGCCGCCACCCCCGGCCCGCCGCCATCCCCGGCCGGCGACGCGCGGCTCCGTGCTCATCGTAGCCCTGCTGCTGTGCGCGGTCATCGCGCTCATGCTCGGCAGCTATCTCAACCTGAACCTCAACTCCACGCGCCTCGCCCAGCGCTCGTTTCACGGCACCGCCGCGCTGAACCTCGTCGAGGCCGGCGCGGAGGAGGCCGTATGGTCGTTCAACCGCGCCACGCAGGGGCACACCGACGGCTGGAGCGGGTGGAACACCGACGGCACCGGGGCCTGGCGCAAGTTCGCCGGCTTCGATCTCGGCGCCGGGGCCGACGCGTGGGTCAAGGTCTACGTCACCGACACCAACCCGCCGTCCAGCGGCACCCCGAAGATCGTCGCCCTCGCCTCGGTGCAGCCGCCGCAGCGCCCGGCGGTGACGCGCATGCTCGAGGTCACGCTGCGGCGCCGGTCGTACTTCTCGAACGGCCTGGTGGCCAAGGAAGCCATCACGTTCAGCGGCACCAACACGAGCGTCGACAGCTGGAACTCCGACCCCGACGGCGACCCGGCCACGGCGCCCGTCGACTACAGCGCCGCCGTTCGGCGCGACCAGGGCACCGTGGCGAGCACGAGCGTCGCCAACACCGCGATGCTCATCAACCAGGCCGACATCTGGGGCTACGTCTACACCGGCGGCGCCGCCCCGCAGGTGGGCGTCAACGGCTCGATCCGCGGCGCCAGCACCCCGGCCGACGTCATGATCGACGCGAACCGCATCGCCACGGACTTCAACGCCGAGCTCCCGCTGGCCGCGGCTCCGGCCGACGGCACCGTCATCGCCACGGTCGGCGCCGTCCTCGGCACGCCCGGCACCGCCACGCGCTGGCGCTGCCCCGCGATCAGCCTGAGCGGGAACCAGACGCTCACGATCCAGGGCGACGTCACCCTGATTCTGACGGCGACCTCCGGCACCACCGCCCTGAGCGTGACCGGCAACGCCCGGATCCAGATCGCCGCGGGCGCCTCGCTCACGCTCTACGCGGAGGGCGACGTGAAGATCGCGGGCAACGGCATCGGCAACGCCAATATCCAGCCCCTGACCTTCCAGCTCTGGGGCACCCATGCGACGCCCGGGGGCCAGGCCATCCAGATCGCCGGCAACGGCGCCCTGCGCGCCGCCGTCTACGCCCCGAGCGCCTCGGTCAAGATCAACGGCAACGGCGAGGTCATGGGCTCGGTCGTGGCCAACGACATCACGATCGTGGGCAACGCGGCGTTCCATTACGACGAGGCACTGGCCACCTATGGCAGCAACACGCCCTTCGGCATCACGAAGTGGCGCGAACTGGACACCGCCGCGGCGCGCGCCGCGTACGATCATCTTTTCGCGGGCTGGTAGGCGCGCGGTTCGGTTCTAGGCCCCGGCCCTCTCAGGCCTATCGGAGGTAGGCCTGAAATACGGACCTGTAAGCCTCTAACCCGGCGGCGCGGACTTCTGCCATGATGACTGCATGGCACCCACCCCGTCCCGTCCCCGCCGCCGCCAGGGCGGCTTCACGATCGTCGAAGTGTCCATGGCCAGCTTCATCATGGCGTTCGGCATCGCCACCTCGATCATCGCGATGCAGGCCGGCTACAAGCACATCGACCTGGCCCGCGGCACGACTCTCGCCTCGCAGATCATCCAGAGCGAGATGGAGCGCCTGCGGATGATGAGCTGGACCATGATCAATGCGTTGCCGGCGACCGAGACCTTCGACGGCGCCGACTACTTCAGCGATCACGCCAGCATCAACAACGTCTACACGGTCACGCGGACCGTCACCGGCGACGCGACGCGACCGACGGAGATCAAGAACATCAACGTATCGGTCCGCTGGCAGTCCTACGACCTGCGGTGGCACCAGCGCAGCTTCTCCGCGATCTACGCCAAGAACGGCCTTTATGACTACTATTACACTATTGCCCATCCGTAGGCCCGGCCGCCGCGGCTTCACGCTGGTGGAGGTCATGATCAGCGCCGCGCTGTCGACCTTCATCCTCGCCGGCGTCCTCTCCACCTTCCTCTTCCTCGGCCGGAGCGGCGCGAACCTGCGCAACTACTCCGACATGGAGTCGCAGGCCCGGCGCGGCCTCGAGCTGTTCGCCGAGGACGTGCGGCAGGCCAGCGCGATCACCTGGGACAGTGAGGTGCAATGCACCCTGACCGTGAACGCGGCCAGCATCGTCTACGCCTACAACAGCGGCACAAACACCTTCACGCGCAACGGCGCGGCCATCATCACCGGCATCACGCCCGGGACCTTCGCCTTCTCCGCCTTCAATGTCGCCGGCACCGAGATGGAACTCGACACCGCCGCGAAGCGCACCACCGCCAGCTCGAGCACCAAGCAGCTCCAGATCACGCTCGAGGCGATGCGCACGAACACCACGGTCGTCGACGCCACCAACACCGTGCTCTCCGCGCGCTTCATCCTGCGCAACAAAATCGTCACCGCCTGAGCCACCCCCACCCGCCATGATCGCACCCACCCGCCCCCGCCGCCGGGCCGACCAGCAAGGCTCCGTCCTGATCGTCGCGCTGATCCTGTGCGCGGTCATTGGCATCTCGCTCGCCAGCTACCTGCAGCTCGGCCGTACCGGGCTCGAGGTGTCCAACCGCGCGCTCTACAGCAACGCGGCCATGAACCTCGCCGAGAACGGCCTGGAGGAGGCCATGTACGCGATCAACAAGACCGTCGCCGACAGCAGCTACAACTGGAGCAGCAACGGCTGGGACACCGCCAGCCCGGTGCCGGCGGGTGACGCCCGTCGCCGGCTGCCTGCGTCTGGGACCTACGCCTTCGCTCAAGGCGCCACCGGCACGGTCCGGGTGTACGTCGTAGGCTACGCCGGCACCGCGCCGCGGGCGATGGCCCGGGGCACGGTCACGCTCGCCAACGGCCAGACCATCGAGAAATGGGTCGAGGTCCAGTTGCGCAAGACCTCGAAGTTCGCCAACGGCCTCGTGGCCAAGGACTCGATCCGCTTCAGCGGCAACAACGCCACCGTGGACAGCTGGCACTCGAAGAAGAACGACGACGGCACCGCCCGCGGCAGCCCGGTGCCCTACAGCTCGACCGTGAAGCACGACAAGGGCTCCGTCGGCTCCATCTCGGTCTCCGTCGACGCCGTCCTCGTGCAGAACGCCGACATCTGGGGCTACGCCGCGACCGGCGGCGCCCAGCCCTCCGTCGGCAGCCAGGGCCGCGTCGGTCCGTGGGGCACACCCCTGGGCACGATCGACCCGTCCCGCGTCTCGACGGATTTCTCGGCCAGCTTCGACCCGGTCACGGCCCCCGCCACGACGGGTTACACCGACATCACCAATATCACCGACAACACCACGCTGCCGCGCGCCGGCGACGTCGCGGCCAGCGACGGCAAGTACTACTACACCGTGGGCCAGATCAACTTCAACAACAAGGCCCTGACGATCCAGAAGAAGACCGTGACCTCACCGGCCGTGAAGGTGGTCATCGCCCTGACCAACACCACCACTTCCATCTCCATCGGCGGCGGCAGCGGCGCGATCAACATCCAGTCCGGCTCCCAGCTCGAGCTCTACGCTCCGGGTGACATCAGTGTCGCGGGTAATGGCGTCATGAACGGCGGCACCACCGCGGCCACGGCGAACCTGCCCGAGAATTTCCAGATCTGGGGCACCAAGACCTCCGGGACCCAGAGCATCCAGATCGCCGGCAACGGCGTCCTAAGCGGCGTCGTGTACGCCCCGCAGGGCTCCGTGAAGATCAACGGCAACGGCGACGTCTGCGGTTCCGTCGTGGCCAACGACATCACCGTCGTCGGCAACGCCCAGTTCCACTATGATGAGGCGCTCGGCGACTTCGGTGGCAACAATCCCTACCGCGTCTCCCTCTGGCGCGAAGTCACCACCGCCGCCGGCCGCAGCGCCATCACCGTCCTCAGTTGGTGAGTCGCGGTCCATCCCCACACGTGTCCTCCACTCTTCCCGCCTCCGGCCGCGGCCAACGCGGCTCCGTCCTGATCGTCGCCATGGTCCTGGCCGCCGTGATCAGCATCTCGCTCGCCAGTTACCTGCAGCTCAGCCGCTCGAGCCTGACCATATCCAACGCCGCCCTCTACCAGAACGCCGCGATGAACCTCGCCGAGAACGGCCTCGAGGAGGCCGTCTACTCGATCAACAAGTACGTCGCGGACAACAGCTACAGCTGGACGGGGGACGGCTGGGACTCCGCGAGCCCGGTGCCGGCCGGCGACGTCCGCAAGCGCCTGCCCGCCACGGGCAGCTATGCCTTCGACCAAGGCGTCACCGGCGTCGTGCGCGTCTACATCCTCGGCTACACCGGCGCCTCCCCGCGCGCCCTGGCCCGCGCCACGATCTCGATCCCGAACGGCCGCCCGATCGAGAAGTGGCTTGAGGTCCGGCTGCGCAAGACCTCCAAGTTCTCCAACGGGCTCGTCGCGAAGGACTTCATCAGTTTCAGCGGCAACAATGCCTCGGTGGACAGCTGGCACTCCAAGAAGAATGACGATGGCACGGCCCGCGCCACCCCGGTGGCCTACAGCGCCGCCGTGAAGCACGACAAGGGCTCCGTCGGTTCCATCTCGATCGGCGTGAACGCCGTGCTGGTGCAGAACGCCGACATCTGGGGCTATGCCTCCACCGGCGGCGCCCTGCCCAACATCGGCAGCAACGGGCTGGTCGGGCCCTTCGGCACCGCCACGGGCGTCATGGACATGAGCCGCGTCTCTACGGATTTCTCGGCCAGCTTCGACAACGTGAGCAACCCGACGAACGCCGGCGACAGCATCGGCGACATCACCAACAGCCTCAATCTCCCGCGGGCCGCCGACGTGGCCGCGTCCGACTCGAAGTACTACTACACCGCCGGCCAGATCAACTTCAACAACAAGACCCTGGCGATCAAGAAGAAGACCACCACGTCGCCGGCGGTGAAGGTGGTCATCACCCTGACCAACGCCACGACCTCGATCAACATCGGCGGCGGCAGCGGCGCACTCAATATCGAGAGCGGGTCCACGTTGGAGATCTACGCGCCAGGCGACATCAAGATCGCCGGCAACGGCGTGATGAACGGCGGCACCACGGCCGGCGCGGCCAACCTGCCCGAGGCGTTCCAGATCTACGGCACCAAGACCTCCGGCGTGCAGGACATCCAGATCGCCGGCAACGGCGTGCTCAGCGGCCTCGTGTACGCCCCACAGGGCTCGGTGAAGATCAACGGCAACGGCGACGTCTGCGGCTCCGTCGTGGCCAACGACATCACCGTCGTCGGCAACGCGGCGTTCCACTACGACGAGTCCCTCGCCGACTTCGGCGGCAACAGTCCCTATCGCATATCACTCTGGCGCGAGATCACCTCCGCCACCGACCGCAACGCGATCACGGTGCTGAGCTGGTAAATTACCTAGTTTTGGGGCCGGTAAGCCGGATTATGTTCCTCCCGCTCGCGCGGGATTCGGTCGTCATTTCTCTCAACACCCGCCTCGCGGCGGACCTGCCCTCCGTGGCTGCGCTTGCGCACAGCGGAGGAGGATGCGGCATACCCGTGGCTATCGGACGGGCCGCCCAGCCACCTATTTTGCCTTGCACCGGATGGGGTTTTTCGTGCCGTCCCGCTCACGCGTGACGCGGTGGGCTCTTACCCCACCTTTTCACCCTTGCCGGCCGGTTGCCCGGCCGGCGGTTTGTTCTCTGTGACACTGTCCGTCACCCGGCCTTGACGCCGGGTGCCCGCACTTGCGGTGAGGCTTGTGCGGCATCCTGCCCTGTGGTGTCCGGACTTTCCTCTCCGAACTTCTAAAACGGGCGCGGCGTTACCCGCGCCTTGGGATCAAAGAACTCGGAGCGACGACCAGGCCCCAAAACTAGGATTCCCAATAGACCAAGCGCCCGCACTGGTCGCAAGCCGCGAGTTTGCCGTCGGCGGACTTGCCGCGCGCGGCCGACTCCACCTCGGAGGATACCTTCAGGTGACACCCGCCGCACTTGCCGCCGTGGATCGGCACGCACACGGGCAGGGCCCGGGCCGCGAGGCGGTCGTAGACCCGCAGGACCAGGTCCTCGAGGCCCCCGCGGGCCGCCTGAAACGCCGCCGCGGCCCCCT
Source organism: Opitutaceae bacterium (assembly GCA_019634615.1). GTDB lineage: Bacteria > Verrucomicrobiota > Verrucomicrobiia > Opitutales > Opitutaceae > UBA2377. The sequence goes on from JAHCAZ010000014.1 coordinate 96,490, forward strand.
CGAGCTCGGCCTTCAGCGCCACCGCCCGCTCGTTGAGCACGGCGATGCGCGCCTGGTGCCCGGCGATGTTCTGCTTCAGCACCGCCTCGGCCGCGGCGAATTTCTTCCTCGCCTCGTCGATCGCGTACATAACCTCGAGTTCGCGGCCCTCCAGCTCACTGATCGCGGACTCGGTGTGCTCGATCTCGTGACCGAGCGCCTGATATTCGTCGTTCTTGCGCACCTGCGACTGCTGGGTCTTGTACTTGCCGAGCTTGTCCTCGGCGGAGCCGATCTCGGTCTCCAGCAGCTTCTTCTTGGTTTCCAGCTCTTTAAGCTCGGTTCTGGCCGCCTCGATGGCCGCCTTCTCGGCGGCGATTTTCTGGTCGACCAAGGCAATCTCACCGGGGACGGCCTTGATCTGGGCCTCCAAACCCCGCCGGTGGGCATCGCGATCCTGCAAAATCAGCACCTTTTCGAGGACGGGCGTGAGCATGACGGAGGACCTTGCCGGTATCCCCCCAGCGGTCAACGGAAACTCTCGGTTTAAAGCCAAAAGAACGGGTCAAAAAAGCCGCTTTTTTCGGAAAAAAACCCTCGCGTGCGTCGGCGTTTTTCCAAAGAATTTTTCTTTCCGAATTTCACCTTCAAACCTTCCCGAATGTCCGACCAAAACGACTCCGAAAAACCTGCGCAAAACCCCGTCAATCCGCACGTTTACAACGCCGATCAGCTCGGCCAGCTCAAGGGCCTCGAGGCCGTCCGAAAGAAGCCCGGCATGTACATCGGCGGCACCGACGAACGGGCCCTGCACCACTGCGTCTCCGAGGTGCTCGACAACTCCGTCGACGAGCACCTGGCCGGCCACTGCAAGCGCATCGAGGTCACGATCCATGTCGACGGCTCGATCAGTATCCGGGACGACGGCCGCGGCATCCCCGTCGAAGAGCATTCCGACCTGGGCATCTCCACGCTGGAGGGCGTGATGACCGTGCTCAAGTTCGGCGGCAAGTTCCAAAAAGGCGCCTACCAGACCTCCGGCGGCTTGCACGGCGTGGGCGTGACCGTGGTGAATTTTCTTTCCGAGTGGTGCGAGGTCGAAGTTCGCCGCGGTGGGCACGTCTACCAGCAGGAGTACGAGCGCGGCGTGCCGGTCGGCGAGGTCCGTCGGATCGGCACCACCGACAAGGTGGGCACCAAGACGATCTTCAAGCCCGACGCTTCGATCTTCGTGAACACCAAGTTCGTCTACAACACGCTGCACCGCCGCTTGCAGGAACTGGCGTTCTTGAATCGCGGCGTGAAGATCGTCTTTCACGACGAACGATCCGGCGACGGCGATACGTTTTGCTACGAGCGCGGCATCCTCGAGTTCGTCGAGTACCTCAATCGCGCCAGCGAGCCGATCCATCCCGACATCATCCACATCGAAGGAGAATACGATCGCGTCGGCTTGGAAATCGCCATGCAGTATTCGAGCGAGTACACCGAAAACGTGCACTCCTACGTCAACAACATCAACACCATCGAAGGCGGCACGCACGTTTCCGGCTTCCGCGCCGCCCTCACCCGCACGCTCAACGCCTACGGCAAGAAGGAAAACCTGTTCAAGGATCTGAACGTCATCGGTGACGACTTCCG
>JAHCAZ010000015.1 GCA_019634615.1 Opitutaceae bacterium
GCTCGCACGGGAAGACGACGACCACGGCGATGCTGGTCACGGCGCTGCGCCAGGCCGGGTTTCCCGCGGGCTACGTGCTCGGGGGGCTGTTCGCCGACGACCCCAGCCCGCCGGCCGCGGCCGGGACCAACGACTGGGTCGTGGCGGAGATCGACGAGAGCGACGGCACCATCGATGCGTTCGCCCCGGAAATCACGGTGATCGTGAACCTCGACTGGGATCACCCGGACCACTACCGCGATCCCGCCGCGCTGGAGCAGGCCTTTGTCGCCCTGGCCGGCCGCACGGGCGGGTCCGTCGTGGTGAATGCCGACTGCGCGCGCTCGCGGCAGTTGCTGCCGGCGGCGGTCACCTTTGGGCCGGCTGGGGACTTTTCAGGTCTGCTCGTGCACGAGGCCGAGGGCCGCATGCGCCTGCAGCTCGGCGGCCGGTTCCGCTTGGCCGCGGCCGAGGTCCGCGCCCGCGCGCGTTTCAACGCCGCCAACGCCACCGCCGCGCTGGCCGCGGCGCAGTTGATGGGCGCCGACCTCAGGCCTGACCTGCTGGCGAACTACGCCGGGGTGCGACGCCGGCAGTCCGTCCTGCAGGACCGGGACGGGCTCACGGTGATCGAGGATTACGCGCACCACCCGGCCGAGATCCAGGCCCTGCTCGCGGGCCTGCGCGGGCGCGTGGGCGGCGGCCGGCTGGTTGCGGTGTTCCAGCCGCATCGGTTCACCCGCACCGCGCAGTTCAAGGCGGCGTTCGCCGCGGCCCTGGCCCACGCCGATCGCGTGCACCTGCTGGAAGTCTATCCGGCCGGCGAGGTCCCGGTGCCCGGCGGCACCGCGGCGGACCTGCTGGCGGCGGCGACGGAGGCCGGGCGTTTCCGGCATCACCGCGACGACGCGGCGCTCTTCCAGGCCCTCGACGCGGAACGGCAGCCCGGCGATTTGGTGGTGTTTGTCGGCGCCGGGGACATCGACCGGAAGGCGCGGGCGTGGCTGGCGGCTTTGACCTGGAACGCGCACGCGGCGGCGCTTGGCGCGGGGCTCGGTGCCGGCGCGAAACTGCGGCGCGAGGAGCTGCTGGGCCCGCGCACGACCATGAAGGTGGGTGGGGCCGCGCGGCTCTATGCGGAGCCCGCGAATGTCGCCGACCTGCAGGCGCTGCTCCGCGGCGCGAAGGCGCGCGGCGTGCCGGTGTACTTTCTCGGTCGCGGCTCGAACCTGCTGGTGCCCGACGAGGGTGTGGACGGCCTGGTCATCCATCTCGGTCACGAAAGCTGGGCGAAATTCGAGCCGCGCCCAGGCGGCCGGGTCTGGGTCGGCGCCGGCCTGCGCCTGAAGAACCTGTGCGGCCTCGCGGCCAAGGCGGGTCTCACCGGCTTTGAGTTCCTCGAGGGCATCCCCGGCAACGTCGGCGGCGCGCTGCGCATGAACGCCGGGGCCATGGGCGGCTGGATGTTCGACGTGGTCGAGGAGGTGCAGCTCATGACCCTCGACGGCGAAGTGCAGACGCTGCCGAAGTCCGCCATGCACGTGGACTACCGGCATTGCGGCGAGCTGCACGCGGCCGTGGCGCTGGGCGCGCTGCTCAAGCCGGCCGCCGCCGCGGCGGCGGAGGACGTCGCCCGCCAGATCGACGTTTACCGGCGCAAGCGCCAGGAGAGCCAACCGCGCGAGCCGAGCGCCGGCTGCATCTTCAAGAACCCGCCGGGCACCTCGGCCGGGAAATTGATCGACCAGTGCGGGCTCAAGGGTGAGCGGGTGGGGGACGCGGAGGTCTCCCCGGTGCACGCCAACTTCATCGTCAACCGCGGCGAGGCCTCGGCGGGCGACGTCCTCGAGCTCATCCGCCGCGTCCGCGCCCGCGTCCACGCCGCCACCGGCATCCACCTCGAGCCGGAGGTGCTGCTGTACGGGAAGAGCTGGGACGACGTGCTTTGAAGATTTTCCCATGACCACACCCATCATCGCCGTTCTTGCCGGTGGCACGTCCGCCGAACGCGAGGTTTCGCTCGGATCGGGCCGCGCGTGCGCCGCGGCGCTGGCGCGGTCGTTTCCGACCCGGTTCATCGAGGTCACGGCCGAGGCCCTGCCGGCGGGACTGGACCCGCGGCGGCACGTCGTGTTCTCAACCCTGCACGGGACCTTCGGCGAGGACGGGCGCATGCAGCGGCTGCTGGATGCCGCCGGCGTCCATTATGCCGGCTGCGACGCCGCGAGCAGTGAGGTCACGATGGACAAGGCCCGCACCAAGCAGGCGGCCGCCGCCCGCGGCGTGCGCGTTGCGCGCGACCTCAAGTTCACCGCCAGCCAGGTGCCTGCGGCCGACGCCGTGATCGCCCAACTGGGTGACCAGGTGGTCGTGAAGCCCAACGACGAGGGCAGCAGCGTGGGCCTCAGCATGGTCGCCAACCGCACTGAGTTGGTCGCCGCCCTCGCCGGCATCAAGCGCGGCAACTGGCTGATCGAGGAGCGCCTGCGCGGCCGCGAGCTCTCGATCGGCGTGCTGGGCGGCCGGGCCATGGGCGTCGTCGAGATCCGCCCGAAGTCGGGCGTCTACGACTACGCGAGCAAGTACACCAAGGGCGCGACCGAGTACTTCGCGCCGGCGCCGCTGGAGGACGCGGTCACCGCGCAGGTGCAGCGCGCGGCCGAGACGGCGTTTGCGGCCTGCGGGTGCCGGGACTATGCGCGCGTGGACTTCATCCTGGCGGGCGAAGACCTGCTTTATTTGCTGGAAATCAACACGCTGCCCGGCATGAAGGAAACCAGTCTGCTGCCGATGAGTGCACGCTGCGCGGGGCTGGATTTCACGGCGCTGGTCAGGGAGATGATCCGGCCTGCGTTGCAGCGTTTCGCCTCCTCCGGCCGCCCCGTACCTTCGTGAGCCGCACCCAGGACAGTCCCCCCCATGCCCGCAGCTGGCGCGATATCCCGCAGCAGCTGAAACCGCGCGCCATGTCGGCGGGCGGGCGGCGGCGGGTCTGGCGCCATTCGTTGCGGTCCGTGATGGCGGTGCTCGCGATCGTGCTCATCGGCGTCGTGGCGTGGGGCGTCAACGAGGCCCTCCAGGACCCGGCCCCGGGTGGCGCGGCCCGCGCCGCCGACGCCACCCCGGTCAAGGAGATTGCCCTCGCGACCGACGGCGTGCTCGACCAGGCGTGGATCACCCGGACCCTGGCGCTGCCCAAGGCGGCCACGCTGATGGAGCTCGATCTCGGGAAACTGCGCGAGCGGCTGCTCGCCAGCGGCCAGGTGCACACCGCCACGGTCGCCCGCAAGTTCCCCTCGACCCTCGCCGTGACGCTCGCCGAGCGCATGCCGGTGGCGCGGATCATGGCCCAGCTCGCGGATGGCTCGACGCGCGAGCTGCTCGTGGCGCGCGACGGCATCGTCTATGAGGGCGCCGGCTACGATCCCGCCATCGTCAACTCACTGGTCTGGCTCGACGGCGTGAAGCTCGTCCGCAGCCAAGACCGCTTCCAGCCCATCCCCGGCATGGAGCCCGTGGCCGACCTGCTCGCCAAGGCCCGCAACGAGGCCCCGCACCTCTACGCCACCTGGAAATCCGTCTCGCTGGCCCGGCTCGCGTCCGACCACGAGCTCGTGGTCAACTCGACGGTGGTCGAGCAGGTCACTTTCAGCGCGGCGGTGGATTTCTTCCGGCAGCTCGCGCTGCTGGACCTGCTCGTGGACACCGGCCAGCCGCTAAAGGACGTGAATCTCGCGATCGGCCGCGCCAGCGATGCCGACGGCAGCTACCAGGTGCCCGTCACGCTGGCCACGCCCCCGGCCCCGGGCACCGCGAACCCGCCGGCGAAGGCTCCGGCCGCGGCGCCCAAGGCCGGCGCGACCGACCAGCCCGCGCCCTTTTTCATCCCCTTCAACCCACCGCAGAAAAAGAATCCGCGTGAGCTCTAGTCCCACCTTCATCGGCGCCGTCGAGATCGGCACCTCCAAGATCACCGTCTTCATCGGCGAGTACAACGGCCGCGAGCTCGCCATCATCGGCCGCGGCGAATGCCAGTCCCGCGGCATCATCAAGGGCACCGTCGTCGACTACAAGGCGGCCAGCGAATGCACCCACAGCGCCCTCGAGCTCGCCGAGCGCGAGGCGGGCGAGCGCATCGACTTGGTCTACCTTGCCCAGACCGGCGGACACCTCGAGGGCTTCTACAACGAGGCGGCGGTTAGCGTGAAGGCGGCCGACAACATGATCGGCGCCGAGGACATCCGCACCGTCTGCGAACTGGCCCGGGCCAAGGAGCTCCCCGCCGGGCGCCTCGTCGTCCACCACATCCGCCGGCCGTTCCGCGTCGACGGCCGCCTCGTGCCGAACCCCGAGCACCTCGTCGGCCAGCGCCTCGAGGTCGGCTACTGGACCGTGCACGGGCAGGAGAACAAGCTGGCCGACTTCATCCACGTCATCCGCGGCTTCAACCTCGAGGTGCGCGAGCTCGTGCTCTCCAGCCTGGCGACCGGCCACATGATCACCACGCCGGAGGAGCGGCAGCACGGCGTGCTCGCGATCGACATCGGGGCCGGCACGACGGACTTCGCGCTCTACCGCGACGGCGTGCCGCACACCACCGGCGTCGTCCCGGTCGGCGGCACGCACATCACCAACGACCTCAGCATCGGCCTGCGCCTCGCCGAGGGGAAGGCCGAGAAGCTCAAGCACCGCTTCGGCCGCGCCGCGGTGGTCACGCGCGACAAGGCCGAGAAGGTCTGGCTCGACGGCAACTTCGCCATCGGCGACCGCCAGTTCTCGCGCCACGCGATCGAGCAGATCTGCGCCGCACGCACCTGGGAGATCCTCGAGATCGTGAAGAAGAAGCTCGGCAACGCGTTCACGCCCGAGACCTGCTCCGCCGGCGTCGTCCTCAGCGGCGGCACCGCCAAGCTCGCCGGCATCGCCGAGACCGCCGCGCGCGTGTTCGGCGTGCCCGCCCACCTCGGCGAGACCCCGGCGTGGGTGACCGAGAACCTGCGCGACCCGGGGTACAACACCGCCCTCGGCGTCCTCTACTACGGCGTCAGTTCCCGCGCCGAGCGCGCCGACGCCCCCCGCCGCAAGGGCGGCTTCCTCGCCTCCTTCTCCCGGCTCTTCGCCGCCAACTGAGCCCCATGAATCTCAACGAACTTCCCCTCGAGCACGAGCTGCTCACCGACCGCAACATCGCCATCAAGCTGGTCGGCGTCGGCGGCGCGGGCTCCAACGCCGTCGACCGCCTCAAGATGGAAAACCTCGAGCGCCTGCAGCTCGCGGTGATCAACACCGACTATCAGGCGCTCTCCAGCTCGCCCGTCCAGGACAAGATCCTCATCGGCATGGGCGTCACGCGCGGCCTCGGCGCCGGCGGCGATCCCGACCTCGGCCGCGAGGCGGCGGAGGCCGATCGCGAAAAGATCGCGGCGGTCGTCAAGGACTGCGACCTGGTCTTCCTCATCGGCGGCATGGGTGGCGGCACCGGCAGCGGCGCGCTCCCCGTCGTGGCCGAGGCCGCGACCGACGCCGGCGCGCTCGTCATCGCCTTTGTCACGCTGCCGTTCAGTTTCGAGGGCGGCCGCCGCCTGAAACAGGCGGAGGAGGGCCTCCTCGCGCTGCGCAAGGTCTGCGATGCCGTGATTCCGCTGCCGAACGACATCCTGCTGCAGGAGGGGGCCGAGGACACCTCGGTCCTCGATTCCTTCGCCCGGGCCGACGAGTGGATCGGCCGCGGCGTGAAGTCCATCTGGGCGATGCTCTTCAAGACGGGCCTGATCAACCTCGATTTCTCGGCCCTGCGGCAACTCTTCCAGCAGCGCGGCGGCAAAACCCTGTTCGGGCTCGGCGAGGGCACGGGCGAGACCTGCGTGGCCGACGCCATCGCCAGCCTCAAGCTGTGCCCGCTGCTGCATACCCCGGAGTTCTCCCGCAAGGCCGACCGCCTGCTCGTGAACATCATCGGCGGCACCGATCTCACGTTGCCCAAGGTCAACGAGCTCATGACGGCCATCACCGACCAGTTCGGCCGCGAGTCACACGTCATCATGGGCGCCGTGATCGACGAGAGCATGCAGAACCGCGTCGAGGTTTGCGTCCTCGGCGCCAGCGACATGGGCGGCCGCGTCACCGCGCGCCGGCCGGCACCGCTGCCGCAACATCGCACCCGCCCGACCACGCCCGCCGGCGGACCCGTCACCGAGACCGGGACGCCCGAACCCGCGCCGACGGCCACTGCGGTGACCGCTGCCAGCCAGAAGGCAGCCGCGGCCGACAAGGCGGCCCAGGATGAGTTCGGCTTTGGCGAGATCGAGAGCCGCGGTTACTTCGAGAAAACCGACCGCAACCTCTTCGACGGCCAGGACCTCGACGTCCCGACTTACCTGCGCAAGGGGATCAAGGTCACGCTCTGAGCGGAGCTGGTTTTTGGGTAGCGCCCGGCCTCCGGACGGGCGAGTTGGTGTGCGCATGCCGTTCCGCCCGTCCGGAGGCCGGGCGCTACCCACCGACACGAAGCGCAACGCGATGAAATTTCTTCGCGATCTCGCGTTCACGGCCGAAATTGCATCGCGCCGCTGCGCGCGGATTTATACCGTCGGCCTTTCATCATGATCGACGCCAGCGAGCACTTCTATCACGACGATCCCAACTCCGGACCCGAGGATGTCCGGACCAAGCTGAAGGACGTCGAGTACTTCTTTCTCGGCAACGGCCTGATCCAGGCCGCCGTGCAATGGGCGCCGGCCGGGGAGGGGACCCCCATCGGTCTGCTGGTCATGAATCCCGACCGCCTGCGCAAGAAGCGCGAGGCGCTCACGCTCGATCCCGAGACCGGCCTCGCCCCGACCCAGCTCGCGCTCAAGGTCGGCGGGCTCGTGCACACGGCCCGGGCCGGGCGCTGCCGCGTGGCGTGGGACGCCAGGGCCGCCGTACCCACCGTCGTCGCGACCTGGTCGGGCGGCGGCCTGAAGGTGACGGAGCGTTTTTCCTGTCCGACGTGGTCGAAGCCGGTGCTCGTCCGCGAGGTCACCGTCAGCAACCCGCGCGGCGCCCGGGTCGCCTGCGAGCTCGCCACCGGTGCCGGGCGGCAGATGCTGCGCCGGCGCCTGACGCTTGCGCCAAAATCGTCTCGCTCGGCCGTCGTCGGCTGCACGCTCGCCGCGGCGGCCGACCGCGTGAAGCTCGCCTGGCTGCCGCGCATGCCGGTGGATGCGGCCTGCCGTGATTTCTGGGCCGGGCTCGCCCGCGTCCAGTTGGGCGACACCCGCCTCGACCACTTCTTCCGCGCCTCCTGCGCGCAGCTGCCCGTCGCCGTTTCGCGGCGCGGCTGCATCGACGGCAGCATCTGGCAGTACAACCTCGAGTGGCTGCGCGACCAGGCGATCATCGCCCTCGCGCTCACGCTCATCGGCGCCACCGGCCCCGCCACCACCGTCTTCGACCGCCTCCTGCGGAAGTTCGTCACGCCCGAGGGCGACACCCTCGACTCGAGCGAGAAGCGGAATCCCGCCGACGTCGAACTCGACCAGAACGGCCTGCTCCTCTGCACGCTCAAGGATTACGTGCTCTGGACCGGCAACGTGGACCTCGTGCGCCGGCACTGGGCGAAGATCGCGGCGGCGGCGGAGTTCCCGCTGCAGCAGGTCTTTCGCCATCCCAGCGGCCTGCTGATGAACTGCCGCGAGTTCTGGGAGCGGAGCCGCATGCACGGCATCGAGCCGGGCGCGGAGATGATCTACCAGTGCTACGTGGCCCACGGCCTCGCCGCCGGGGCCGTGCTCGCACGACTCACCGGCCATGAGGCCGAGGCGGTGCGCTGGGAGGCCGAGGGCGCGAAGCTCAAGGACGCCTTCCTCAACCATCCCCGTTACCGCATGCACGACCGCCGCGGCTTCCTGAAGCGGCGGCGGCTCGACGGTCGCGTGCTCGAGACCGTCACGGCGAGCCCCGCCGCCCAACTGCCCCGCGCGGTGCCGCTTGGCGGCCGCGGGCCGCACTTCATCAATCCCGACGCCTCCTCCGCGCTGCCGATCGCCCTCGGCGTGATCCCGCCGCGGTCGCCACTGGCGCGCCGCACGCTCAAGTCGCTCGAGGTCCTGTGGAACCAGGACTGGAAGCACGGCGGCTACGGCCGCTACCACGTGACCTCGGAGCCGGATTCCCCGGGATCGTGGCCGTTCGCCTCGCTGTTCATCGCCCGCGCCGCCCTCGAGGCCGGCGACGATGCGAAGGTCATGCGCGTGCTGCGCTGGCTCGACGCCGTCAACGGCGCCCAGGCCGGCACCTGGTTCGAATTCTACGGCCAGCGCCTCGCGCCGCCGTTCCCGCAGGTCGGCATCGTCGTGTGGAACTGGGCCGAGCTCATCATCCTGTATGTCCAGCACATCCTCGGCATCCGCCCCGGCGAACACGGCCTCGAGGTCAACCCGCGCCTGCCCAAACCCCTGAAGTCGGCCTCAGCCCGCCTGACCTTCCGCGGCCAGACCCTCGGCCTGAATGTCGCCCGCAACGGTGACTTCCGCGTGACGGTGAACGGCAAGCCGCTCGGCGGATGAGGCGGGGTTTTGAACCACGGATTACACGGATGACACGGATCCAAGCCAAGGAACCACTGATGAGCACTCATGAACACTGATTGGGATCAGTGAAGATCAGTGTAGATAAGTGGTTTATCCGGTTTGTATCCGTGCCATCCGTGCCTGCCCTCCGTAGGCTCGGCGAAGGAGGGAAATCCGTGGTTAAATCGGTCTTTCCGGGGAGGCCTTGGCAAACGTCCCGGACTCTGCATCGTGGCTTCCATGTTTGTCGACGAGTGCACAGTCAAATTGGCGGCCGGTGACGGCGGGCGGGGTTGCATCAGCTTCCGCCGCGAGAAATACGAGCCCTGGGGCGGCCCCAACGGCGGCGATGGCGGCCGCGGGGGCGACGTCATTCTCGTTGGCGACGATGACACCAACAACCTCGTCGACTACAAGTACCAGCCCCACTGGCGCGCCGGCCGCGGCGAGCACGGGCTGGGCTCCGACCAGCATGGCAAGGACGGCGAACACTGCCGCCTCCGGCTGCCGCTCGGCACCGTCGTGATCGACGAGTCCACGGGCAAGGTCGTCGCCGAGCTGATCGAGGACGGCCAGGAGATCGTCCTGTGCAAGGGCGGCAATGGCGGCTGGGGCAACACGCACTTCAAGTCCTCCACCTTCCAGGCCCCGAAGCGCGCCAACCCCGGCCTGCCGGGCGAGACCGGCACGTTCCGACTCATCCTCAAGAGCATCGCCGACATCGGCCTCGTGGGCTTCCCCAACGCCGGCAAGTCCTCGCTCACCCGTGCCATCACCAAGGCCCGGCCGAAGACCGCCGCCTATCCCTTCACGACGTTGCATCCGCAGATCGGCGTGATCGAGTATCCCGACGACAAGCGCCTCCTCCTGGCCGACGTCCCCGGTCTCATCGAGGGCGCCAGCGAGAACCGCGGCCTCGGCCACCGCTTCCTGCGCCACATCGAGCGCTGCGCCCTGCTGCTCGTCCTCGTCGACATGGCGGGCACCGATGCGCGCGACCCGCGTAACGACTACAAGCACCTCCTGCGCGAGCTCGAGCTCTACGACCCGGCCCTGCTGGAGAAGCCGCGCCTCGTCGTCGCCAACAAGATGGATGTCGAGGCCGCCGCCGCGAACCTGGCCAAGTTCAAGCAACGTTACGCCAAGGCCGACGTGCTCGAGATCTCCTGCCTCACGGGCGACGGGCTGCCCAAGCTCAGGAAGGAATTGCTAAAACGCGTGGCGGCCCTCCGCCGGCGCGAAAAAATGTCGCCCCCGCGGTCCGCCCGCGCCTAGTCTCACGCTGCGATGTCCACGGAATACCGTTCACTGCTCATGCGGGCCAACCGCCTGATGGGGGCCAATCTCGTGGACGCGAACCTGGTCAAGATCGACGACCTGGAAAAGGCCAACGAGCGCCTCCTCGAGCTCGTCGCCTCCGGCCAGCCCCGGCAGAACACCGTCCTCGGCATCCTGTGCTATGAGATGAAGGTCGTGCGCGAGGAGGATGTGCTGCAGCACGTCGTGGACAACGAGGGCGTCGGTCTCGTCGATCTGCGCGATTACGACGTGCCGGAGGACATCCGTCGCCAGACGGACGTCAGCTCCTGCTGGGCGACCTGGTCGGTGCCCTTTGATCGCGAGGAGGATTTCCACTTCATCGCCACGGCCTACTACCTGAGCCCGGCCGTGCGCGCCCACTGGGAGAAGCTGCTCGGCGGCTCGGTGCTATGGTTCGGAGTCACGCTCGACGCCATCGCCGACTACCTCGAGAAGCTCGAGCTCGGGCGCGCCGTCCCGGGCGGCACGCGCACGCCGTTCGCCCGTCCCGCCGGCGGCACCACGGCGCCGTTCCCTGCGAAGACCACGGGCAGCGGCCCGCCGTTCGCCAAGCCGGCCGGCGCCGCCACCGTGCCGCCGTTCCCCGTCCCCGGTGCCGCCCCGGCCACCGCCCCGGTGGTGCCGCCCCCCGCCCGCAACTGACCGACCATGCCGATCGGCAAAGTCCAGACCCAGATCCTCGTCAAGCTTGAGGCCATGCACCGCCTCACGGCGGAGCAGCGCGAGAGCATCATGGCGCGGCCCGAGGATCTCACCGGCGAGGCGCTGGAGAAGATCCTCCAGGACGAGTTTCACGTCACGCCCTTCCAACTCCTCGTCGCCAAGGCCCGCGCTCTCGGCATCGCGCCCTACAACGTCGCGCGTTACCGGCTGACGAGCGCCACCTTCGAGCGCATCCCGCAGGAGTTCTGCCAGCAGCACCTCGTCCTGCCCGTCGGCCAGGTGGGCGAACTCCTGCTCGTCGCCTTCGCCAACCCCTTCGACGTCTCGCTCCCGACCAAGATCCACGAGATGACCGGCAAGAAGGTCATCCGCCTCCTGGGTCGCGAAAAGGACATCCGCGACCGCTTCGCCAAGGGCCCCGACCGCGAGGCCGCGGGCTTCGGCGACGTGGTCGACCAGATCGGCGCCGAGTTCGGCAGCGTGGGCGAGGTGACCGAGGAGGACCTGACCAACGAGGAATCCGGCCCGATCATCGAGCTCGCGAACCGCATCATCGAGGAGGCGTATTTCTCGGGCACGTCCGACATCCACGTCGAGCCGCAGGAAAAGGACGTGGTCATCCGCTACCGCGTGGACGGCCTCTGCCACGAGAAGCTGCGCCTGCCGGCGAAGGTCGGCCCGGCGCTCGTCGCCCGCCTGAAGATCATGTGCAACCTCGACATCGCGGAACGCCGCCTGCCGCAGGACGGACGCATCATCTTCAAGCAGTACACCCGCAAGAACCTCGACCTCGACCTCCGCGTCTCGACCGCGCCGCTCAACCACGGCGAGGGCGTGGTCATGCGTATCCTCGACAAGCAGAAGACGACCCTGCCGCTCACGGCCCTCGGCTTCTCGGACGACAACCTCGCGCGCTACCGCAAGTGCATCACCCAGCCCTACGGCATGATTTTGCACTGCGGCCCGACCGGCTCCGGCAAGTCGATGACCCTGTACTCGGCGCTCAACGAGATCAACACGCCCGACGTCGTCATCCGCACTGCCGAGGACCCGATCGAGTACACGTTGCCCGGCCTGAACCAGATGCAGATGCACCGGCAGATCGGCCTGACATTCGCCTCGGCCCTGCGCGCGTTCCTCCGGCAGGACCCCGACATCATCCTCGTCGGTGAGATCCGCGACAAGGAGACGGCCAACATCGCGGTCGAGGCCGCGCTCACCGGCCACTTGCTCATCTCGACCCTCCACACCAACGACGCCCCGTCCACGGTCGCGCGCCTCACCGACATGGGCGTGGAGCCGTTCATGATCTCATCGTCGCTGCTGTGCGTCTGCGCCCAGCGCCTGATGCGCCGCGTGTGCAAGACCTGCCGCATCGCCTACGACCCGGTGGGGCGGGAAAAGGACATCCTCGAGAAGGCGATCGGCTGGAGCGGCCAGATCTTCAAGCACAACCCCAAGGGCTGCCCGAAGTGCGGCAACAGCGGCTACAAGGGCCGGATCGGCATCCACGAGCTCATGATCACCAATGAGGAGCTCATCGCCGGGATCAACCGCGAGGCCGAGACCGCCGAACTCAAGAAGATCGCCCAGCGCGCCGGCATGACCACGCTCCACCAGGACAGCCTCGCCAAGGTCAAGGCCGGCGTCACCACCCTCGAGGAGGCCATCGCCACGGTCCCGCCGGACATGTGAGCCGGGTGGCGGTGCGGCCAATCTTTCTCGTTCTCTTAATCTTTCTCTTTCTCGGATTGGGACGGCGACGTCTGGACCTCAAGCGGGAGAACGATAAAGATTAAGAGGAAAGAGAAAGATTGGCTTGGCCCATCGCTAGTTCCTATCCCTTACCCATGAGTCGCCTAATCGCCCCCCTGCTTATCGTCGTCCTCGCCCTCACCGCCGGCTGCGGACCCAAGATCACGCCGCTCCAGCGCAAGGAGGCGGCGAACCTCGTGAGCGAGGCGCAGTTTGCCACCACGCTCCGCGACTGGGCGCGGGCGGAGGAGTTGCTGGCGAAGGCGACGAGCCTGTGTCCCGACAACGGCGAATACTGGCTCAACCTCGGCAGCGTCCGCCGCCGCCTCGACAACACGTCCGGCGCCCGCAAGGCCTACGAGCAGGCCGCGACCGCGTATGGCGACGCCTACAAGGCCGACCCGAAAGATCCGCAGCCCCTGATGCAGCAGGTCTACGTCTATTCGCTGCTCAACCAGGAGAAGAAAGCCCTCAAGGCCCTCGAGCGCGCGCAACAGGACCACAGCGCCAATCCCAACGTGCGGAACTTCACCCCGGAGACGCTCCAGCGCATGCGGGAGGATCCGGGCTTCAAGGAATTGGCCATCTGACCAAACCGGATTGGGGAAACCGGATACCGGATAGCCGTTCAGCCTGACGGTCCTTTGCACTTTCCGGTTTCCGGTATCCGCTCTCCGGTATTCCCGCGATGCACCCCTACCTGCGCGAATTCCTGACCGTCGCGATCGCCCACCTGCTCGCGGTCGCCAGCCCCGGGCCGGATTTCGCGATCGTCCTGCGGCAGAGCCTCGTGCACGGGCGCCGCACCGCTCTCTGGACCAGCATCGGCATCGGCACGGGCATTTCGCTGCACATCGCCTACGCGCTGCTCGGCATCGGCCTGCTGCTCATGGGTTCGACCACCGCGTTCACCGTGCTGAAATATGCCGGGGCGGCTTATCTCGCCTGGATCGGCGTGCAGGCCCTGCGGAGCCGTCCGCGGACCGCTCCGGCCGAGGGTGGAGCCGGGAGCGCCAACCCGGCCGCGGCCGCGCTGCCGACGGATCGAGCGGCCTTCGTCACCGGCTTTCTCACCAACGCCCTCAATCCCAAGGCCACGCTGTTCTTCCTCGCCTTGTTCCCGGTGGCCGTGAGCCCGACCACGCCGAAGCTTGTGCAGGCCGGTTACGGGGTGTGGCTCATCCTGGCGACGATGGCGTGGTTCTGCTTTGTCTCGCTGGTGTTCACGCGCCCGGAGGTGCGCCAGCGTTTCTTCCGCCACGGCCACTGGATCGACCGCGCGCTGGGGGTGGTCTTCCTGGGCTTCGCGCTGAGCCTGGTCTTCGCCGAGCTGCGCTGATCCCGCCGGGCCTCAGTGCTGGCAGACGCGCTCGGTCGCCACGGTGAAGCCGGCCTCGGTGCCGCGGAACTTGCCGCGGGCGGCGAGAAAATCCACCAGCTGCGCCGCATCCATGCCGTCCGCCGAGCAGGTGTGGTACCGCGCCTCGGGCCCGAATTGGGCCTGCATCGCGGCCACGAGCGACGCCCGCGTGTAGGTCGCGCCGGAGGCGATCATCATGTCGAGCACATCGTGGCCGTGAATCTGCGTTTCCATGGGGGTATTTTGTTAACCACGGATTACACGGATATCACGGATTAATTTTTCGGACGAAATAGGAGGGATTGATCCGCGCAACGCTTTCGTAGATGGATCATGGGCATGGACCGCCGCCTGATCGTGTTCCTTGCCCTGCTCGTCCCGGTGCTGGCCTGGTCGGCCGTCGAACCCCATGACCGGCTGACGTGGTGGCTGGAAGTGGCGCCGGTGCTGATCGGGGTGCCGCTGATCCTTGCCGTGCAGCGGCGCTTCCCGCTCTCGACGCTGCTGCTGGTGCTCATCTGGCTGCATTGCGTGATCCTGATCGTGGGCGGCCACTACACCTACGCCCGCGTGCCGGCGGGGGCGTGGTTCCAGGAATGGTTTGGGTGGACGCGCAACAACTACGACAAGCTCGGGCACTTCGCCCAGGGCTTCGTGCCGGCGATCTTGGCGCGCGAGCTCCTCCTGCGCACCTCGCCGCTGCGCGACCGCGGTGACGGGCGACCAAGCCGATGGCTGGGGTTCCTGGTCGTGAGCGTGTGCCTGGGGTTCTCCGCGTTTTACGAGTTGATCGAGTGGTGGACCGCCTTGCTGTCGGGCGAGGCGGCCGAGTCGTTCCTCGGCACGCAGGGCTATGTCTGGGACACCCAGAGTGACATGGGTTGGGCCCTGGGCGGCGCGATCCTGGCCTTGGTCGTCCTCGCGCGGCTCCACGACCGGAGCATGGCCAAGGTGTTGCGGTGAGGGCGGCGGCGGTGCGAAGATTTCGATTCACTTCCGGCCGGCGGTTGATTCCGCTGCTCGGGTGCTGAAAGCCACCTGGAACCGTGTGACCCAAACCGTGCCGCCGGCGTTTCTGCTGGCGTTGATGCTGGGGGCGGCGTTCCTGCTGTTCGTGACCTGGGACCAGTCGCATTGGTGGCAGGCGAAGGAGGACTACAGCTTCGGCTGGCTGGTGCCGGTGTTCACGGTGTACGTGGTCTTTGACCGCTGGGCGGCGATCACGGCCGGATTGGCGGCCTGCGCGGCGCCGGGGAGTCCGCGGGCCGGCGGCTGGCAGCGCTGGGTGCCCGGCCTCCTGGCCGGGACGGCGCTGCTGCTCGGCGCGCTGTTCTTCCTGCTGGGCGCTTTCTACCGCGCAGGCGCCGGGGCGTCGCAGCCCGGGACGCTGGCGATCACGCTGGGGACGGCGGGAATCCTGTTTGCGCTGTTGTTCTTCAACCTGCCTGAAAGCCCGCAGCCGGCGGCGACGGGTCTGCTGCGTGACGCGCGCGTCCGCGTGCTCGGCCTGTTCCTTTTCCCGGTTCTGATCTGGTTCGTGTCGGCCCCGATGGTGTCGGTCATCGAGAACCAGCTGAGCCTCTTCCTGCTGCGCAAGGTCGTCACCGTGGTGTCGTTCGTCTTTGACCTGCTGGGCATGCCGGTGGAGCAGGAGGGCAACGTGCTGCTGCTGCCGACCGGCCGCGTCGGCGTGGCGGAGGCCTGCTCGGGGATCCGGTCGCTGACGGGGTGCCTATTCGCGGGGTCGTTCCTGGCGGCGGTCTTCCTCGATCGCCTTTGGAAGAAGGTCCTGCTGGTCGGGGCTTCGCTGGTGCTGGCGTTCCTGACCAACCTGGCGCGGAGCCTGTTCCTGACGGCGTGGGCCTACCATCATGGCCCCGAGGCCATCGAGGGCACCGTGCACGACGTCGCGGGCTACGCCGTGCTGGGGCTGACGCTCGTGGGGCTGCTGATCCTGCTGCCGTTGTTCAACCTGCGGCTGACGGTCGAGGAGTCGCGGTAGCGGCTTTGGACCGCGCTCACGGCATTCGCCAGGCGGCGGATTCCACGTAGGCCGAATCTGGCGAGCGCAGGGTTTCAGGGGCCTTCCGGCGCCTTGGCGGTCTCGACGTTCTTCGGCACGGCCACGAAGGTCTGGGCGGCTTTCCGCGGCAGGTACTTCGCGGCCAGGGCGTTGAGCTCGGCGACGGTCATCTCGCGGTAATCGCGTTCGCGGGAGCGCGGCCACTCAAGGCGCGCGGGCTGCTCCTGGAGTCCCTGCAGCACGTAGTGCAGCCAGTAATTGTTGTCGCGCAGCCGGCGGTCGTTGCCGGCCAGGATCGGCTGGCGCACGGCCTCGAGATCCTCGTCCGTGATGCCCTTGGTCGCGAGTTCCTCGGCCAGGACCGTGATGCGCTTCGCCAGCTTGAGGGCGTCGGCGGGCGGGGCCGTCAGGTAGATCATGAGGTAGCCGTCGTCGCGCAGGGTCTCGCCGCTCCAGACGCCGCCCGAGGGATCGTAGGTCGCGCCGAGCCCCTCGCGGATCTCCTGGTGGACGCGGTGCTCCAGCACCTCGGCCAGGGTCTCGAGCCGTCGCAGCGTGTGCACGTCGCTGCAACCCTGCACGAGCCACTGCACGCGGACGGCGGCGCGCGGGATCCCGCTGCTGACGTCCACCTGCCAGCGGCCCGGCGTGCCGTGGAAGGCCACGCGGTTGAAGTCCTTCTTCGGCGCCTTGCGCACGTCGCGCTTCGGCATGGCGCCGAGGGTCCGGGCGGCGGCCGTGATGGCGGCCTCGACGTCGAAGTCGCCCACGAGGCCGATCTCGACCGGGCCCGACTTCAGGGCGACCTCGAGCCACCGCATGAGCTCGAGGAAGGTGCGGGCGGAGGTCCGCTCGGGGGCCGGCAGGGAAAAGAGCGGGTTGTCCTTCGACATCACGCGGGCGGACATGGCATTGAGCGCGGCGCCGACCTCGCGATCGGCCTCGGTGTAGTGCAGGAGCGTCCGCATGCGGGCGGTCTGGAACGCGCCCTCGCGCCAGGCCAGGTCCTCGAGGTGCGCCTGCAGGAGGATGAACAGGTCGGGCAGCCCGCGCGTGTCCGATCCCCCGGTGAACGTGAAGGCATCCTCGCTCACGCCGAAGCCGAAGGTGAGGTTGCGCTGGGCGAGGTAGCGGCGGATGTCGTCCCCGAAGTGCCGGCCGACGCCCGCCTCGGTGACGTAGGGGTTGGCGATGAGATTGAGCCCGGCGAACTTGGGCGAGAGGCTGACGAGGCCGTAGCCGACGCGGGCGCGGAGCCAGACGAGGTTCTTGCTGAAGGGCGTGGCCTTGAGGTTGAGGCGGATGCCGTTGGCGAACTCGACCACGTGGATGTCGAGGTCGGCGATGTGGCTGCGCTTGCGGATGGCGCCGGGTTTCTTGGCGGGCGGGTAATCGAGCCGGGTGATGACGGGCTTGGGCGGCGGGGGCAAGGGGCGGTTGAGGCCGTTGTTCCAGGCGTTGGTGAAATCGGTGACAGGGTCGTCGAGGGTGAGGTTGCCCAGGGCAAACAGCCGCGGCGCGCCGGGCTGCCACAGGTCGCGCCAGACCTCGGCGGCCCGGGCGACGGTGAAGCGGGCCAGGACCGGCTCGGCGGCGGCGGCGAACTGCTCCCAGCTGCCGGGCACCTGGCGGTGGACGAGGGCGGCGGCGATGCGCTCGGCGATCGCGTCGGAGGGGTTGGTCGGCGCCGCGGCGACCGCGTATTCGTAGCGGCGGCGCACGCGCTCGATCGCCTCGGCGATCTCGGCGTCGGTGAATCCCTGCCGGGTGGCGCGCTGCCACTCGTTCGCCAGCGTGAGGGCGGCGTTGCGCCAGTTGATGGTCGAGGTCGTCAGGGAGAGCGTGGTCTGCGTGCAGCCGGTTCCCACCACCTGGATGAAGGCGCCGGCCTCGCCGAACTCCTGGGCGCGCTCGCGCCGGAGCTGGCTGAAGCGCTCGGCCATCACGTCGATGACGAGCTCGCGCTCCAGGCCGGCGGTGCGCCGGGCGGCGGTCTCGAAGCCGGCGTGACCGGGCGTGACCGAGGTGAGGAAGAACGTGACGGCCCCGGTCTCCGGTGTCGAATGCAGCGCCGCGTCGAACTCGGTCGGATTGCCCATCCAGCCCGGGTCGGGCGGGGTCGGCAACGGGACGGTGGGGGTGGCCAGCGTGCCGAACTGCGCCTGCACGAGCTCCTCCAACCGCTCGGGCGGGGCGTCGCCGGCGACGATGAGCAGCAGGTTGTCCGCCCGGTACCACTTCCGGTAGAACGCCCGCAGGTCGTCGGGCGTGGCCCGGTTGATGACGTCCTCGAGGCCGATGGGATTGCGCCGGGCGAGCAGGGCGAGCGGGTGGAGGAAGCGCGTCATGGCGTCGCCGGCGCGGGCCTGCCAGTTGTCGCGGGCCCGGCGCTCGCTGTGGATGACGCCGCGCTCAGCCTCGACCTCGGCGGGCTCGAAGGTCAGGCCGTCGGCAAACTCGCGCAGGACGGCGAAGCCCTCCTCGAGCCGGGCGGCGTCATGGCTCGGGACGTCGAGGCCGTAGATGGTGTGCGTGGGATGGGTGAAGGCGCTGACGTCGGCGCCGAAGGCCAGGCCGTGGCGGCGGAGGACGCCGACAATACTGTCCTTGGGAAACAGCCGGGTGCCGTTGAACGCCATGTGCTCGACGAAGTGGGCCAGGCCGCGCTCGTTGTCCTCCTCGTGCAGCGAGCCCGCGAGCACGACGAGGCGCAGGACGGTGCGGCCGCGCGGCTCGGCGTTGGGCCGCACGACGTAGCGCAGGCCGTTGGGCAGGACGCCGGCGCGGAGGGCGGGATCGGGCGCGAGATCGCTGTCGCCCTGGGGCCAGGGCGGGGTGGCGGACCACGCCGCGCTGAGCAGGCAACAGAAAAGGAGGAGGAGGCGGCGCGCCAGGGGCACGCCGCAACGCTACTTTTGTGCCGGCAGGACCGTCACGCGGAAAACGCGGCCGGCCGCAAGATATTCGCGGGCCAGCGCGCTGATCTCATCCGGCCTGATGGACTCGAGATCGGGGAGACGCGTGCGGGACCAGTCGAGCACCTCCGGCTTTTCCTGGGCGCGGCTCAGGACCGAGCCGAGCCAATAACCGTTGTCGCGCAGGGAATCCCGCGTGCCGGTGAGGATCGGCTTGAGGGCGCGCTCCAGCTCGTCGGCGGTCACGCCCTGCTGCTGCAGGTCGTTGCCGATCGCGACCACCGCCTCGCGGATGGTCTCCGCGGCCGCCGGATCGACGGTCACCGTGGCGTACATGAGGCCGTAGCCGGGGAAGACGTCGCTCGTGTTGCTGCCGGCGCCGGGGCTGTAGGCGCCGCCGAGCTCGTTGCGGATCTTCAGGCGGAGACGATCGGAGAGGATGCTGCCGAGGACGTTCAGGCGGCGGGCGACCCGGACATCGCGCCCGTCGGTGGTCGGCCAGTAGAGGACGACCTGACCCTTGGGAATCTCGGTGACGATGGTGAAGGTGCGGTCGAAGGGCTCGGCGGGCATGCGCACGTTGCGCAGTTCATCGAGCGCCGGGCGCTCGTGGCGCGGGGGCAGGGTGCCGAAGGTCTGGGCCACGGCGGCGATCACGGCGTCAACGTCGAAGTCGCCGACGACGGCGAGCTCCAGCGCGCCCGCGGTGAGCTCGGGGGTCAGCCATTGCCGGACATCGTCCAGCGTGAGGGCCGTGAGCGCCTCCTGCGGCGGCATGCCGAAGCGATGATCGCCGCTGGCGAGGAGGGACTGGACCTCGGTGCTGAGCGGGCCCGATGGCGTGTGCGCGAAGCTGCGGTACAGCTGGTCGATCCCCTGGCGGGCGAAGCGCAGCGCCTCGGGGCGGTAGCCGGGGTCCATCAGCTGCGCGGTCATGAGCTGCAGTTGCAGCAGCAGATCGTCGCGATTGGTCTGACCGGAGAGCGTGAACGCATCGGTGCCGACGCCGAAGCCCACGCCGACGGTGCGACCGGCCAGCAGGCGGCGGAGCTCGTCGGAGCTGTGCTTGCCAAGGCCGCCGGCGGTGAACGTGTTGCTCGCGAGCCAGGCGAGGCCGGGCTGCGCCTTGGGCTCGATCAGCTTGCCGCTGCCGATGCGGGCGCTGAGGCGGATGCGGCCGGCCTCGAAGGCGGTCGGCTTGAGGTTGAGACGCACGCCGTTGGCGAAGCGGACGAGGGTGATGTCGAGGTCGGCGACGTGCTCGCGGTGGGCGACCTGGCCGGCGGGGCCGAAGTCGGTGTAGGCGAACTTGGCGTCGGCGATCGCGGCGGGGGCGGCCACGGGTTTGGCGGCGGCGGCTTCGTAGGCGGCGGTGATGGCCGCCTCGGCGTTGCCCTCGATCTGGGTGTTGCCGCTGACGATCACATTGCGACCGGGGGCGTTCCAGATTTCGCGCAGGGCGGCGAGGCAGTCGGCCGGCGTCACCTTGTCCAACGCCGGGCCGAGCAGCGCGAGGTTGTCAGCCGGATGCGTGAAGACCGTCCGGTTGACGACGCTGGAGATGAGGCCGGTGGCCAGGCCGCCCGACGGGCGCGTGGCCGCGGTGCGGACGGATTGCTCGAGCGAGTTGCGGAAATTGGCGGTCATCTCTCGGAGCTCGGCCTCCTGGAAACCGTGCTCCAGCGCGCGGCGGAGCTCCTGCTCGGCGACGGCGAGGGCGGCGCTCCACTGGCCGGGCTTGGCGGTGAGCTCGATCTCGGCGGTGCGGAAGAGGTTGTAGCCGTCCGAGACGCCGGCGCGGCCGCTGCTGAAGGGGGCCTTTTCCTCGCGGGCGAGGGTGCTGAGGCGGCGGTTGATGATGGCGTGGGCGAGGTTCCGCGGCAGCGCGCGGAGGCGCTCGGCGGCGGTGTCCGGCGGGCGCTGGTAGGGCACCACGGCAGCGATGGCGACGGAGGTCGCCGGCGCCTCGGTGTCGTGCCGGTACATCGTGCGCAGGCCGGTGAACGGCTCGATGCGGCCGCGATCCGGCAGGGGGCGGGCGGGGGCCCGGGCGGTGATGGAGGCGAGGGCCCCCTTGATCATCGGCTCGACCTTGGCGGCGGTGATGTCGCCCACGACCAGCACGGTCATGAGCTCGGGCCGGTACCAGGTGTTGTAGAAATCGACGAATTCCTCCCGCGGCGCGTTCTTCACGACCTCCATCAGGCCGATGGGCAGGCGCTGGGGCAGGAGGGTCTCGGGATAGAGGAACCCGAGCTGGGCCACGAGCTCGCGGAAGCCGACGGTGTCGCGCGTGCGCTCCTCCGCCGCGATGACGCCGCGCTCGGGCTCGATCTGGTCGGGCAGCAGCAGCAGGCCGCCGGCGTAATCGGCGAAGACCCGGAAGCCCTCGGCGAGGGTGGCATCCTCCCCGTTGGGCAGCTCGAGCATATAGACGGTCTGGTCAAAGCCGGTGTACGCGTTGGTGTCGTTGCCGAAGCCCATGCCCATGCGCTGGAAGAACTCGATGATCGTGCCGGGCGGGTAGTTCGGGCTGCCCTTGAAGGCCATGTGCTCGAGGAAGTGGGCGAGGCCGCGCTGGCTCTCGGTCTCCATGAAGGCGCCGGCCTCGATGATGAGGCGCACGGACACGCGGTGGCGCGGCTCGGCGTTGGGCAGGATGATGTACCGCATCCCGTTCTCGAGCTTGCCGAAGGTGAGCGCGGGGTCCGGCTTCAGGTCGCTGGACTCGTGCGCGAACGCCGGGGCGGGGGTGGCCCGGAGCAGCGGGGCGGCCAACAGGGTCAGGGCGCAGGCGGCAAGACGGAGGAAGCGTGGCATCATGGCCCCAAAGGTGCGCAACCGGTGGGTTACGCAAAAGGAAAAAGGCTCGGCTTTGTCGGTTTTGGGCCTTTTGGACTAGGGGGCAAATCGCATGCTCTGGCTCTACCGATTGCTTTACCTGCCCGCGCTGGTGCTCGGGGCGCCGTATTATCTCTGGCGGATGCGCCGCCGCGGCGGATATCGGGGGAGCTTTGGCCAGCGGATGGGACGCGTGGTCGATCTTCCACCCAAGACCCCGGGGCGTCCGCGCATCTGGCTGCAGGCCGTGAGTGTCGGCGAGATGCTCGCCATCGGCCCGATGCTCGAGGCCTGGCACCGGGAGCAGGCGGTGGAGATCTACCTGACGACAACCACCAGCACCGGCTACCGGCTCGCCCGCGAGCGCTATGGCGGGATGGTGGCCGGCCTGGGTTACTTTCCGCTGGATTGGTGGCCGTTCAGCCGCCGGGCCTGGCGACAGGTGCAGCCGGACCTTGTGATCCTCACCGAGGGCGAGCGCTGGCCGGAGCACATCCATCAGGCGCGCGTGCGCGGCGTGCCGGTGGTGTGCGTCAATGCGCGGCTCTCCGACCGGAGCTACCGCCGCATGCAGCGCGTGCGGTGGGCCGTGGCGCCGCTGCTCGCCGGGGTGACGCGGGTGCTGGCCTGCTCGGCGCACGACGCGGAGCGGTTTCGCGCGCTGGGGATCCCGGCCGACCGCATCGAGGCCACGGGCAATATCAAGCTCGACGTGGCGATCCCGCGGCTCGATGCCGCCGGGAAAGCGCGCCTGCGGAGCCAACTGGGTCTGCCGCCGGCGGGGTTGGTGCTGATGGGCGCGTCCACCTGGGCGGGCGAGGAAACGGCGCTGATCGAGGCCTTCCGCGCCGCGCGGGCGCAGGGCGTGGATTGCACCCTGCTGCTGGTGCCGCGGCACGCGGAGCGGCGCGGGGAGATCGAGGAACTCCTGCAGGCGTCGGGGCATTCGTTTCACCTGCGCTCGCGCGGAGCCGCGGCGGGCACGGTGGAGGTGGCGGTCGGTGACACGACGGGCGAGCTGCGGCAATTCCTGCAATTGGCCGACTTGGTTTTTATCGGCAAAAGCCTGCCGCCGCACACCGAGGGCCAGACCCCGGTGGAGGCGGCCGCGCTGGGTCGAGCCATGGTTTTCGGCACGGGCATGGGGAATTTCCGCGCGATCGCGCGCGAGCTGCAGGAGCAAGGCGGGGTGGTGACCGTCGCGGATGCGGCGGCGCTGGTCCCGGGTGTCGTGGCGCTTTTGCGTGAGCCGGACCGGCGCGCGACCCTGGGCGCGGCCGCCCAGGCGTGGCATCGCGCAAACGTCGGCGCGGTGGAGCGCACGCTGGCGGAGGTGAGGCGGGTTCTGGGCGGGTAGAATCTTTCTCTTTCCTCTTTATCGTTCTCTTTCGTCAGGGACGGACTGGAGAAAGAGAAAGATTAAGAAGAAAGAGAAAGATTTATCCCTACGCGAACACCCCGCCGCCCAGCAGCCGGTTGCCCTCGTAGAGCGCGAGGATTTGTCCGGCAGCGAGCGCGCGCTGCGGCTCCTCAAAGTACACTTCTGCGGTGCTGTCGGCCCCAGGTTTGATCTCCATCGCGATGCGCGGATCGCGGTAGCGGACGCGGCCTTCCAGCCGGCGCGCCTGCGTGATGGGCTCGTTGATGAAGCTCAGGCTGTGCACACGGCATTGCGACGTCCACAGGCCGGGGGCAGCCGGGCCGTCGAAGGCGACGAGCAGGGCGTGGTCGGCGGCGCGCTTGCCGACGACGACGTAGGCCTCGTGGTCGGTGTTGGACGGGATGCCGATGCCCTTGCGCTGGCCGATGGTGAAATAGTGCAGGCCGCGGTGCGTGCCGAGAACGCGGCCGTCCGTGGCGCGCACGATCGGCCCCGGGTGCTCGGGGACATACACGCGGAGGAAGTCGGCCATCTTGACCTCGCCGATGAAGCAGATGCCCTGGCTGTCCTTCTTGTCGGCCGTGGGCAGCGCGGCCGCGCGCGCCAGGCGCCGGAGCTCCGGCTTGGCGAGGTGGCCGATGGGGAAGCGGGCGTCGCGCAATTGCGCCTGCGAGAGCAGGGCGAGGAAGTAGGACTGGTCCTTGTTGGCGTCGGCGCCCTCGATCAGGGCAAACGTGCCGTCGTCCCGCGCCACCCGCTGCGCGTAATGCCCCGTCGCCACAGCCGTGAACCCCTCGGCCCGGGCGTAGGCGCGGAACACGCCGAACTTCATCTCGCGGTTGCACATCACGTCGGGATTCGGGGTCAGGCCGCGCCGGTAGCCGTCGAGCAGGTAGTCCACCACGAGCCGACGGTAGTCGGCCATGAGGTTGACCACACGAAACTCGATCCCGAGGCGCTCGGCGACGGCGCGGGCGTCGGTGATGTCCTGCTCCCACGGGCAGTGGCCGATCACCTTGTCCTCGTTGATCCAGTTCTTCATGTACGCGCCCACGATTTCGTGGCCCTGCTCCTTGAGCAGCAGGGCGGCGACGGAGCTGTCCACTCCGCCGGACATGGCGACGAGAATCCTTTCACGAACCGGCACGGCGCCAGCGGACGCGAGGGGAGGGAGGATTGTCAAACGCGGAGGGGGAGAGGGAGGGGCGAGGGTGGAAGAGGAGTTTAAGAGGGAAGCCAGGAAACCAGGAACCAATCCTGCTATAGATTCCAGGTTTCCTGGCTTCCTCCTTAAAATCGCTCCCGCGATCTTCTCTCCGTCTCCCGCTCTTCTCATTTCCACCTGCGCGCTTGCTGTGCCGTGCACGCGAACCCATTTTCAATCTCCCGATGAAGCAAGATCTGCCCGTCCGCGCCTGGCTTGAATCACCCGTTTCCGGGTGCATCGAGTATCCGGCGGACTGGCGTGACACCGAGGTGCCGGCGGTGCGGATCACGGGCGGGGGGCGGTCGCCGGCGCTGGTATCCTTTGAACGCGCGCCGCGGCATGCGGCGGCGCTGCGCTACGGCTACTTCGTCAACGAGCACGGGCAGATGGTGTTTGCGCGCCCGCCGCTCGGGCTCGAAGGCCACGTGGTCTACCTCGCGGGCGACTTCAACGGCTGGCAGGAGGCGGTCGGCAAGGAGGAGTGGCGGCTCAAACCCGGCCTCCTCGAGGGCGTGCCGATGCTGCTCTGGACGGGGCCGACCGAGTGGTTCCTGCACAACCTCCCGCCGCGCTTCAAGTTCGTCACCGGCGACCACCTCTGGCTGCGCCTGCCGGACAATGCCCCGAACGCCGTGGGCGACACCGCCGGGCACATGAATCTCGTCGTCGTCCCGTCGATCACGGGTCGGCAGCTTTTCCGGTTCACGCTCGCGGCGCCGCTGGACCTCTCGGTGGCGTGGACCGTGATCCCGGTCGGCGCGAGCGCCAGCAGCGTGCCGCTCGAGCCGGGCGAGTACTTTTTCACGGTCAAGACCGACCTGCCGCTGGGCGCAATCGTGCGCGGCGACCAGACCCTCTTCCGCCTGTTCGCCCCGCGGGCGCGGACCGTGCGCCTGCACCTCGCCAAAACCCTGACGGCCGGCAACGGCGGCAAGGTGCTCATCCCGACCAAGCGCGCCGATGAACCGGCCGTCTGGGAACTCGCGGTCGCGGGCAACCTGCACGGGTGGTATTATTGGTACGAGCTCGACGGACCGCATGACATCACGGCTCACTTCGACCCGAGACAGCGCGTGCTCGACCCCTACGCGCTGGCCGCCGTGGGCCGCGAAGGCCCCGGCATCGTGCTCGATCGCGCGCGGGTGGGGGCGGGGGACCGCAGCTTCAAGACCCCGGAGTGGCAGGATCTGGTCATCGCCGAGGCCCACGTGCGCGACCTCGCGGCGCGCGCCCCCGTGGCCGCGACGGCCGAGGAGCGCCTCGGCTTCACCGGCCTGCGCAAGTGGGTCGAAAGCCCGGATTTCCACCTCGCCGAGCTGGGCGTCAACTGCGTCGAGCTGCAGCCGGTGCAGGAATTCGACAACGTCACCCGCGAGGAGTACCACTGGGGCTACATGCCGGTGAACTGGTTCGCGCCGGCGAGCGCCTACGCGCTGGACCCGGCCCGGGCCTCCGGCGTGCGCGAGCTGCAGGAGCTCGTCGCGGCCTTTCACCGCCGCGGCATCGCGGTTGTGCTCGATGTCGTGTTCAACCACGTCGGCGTGCCGGCCCACCTGCTGCACATCGACAAGCTCTACTATTTCGAGCAGGACGCCACCGGCCGGCTCGCGAACTGGAGCGGCTGCGGCAACGACGTGCGCGCCAACGCCGCCATGGCGCGTCGCCTCATCATCGACAGCTGCCTGCACCTGATCGAGACCTACGGCGTGGACGGTTTCCGCTTCGACCTCGCCGAGCTCCTCGGCGTCGCCGCCCTGCGGGAGATCGAGGCGGCCCTGAAGCGCGCCAAGCCCGACGTCATCCTCATCGCCGAACCCTGGAGCTTCCGCGGCCACATCGCCGGCGCCCTGCGCGACACCGGCTGGACCTCGTGGAACGACGGCTACCGCAACTTCGTGCAGGACTACGTCCGCGGTCGCGGCACCGCCGAACAGCTCGAGTACTTCCTCAAGGGCTCGCCCTGGTACTGGGCGAAGTGGCCGGCGCAGACCGTGAACTACACCGAGTCGCACGACGACCGTACCTGGATCGACGTGATCACGGAGAATGCCGACGGCAACGGCGACAACCCGATCCTTCACGACCGCCGCCGCACGCACCTCATGGCGGCGATGCTGTTCGCCTCGGTCGGCATCCCCATGGTCGCCGCCGGCCAGGACTTCCTGCGCTCCAAGCAGGGCGTCAACAACACCTACCAGCGCGGCGACCTCAACGCCCTCGACTACGGCCGCATCGCCCGCTTCCCCGGCACGCATGCTTATTTCGCCGACTGGATCGCCTTCCGCCGGAGCGAATCCGGCCGCCTGCTGCGCCTGTGGTCGCGGCCGGAGGACAGCTACTTCCGCACGTTCAGCGCCCCCGGCAGCCCCGCGGCGGCCATTCTCTACAACGCCGACCGCTCCCTGGGCCCCCTGCAGCTGCTCTTTGCTGTCAACCCGACCCTGGCCGATGCCCGCATCCCGCTCGGCCCCGACCTGCCGGCCGCCAACCGCTGGCGCCAACTCGCCGACCACGAGCGCTTCTTCGCCGGCCGCGGCCAGCGCCAGCCAGTCGAGCCTGAAATCTTCCTCCCCGCCCTCGGCTGTGCCCTCTGGCTCGGCGTGCCTTAGCCCCCGTCCATCAAGTCCATACCGTCCATTAAGTCCATCGCTGCGCCCTCCCTGCGCAATTCTTGGTATTATCCACGCATTTCGCGCCGTTCGTCCTTCTGATGACACAGCCAAGGCCGAAAACCCCCTTGCAACCGCGACGCGCGAACCCTTGATTAAGACCGCCTGCGCGCACGCGCGGAGGCACTTAATCATCACTCAGAAAACAACCCATAGAATCGGAGAGTCCCATGGCAGTTAAAATTGCAATCAATGGCTTCGGCCGCATCGGCCGCCTCGTCTTCCGCGCCCTTGTCGAACAGGGGCTGCTGGGCACCAAGCTCGATGTGGTCGCCGTCGGTGACATCGTCCCGGCCGACAACCTGGCCTACCTGCTCAAGTACGACTCCACGCAGGGCCGCTTCAACGGCACCGTGGGCTCCCGCAAATCCTCGCCCGAGAAGACCGAGGACGACGTCCTCATCGTCAACGGCAAGGAGATTCTCGTGGTGAGCGCCAAGACCCCCGCCGAGCTCCCCTGGGCCAAGCTGGGCGTCCAGGTCGTCATCGAGTCGACCGGCCTCTTCACCGAGTGCAAGGCCGATGACCCGAAGAGCGCCCACGGCCACCTCAAGGCCGGCGCCAAGAAGGTCATCATCTCGGCCCCCGCCAAGAACGAGGACATCACCGTCGTCCTCGGCGTGAACGACGGCAAGCTCGACCTCTCGAAGCACAACCTCATCTCCAACGCCTCCTGCACCACGAACTGCCTCGCGCCGGTCGTCTCCGTGCTCCTCAAGGAAGGCTTCGGCGTCGAGGAAGGCCTCATGACCACCATCCACGCCTACACCGCCACGCAGAAGACGGTGGACGGCCCCTCCAAGAAGGACTGGAAGGGTGGCCGCACGGCCGCGCAGAACATCATCCCGGCCAGCACCGGCGCCGCCAAGGCGACCGCCCTCGTGCTCCCCGAGGTCAAGGGCAAGCTCACCGGCATGTCCTTCCGCGTCCCGACCCCGACCGTCTCGGTCGTCGACCTCACCGTCCGCACCACCAAGGAGACCTCCTACAAGGAGATCTGCGCGGCGATGAAGAAGGCCAGCGAGACCTACCTGAAGGGCATCCTCGAGTACACGACCGACGAGGTCGTCTCCACCGACTTCATCCACTGCAAGGCCTCCTCGATCTTCGACGCCGGCTCCGGCATCGAGCTCAACAGCAAGTTCTTCAAGCTGGTGAGCTGGTACGACAACGAGTGGGGCTACAGCAACCGCGTCGTCGAACTGACCCAGAAGGTCGCCGCCGCCCTGTAACAACCCTCAACCGATCAACCGCGAAGGGCGCGAAGACACGCGAAGCACCAGGCTTCTTCGCGAGGCTTCGCGAACTTCGCGGTTATTTTTTGCCATGCCAAAGTTCAAGACCATCCGCGACCTCAACCTCGCCGGCAAACGCGTGCTCATGCGCGTCGACTTCAACGTGCCGCAGGACAAGGCCACCGGCGCCATCACGAACAACCAGCGCATCGTCGCCGCGTTGCCCACGATCAAGTACGCCCTGGAAAAGGGCGCCTCGGTCGTCCTGATGAGCCATCTCGGCCGCCCTGACGGCCAGAAGATCGCCAAGTTCTCGCTCAAGCCCGTCGCCCTCGAGCTCACCAAGCTGCTCGGCCAGCCCGTGAAGTTCCTCGACGACTGCGTCGGCCCCGCCGTCGAGGCCGCCTGCGCCCCCGGCGCCATCCGCCCCGGCCAGGTCGTGCTGCTCGAGAACCTGCGCTTCCACATCGAGGAGGAGGGCAAGGTGAAGGTGAAGAATGCCGACGGCACCGAGACCAAGCTCAAGGCCGATCCCGCCAAGGAGGCCGCCTTCCGCGCCAGCCTCAGCCGCCTCGGCGACGTCTACGTGAACGACGCCTTCGGCACCGCCCACCGAGCCCACAGCTCGATGGTCGGCGTCGCCCTCAAGGACAAGGCCGCCGGCTTCCTCATGGAGGCCGAGCTCAAGGCCTTCGCCGCCGTCCTCGAGTCCCCGCAGCGCCCGCTGCTCGCCATCCTCGGCGGCGCGAAGATCGCCGACAAGATCCCGCTCATCAACAACCTGCTCGAGAAAGCCAACGAGATCATCATCGGCGGCGGCATGGCCTTCACCTTCAAGAAGGAACTCCAGGGCATGGCCATCGGCAACAGCCTCTTCGACCCCGAGGGCGCCAAGATCGCGAAGGACCTCTTCGCCAAGGCGGCCGCCAAGCATGTGAAGATCACGCTGCCCGTGGACTTCATCTGCGGCGACAAGTTCGACGCCAACGCCACCACCTGCGTCGTCAGCGACCAGCAGGGCATCCCCGACGGCTGGATGGGCCTCGATGCCGGCCCGAAGTCGATCGAGCTCTTCGCCCAGGCCATCGGCCGCGCCCGCACCGTCGTGTGGAACGGCCCGTCCGGCGTGTTCGAGTTCGACAAGTTCGCCGGCTCCACCCGCGCCATGGCCGCGGCCATCGCCGAGGCCACCGTCCGCGGCGCCACCACCGTGGTCGGCGGCGGCGACACCGCCACGGCCGCCAAAAAGTTCAAGGTGGCCGACAAGGTCACCCACTGCTCCACCGGCGGCGGCGCCAGCCTCGAGTTCCTCGAAGGCAAGGTCCTCCCCGGCGTGGCGTTCCTGGAGGCCTGAAGCCTCTCTCAACCCATTACCCATTTCCTATGATCATCCGCAAAAAACTCATCGCCGGTAACTGGAAGATGAACAAGACGCCCGCCGACGGGGTGGCGCTTGTCACCGAGCTCGTCGCCGCGCTCGGCAAGCAGACCGACGTCGACGTCGTCGTGTGCCCGCCGTTCACCGGTCTCGAGTCCGCCGCCAAGGCGCTCGACGGCTCCACAATCAAGCTCGGGGCGCAGAACATGCACTTCGAGGCCAGCGGTGCCTTCACCGGCGAGGTCTCGGCCCCGATGCTGCGCGCGATCTTCGCCACGCACGTCATCCTCGGCCACAGCGAGCGCCGCACGCTCTTCGGCGAGCAGGACGCCTTCATCAACAAGAAGGTCATCGCCGCCCTGAAGAACCAGCTGCGCCCGATCCTCTGCGTCGGCGAGACCCTCGCCGAGCGCGAGGCCGGCACCACGCTCAAGGTCGTCCAGACCCAGGTCGAGGCCGGCCTCGAGGGCGTGAGCAAGGAGCAGGCCGCCACCGTGGTCATCGCCTATGAGCCCGTCTGGGCCATCGGCACCGGCAAGGTGGCGACGACCGACCAGGCCCAGGAGGTGCACGCCTACATCCGCGGCCTGCTGGTCAAGCTCTTCGGCGACGCGGTCGCCCAGAAGGTCCGCATCCTCTACGGTGGCTCCATGAAGCCCGCCAACGCGCCCGAGCTCCTCAGCCAGAAGGACATCGACGGCGGCCTGATCGGCGGCGCCAGCCTCGAGGCCCGCAGCTTCACCGACCTGGTGAAGTCCGCCGCGGCGGTGAAGTAAGGCGCCGCCGCCTTACTTGCCCCGCGCCAGCATCGCCTCGAACAGCGCGACCAGGAACCGTGTGTCGCCCGGCAGCGCCTTGAGCGCAGCCAGGGCGGCCGCGGTGTGGTGCGCGGCAAATTGCCGCGACTTGTCGAGGCCGTGCACCTTCACGAAGGTGGTCTTGCCCGCCTTCGCGTCCTTGCCGGCCGTCTTGCCGAGCGTCGCGGTGTCGGCGGTCGCGTCGAGCAGGTCGTCCACGATCTGAAAGGCGAGTCCCAGGTGGCGGCCGGCCAGCCGCAGCGAGGCGATGCCGTCCTCGTTGGCCCCGCCGATCAGGCCGCCCAGGACGAGCGCGGCCTCGATCATCGCGGCGGTCTTGTTGAGGTGGATGAACTCGAGTTCCGCGGCCGTGGCGTTGGCCTTTTTCTCGGCCAACAGGTCTTCCATCTGCCCGCCGATCAGGCGCCGGCTGCCGGCGGCGTCGGCCAGCTCGCGGATGAGGGCGTGGGCGAGAACGGGTCGGTCCGCATACGCCTCCGCCAGCAGGGCGAAGGCATGGGTCAGCAGGGCGTCGCCCGCGAGCAGCGCCGTCGCCTCGTCGAACTGCCGGTGCGCCGTGGGTCGGCCGCGCCGCAGGTCGTCGTTGTCCATGCACGGCAGGTCGTCGTGGATCAGCGAGTAGGTGTGGAGGCACTCGACCGCGACCGCCGCCGGCACCGCCGCGTCGTCGCGGACCCCGAACACCTCCGCCGCCGCCAGCGCCAGCACCGGCCGCACCCGCTTCCCGCCCGCCTGCAGGCTGTACCGCATGGCCTCATGCAGCCGCCCCGGCCGCGTCGCGGCGGGCGGCAGATGCCGGTCCAGACCGGCCTCGATGCGGTCGAGGTGACGCGTGAGCTCGGGGGCGAGATCCATGCGGCTAGGGAGTGGGGGAAATCGCGCAGGGGTGCAATCTTGGGGTGTTCCGGAGATGGACGGGATGGACTCGATGGACTATATGGACCCGATGGACAAAAACGTCTCTCAGCCGAGGTCCATCAAGTCCATCAAGTCCATCGGGTCCATCCCATGCGACCGCCATCACCCGGCGGCTCCCACCCGCGCATAAACAAACTCGCCTTCACTGCTCGCGGGCGCCTATGGTGCGCACGTATCACACCTATGCCCACCTACGAATACTTCTGTCCCAAGTGCGGTCACGAGATGGAAGCCTTCCAGTCCATGAAGGATGACCCGCTCAAGAAATGCCCGGCCTGCGGCAAGCCCAGCCTCAAGCGCAAGGTCGGCGGCGGAGCGGGCCTGATCTTCAAAGGCACGGGGTTTTACATCACGGACTACAAGAAAACCTCCACCTCCGGCGCTGCCGAGAAGGCGGCGGCCAAACCCGAAGCCAAGGCTGAAAAGAAACCTGCCGCCGCGGCGGCGAAATAGCGCTACCCCATGAGCAAAAAAATCGATCGCGCCCTCTACGGCCCCAGTTGGTTCGAAGTCATTTTCGGCGCCTTCCTGAGCGTCGTGATCGGTGTGGTGCTGGCGGCGGTCTACCTCGTGACCAAGCCGGTCGCCACGGTCAAGGAGCTGCCCAAGGAACCCGTGGCCGGCATGGTCTATCACATCGAGGGCTCGAAGGACGCGACCAAGGGCCGCAGCTGGGTGGCCAAGCGCCAGCAGTTCGTCGCCGGCATGTCCGTGCAGGTGACCGAGGAGGAGCTCAACGCCGCGATCGCCGGCGTCAACGCCCCGGCCCCGAAGAAACCCGGTGCCAAGGCCGAGGAACCCGCCCCCGCGGCCGAGGCCAAGCCCGGACACTTTGCCGCGGGCGCCCCGAATTTCCGCATCCGCGACGGCGAGGTGCAGATCAGCGTGCCGGTGACGGTGAACACCCTCGAACTCGGCCTGAACCTGCTCGTGCAGGCGCGCGGCACCTTCGAGAAGCAGGGCGACCGCTACGTGTTCGCGCCCAAGACGCTGCTCGTCGGCTCCTGCCCGGTGGAGAAGATCCCCGGCGTCGCGAGCGCGGCGCTGCGCCAGTTTCTCGGCGCCCAGGCGATCCCCGAGGACATCGCCGGGGCCTGGGCCAAGCTGGCCAACGTCACGGTCGAGGGCGCGCTGCTGAAGCTGGAGGCGCCGTAAACCCGTAGGGGCGCACCTCGCGTGCGCCCTGACGCCTCGGCTGGGATGAGGCACAAAAGGCGCAGACGAGCTGCGCCCCTACACCTGCGCCTACAGCAAAGGCGCCAGGAGCCGGCTGAGGTCCTCGGCGAGACCGCTCCAGAAGCGCGTCGGCCGCGGCTGGCCGGCCGGTGGAGGCTCGCAGGCGGTCATGAGGCGGTCGGCCCAGGCGCGGATGGCGAGCACCTCGGGCGTCGTGTGCACGAGGACACCGATCTCGAAGTTCACGAACAGGCTGCGCAGGTCGAAGTTCGCCGATCCGAACAGCGCCAGCGTGTCGTCGACGATGATGGCCTTGGAGTGCATCATGCCCGGGCGGTAGAGCAGGACCTTGGCGCCGGCGCGGCGCAGCTCGCGGAGGTAATGGCGCCGGGCGAAATCGGTCACCGGATGGTTGGACCGGGCCGGCACCACGACCGTCACCTCGCGACCGGCGCGGGTCTTGACGATCAGGGAGCGCAGGAGGACCTCGTCGGGGATGAAGTACGGGGTGATGACGACGATGCTGTGCACCGCGCCCTGGATCATGGCGACGATGCCCTCGTAGAGCGGGTCGCCGGGCACGTCGGGCCCGCTGGCGATGACCTGCAGGTCGCAGGCCCCGCGCGGCTGCAGGGCGAACGCGACGGGGATCTCGGCATGGAGGTGGTCCGCCGACTGGCCGCTGGCGAAGCACCAGTCGGCGATGAAGACCTCGTTCAGCAGCGCGGCGGCGGGGCCCTCGATGCGGGCGCCGAAGTCGGCCCAGCGTTTCTTCAGCACGACTGGCCCCATGTACTCGCGGGCAAGGTTGTGTCCGCCGACGATCGCCGTGGCGTGGTCGAAGACGGCGATCTTGCGGTGGCTGCGCAGATTGGCCGAGCCGCGCGACGTGAAGGGAATCACGGGCATGAACCACTGGACCTCGCCGCCGGCCTCGCGGAGGGGGTGGAGGAAATCGCGGCTGAGGAACATGCAGCCCACGGCGTCGAGCAGCAGCCGCACCTTGACGCCCTCGCGCGCCCGGCGGGCGAGCAGGCGCACGAGGCGGCGGCCGGTGTCGTCGCGGCCGAGGATGAACGTCGTGACGTGGATGCTCTCGCGGGCGCCGTTGATGCCGGCCTCGAGGGCGGCGTAGGCCTCCTCGCCGTTCGTGAGCAGGTCGAGGCGGTTGCCGGCCACCGGGGCGCAGGCGCCGCTGGCGGCCACCGTGCGGGCGACCGGCAGTTGGGCGAAGGTCGAGGCGGCGGGGCTCGCGGGGCCGGGCAGGGTGGGCAGCAGGCGCGACTTGCGCGCCATGATCCGGCGCAGCTTGCGGCCGCCGAAAAGCAGGTAAAGCGGGACCCCGACGTAGGGGATCAGCACGATCCCGAGCAGCCAGGCGAGGGTGTTGCCGGGTTGGCGCTTTTCAGTGACCAGCCGGGCGACCAAGAACACCGCGAGGATGAAGCCGGCGACCGTGAACAGGTGCGGCCAAAGCCCATGGCTGATGGTGGTTTCGAGGGTTTCGTCCATGCCGAACCGCGAGGCGTCAGAGCGAGACAATGCCCCCGCGCCGGAGAGGCAAGGCCCCGCTGAAAAAAACCTTGAACTTGGCCGGCCGACTCGCGAATTTGCGCGTTCCGTTTTTTGGTAGGATACTCAAGTGGCCAACGAGGGCAGACTGTAAATCTGCTGGCTTACGCCTTCCCTGGTTCGAATCCAGGTCCTACCACCACTTTGCTGTAGCCGTGGTCGCTGACCCCGGAACGGCCTCTGCGAGGCCGGCTACAACCGAACGACTGTTTTTAGCTTCGGAATCCCACTGCGTCAGGCCAGCAACCGCTTGATCTCGTCGAGGATGCGGTTGAGCGGGGTGGTCTTGGGCAGGTAGGCGGAGACCTTCTTGCTGAGGGTCTCGGTGATGACCTTCTGGTCGAACAGCAGGCTGGTGAGCAGCAGGACCGGGGTGTCGGGGGCGATGGCTTTGATGCGGCCGATCATCTCCAGGCCGTCGGACTCCTCCAGCTGCAGGTCGGAGACGACGAGGTCCGGCACCTGGGCGGTGACGTGGGTGACGGCCTCCTGGGCGGTGCCGACGCTGGTCACGACATAGCCGTTGTGCTGGAGGAACTGGCCGAGCAGGTCGCGGATCTCGGCCTCGTCATCGACGAGCAAAATCTTGTTTTTCATGAGGGGCGTGGGTCAGGGGTGGGCGACCGGGGCGGTGGAGCGCAGGGTGATGACGCCGCCGACGACCTTGTTGGCGTCGCGGACGGGGAAGAGGGTGAGCAGGACGGCCTGCTCGCCGCCCTGGCGGTTGCGGAGGAGGACGGGCAGGTCACGCAGGTCGCGCCCGTCCTGCATCGCGCGGCCGATGGGGTCGGCGACCAGGGGCGCGCGGCCGTCGGGGGCCGGCGCGGGGCGGGCGAGCTCGGTGAGCGGGCGGTTGATCAGCGCGGGGCTGTCCCAGCCGGTGACGTGGCTGACGGCGGGGTTGATCCGGGAGATGTTGCCCGCCTTGGTGACGACGAGTACGAGGTCGCTGATCGAGTCGATGATGAGGTGGTCGTACCGCAGCTGGTGCTCGAGGGCCTGGTTCGCCCAGCGGCGCTCGAGGTTCTCGAGGGCGAGCTGGTCGTTCGCGGCGGAGAGCTCGGCGGTGCGGACCTTGACGCGGGACTCGAGCTGGTCGTTGGCCTGCTGCAGGGCCGCGGCCGCCTGGCGGCGGAAGCCGATGTCGCGGTACATGATCCACGCGGCGCCGGCGAGCAGGGCGAAGTTGAGGCCGACGCCGGTCCAGACGGTCCAGCGCGTGGTCTGGGCCTGCAGGTAGGCGGCGCGGTCGCGCTCGGCGAGCTGGTCGAGGTACTCGGTCTTGAGCTTGGCGATCTCGCGCATGACCTCGCTGAGCTCGGCGGCGCCGGTGTCGGCCGCGAGCATGGCCAGGACCTCGCCGTGCTGCCCGGCCACCTTGGTCTTCAGGACCTGCCGGGCGAAGCCGGCGCGGGCCAGCGCCTGGGTCTCGAGGCGCAGCACGCGCGGGTGGCGGGCCGCGTCGCTGCGCGTGAGGGCCTTGAGCACCTCGAGGTGATCGGCGGTGTCGGCATAGGCCTGCCGGCACGCCGCCTGGTCGCGGGGATCGGCGCTCTGGGCGAACAGCCGGAGGCTGCCCTCGCCGGCCTGCAGCGAGGCCGCGAGATTGGCGAGCTCGTTGACCGTGGCATGGGTGGCATTGACCCAGTCGGATGCGGCGACGGCGCGGTTCACGTTGCGCACGGCGTGCACGGCCACGGCGATCAGCACGACGCAGATCAGGCCGAACAGGGCGAGGACGCGGGGGATGGTTTGGTCTTTCACGGTCGTGGGGGCCCGGACGCTGGGTTAGTATCGGCCGCGGTCCGGATCCTTAGCGGGCGGCTCGGTTTTTACCACTGTAAACAATGCCAGCTTCACCTCGGTCTGGTAGTCGTAGGTGAACTCGGTTGCGGAGGTCCAGTTGGCCTCGAAGGAGCGCGCCACCTTCGTGGCGATCTCCCGGATGGAGGGGCCGCAGCGCTCCAGGTTGAAGGCGTAACGGCGGTTGTTGTAGTCGAGATAGGCCCGGTTCTCCACGATGTAGCAGACGGCGTGGG
The DNA here is from genome assembly GCA_019634615.1 of Opitutaceae bacterium. Classification (GTDB taxonomy): domain Bacteria; phylum Verrucomicrobiota; class Verrucomicrobiia; order Opitutales; family Opitutaceae; genus UBA2377. The sequence goes on from JAHCAZ010000015.1 coordinate 35,802, forward strand.
GCACGCGGCCGACCATGCGGACGTGGATCAGGCGGGGCGTGTAGTTTTTCCGGCCGAGCACGTGGCCGGCGAGGATCGCGTAGTCATCGCAGTCGCCCGTGCGCGTGCGCAGGAAGACCTCGGGGTCCTGGACGTAATCGATAAACTCGTAGGTGAAGTTCTCGAAGTGGCCGGCAAAGCGCCTCGGCGTGAGCTCGGGGTCGGCGAGGAGCTCGGCCACCGTCAGGGCCGCCAGCGGGCTGCCGGCGAGCAGGCCGACGAGCGCGATCAACCCCGGCGGCAGGGACCGGATGCTGAATGCCGGGGGTCTCATCGCGAATCAGGCTAAGGCGGCCGGACCGGCTCCTGCAATCACCGGGCGGGCAGGGTGTAGACCCGGCGCATGCCGGAGGTGACCAGGGCCAGGGTCAGCAGCGAGTTGATCGGCATCAGGATCGCGGCGACGAGCGGGTTCATGGACCCCGCGACGGCAAGGCCCACGGCGAACAGGTTGTACACGACGGAGAACACCAAAATGACCACGTGGGTGCGGCGCCGGATCGCGTCGATGGTGAAGAGCGCCCGGATGCCGCCGATGCCGCGGCCGAGGTAGAAGAAGTCGGCCTTGCGCTCGAGGATGCCGCGATGGATCACGGGCGTGCCCCGGGCGAGCGCGCGGTCGAAGGCGAGGCTGTCGTTGGCGCCGTCGCCCAGCATGAGGGTGCCGGCCCGGCCGGGGGCGTCGAACCAGGCCGCCTTCTCGTGGGGCGAGAGGCCGCCGTGGCAGTGGTCGGCCCGCAGGCCGAGCTCGCGCCCGAAGGCGGCCACCTTCTCCGGCCCGTCGCCGCTGAGGATGTGCAGCTCCAGCCCCTGCGCGGCGAGGGCGGCGACCTCGCCGGGGGCGTCGGGCCGCACGGCGTCGCGGAAACGGAAGCGCGCCACCGCGCGGCCGTCGCGGGCTAGGACGGTCGCCGCGTCGGCCGGACCGGCATCGCGCCAGCCGGCCCGGCCCAGCGACCACGGGCCGGCCTCGACGCCGCGGCCGACGACCTCGTGGACGGGTTCGGTCAGCAGCGGCGGTGATTCCACGGCCAGCAGTTTCTCGAGCAACGCCTGGCTGACCGGGTGCGGGTTGTCGTGCACGAGGGTGAACAGCGCGGATCGCGCCGGGGCGTCGAGCGCGTCGACTGCCTCCGGGTTGTCCAGGACCGGGGTTTCCAGGGTGAGCGTGCCGGTCTTGTCGAAGACGAGGTGCCGGACGCGGGCAAGCTTGGCCCAGAGGTCGTCCTCGCGGACAAACACGCCGTGCCGGCGCAGGGCGACGGTGGCCATCTCGTCGGCCAGCGGGAACGCGAGGCCGATGGCGCAGGGGCACGATACGACCAAGATCGCGGTCACCACCGACCAGGTGAGCTGGACGTCGCCGGTGCCGTGCCACCAGCCGAGCCCGGCCAGCACGGCGACGCCGATGATGCCGATGAGGTAGCCTTGGATGATGCGCTCGAGGAAGCGGTGGCGGTAGCCCGGCTGTTCCTGCGGGCGGGTGAGCTCGGCGAGGAGCGATTCACCCCAGGCCTGGCGGGCGATCAGGTGGTGCTCGTCGAGGCCGACGTGGATCGAGCCGGCCGGTACGAGCTGGCCGGCCTGGAAGATCCGCGGCTCGGCCTCGCCGTTGATCGAGGCGAGCGAGAATTCCGCGGGCCCGGCCTGGAGCTGCGACTCGACCGGCACGGTCTGGCCCGGGCGGACGGCGTAGGCGGTGCCCGCCGTGAGTTTCTCCGGGGCGATCTCGCGTCCGGCGCCGTCGGGACCGGTCAGCCGCAGGCGCTGGGGCGCGGGTTGGCGGGCGAGCAGGCGGCGGCGGTTGCGCTCGACGGCCGTGACCTGCGCCCAGCGGCCGGTGAGCATGAGGAGCACGAAGGCGCTGACGAAATCGAAATAGACAAACGCCTCCTGCCCGGTGAACCAGCCGTAGAGCGAGCCGAGATAGGCCCCGGTCACGCCGATGGCGATCGGCAGGTCGATGTGCACGGCCCCGACGCGCAGGCCCTGCACGGCGCGCGTGAGGAAATACCCGCCGCCCACCAGCATGCTGAGCGTGCCGAAGACCATCGAGATCGTGCCGAACAGCCGGGCGTAGGTGAAGTCGGCCTCCATGCCGAAATAGACCGGCAGCGTGAACAGCATCACGTTCATCGCGAACGCGGTGCACAGGCCGATGCGCCGCACGAGGGCGCGGCTTTCGGGTTCGCCGGTGTCCTCGCCGGCGGGGCCGAGGAGGTAGTTGAACGCCTGCAGTCGGCGGGCGAACGCGGCGGCGTCGAACTGGCCCGGCAGCCAGCGCAGGCGCGCCTGGCCGAGCTGGGCGTTGATCATTATGTCGCGGGCGCCCGGCTCCTGCCGGAAGACGCGCTCGATCAGCCAGACGCAGCCCGCGCAGGAAATGCCCTGGATGGAGAGCTGGAGCTCGGGTGGGCGGGGCTTCTGGCCCGGGGTCGCGGTCGCGCCGGTTGCCGCCTCCGCGGCGGCCTGGGCCTCGCTCAGCCAGGCGAAATCGCCCGGGTGAAAGACGGTGCTGTCGGCGGGGGCGGTGACGGTGTCCTTGATCTGGTAGTAGGCGTCAAGGCCCCGCTCGTGGATGAGCCGGTGCACGTAGGCGCAGCCGGTGCAGCAGAAGCCTTCAGGGGCGGAACCGCCGGAGGGCACCGGGGCGCCACAATGCCGGCAAACGGGACGGGCGGGGGCGGCCGGCATCTCAAAAACAGCAGACGAAATTATCGACGCTCGGACCCTCAAAGCCGAGGGTGCCGCGGAGGCGCCAGCTGATGACGAGGGCGGTGGCGAGGGCGAAGGTCAGGCGGATGCGATCGAGCCAGACCGGCGAGAGCTTGAGGCGGATCCACTGGTACTGGGACTGGGCGAACCAAAGCAGCGGGATCGTGCCGAGGCCGAAGGCGAGCATGTACTCGACGCCGCGGAGGGCGCTGCCGGAGAGGAGGGCAAGCGAGACCACGAAGTAAAGCGGCCCGCACGGCAGGAGCGGCGTGGCGAAACCAACGGCGGCCGCGGCCTGGGCGCGCGGGCGGCGCGCGGCCCATTGGCTGAGGCGAAGCGTGAGGCCGCCGAGAAAAGCGGGCTTGCGCAGGAAGCGGTCCCAGCGGAACGCGAGGGCGATGAAGAACACGACGAGCGTCCACGGCAGCCAGCGCAACACATCGGAGCCGAGCCACGAGAGCGGGGCCCGGCCCAGGCCGCCGGCCAGGGCGCCTAGGGTGCCGTAGCCGACCAGTCGCGAAAGATGATAGGCGCTGCTGACGACCAGCGGGTCGCCTTGCTCTCGCTTGACCGGCATGAGCGTGCACGCGAGCGGCCCGCACATGCCCACGCAGTGCAGGCTGGTGATCAGGCCGGCGACAAAGGCGGCGGCGGGGGAATTGACGGCGGCCATTTCCATGTCGGTCAACGCGAAGGTCGCGGCGTGGCGAGGGGAACCTCGGCGACCTTGTGCGTCGAGGCTACATAGAGCCACGCGCCCCAGGCCGCAAGCTGCACGAGAAAGGCGGCCAGGATCCAGAGCCAGAGCCGGCTGCCGCGGGGCTTAGTCATGGCCCTTGCGCTCCGCCTCCTCCTGCCGCAGGAGGCTGGCATCGGGCCCGAGGAACTCGACCTCGCGGCCCAGTTCGACCGTGTCGCGGGTGTCCTCGACCTCGAGCTTGAACTTGAACGGCCCGGCGTAGTCGGAGCGCGCGATCTGCACGATCAGCGGCCGGACCTCCTCGCCGAGCGGCGGGACGGTCACGGGCTCGGCCAGGCCGACCTGGTGGACGGCGTCGCCCGCCTTGACCTCGACCTTGAAGCTGACGGGTTCGGTGCGCTTGTTGATGAGGCGGACAAGGAACTGATTGCGCACGGTGCCGGCGTCGACGAAGTACGGGGCGCCGGTCATGCGGGTGACGCCGAGGGCGGCCGGCCGGATGGTGGACATCGCCCAGCTGGCGACGGCGGCGCCGACCGCGAGGAGGAACCCGTAGAAGAGGGTGCGCGGGCGGAACCAGCGGGTCTTGCCGCCGGCGAAGGCGTGCTGCGAGTCGTAGCGGATGAGGCCGCGCGGGCGGTCGAGGCGGGTCATGACCTCGTCACACGCGTCGATGCAGGCGGTGCAGCCGACGCACTCGAGCTGGAGACCCTGGCGGATGTCGATGCCGGTCGGGCAGACCTGGACGCAGCGATTGCAGGCCACGCAATCTCCTGCTCCCGCCGTGCCGAGTTTGCCGCGCGGCTCGCCGCGCTTGGCGTCGTAGCCGATGACGAGCGAGTGGTCGTCGATCAGGGCCGACTGCAGTCGACCGTAGGGGCAGATGACGATGCAGAGCTGTTCCCGGAACCAGGCGAAGTTGAAATACAGGATGCCTGCGAAGATGAAGACGAAGAGGAAGGCGCTCCAGTGCTCGACCGGTTGATCCTGCATCATGTCCCAGAGTTCCTTCAGGGAAACAAAGTAGGCCAGGAAGAGATGGGTGATCGCGAGAGAGACCAGAATGTAGAGGGCGTGCTTCAGGGTTCGCTTCGCCACCTTTACCGGCCCGAGCGGGGCGGCGGCGAGGGCGCGGCGGGCGACGGCGTCACCGTCGATCCAGCGCTCGATGCGCCGGTACACATGGTCGAGGAACACGGTGTGAGGACAGGCGTAGCCACACCAGATGCGACCGAGGAGGGCGGTGATGAAAAACAGCGAGAAGCCGAGCCCGGTGATCAGGAAGAACGTCAGCCACAGATCCTGGGCGGCGAAGGTCCAGCCGAAGAGGTGGAACCGGCGCTGGGCGATGTCTAGGAACACCGCCGGGTAGCCGCCCACGTCGATCCAGGGCAGGACGAGGTAGAACGCGATCAGCAAAATGGCCGTGACCTTGCGGAAGCGCGTGTAGGCGCCGTGGACGTCGGCCGGGAAGAGAAACGTCCGCGAGCCATCGGTACCGATCGTGGTGACAGATTCGAGGGAAGGACGATTGGGCGCGGCCATGGGAGCGTGGTGTGAAGGGGAAAGGATATCAGCCGCACGCCGCCCGGCAAGGCGGCATCGGGGATGGCGGAACGGGTATTAGCCGGCTGCGGCGGCCCTTTTCGTACTCTTTCTCGTAATCGTTCTCGTCGCATGGCTCGCGGGAGGCGAGAACGAGAACGATTACGAGAAAGAGTACGATTCTGAGGAATCTGCCGAACGGCGCCTTACTGCGCCGGCACCTCGTGGTGACTCAGCACGAAGGCCACGACCTCGGACGTCTTCTTGGCGCCGATGACGGGGCCCCAGGCGGGCATGCCCTTGGCGAGGACGCCCTCGTTGACGACCTTGAGCAGGTCGGTGGGCTTGTTGCCGTGGATCCAGACGTTGTCGACGAGGTTGGGGCCGATGCCGCCCTCGTCGGTGCCGCGGAGGCTCTCCTTGTGGCAGCTGACGCAGGTGGTGGTGAAGGTGGCCTTGCCGGCGTCGACGAAGACGGCGTTGCGGCTCATCTTCCAGAGCGTGCCGTCGTCGAGCTGGTTGGCGGGATCGGCGAGCTTGGCGGCCTCGATGCGGGCGAGTTCCTGCTGGAGGACCTCGGTGTTGCTGAGGCCGATCTTGGCGTTCTGGTAGTAGAACCAGTAGCCGACCCAGAACGCGATCGCCGCATAGAGGGTGAAGAGCCACCAGTTGGGGAGGCGCTTGTCGTATTCCTGGATGCCGTCGAAGGTGTGCTCGCGGATGGCGTCCTCGGCGGGCGGTTGCTTAGGCGCGTTCGTCATGGCGGGTGGTCGCGGAGTCGGGGGTGAAGGGGAGGTTGGCGAGGCGGTCGGTCTGCTCGCGGGGCATCCGCACGGCGCGCCAGGCGACCGTGACAAAGATCGTCACGGCCACGAGGAAGGCGGCGGCGGTGCAGACCGCGGCGTAGTCTTCAAGGATGAGGCGGCGAAACATGGGGAGGGCTTATTTCGCGGCGGCCTTGGGGGCGACCGGGGTGGATTGGCCGAGCTTCTGGAGGTAGGCGATCAGGGCCACGATCTCCTTTTCCGGCGCGACGTAGGCGCCGGCCTCGCGCAGGCCGAGGGAGATGGCCTTGGCCTGGCCGTTGGCCTCGTCGAAGATCTGCTGGGCCGACATCGGGCCGTAGGGCACGCCGAGCATGCGCTGGACGCGGATCTTCGACGGGAGCGCGGCGACGTCGGTGTTGTTCTCGAGCAGCCACGGGTACGACGGCATGTTCGAGCCGACGGAGACGCTGCGCGGGTCCTCCATGTGGCGGAGGTGCCAGACGTCAGGATACTTGCCGCCCACGCGGGCGAGGTCCGGGCCGGTGCGCTTGGAGCCCCACTGGTAGGGATGGTCGTAGATCGATTCGCCGAGGCGGGAGTAATCGCCGTAGCGGAGCACGTCGGGAACGAGCGTGCGGATCATCTGCGAGTGGCAGGTGTAGCAGCCCTCGCGCACGTAGATGTCGCGGCCGGCCAGCTCGAGCGGCGTGTACGGGAGCTGGATGCGGTCCTCGACATTGTCGGCCTTGTGGATGAGGACGGTCGGCACGATCTGGATCAGGCCGCCGGCGGCCACGGCCACGAAGGTGAGGACGGAGAAGGGCAGGGCGTTGAGGAGCAGGCGCTCGTACCAGTCCTGCCAGGCCTTGCCGCGGGAGTAGAGGAGGGCGTAGCCGGCGACGCAGGTGACGATCGCGCCGACCAGGCCGGCGACGCTCACGTACGAGGTGCCGAGCATCCAGAGGCAGGAGAAGCCCACGAGGAACACGGAGAGGAGGACCGGGGCGTTGAGCCAGGTGCCGCCGAAGCCCATGCGGGCGGCCGGGGCCGGCTGCTCGACGAAGACCTCGATCGTGCCGTCGACCGGCTGCGCCCCCTTGACCGTCTTCCAGAAGTTGTAGGCGCAGATGATGAAGCCGGCGAGGTAGAGCGCGCCGCCGATCACGCGCATGAGCATGAGCGGCCGGATGGCGTTGAGCGTGTCGAGGAAGTTCGGGTACGCCAGCACCGTGCCGTTCTCGGTCGTGGCGCTGAGCATCAGGCCCTGGGTGATGCCGCTCACCCACATGGCGGCGACGTAGAGGAGGATGCCCACGAGGCCGGTCCAGAAATGGAGGTTGGCGAGGGAGACCGAGTACAGCGGCTTGTTCCACAGGCGGGGCAGCAGCCAGTAGATCATGCCGGCGGCCATGAAGCCGTTCCAGCCGAGGGCACCGGCGTGGACGTGGCCGATGATCCAGTCGGTGTAGTGGCCGAGGGCGTTGACCGACTTGATCGAGAGGAGCGGCCCCTCGAACGTCGCCATGCCGTAGAACGTGACGCCGGCGGCGAAGAACTTGAGGACGGGGTCGGTGCGGAGCTTGTGCCAGGCGCCGCGGAGGGTGAGGAGACCGTTCAGCATGCCGCCCCAGGAGGGGGCCCAGAGCATGAGCGAGAACGTCATGCCGAGGTACTGCAGCCAGTCCGGCAGCGCGGTGTTCAGGAGGTGGTGCGGGCCGGCCCAGATGTAGATGAAGACCAGCGACCAGAAGTGCACGACCGAGAGGCGGTAGCTGTACACGGGCCGCTCCGCCGCCTTCGGCATGAAGTAGTACATGATGCCGAGGATCGGCGTGGTGAGGAAGAACGCCACGGCGTTGTGCCCGTACCACCATTGCACGAGGCCGTCCTGGAGTCCGCCGAAGATCGGGTAGCTGTGGAGCAGCGACGTCGGGATGGAGAGGTGGTTGACGATGTAGAGCATCGCCACGGTGATGATCGTCGCGATGTAGAACCAGATCGCCACGTAGAGCGCGGGCTCGTGGCGGCGCGCCAGCGTCCAGAAGAAGTTCACCGCGAAGACGACCCAGATGAGGGCGACGGCGATGTTGATGGGCCAGATGAGCTCGGCGTACTCCTTGCTGCGCGTCAGGCCCAGCGGGAGCGTGATGGCCGCGGCGACGATGATGGCCTGCCAGCCCCAGAAGTGGAGGCTGGACAGGAAATCACTCGCGAGGCGGGCCTTCACGAGCCGCTGCGTCGAGTAGTAGATGCCGGCGAACATCATGTTGCCGACGAACGCGAAGATGACCGCGTTGGTGTGCAGCGGACGCAGCCGGCTGAAGGTCAGCCAGGGCGTGTCGAAGTTGAGGCGCCAGAAGTTGAGCTGCGACGCGATCAGGACGCCGACGAGCATGCCGACGATTCCCCACACGAGGGTGGCGTAGAGGAACTGGCGGACGATGCGGTCGTTATAGACAATGGTGGCTTTGGTTTCGGACATGGTGGGCGGGAAAACGGCTGAGAACGGGACCAGGCTTAGCGGCCGGCGCCGCCGGCGGGGCGGCGGTCAACGGCCCGAGACTGGTCGGCCGGCTCGCGGCTGGCGAGCATGACCTGAGGGGTCTCCTCGGCCAAGGGCAGCAGCGCCTCGCGCTCGGCGCTGCTGAAGCGCCGGCGGGAGTTTTCCCGGAGGAAAAATACGATGAAGGTGAAGACCAGGCACAGGCTGATCGTGAGGGTCAGGGGGATGACGGACATGGTGGGAAAGGGATCAGCGGGTGTTCAGGTGGTGGGCGGCCTCGGCCTTGCCGGTGTGACGGGCGGCGCGGCCGTGATGGTGCTTCAGGTATTCCTTGGCGGCCAGCCAGTTTTCCAGGTCGCGGCCGGGCAGGCAGCCGCCGGCCAGCCAGATGTAATACGCCGCCTTTTGGATCTCGGCCTCGGTCGGCTCGTGCTCGGGATGGGAATGTGGATCGTGCATGGTGTGATGCGGGGTGGTCCTGACGCCGAAACTGTAAGTCAGGTCCCGGGTTCCCGCTCCGCAGCGCTTGCCCAGCCTTGTGCATATATTGCACTGGCCAAGAGATGCGTCGCAAAAGATGCGCACGCTTGGCCAAGTCCTGCGGAGCGACTTTCCCCGGCGGCTGACATACTGAAGCCATGCAGGAAGAAGTGTTTAATACGCTGCGCGCCCGGCGTCCGCAATTGCGGCAACACTGGGAAACCCTGCTGCGCACGGAGCGAGCGTCCTCGCCGCTCGCCAACCCGGAGGCGCTGATCTTCATGATGGATTGGACCTTCGACCGGGTGTTCGAGGCGATGCGGATGACGACCGCCAAGCTGCACACGGCGAGCCCGCGGCCGGAATGCACCTGCGGCCTCAACCCGCTGCTGGTTTACTTCGCGACGATGGAGCAGGTCCTGATCGAGGGGCTGATCCTGGCGCAGGTCGAGGTCACCCACCGGCCGGCGCACCGGCACGAGGCCGACCTGGCCCACCTCAAGCTGGCGATCGAGTACGTGGCCAGCCGCGAGATCGGGGCCTTCTGCGCCGTCTGCCAGCATAAGCAGGTGCCCGAGTCCGCCCACCACCATCACCACTCCGCGGCCTCAGCGCGCTGAGCCGGCGTGGATGCGCTCGCGGTAGGCCGTCGGCGCCTCGCCGGCGATCTTCCGGAAGACGCGGTTGAACTGCGAGAGTGACTGGAAACCCGCCTCGTACGCGGCCTCGCTGATGCGCTTGTGCGGGTTCAGGAGCAGGTTCTTGACCTTCTCGATGCGGACGCGCGCCAGGTAGTCGGTGAAGGTGAGGCCCGTGGACTTCTTGAAGGTCTTGCAGAAATAGAACGCGCTCATGTTCACCGCCTGCGCGACCTGGTTGAGCGAGAGGGCCTCGTCCTGGTGCTCCGCGATATAGACGCGCGCCTTCGCCACGGTGGGGGACTCGGCCGCCTGGTCGCGCACGGTGAGCTGGTTGCTGAGGGCGGATAGGTGCTGCGCAAAGATCGAGAGGAGGCGGATGATGGACTCGTACTGCGGCTTGGTCAGCACGCGCGTCTGGAAATACATTTCCTCGAGCTTCTTCATGTCCACCTGCGTGCCCCAGTTGATCAGCTGCCGCGTGGTGCGCTTGAACTGGGCCTTGGACGGCTTGTGCAGGAGGATCTGGCCGGTCTGGAGGAAGGCGATGAGGTTCTCGCCGACGCGGATCGGCACGGCGGAATCGCAGAGGCCGGCGAAGCACTTGAGCGTCGTCGGCTCGAGCTTGGACTCCTCCTCGACCTTGCGCTGCAGCTGGAGGCAGGCGGCGCAGCTCTGGTTCGTCTGCGCGACCAGGGCGCAGAAGGGATTCTCCTTGGGGTCGCCATGATGCGGCCGGTCGAACGCGTCGATGGGGCGCAGGCTCAACGGCAGCCCGGTCGTCTCGCGAAAGGCCTTCTCATAATCGCGATAGATCTGCGACGTGCGCAGCTGTCCGACGAGGGCTTGGCTGTATTTGGTCGGGCTAGGCGATTCCATCGCGGGCAGAATAGGTGAGTGTTTGTTCGGCGCGCAATGAGGAAGCGGTCAGAAATGAGCCCGGCGCATCATGCATATTTGCCCTCTTCATAACGTTCCGAAAGTCCGGAGCATCGTTGCGCCCCGGCCAAAGGCCAGCCACGCGGCGATGGACAGTTCGGTTCCGGCCGGGCCGGTCAACGCAGCGCGAGGCGGCGCGCGTCGGTCTCCCGGAACGCGGCCACGACCACGCCCGCGATGTTGGTCGCGTCGACGCGGAGGTAATCGGCGCGGCGGTTGTTGAGGCCGGCCGTGCGCCAGCCGTCGGGGGTCCGGGCCACGAGGACGTGCGTGATGGAACGGTTGGCGGTGTTCCGGAACATCACGGTCATCCCGCGTTCCAGGCTCTCGTAGGGGCGGGGCTGCACGACCAGGAGCGTGCCGCTGGGGTAGAGGGGGTGCATGGATTCACCGCGGCCGCGGACCACGAAGGCGCCCGGATGGGCGGCGGCGACCTGGCGCGCGAGGCGCGCCGCGTCACCGGCGGGGCGCAGCTCGGGACGGGGAGAGGCGGCGACGTAGTGGCCGGCGACGTAGTGCTCGGCGGGCGCGGCGTGGCTCGACGGCGCAGCCAGGAAGGTCGAAATCAGGAGCAGAACCGCGGTGCGAGGGTGGACGAGCCTGGGCACGCACTGATGCTGAACCCGCGCGAAACGCGGGCAAGCCGCGGCCCGTGAGGTTCATTCCTCAGGCCGGTTCAGGCCCGTTTTCCCGCGGTCAATTGTTGAAACGGAACAGCGCGACGTCGCCGTCCTGAAAGACGTAGTCCTTGCCCTCGAGCCGGTACTTCCCGGCCTCGCGCGCGGCGGCCACGCTGCCGAGGCGGGAGAGGTCGGCGTAGGAGACGACCTCGGCCTTGATGAAGCCCTTCTCGAAATCCGTGTGGATCACGCCCGCGGCCTGCGGGGCCTTCCAGCCCTTGTGGATCGTCCAGGCGCGCACTTCCTTTTCGCCGGCGGTGAAATAGGTCTGCAGGCCGAGGAGCTCGTAACTGGCCTTGATGAGGTTGGAGACGCCGGAGTCGGAGACGCCGAGGTCCTTGAGGAACTCCTTGGCCTCCTCGGGCGACAGGTCGATCAGCTCGGCCTCGATGCGGGCGCTGATCGGCACGTAGGCGGCGTCGTGGTGGGTCTGGACGTATTTCGCGACCTGCTGGACAAACGGGACCTCCTCGGCCTTGGCGAGATCGCTCTCGGCCACGTTGCAGGCAAACAGGACGGGCTTGGCGGTGAGGAGCTGGAAGAGCTTCATCAACGCCTGCTCCTCGGGCGTGGCCACGAGGGTGTTGGCGGTCTTGCCGGCGTTGAGGTGCGGCGAAAGCTTCTCCAGGAGAGCCATTTCCGCGATCGCCTCCTTGTCGCCGGACTTGGCCTTTTTCTGCGTCTTCTCGATGCGCTTGGTCACGGCCTCGAGGTCGGCGAGGACGAGCTCGGTCGTGATGACCTCGATGTCGCGGACCGGATCGACACTGCCCATGGTGTGGACCACGTCGGGATCCTCGAAGCAACGGACGACCTGCACGATGGCGTCCACCTCGCGGATGTTGGCCAGGAACTGGTTGCCGAGACCCTCGCCCTTGCTGGCGCCGGCGACGAGGCCGGCGATGTCGACGAACTCGATGACCGCGGGGATGACCACATTGGTCTTGGCGATCTTCTGGAGGACGTAGGCGCGCTCGTCGGGCACCGTCACGACGCCGACGTTGGGATCGATCGTGCAGAACGGGTAGTTGGCCGCTTCCGCCTTGCGGGAGCGGGTGAGGGCGTTGAAAAGCGTGGACTTGCCCACGTTCGGGAGACCGACGATACCGGCTTTCATGAAGGGGTTGAAGGAGCAGGGGGACTCGGGGCTTGACAAGCTATTTGTCGGGCGGTCTGCTCCACGGCTTTTCCAATCAAGCAACGCATAGAAATCAACCGCACATGGCACTCAAAATCCGTCTCACTCGCGTAGGCACCACCCATCAGCCGCATTACCGCGTGGTCGTCGCCGAAGCCCGTTCGCGTCGTGATGGCGATCCGGTCGAGTCGATCGGCACCTACGATCCCCGCGCCAAGGGCCGCGGCTTCAACGTCGATCTCGCCCGCGTGGACTACTGGCTCGGCAAGGGCGCCAAGCCCACCGACACGCTGCACGCGATGATCAAGCGCGCCCGCCGCGCCGCCGCCGCGACGACGGCCTGACCCCTTCCCCAGTTTTCGCACCCAATCGCCCCGCCTTTACCGGCTTGGGCGATTTTTATTTTCGGCCCAGCCCGCCCATGCACATCGACGTCCTGACGCTCTTCCCGCGGATGCTGGACGGCTTTCTCAACGAAAGCATTTTAGGCAAGGGCATCGAGTCCGGCCGGCTGGCGGTGCAGGTCCACGACCTGCGGGCCTGGACCACCGACAAGCACCGCACCGCCGACGACCGGCCGTTCGGGGGCGGGGCGGGGATGGTGATGAAGCCCGAGCCCGTCTTCGCGGCCATCGAGCAGCTCCAGACTCCGGGCTGCCGCCGCATTTACCTGACCCCCGACGGCGTGCCGCTTTCCCCGGCCCTGGCCGAGGAACTGTCCCGCCAGCAGCACCTCATTTTGCTCAGCGGCCACTACGAGGGCATCGACCAGCGCATCCGCGACTGCGTCATCGACCAGGAGGTCAGCATCGGTGATTACGTGCTCACCAACGGCACCTTGGCGGCCGCCGTGGTCATCGATGCGCTGGCCCGTTTCATCCCCGGTGTGCTGGGGGAGGAAAAGTCATTGACGCACGAAAGCTTCACCAGCAAGTTGCTCGACTTTCCTCAATACACGCGTCCCGCCGAATTCCGGGGCATGTCCGTTCCGGAAGTCCTGCTCTCCGGAAATCATGCCGAGATCGAGAAGTGGCGGCACGCGCGTCAGGTGGAAAAAACCCGTCAGGTCCGACCCGATTTACTCAAATAACTGCAAAGCCATGAACCCGATCATCAAAGAAATCACCTCCGCGCAGGTTAAGAAAGACACTCCGGCGTTTCGCGTCGGCGACGGCGTGAAGGTGCACACCAAGGTCCGCGAGGGCGACAAGGAACGCATCCAGATTTTCGCCGGCATCGTCATCGCCATCAAGGGGCATGGCATCCACGAGACCTTCACCGTCCGCCGCATCAGCTACGGCGAGGGCGTCGAGCGCGTGTTCCCCGTGAACTCGCCCATGATCGAGAAGATCGAGGTCGACCGCGAGTCCGAGCCCATGAAGGCCCGCCTCTACTACCTGCGCAACCGCACCGGCAAGGCCGCCATGGCCATCAAGGAAAAGCGCCTCACCCAGAAGGCCGCGACGCCGGCCAGCTAAGCACCACTGCTCCCAACCTTTGAGCGGGTCCCCCGGGACCCGCTTTTTTATTGCCGGTATTCAGCGAGACGGGGTGCCCGCAAGCGCCAACGGCGCGCCCCATCACAGCCTGGGGTGCAACCCCAGGTAACAGATTGCGTGCAGATCACAGGGCTGAAAGCCCGTTCCATCGTTCCATGGATCGGGCCTTCAGCCCTCGCAAAAATATCCACGGAAGGTCCTGGGGTTGCACCCCAGGCTGTGATCGAGCGCGCCTTCGGCGCTCGGCCGGCCCCGGAGCTTCGGCCCGTCGTCGCGAGAATCTGCTTCCCCGCGCTCGGGCGGCCCGTAAGTTCGGGGGCAATAATCTCATGACCCTGCAAACCCACCTCCTGGCCAAGGCCGCCAATCAAGCCCGCGGTCTCGCGATCGACGCCGTCCACGCCTGCTCCTCCGGCCACCTCGGCCTCCCGCTCGGCGCCGCCGAGATCGGCGCGGTCCTCTTCGGCCACGCCCTCGTCCACAACCCCGAGCGCCCGCGCTGGCTCAACCGCGACCGCTTCATCCTCTCCGCCGGCCACGGCAGCATGTTCCTCTATTCGTGGCTCCACCTCAGCGGCTACGCCGTCCCGCTCGACGAGGTGAAGAAATTCCGCGTGCTCCACAGCATCACCCCGGGCCACCCCGAGTTCGGCGAGACCCCCGGCGTCGAGAGCACCACCGGCCCGCTGGGCCAGGGCATCGGCAACGCCGTCGGCATGGCCCTCGCGGGCCAGATGGCCGCCGCGCGCTTCAACACCGCGGAGCACGCGATTTTCGACTACCACGTGGTCTGCCTCGCCGGCGACGGTTGCATGCAGGAAGGCGTCGCCATGGAGGCCGTCGCGTTCGCCGGCCACCAGAAGCTCGACAACCTGATCCTCATCTACGACGCCAACGACGTCACCCTCGACGCCATGGCGGATCGCACCCAGAGCGAGAACACCGCCGCCCGCTTCAAGGCCATCGGCTGGGACGTGCAGACGATCGACGGTCACGACCTCGCCGCCGTCCTGAAGGCCTACAACAAGGCCAAGAAATCCAAGAGCGGCAAACCGCAGCTCATCATCGCCAAGACCCAGATCGGCCGCGGCATCCCCGAGGTCGCCGGCACCGCCAAGGGCCACGGCGAGGGCGGCGCAAAGTTCTCCGCCACCGCGCGCGCCGGGCTCGGGCTTCCCGCCGACCAGCACTTCTTCGTCAGCGACGACGTCCGCGGCTACTTCGCCAACCACAAGGCCCGCCTCATCCGCGCCTGCAACAAGTGGCACAAGACCTACAAGGCGTGGCGCGAGGCCAACCCGGCCCAGGCCGCCGTGCTCGACAACGCCGGCCAGGCGCCCGTCGCCGCCGACCTGCTCGCGAAGATCCCGGCGTTCCCGGTCGACGCCAAGCTCGCCACCCGCGCCGCGGGCCGCGACGCGCTCCAGCCCGTCGCCGCCGCGCTGCCGCTCCTCATCGGCGGCAGCGCCGACCTCTACGGCTCGACGCTCAACTACATCGCCGCCGACAAGGACTTCGACCCCGCCAACCGCACCGGCCGCAACATCCGCTTCGGCATCCGCGAGCACGGCATGGCCGCCATCGCCAACGGCCTCGCCTACGACGGGCTCTTCCGTCCGTCCATCGCCACCTTCCTCGTCTTCGCCGACTACTCGCGCCCGTCCATGCGCATTGCGGCCCTCGCGAAGCTGCCGGTCGTCTATATCTATACCCACGATTCGATCGGAGTAGGGGAGGACGGCCCGACGCATCAGCCGGTCGAGACCGTCTCCGGCCTGCGCCTGATCCCGAACCTCGATGTCATCCGTCCGGCCGATCCCGAGGAAACCGCCGGCGCCTTCGCCGCCGCCCTCGAGCGCACCGACGGCCCCACGCTCCTGGCCCTCACGCGCCAGGCCGTGCCCGTGCTCAACGACATCCCGGTCGAGCAGCGGCGCCAGGGCGTCCTCCGCGGCGGCTACATTGCCGTCAAGGAAACCGCCCCGCTCACCCACATCCTCCTCGCCGCCGGCAGCGAACTGCAGCTCGCCCTCTCCGCGGCCAAGGAACTGGGCGCCGGCGTCCGCGTCGTTTCCCTGCCGTCCTTCTCCCGCTTCGATCGCCAATCGGCCGAGTACCGCGAGAGCGTCTTGCCGTCGTCCTGCCGCGCCCGCGTCGCCGTCGAGGCCGGCGTCACCGGCCTCTGGTGCAAGTACACCGGACTCGACGGCAAAGTGGTCGGCGTGGACCGCTTCGGCCTCAGCGCACCCGCGCCCCAGGTCTACCAAGAGCTGGGCGTAACGGCGGCGGCGGTGGTGGCGGCGGCCCGCTCGCTGACCTGATTTTTTTCGGGTTTTTCTGCACACCGGGCTTGCGTTAGTAGTTAGCATCCTAACTATCAGCTTCCTGATAGTTATCATGCCGGACCATTCCATGCCATATCTCCTCCTCAAGGACCTCCCGCGCTACGAGTGCCTGCTCGAGGCGGCGCGCGAATTCCCCGACCTCGATCCGTCGGCGGCGGAGGCGTTCCTGCAGCTCCTGCGGGCGAGCGACGAGGCCTATGGCTTGAACGCGCGGAACATGGCCGCCCACGGCATCTCCGCCGGGCGTTTCAGCGTGCTGATGCTCCTCTGGCGGGGCGACCGCACGCGGTGCGCCGCCGGGCCGGCGGCGGGCGATTGCGGGCCGCGCACCCCGGCGAGCCTGGCGGATGCCTGCGGGGTCACGCGGGCCACGATGACCGGCCTGATCGACACCCTTGAGCGCGACGGTTTCGTCAAGCGCGAGCCCGACCCGGCCGATCGGCGGATGATGACCGTGCAGCTGACCCCCAAGGCCGAGGAGTTCCTGCGCCGCTACCTCCCGACCCATTTCCGGATCACGTCGGCCATCATGAGCGTCCTTTCGGAGACCGAGCGTAAGACTTTCGTGCGGTTGCTCGTCAAGGTACAGCAGCAGGCCGCGACGCTGGCGGCCGCATCCCGGCCGGCCCCGTCCTGAAACTTTTCTCCTCCATCCCGATTCTCACCACCACACCATGTTCAAGAAAATCATCATCACTGCCGGCGGGCTCCTCCTGATCGTCGGCCTGCTTGGCGGAATCAAGGGCATGCAGATCGCAGCCCTCATTGCCTCCGGGGCCAATGCCTCGATGCCCCCTGAAGTCGTCACCACCATTGCGGTGACCGAGGATCGCTGGGAACCCACCCTCAAGGCCGTGGGTTCGCTCACCGCCGTGCAGGGCGTGACCGTCGCCGCCGAGTCCCCCGGCAAGGTCGTCGGCATCCACTTCGAACCCGGCGCCACCGTGCAGGCCGGCGATCTTCTGCTTCAGCAGGACACCTCGATCGAGGAGGCGATGCTCCGCTCCGCCGAGGCCAGCATGGCCCTCGCCAAGGTGAACCTTGCCCGCGCCCAGGAACTCATCGGCAAGGCCACCATCGCCCAGTCGGAACTCGACGCCGCCGACGCCCAGTTCAAGCAGGCGCAGGCCCAGGCCGACAACGTGCGGGCCACCATCGCCAAGAAGACGATCCGTGCGCCGTTCTCCGGCCGCTTGGGCATCCGCCTCGTCAATCTCGGCCAGACGCTCAAGGAGGGCGAGGCCATCGTCTCCCTGCAGACGCTCGACCCCATCTTCATCAACTTCACCCTGCCGCAGCAGGAACTCGCCCGCCTCAATCTCGACCTCACGGTGCGCGTCACCAGCGATGCCGCTCCGGGCCAGACCTTCGAGGGCAAGATCACCGCGATCAACCCCGACGTCGACGCCGCCACGCGCAACGTCCGCGTCCAGGCCACCCTCGCCAACCCGTCCGCCGTCCTGCGGCCGGGCATGTTCGCCAGCGTGGCCGTGGTGCTGCCGACCAACGATTCCGTGCTCATCATCCCGGCGACGGCGGTCCTCTACGCGCCCTACGGCGACTCCGTCTTCGTCGTCGAGGACGCCAAGGAGGGCGGCGGCAAGGTTGTGCGCCAGCAGTTCGTCCGCCTCGGCGTCACCCGCGGCGACTTCGTCGCGGTCAAGTCGGGCCTCAAGGCCGGCGAGACCGTCGTGACCACCGGCGTCTTCAAGCTGCGCAACGGCGCGGCCGTCGCCGTCGACAACGCGCTGTCACCCGAGTTCAAGCTCGATCCCAAGCCGAACGATTCCTGAGGGCCGCCACCACACCCACGCCCGTTTCCCGGCCGCGCGTCCCCGCGTGGCGCAGGCCGGCAAGCGACCCCCACCCATGAAATTTACCGACATCTTCATCCGCCGGCCGGTGCTGGCGATCGTGGTCAACCTCGTGATCATCATCGCCGGCTTCCAGGCCATGCGCACGCTCAACGTGCGCCAGTATCCCCGCAGCGAAAACGCCTCCGTCACCGTCACCACGGTGTACGTCGGCGCCAGCGCCGAGCTCGTCCGCGGCTTCATCACCACGCCCCTCGAGCGCGCCATCGCGGCGGCCGACGGCATCGACTACATCCAGTCGCAGAGCAGCCAGGGCATCTCGACCATCACCGCCCGCCTCAAGCTCAACTACGACGCCACCAAGGCCCTGGCCGAGATCGGCTCCAAGGTCGACCAGGTCCGCGGCGAGCTCCCGCCCGAGGCTGAGGTCCCGGTCATCAACATCGAGTCGGCCGACAGCCGTTTCGCCTCGGCGTACCTGAGCTTCAACTCCGACGTCCTCGAGCAGAACGAGATCACCGACTACCTCGTCCGTGCCATCCAGCCGCGCCTCTCCGCCGTGACGGGCGTGCAGCGTGCCGACATCCTCGGCGCGCGCACCTTCGCCATGCGCGCGTGGCTCAAGCCCGAGCGCATGGCCGCGCTCAACATCAGCCCGGTCCAGGTGCGCACCGCCCTCGCGGCGAACAACTACCTCGCCGCCGTCGGCAGCACCAAGGGCGCCCTGATCCAGGTCAACCTCACGGCCAACACCGATCTGCGCTCGGTCGACGAGTTCAAGCAGCTCGTCATCCGCGAGCAGAACGACAGCGTCGTGCGCCTCGGTGACATCGCCGACGTCGTGCTCGGGGCCGAGGACTACAGCGCCGACGTGCGCTTCTCCGGCCAGACCGCCGTCTTCATGGGCATCTGGGCCCTGCCGAACGCCAACTCGATCGACGTCATCAAGGCCGTCCGCGTCGAGATGGAGCAGATCCAGAAGGAGCTGCCCACCGGCATGCAGGCGATCGTCGCCTACGACGCCACGAACTACATCAACAACGCCATCAACGAGGTCGTCCACACGCTCGTCGACACGCTGATCATCGTGGTGATCATCATCTTCCTCTTCCTGGGCACCTTCCGGTCCGTGCTGGTCCCGGTGATCGCCATCCCGCTCTCGCTCATCGGCGCCATCTTCCTGATGCAGCTCTTCGGGTTCACGATCAACCTGCTCACGCTGCTCGCCATCGTGCTCTCGGTCGGTCTCGTCGTCGACGACGCCATCGTCGTCGTCGAGAACGTCGAGCGCCACCTGCGCAACGGCGAGTCGCCCCTGGATGCCGCCATCCTCGGCGCCCGCGAACTGGTCGGCCCGATCATCGCGATGACCATCACCCTCGCGGCGGTGTACGCCCCGATCGGCCTGCAGGGCGGCCTCACCGGCTCGTTGTTCCGCGAGTTCGCGTTCACCCTCGCCGGCGCCGTCACGATCTCCGGCATCGTCGCCCTGACGCTCTCCCCGATGATGTCGTCGCGCCTCCTGCGCGCCTCCGACGAGGAGCACGGCTTCGCGGGTATGATCAACCGCCACTTCGAGAAGCTGAAGGCCTTCTACGGCCGCCTCCTCGACATCGCCCTGGCCAACCGCCGTTACGTCTACGCCGTCTGGATCACGCTCGGCGTGCTCGGTTACGCGATGATCACCCAGTCGTCGGGCGAACTCGCGCCGACGGAGGACCAGGGCATCATCTTCGGCATCGTCGACGCCTCGGCCAACGCGACGCTCGACCAGACCGCGAAGTTCACCGCCGCCGCCAACGAGGCGCTCCAGACCATTCCGGAGAAGAACTTCATGTTCCAGATCACCTTCGCCAACCAGGGCTTCGGCGGCCTCGTGCTCCAGCCCTGGGAGAAGCGCGAGCGGACGGTCTTCGAGATCATGCCGGAGGCGCAGGCCAAGCTGGCCGCGATCCCCGGCATCCAGATGTTCCCGGTCACGCCCCCGGCGCTGCCCGGCGGCGGCGATTTCCCGGTCGAGTTCGTCATCGCCTCCACGGCCGACACGGAGCAGATCCTCAAGTTCGCCCACCAGATCCAGGAAGCGGCGATGAAGAGCGGCAAGTTCTACTTCCCGCCGATCATCGACGTGAAGATCGACCAGCCCGAGGCCGAGCTCATCATCGACCGCGAGAAGGTCGCCAACATGGGCCTCAACCTCCAGCAGGTCGGCGCCGACGTGGCCTCCGCCCTCGGCGGCAACTACGTCAACCGCTTCAGCATCGCCGGCCGCAGCTACAAGGTCATCCCGCAGGTCAAGCGCGTGGACCGGCTCAACCCGGACCAGCTCACCGACATCTACGTCACCGGCCCGGGCGGCCAGCTCGTGCCGCTGAGCACCTTCGCCACGATCGAGACCAAGGTCGTGCCGCGCTCCCTCAACCGCTTCCAGCAGCTCAACGCGGTCAAGATCTCCGGCGTCGCCGGCCTCCCGCTCGACCAGGCCCTGCGCCTGCTCGAGGACGAGGCGGCCAAGGTCCTGCCCAAGGGCTACGTCATCGACTACACCGGCGAGTCGCGCCAGCTCCGCATCGAGGGCGGCACGGCCAAGTTCTGGACCACGATGGGCCTCGCCACGATCCTCATCTTCCTCGTGCTCGCGGCCCAGTTCAACAGCTTCCGCGACCCGATGGTGATCCTCCTCGGCTCCGTGCCGCTGGCGATCTTCGGCGCCTCCGTCTTCATGTTCCTGAAGATGCCGGCCCCGAACGTGCCGTTCTTCACCGACGGCTGGACGACCACGTTCAACATCTACTCACAGGTGGGCCTGGTCACGCTCGTCGGCCTGATCGCCAAGAACGGCATCCTCATCGTCGAGTTCGCCAACCAGCGCCAGCTGGCCGGCGCCTCGAAATACGATGCCGTGCACGACGCCGCCCTGACGCGCCTGCGCCCCATCCTCATGACCACCGCGGCCACCGTCGCCGGCCACTTCCCGCTGACCCTCGTCACGGGCGCCGGCGCCGCGGCCCGCAATTCCATCGGCCTCACCCTCGTCGGCGGCATGACCATCGGCACCGCGTTTACGCTTTTCGTGGTCCCGGCCCTGTACATGCTGATTGCCAAGGAACACCAGGCCGAAGACCGCGCGGCGGCCACCGCCCCCGTGCCGGTCCCGGCCCCGGTCGCCAAATGATTGTCCCGTTCGTCCTATGAAATTCGTCCCAATCACCCTGTCCGCCGCCCTGATGCTGGCTGCCAGCCTTCCGCTGGCGGCCCAGACGCCGCCCTTCCAGCGCGACGGCCAGCCCGATCCCGAATTCGCGGTGCCGGAGGAGCTCAGCCTGCCCTATGCGCTCTCCTTCGCGCTCGATAACAACTACGCCATCCGCCAGGCCCAGGAACGCATCCGGGAGCAGGAAGGCATCATCCTCGAGGTCCGCTCGGCGCAGATCCCGAACCTCAGCGCCAGCGCCGACTACACCCGCAACGCCAAGGACGTCTCATCGTCCATGCCCGCCCAGACCCGCGACTGGGGCTTCTCGGTGCAGGCCACCCAGGTGCTCTTCGCCGGCGGCGGGGTCTCCGCCGGGGTCAAGGGCTCCAAGCTCGCCCGCGAGGCCGCCGCCCTCGAGCTCCAGGGCGTGATCAACGAGCAGCTGCTGCTCGTCCGCCAGCGCTTCTACTCCGTGCTGCTCGCGCAGCAGCGCATCGGCGTGCAGGAGGAGAACGTCAAGCTGCTCGAGGAGCAGCTCAAGGACGCGCGCAACCGCTTCGAGGCCGGGGCCACCTCCAATTTCGAGGTCCTCCGCGCCGAGGTCGCCCTCGCCAACGGCCGCCCGGCGCTCATCACCGCCCGCAATACCTACCGCGTGGCGATCGAGGAGCTGCGCCAGGTGCTCGGCTTCGCCAATGCCAGCGGGACCGCCGCCACCAAGGTCCCGCAGTTCGTCGGCACGCTCGACGCCGGCCCGCAGCCCGCCTACGACCTGCGCGAGGTCCTGGAGCGCGCCCGCGCCCAGCGCCCCGAACTCCAGCGCCTCGCCCGCCTCCATGACGCCGGCGAGCAGCAGGTCGTCGTCGCCCGCTCCAACTACGTTCCCCAGGTCGCCGCCTTCGGGCGCTACGACTGGGTCCGCGGCGGCCCCTCCAGCGGCTGGAGCGACCGGCGCGACGGCTGGACCGCCGGCGTGCAGGCCTCGTGGGATCTCTTCGACGGCCGCGCCACCGCCGGCCGCGTCGCCCAGGCGAAGTCCCGCCTGATGCAGACCAAGCTCGCGCTCGACGAGACCACGCTCGCCATCGACGTCGAGGTCCGCCGCGCCCATTCCGCCCTCACCGAGGCCTGGGAACTCGTCGAGGCCTCCGGCAAGGTCGTCGAGCAGGCCACCGAGGCCCTGCGCCTCGCCAATGTCCGCTACGGGGCGGGCACGGCCACCCAGCTCGACGTGCTGACCAGCCAGGTCGCGCTGACCGACGCGCGGCTCAACCAGCTCGTCGCCTTCTTCAACCACAACGTCGCGCTCGCCGCGATGCGCAAGGCCCTCGGCGATCCCGACCCGCTGCTCTGACCCGGCGGCGCGGGCGCGCCGCCGGTTGTGTTTGCCGCAACTCCCGCCGCCCCACGGTGTCATTGCCCAGCGCGCATGAATAGGCTCCTCCGCTTCGCCCTGATCGGCCTGGTCTCCCTCGCCGGTGTGCTGCTGGTCGCCACGGTCCTGGCTTTCACCCCGGCCGTCCAGACCTGGGCCGCCCGCCGGGTGCTGTCCGGCCAGCCCGGGTACCAGGTCAGCCTCGGCCGCGTGGCCGCCGGCCTGCGGCAGGTGCAGGTGGAGGCCGGGCGCTTCCAGTCCGGCCGCGCCCGCCTCGATCTCCCGCATGCCACCGCCGATCTCGCGGTCATCGACGCCATCGGTCGCGATCGCCTGATGGTCCGGAGCCTGGTCGCCCGCGGGTGGACCCTCGACCTCACGGCGGCGAGCGGTTCGACCCCGGCCGCCGCGGCGGCGCCGGCCACCCCGGAAGCCGCGGCCGCCGCGGTCGCCCTCGTTTTCCGCGGCATCTTCACCGACCTGCGTCTCCCGGTGGATCTCGCGGTCGACGGGGTCGACCTCGCCGGCGAGGTCATCCTGCCCGGTCCGCCCGGCCAGGCGCCGACGCGGGCGCAGGTCATTCTGCAGGGCGGGGGACTCTCCGGTGGCCGCGAGGGGGCCTTCACCTTTGCCGCCCGCTTCGCCCTGGCCGGCGAGGCCTCGCCGGTCCGCTCGCTCGAGGTGAACGGCCGCCTCGAGGCGACCATGGACACGCCCCGGACCTTCACCCGCCTCGGGGCCCGCTTCGATGCCCGGGCCGCCGGGCCCGCCCTGTCCTCGGATGTGCAGCTCACCGCCGAGGTCATCGCCGCGCGCGTCCCGGGCGGCGAAAATTACGCCCTCAACGTGCAGTCGCTCGGCAAGCGGCTCGTCGACCTCCAGGCCAATTATCCCGCCGAGAGCGCCCGCTTCGGCGGCGTGTGGAAGCTCGACGTGCGCGACACCGACCTCGCGCCCTTCGCCCTCGGGCGCCCGCTCCCGGCCTTCGAGGCGGTCGGCGCCGGCATGTTCGAGTCGGACACCGCCTTCAACGTCGTCCACGCCGCGGGCCGGCTCCAGTCGTCAGCCAGCCGTCTCGGCATCTTCCGCCCCGAGCTCGACGTCGTGGGCGTGGTCGGCCTCTTCAGCGAGTTCGACCTCACGCTCCATCAGGGTGCCGTGCGCGTCGACCGGCTTCTGCTAAATGTAAGCCGCCCCGAACCCGTCCTCGCCGTGCAGTCGCAGCAGGCCTTCGAGTTCAGGCCGCGCACCGGTGAGCTCAAGGTCGCCGATCCGGCCGCGGATCTCGTCGTGATCCGGCTGCAGGACCTCCCGGTGCGCTGGCTGGCGCCTTTCGTGCAACCCTACGTGCTCACGGGCGGCGCGCTCCGCGGCGAACTCACGGCCGGTGCGGCCGGCGGCGGGCTCGTCGTGCGCACCCGCACGCCCCTGCGCCTGGACGGCCTGGGCCTGGCCGACAGCCAGCAGCCGCTGCTCGCCCACCTCGACGTCGAGGCCGAGGCCACCGCGGAGTATTCGCCCCTCGGCTGGCAGGTGGACCTCGCCGCCCTGCGGCTTGGCGGAGGGGCGGCGCCGTGGCTGACGCTGGCGGCCAAGGCCGGGCGGCGCGCCGGCGCAGATCAGCCCACCAAGGCCACCGGCCATTGGAATGTGCAACTCCCGGCGCTGCTGCAGCAGCCGGTCCTGCTGGGCACGGCCAATCTCACGGGCGGCCGCGGGCAGGGCGACTTCACCGTCAGCCTCGGCCGGCACCGCGAGGTGCAGGCCAGCCTGCGCTTCGACGAACTGGCGGTGCCGACCGGGGAAAACCTGCCGACCATCGCGGCCGACCTCCGGGCCGACACGGCGGCCGATGGGCGCACCGACTTCAATCTCCCGATCGTCATCAGCCAGCCGGCCCACCGCCGCCAATCCGACCTCGCCGCCGCGGGGTCCCTGCAAGTCCAGGGCGGCGACGTCGCGATCGAGGCCCGCGTGACGAGCCGCGAGGTCTTCCTGGACGACGTGCAGGTGCTGGGGGCGATCGCCGCCGCGACGGCGGCATCGACCGCGGACCCGGGCCGCGCCTCCGCCGCGCCCCGGCCGTTCTGGGCCGGGATGAGTGGCCGGATCGAGCTGGCGCTGCAGAAGCTCCACCTGCTCGAGGGTTTCGAGGTGACCGATGTCGCGGGCACCGTCCGCCTCGAGGCGGGCGCGCTGAAGGTCCCGGAACTGCGGGTCGGGCTGGGGCAGGAGGGGAGCGCCAAGGTCGCGGGCGGCCTCGTCTTCGACCCCGCCTCCAGTCAGCCGTACGTGCTCGACGGGGACGTCAGCGTGCGCGACTTCAACCCGCGGCCGCTGTTCGCCTCGCTCGGGTCGGGGCAGTCGGCCACGGTCGACGGCCGTTTTGATCTCAACAGCCACATGACCGGGCGGGCGGCGACGCTGCCGGACGTGCTGGGGGCGGCCCAGGGCGCAATCCAGCTCACCAGCAAGGGCGGAGTCTTTCACGGCCTGCCGGTCAACGTGGCGAGCAAGGCCGAGTCCACCAGCCGCATCGCCGCCGGCGTGGCGGCAGTGGGCAGCCTGCTCGGCTCGGTGACCGGCAAGAAGGAGTACGCCGACATCGCCAACCGGGCGCAGGCGGTGTCGGAGATCTCGCGCCTGCTGGCGGCGATCCCGTACGACCAGCTCAGCGTCAAGGTCACGCGGGACGACCCGCAGACTGCCCGGCTCGAGGATTTCACGCTCATCTCGCCCGAGTTGCGCCTCACCGGCGACGGCCGGTCGGCGGTCGAGCCGGGGGCCTCGATCCTCGACGGGGCGCTCGCCATGGAGTTCAAGCTGCGGGCCCGCGGCCGCGCGGCGCATCTCCTGAAATACCTTGGCACCCTCGAGGGCGAACCTGACGTGCTCGGCTATACCGGCTGCAATCTCCCGCTGCGCATCGGCGGCACGCTGCGGGCGCCCGACACCAGCGAGATCAACCGCACGCTCACGGCCTTGGCCGTGGAGAAGTCCGGCGCCGGCGACCTCCTCAACAAGCTCCTCGGCGGCGGGAAGTAGGCTCCGGCCCGGCGCGGTGCCAAACCGCTTGCCATGCCCGGGCCAATCCACTGAAACGATGTCATCTTGGCTTCGTCGTCCCCGACCTCGTCGCGCCCGTTCCTTCCCTCCGGCATCACCGTGCTCAACCGCGCGCTGGGCGTCTGGACCCTGCTCGGGTTGGTGTTCCTGTACCTGCCGATCGCGGTCCTCGTCGTCTATTCGTTCAACTCGTCGCGGCTGAACATCATCTGGGAAGGGTTCACATTCGACTGGTACGCCCGCCTCTGGGCCAACGGGCCGTTGATCAAGGCCGCCAAGAACAGCCTCATCATCGCCGGGGTCAGCACCGCCCTGGCCGTCGTCCTCGGCACCGCCGGCGCCTGGCTGCTGCACCGGTACCGCTACCGGTTTTCCGGCGGCATCCGGACCCTCGTGGCCATCCCGATGGTCATGCCCGAGATCCTGATGGGCATCAGCCTGCTCATCCTCTTCGCCACCGCGGGGATGCGCCTCGGGTTCACGAGCGTCATCATCGGCCACGTCACCTTCTGCTTCCCGTTCGTTTTGGTCGCCGTCCAGGCGCGGCTCCAGGGCCTCGATCCCGCCCTCGAGGAGGCGGCGCTCGACCTCGGCGCGACGCCGTTCAAGGCCTTCTGGTTCGTCATCATCCCCAGCCTGCGGCCCGCCATCGTCGCCGGCGCCCTCATGGCCTTCACGCTGTCGATGGACGAGTTGATCGTGACCTACTTCATCCGCAGCGCCGCCTCCACCACCTTGCCAATTCAGGTGTACGGGTTGGCACGCGTTGGGCTTAACCCGATGCTCAACGCGCTGTCCGCGGTCTTCATCCTTGCGACCGTGGCCTTCGTGCTTTTCTCCGCCTACCTGAAAAAACTGCACCCACGCTGATCCCCTCCCACCATGAACCTGCTCAAAACCGCCCTCGTCGCCCTGTCCGCCCTGATCGGCTCCGCCGGCCTGCTCGCCAAGGGCGAGCTCAACCTCTTCGGCTGGTCCGAATACATCCCGCAGGAGGTCCTCGACGGCTTCACCGCGGAAACCGGCATCAAGGTCAACTTCGAGACCTACGCCTCCAACGAGGAGCTGCTTTCCAAGCTCGTCGCCGGCGGCTCGGCCTATGACCTCGTGCAGCCCTCCGACTACACCGCCGAGGTCATGATCCGGCGCAAGATGCTCGCCCCCCTCGACCTCGCGAAGCTCACCAATCTCGGGAACATCGATCCCGCGCTGATGAAGCTCCCGCACGACCCGGCCGGCAAGTACACCGTGCCCTACATGACCGGTACCGTTGGCATCGTCATCAACACCGAGAAGGTCAAGACCCCCGTCCGCGGCTACAAGGACTTCTTCGCCCCGCAGCACAAGGACCGCCTCGTCGTCCTCAACGACAACCGCGAGCTCGTCACCTGGGCGCTCTATTCGCTGGGTCATTCCGCCAACGACATCAGCAAGGAGACCCTCGCCAAGGCGCGCCCCGTCGTGGCCGAGTGGGTGAAACTCGTGAAGGTCTTCGACTCCGACAGCCCCAAGACCGCGCTCCTCAACGGCGACGTCGACCTCGGCATCGTCTGGAGCGGCGAGGCGGCCATCCTCTGGAACGAGGACCGCAAGTTCCAGTACGTGCTCCCCGCCGAGGGCGCCCACCAGTTCATCGACGTGCTCGCGATCCCCGCCGGCGCGAAGAACCAGGCCGAGGCACACGCGCTCATCAACTACATCCTCCGCCCCGAGGTCTCGAAGCTCATCTCGGCCAAGTTCCCGTACACCAACCCGAACCTCGCCGCGCGCAAGCTGCTGAGCCCCGACGAGCTGGCGAACCCCGCCAGCTACCCGAAGGAGGGCAAGCTCGAGACGTTCCGCGACATCGGCCGGCTGGCCGCCGACATCGACCAGCTGGTCACCGACCTGAAGAGCGCGCAGTGAACGCGCCCGACGCGCAGAGTGCCCAACCCGCCACGACGGGCCACGACCGGCGCCAGCCCGGCTGGCGGGCCTGGGCGCTGCTCGCGCCGATGGTGGCGTGGCTCGTGCTCTTCGTCGTCGTCCCCACCGTCATCCTCCTCGTCTACAGCTTCTGCGAGCGCGACGAGGTGGGTGGGGTGATCTTCAGCTTCACCCTCGACAACTACACGCGGGTCTTCGACCCGGTGTACCTGCGCATCTTTGTCCGCTCCGTCGGCTACGCCGGCCTCACCACGATCATCTGCGTGATCATCGGCTACCCGATGGCCTATTACATCGCGCGGGCCCCGGAGGCGCGCCGCAACCAGCTCCTGCTCCTCGTCATGGTGCCGTTCTGGACGAGCTTCCTCATCCGCACCTACGCCTGGATCACGATCCTCAAGCAGGAGGGCCTGCTCAACGGCCTGCTGCAGGCACTGCAGCTCACCAGCTCGCCGCTGTCGCTCATGTACACGCCCACGGCCGTGGTCATCGGCCTCGTTTACGCCTACCTGCCGTTCATGATCCTGCCGATCTACAGCAGCGCCGAAAAGCTCGACCACTCGCTGGTCGAGGCCGCCTACGACCTCGGGGCCGGGCCGCTCCGCGCCTTCGCGAGCGTCATCATCCCGCTCACCATGCCCGGCATCGCCGCGGGCACGCTGCTCGTGTTCGTGCCGGCCATCGGCATGTTCGCGATCACCGACTTGATGGGCGGGGCCAAGGTGCCCATGATCGGCAACGTGATCCAGAACCAGTTCATGCAGGCCCGCGACTGGCCCTTCGGGGCTGCGCTCGGCGTCGTCTTCATGTCCATGTTCGCCGTCACGTACCTCCTGCTGCAGCGCCGCGGCGCGCGGATCCACGAATGAGCCCCGACCGGCCCGCCATGATCGAGGTCCGGGGCGTGACCAAGCGCTTCGGGGATTTCACCGCCGTCGACGACGTCAGCCTCTCCGTGCGCGCCGGCGAGTTCCTGACCCTCCTCGGCCCCTCCGGCTGCGGCAAGACGACGCTCCTGCGCCTGCTCGCCGGCTTCGAGTTTCCCGACACCGGCTCCATCCTCCTCGACGGCGCCGACGTCACCTGCCAGCCGCCGTACCGCCGCAACGTCAACCAGGTCTTCCAGAGCTACGCCCTCTTCCCGCATCTCACCGTACGCGAGAATGTCCGCTTCGGCCTGCGCATGCAGAAGGTCCCCGCCGCCGAGGCCGAGGCGCGCATCCGTGATGCCCTCGGCATGGTCTCGCTGGGCGAGGTCGCCGCGCGCCGGCCCGACCAGCTCTCCGGCGGCCAGCGCCAGCGCGTCGCGCTCGCCCGCGCCATCGTCTGCCGGCCGAAGGTGCTCCTCCTCGACGAACCGCTCTCCGCCCTCGACGCCAAGCTGCGCCACACGATGCAGCTCGAGCTCAAGCACCTCCAGCGCCGCCTCGGCATCACGTTCGTATTCGTCACCCACGACCAGGAGGAGGCGCTCACCATGAGCGACCGCATCGCCGTCATCAACCGCGGCCGCATCGAGCAGCTCGGCACCGCCACCGAGATCTACCACCGCCCGCGCACGCCCTTCGCCGCCGACTTCATCGGGCAGGCCAACCTGCTCAGCGGCGCCGTCGTGGCGCGCCACGGCCTCACCGCCCGCGTGCGCCTCGACGGCGGCCTCGAGCTCACGGTGTCGGCGCTCGAGCTTCCTGTCGATGCGACCAAGGCCCTGGTCTCCATCCGCCCCGAGAAGATCCACATCTCCCGCTCGCGGCCGCAGACCGAGAACGTCTTCGAGGCCCGCATCGAGGAGGAGATCTTCCAGGGTGCGACCGACCAGCTCCGCCTCGTCACCGACCAAGGCACGCGCCTCCAGGCCCTCGTCGCCAACGAAAGCGCCATGAACGAGGCCTTCCACGAGGGCGACCGCATCTTCTGCGGCCTGCACTTCGACGATCTGGTCATCGTGCACGCCGAGTGAGGCAGGGCAGGGCGTGAGACCGGATTGACGCCTCACTGCCCGCGGTGTCAGCCTGCGGTGTGATCGCCTCGGTCGCTTTCCGGAATTACAAGGCGTTGCGCGGAGCGCAGCTGGCCCTGCAGCCGTTCAACCTCCTCATCGGCCCCAACGGCAGCGGCAAAACGAGCCTCATCCAGGCGGTCCTGCACCTCCGCGACCTCGCCGTGGCGAAGCCTGGCCCCACGGGAAGCCGTCACCGGGCGTCGCCAGCCGGTTCGCCTGAGCTCGTGTTCAAGTTCGGCCGGCCCTACTCGCGCCTCCGGGTGCGGCTCCGCTGCCTGGGCGAGGAGACCTGCGACATCCTGGAGATCACGCCGACGCGCGCGCGCGGCTGGGCGGCGCTGCGCCGGGAACTGACCGCCATCCGCGGCTACCATTTCGACCACCACGCCATGTATCAACCGGGCGCGCGGGCCGACGGCGCCGAGCTCGACGCCAACGGCGGCAACCTCGCGGCCGTGCTGCACCGCCTGCGCGACGAGGCCCCGGCGGCCTTCGCCCGGCTCCAGGCCGAGCTGGTGCGCATCATCCCCGAGTTCGGCCGCATCGAGTTCGACGCGCCGAGCCGCGCGAGCATCGAGTTTGCGCTGCGCCTGGCCGACGACTCGGAACTCGTCCGCGCCGAGAACCTTTCGCAGGGCACGCTCTACCTCCTCGGCATGCTCAGCCTCGTGTTCGATCCCACGCCGGCCCCCGTCATCTGCATCGAGGAGATCGACCGCGGGATCCATCCGCGCCTGCTGCGGGAGATGCGCGACCACCTTTACCGCCTGAGCTACCCGGAGTCGTTCGGGGAGAAGCGCGCGCCGGTGCAGGTGATCGCCACGACGCACTCGCCGTACCTGCTCGACCTATTCCGCGACCATCCCGAGGAGATCGTCATCACCCACAAGCACGGCAACCGGGCCGGGTTCGAGCGGCTGGCCGACCGGCCGGACCTGCCCGAACTCCTCCGCGAGGGCTCGCTCGGCGACATGTGGTTCAGCGGCATCTTGGGCGGCGTGCCGGAAGAATCATGAAGGTCGCGCTCCTCAGCGAATCCCCGGCGGACGAGGCGGCGGTCCGCGTGCTGGTGGAGTCGGTCCTCGGTCGCCCCATCACCCAGGTGCACCCGGGCCTCCGCGCGCGCGGCTGGCCCAACGTCGCGCAGGTGCTGCCGCCGGTGCTGCGCCACCTGCATTTCAACACCGATGCCGCCGGGCTGGTCGTCGTGGTGGATACGGACGACAGCGTCGTGCACACGGCCGGGCACGAGGCCCCGGGCTATTTTCATCCGCAATGCCGGCTCTGCCAGCTGCGCGCCACCTACCGCCAGACCGTCAAGCGCCTGCCGCCGGCGCGCGGGCGGAAACGCGTCCTGCGCTGCATCGGCGTGGCCGTGCCGGCCATCGAGGCCTGGTATCTGTGCGGGCGCGACAGCCAGGTCACCGAGGCCGCCTGGCTGCGCGGCCAGGAGCGGGGGCGGGCGCCCTACACGCGGGCCGAGCTCAAGGTGCGCGTCTATGGCACCGACCGGCCCTCGCTGCCGCTCATGATGGATTGTGCACAGCGCGAGGTGCAGCGCCACCGTCGGGACCCGCGCCGGCTGGAGGCGGATTTCCCGGACGGCTTCGGCGCGCTGGCCCGCGACCTGCGCAGCTGGAGCGAGCCGCCTTCGAACGTAACCTGAGACCCCGCGTCCAACCTCCCATCCGCCCATGCCGCACGACTACGATCTGGAGCAACTGCAGCGCAAACTCGGGCGGCTCGAGCAGGAATTGGCGGAGGCCCGCCGCCTGTTGGAGCGACTGACCTCGTCGCCCGCCACCCCGGCCGCACCACCGCCCCCGGCGGCTGCCGTCGCCGCGCGCGGCGACGTCGCGGAGCCGCCGCTCCTCCCGCCGGTGTTGCCGATCGTGCCGCCGCCACCGCCCGTGCCCCCGGCGCCCGCGGTGGCGGTTCCGCCGGCCGCGTCGTCCGGGGGTCTGCGCTCCTGGCTGGAGGGCATCGGCCTGTGGCCGCCGCGCGGCGATGCCGACGCCGAGGCGCGGCTGGGCGCCTGGTGGGCGACGCGGATCGGGGCCGTGCTGGCGGTGATCGGCGTGGTGTTCTTCGGCATCTACGTCTCCCGCAACACGCCGCCGGCGGTGAAGCTGGCGGAGCTGGTGCTCATTGCGGCCGGCACCTTCGGCGCGGGGCTGTGGCTGGGCCGGCGCTGGACGCGGTTCGGCCCGGTCGTGGCCGGGGCGGGCATTGCCCTGATGTATTTCGCGGCGTTCGCGGCCTACGCCGTGCCGGCGACGCAGGTCTGCCTGACCCCGCTGCCCTCGGCCGTCGCGCAACTCGCGGTCACGGCGGCGGCACTCGCGTTCGCGGCCCGGCGGCGCTCGGAGACGATGGGCGCAATGGCGCTGGGGCTCGGGTACGTGACGGCTTTCTTCGCGGGCTATGTCGGCCTGGAGCAATTCGCCCTGTGGTCGGCGCTGGTCCTCGCGGCCGGTGCGGCGGGCCTGCGCATGGCGCCGGGCTGGCGCAGTCCGCTGGTCGTGGCGCTGCCGCTGGCCTACGGTGTGCTGACCGTGCAGGGGCTGACGGTCTGGACCGGCCTGACGCCAACCTCGGCCGATCTGTGGTTCCCGTTCGCGGCGGCCTTCGCAATCTTCCTCCTGCCGGACGCGCTGGCGGCCCTGCGCGGGCGGGAGCTGGCGCACGACGATCGCGTGCTGCAGAACCTGAACTCGAGCGCGGCCGTCGCGGCGGGATTTCTGGTCGCGCTGCGGGTGCTGCCGGGCGAGCTGGCGGCTTTCTGGTTCTGGAGCGGCGGCATCCTGCTGGCCCTGGCGGTCTTCTGGTGGCGGTGCGCGCAGCCGGGTTCGCTTGTGCCGGTGGCCGCGTGCAAGGCGGCGAGCCTGCTCGCGCTCGGCGTGATCACCGAGTACCACGGGCACCTGCGCTGGCTGGTGCTGCTGCTGCAGGCCTATGTGCTGCTGACGGCGGCGCGGGTGACGGAGGTGCGCGGGCTGCGGACCATGACGCGGGTCGTGTGGGCGCTGTCGCTGCTGCTCCTGTTTCGTTCGCTGGCCGGCGGCGGGGCGCTGGCCGCGGCGCCGACGCTGGTGTACCTTGCGCTGGCGGCGACGCTGCTCGGCTTTGACCAGCGCTGGCTCGCGGCGCCGCGGGCGTTCAGCCTCATGGCCGGCGTGTTGCTGGGCGTGGCGGCCGGCTACGCGGTCCGGAACGTAATGCCCGCCGGCTGGCTGCCCGCGGCCTTCATGGGCACGGCGCTACTGCTGGGGGCGGCGGGCGCGGTGAGCCGCGGCTGGCGAGGACCGGCCGTGGCCGCGGGTTTCGTCGTGCTGGCGGCGCACCTGGCGATGTTTGTCTTTCCGGCGCGCGCATACCCGCCCGCCTGGCTCTGGGGCAACGAGGCGGTCCTGTTGGCTGGCGTGTTGTCCATCGGCGCGGTCCTGACGCTGCGGGCGGCGATCGTCGACGGCACCGGGCTGGGGCCCCTGCTGCGTTTCGTGATGACCGTCCTGACCGTCCTCGTTTTGCAGCGCGTGCTGTTCGCCGGCCTCGCGAAGGGCGAGGCGCTGGCGGCCACGGTCGGCGTCGCGCTCGCGCTCCTGGCGGTGAGCCCGCGGCTGCCGATCTGGCCGCTGGTGCCCGCGGCGGCGATCGGCCTCGTGCTTGGCTGGGTGCAGCACCGTCCGTTGAAGGTGCGCGTCGACGACACCTGGCTGCTGCTCGCGGCCACTGGGGCCTGGGCGCTGCCGGTCATCTGGCAGCTCTCGTCGCGGCGCCAGGAACTGCTGGCCACGCCGCGCCAACGCCGGTTCCTCGGCTGGCTGCTCACCGGGTTGGCGACGTGGTTCAGCCTACAGGCCTTGCGCGCAAACTTCGCGGGTCCGGCCCTGCCGGCCGTGGTGGCGGTCGAGGCGCTCGCGGTTTTTGTTTTGGGCTGGCGGCTGGGCCTGCGGCCGGCGTTCACGGCGGCATCGGTGATGCTGCTGGTCGGTGCCGGCTGGGTTGCCCTGGCCTTGGTCGGCTCGGCGGGTTGGCTCGTGCATCCGGGTTGGGCGGGCACCGGCGCCGTCGTCGCGCTGGCGGCGGTGGCGTTGGCCCTGCCGCTCTTGGGGCGCGACCGGCCTGAAACCGACGCCCCGGTCTGGCGCGCCCGGGCGCGCTGGCTGCATGCGATCGGTGCGCTGGGCCTGCTGTTCTGGATCGCCCTCGAGCGCCGCGATGCGCTGGCGCCCTATGCCACCGTCTTGTGGGGTGGGGTGGCGATCGCCGTCTTTATCCTCGGCCTGTTTGCACGCGAACGCGCTTTCCGCCTGACCGGTCTCGTCGGCCTGGCGCTGTGCGTGCCGCGGATGTTCTTCGTGGACCTTGACTCGACGCTGTACCGCATCGTCGCGTTCGTCGCGCTGGGCCTCGTGCTGCTGTGGGTCGGGTTCTCGTACCACCGGTTCCGCCACCTCATCGCGAGCCCGGACGGTCCGCCGCCAAAGTCCGATTGAAATCCTTGCCAGCCGGCCCCACTGTCCAAACCTACCCCCCTCGGAAATGATCCCCCCGCTCAAGCCCCGGCGTTCCTATCTGCCCGTATTCTGGGAAGTCATCGCCTCGCTCATCGCCCGTACGCTCTACCGGGTCCGGTTCCGGGGCCACGAGCACATACCGACCGAGGGCGGCGCGGTTCTCATCGTCAATCACCTGTCGTACATCGACCCGGTGGTGCTGCAGCTGGCCTGCCCGCGTCCGATCCGGTTCATCGGCCACAAGAGCCTGCGGTCGAACCCGTTTTTCGACTGGATATTCCGCCTGAGCGGCGCGCTCTCCATCTCGGCCGGCAAACCGGCGGAGGCGATCCGGCTGGCGATCAAGGCGGTCGAGGCCGGCGAAATCGTGGCCGTCTTCCCCGAGGGCCAGATCTCGCGCACGGGCCAGCTCATGGGCATCCGCCGCGGCTTCGAGGTCATCGCGCGGAAGGCCAATGTCCCGATCATCCCGGCCTACATCGACGGCGTGTGGGGCTCGGTCTTTTCGTTCGCCGGCAATTCCTACCTGTGGAAATCGCCGCGGCTCATGCCGACCCACGTCTTCGTGCAGTTCGGCGCGCCGATCCCGCTGGAGCAGGCCACGCCCGCCCATGCGCGCAAGGTGCTGCTCGATCTCGGGGCCGAGGCGTTCGACGAGCGCCCCGTGCTGCGCCGGCACCTCGGGCGCGAGTGCGTGCGCTCGCTGGTCAAGCACCCCGGCCGGCTGGCCATCGTGGACCGCACGGCCGAGCGCAAGCCGGTCAAGGCCGGCCAGCTCGTGGCGGCCGCGGCCGCGCTGTCACGCCACATCCGCCGCACGATCCCGGAAAGGCGCGTCGGCATCGTACTGCCCCCCGGCGCCGGCGCCTTCATCGCCAACCTCGCCGTGATCTGCGCCGGCAAGATCCCGGTCAACCTGAACTTCACCGCCGGGCGCGCCGCGCTCGAGGCCAGCATGAAGATCGCCGGGGTCGTCACCGTCCTGTCGGCCGACGCCGTGCGCCAGAAGGTGCCCAATTTCCCGTGGCCCGAGCGCACGCTCGACCTGCGTGTCGTGATTGCGGAGATGGGCGGCAAGAAGGCGATTTTGCCCTGGCTTGTCCTGGCGTGGATCATGCCCAACCAGTGGTTTGCCTCGCTGCTCGGCCTGCCCAAGGTCGGCGACCGTGAGGAGGCCGGGCTGCTCTTCACCAGCGGCAGTTCCGGGGAGCCCAAGGGCGTCGCCCTCTCGCACCGCAACATCCTCGCGAACTGCACGCAGATCTCGTCGCTCTCGATTTTGCCCGAGGACGCCTCGATGGTCGGGTGCCTGCCGCTGTTCCACAGCATGGGTTTCACCGTCACGCTCTGGTACGTGCTCATCCGCGGCTGCCGGGTCGTCACCGTGCCGAGCCCGCTCGACACGCGCCGCATCATCGAGGCCATCCGCGACGAGGGCGCCACCGTGCTGCTGGGCGCGCCGACCTTCATCCGGCCCATTCTGCGCAAGGCCCAGCCGGGCGAGCTGCGCTCGCTGGAACTCGTGGTCACGGGCGCGGAGAAGCTGCCCGACGACCTTTACCGGGAATTCCTCGAGCGCTTCCACATCGAGATCATGCAGGGCTACGGCCTCACCGAGACCACGCCGGCGAGCAACATCAACCAGCCGCACCCGCCCATCACGACCGCCACGGCCGAGCCGCAGATCGGCAAGCGCCCCGGCTCCACCGGTCGCCTGCTGCCTGGCATGACCGTGCGCATCGTCCATCCCGAGACCGGCGAGGAGGTGCCCACGGGCGACCAGGGCATCGTGTGGTTCAAGGGGGCGAACGTCTTCAGCGGCTACCTCGACGACCCGAACAAGACGCAGGCGGCCTTCCGCAACGGGTGGTTCGTCACCGGCGACCTCGGCCGGCTGGACGAGGAGGGCTTCCTCTTCATCGAGGGCCGGATCTCCCGTTTCTCGAAGATCGGCGCCGAGATGGTGCCGCACGGCACCGTCGAGCAGAAGATTGCCGAGGCCTTCGGCTGGGACGAGAACGAGGGCTACAGCACCGTGGTCATGGGCGTGCCCGACACGGCCAAGGGCGAGGCGTTGATCGTGCTGACGACCCGCGACGTGACCAGCGACGAGATCCGCGAAAAACTTCTCACCGCCGGCCTCCCGGCGCTCTGGGTGCCGAAGCGCATTTTCAAGGTGGACCACATTCCGGTGCTCGGCACCGGCAAACTCGACCTCAAGGGCTGCCGCGACCTGACCCTGCAGGTGCTCAGCGCGCAGACGACCGTGTAGCCGGGGTCGCCGACCCCGGCTACAACGATCCTGAAGCCGCGCTAGCGGGCGCTGGGTTCCGCGCCGTCCTCGATGATCACCAGCGGGCCGAGGATCACGCGGCCTTCCTTCACCTTCGGCCGCTGGGTCTCGACGGTGGCGGTGGTGCGGCCGAAATAGTCGGCGCCGACGAGGCCCATGCGCTTGAGCGCGGTGCTGAAATTGTTGCCCGGCGAGCGCATGTTGAGGTGGGCGGTCCAGACGGCGCGGCGCTTCTCGCCCGGCGCGAGCGGCGCCTTCAGGTCGTAGGCCTTGAGGATGACGAAATACCGCTCGGTGCTCAGGTCAGAGCGCAGCGTGGTCTCCTCCGCACTGCCGAAGATGCGCTGCTCGTACTGCTTGAGGCTCTTGGTGTAGCCGAGCAGCTTGGCGTTGTTGGCATTCGCGTAATCGCTGTCGAGCGCGTCGGTGAAGCGCTCGGTCTGCTCGAAACCCATCTGCCGGTCGATCTCGCTGCCGGCCGCCAGCCACGCGGCCGAGCCGTCGGATGAACCGGCACCCTGACCACTGGTCTCCTTCTGGAGCGCCCGCTCCTGGGTCTGATCGAGCGAGAGCGTGACCTGGCCGCGCATCTCGGCCGCGCTGGTGCGCGGCGTGGTCGTGCCCCAGTGCACCACGATGAGGAGATCGGCGCCTTGGGCGTCCGGCGCCGGGAAGAACTGCTGCCGCGCCAGCTCGGGCGCGAGGAACTCGGCGATGCGCCGGAACGGCATGCGCTCGATCGAGCGGTCAACCGTCTGCCCCGCGACGAAGGTGCCCGCCATGAACACGTAGGTCTCGGCGCGCGCCTTGTTTCCCTCGAACTTCCGCTGCGTATAGGCCGCGTCGGCGCTGGCGCTGACTGCCACATGCTCGTCCGCCGACGCCAACGCCGGCCACGCCCCCAAGAGGGCGGCGAACCAACACCTGCAGCTCCTGGAACTCATTCGGTTGATCAACAAACGGCCCAGGATGCTTTGTCACGTAATACGTGACAAAGGCTTTGGGGCAGGGGCGGGGGACTCCTTCCGCAGCACGAGGTATTTCAGGACCGTGTCGCCGCAGTTGCGGAGGCCGTGGAGGTGCCAGGAGGGGCAGTAGAGGCTGGTGAGGGGGCCGACGACGCGGCGGTCGTCGTCGAGGGTGAACTCGCCCGTGCCCTCGAGGACGAACATGAACTCGTCCTCGGCGTGGCGGTGCGGCTCGTGCATGCGCTGGCCCGGCGCGACTGCGCTGAGTTTCACCGTGTTGCCACCGGCGAAATGGCGGTCGGCGAACCAGTACTGGTGCCCGACGGGTACCGGCTCGGCGCGGTCGGGATGGTAGGCGTTGACGCAGCGATCGATGGGGTAGCCGGGGGCGGGTTGGGGAGTTTGGTCCATGGATGTCGATGTAGCTACGAGCGTGAGCGAGTGGCGGTTGGACTTTCGCGACCCGCAGACCACTCGCTCACGCTCGTAGCTACGGGTAAGAGCGGCTGTGTTATGGTTTCGCCAGCACTGCCGGCGCGGGG
Organism: Opitutaceae bacterium; assembly: GCA_019634615.1. Lineage (GTDB taxonomy): Bacteria > Verrucomicrobiota > Verrucomicrobiia > Opitutales > Opitutaceae > UBA2377. The sequence goes on from JAHCAZ010000015.1 coordinate 73,492, forward strand.
GCCGGGTAGGTGCGCTTGAGCAGCGCTTCCGGCACGGGGATGATGCAGATGTTCATCGAGCGGCCGTCCTCCGAGATCATGGCGGACTGGATCTGGATGCGGGTGCCGTCGGGGCTGAAGGTCGGGTGCGGGTGATCGGCCGCGGTGGCCTTGTGGCCGGCGGAGAGGAGGATCATCTCGTCGTTGGTGCGATCGATCAGGTAGAGGCTGCGCGCGAAGTCGTCACCGACGGCCCAGCGGCCGTCCGGCGAGCCGTGCACGTGCCACAGACCGCTGCCGCTCTTGGTCTGGCCGGCGATGCGCATCTCGCGGGTGCGGAGATTGACGATGCCGAGGCCGGTGGGCTTCTCGCGCGAACCGCATTTGCCCCACGCGTCCGTCAGATCGGGATCGCGGTGGCCCAGGATGGCGATGGCGACCTCGTCGGGTGTGATGATCGCCTCGTGCGTGACCCATTCGTAATCGGCCTCAGGGTAGAGCGGACGCAGCCCGGTGCCCTCGCCGCGCACGGTCCAGGTGCGTTGGGGCGACTTGCCGCCGGTTTCCCAGCAGAAGACGATCTCGCCGGGCACCCAAGGGTTGGTCTGCACGTGGCCGATCTGGAAGGGCACGGCGACGACGAACGAGACCTCGCCGGTGCGGAGGTCCATGCGCCCGAGCCCGTTCGGGCCGGCGCCCATGTTGCGGGGGCCGAAATTGGCCTCGATCTTCGTGCCGGCCGGCAGGTGCTTGGCCGACTCCTCGGGGCCGACGCGGAAGAATGCGACCTGCTCATCGGCGTCGAGCGCCATGTCACCGCCGGCGCCCCAGGCGAGCGGGATGGTGCCGCAGACGCGTTCGTAGACCTCGGCGGCCTGCACGGTGCCGGCCGCGCTGTCGGCGAAGAGCTTGTCGAGGTCCACCTCGATGATCTGGGACGGACCGCGGGCCTCCTTCGCCGTCGGGGCGGCCCCCGTGGCCGGCTCGGCGCCGGTGACGGCGGCCGGGGCGGCGAGGAGTTGCGGGCGCAGGAAGTAGAGTTTGTTGGACTTGGCCGCGAGGCAGAGCATGCCGGCGTAGCCGTGCTCGGTCACCTGCACGATGACGCCGGACTGCTCGTGCACGGCCATGGCCTGGCCGCGCACGCGGTTGGAGCGGAAGACGAGCCACTGGCCGTCGGCGGTCCACTGGCGGTGCGTCTGGTAGATCTTCGAGTCGCCGTTGGCCGTGCTGGTCAGGAACGTCAGGGGCACGCCGGTCACGGGGTCGATGACGACCTTCTTCTCCGACGGGAAGCGGTCGCCGATGCGAGCCGAGGCCAGCGTGGCGCAACCGAGGGCGAGCATGAGCAGGCCGAGGCAATGGGGCAGGGTGGAGTTCATGGCTGATGGGGACGGGGTGCCGGTTGGCCGGCGAGGGGGAGTTGCCGGGATGGTCGATCGGTTTAGAATCGGGGCAAGGATGGCGCTGCAGGACAGTTTGAAGGGCGCAGTCCGCTTCGCGGAGCCAACGACAGCTCTGAAAACCGAGCCACCAGGTTGAACCGCGAAGAGACGCGAAGAAACGCGAATAACCAAACGATCCTTGCGCACCCAACCGCATCCTCCCGTAGGCCAGCGCGCTTGCGCGCGCCCAACCCCCGCGCGCCAGCAGGCTGACCCAGGCGAAATTCGTTGGTCAGAGTCCGTCCTCCCGCCTTCGTAGGATGAGCCGACGAGATTCGCCGCGCTCCGCTAAAGGAGCCTTGCCTGGCAACCCATTCGCGCAGTATGGGTTTAGCCGGATGCTGCACAGCAACCGGCTGCTACACTTACCGGCGTAATACGCCCCCATCGAACCGCATACGGCATTGATTATCAGGGCCCAATCAATGTGCCGTTCCGAACTCAACCCTCCCATGCCCAATCACTCCATCCCCGGCAAAGCCGTACTGAGTGTGGGCGAATAACACTGTTCGGCGGAAGATATTGAGATGTCCACGCGTCCCACAGACCAAGAGCTTTCTGGCATGACCGTGAATGAGCGGTTGTTCACCTGCGGCCTTTTCGATCGCTGGGATGCCGCCGTGCGCGCAAGAAGAAGAGAAGAAATGATTTCGGTCTTGTGCGATGTCGCCCTCACCAAGGATCAAGCGGCGCATACGGTCGATGGAGTTCTGGAGAATCCAGCGAAGTATGGCTTCTGAGCCGAAAAGAGCCGACCCAGGTGCCAGGGAAAAACCGCGGGAAGTGACCGTCATTCGCATGGCCCAGCTCCGCTCCACATTCCCCCGAATTTCGGGTTCAGAGCGCGCTCGCCCGCGCGTGCCTCATCCTTAGCGATCGGCAGAAGAAGAAATGCACCTGCGACACCTAATAGTTGCTTTCTTTTCCCTAGTCCTCATCTCGACCGTCTGTGCGAAGGATTGGAAAACCACGGCAGCGCTTTTAGACGAAGTGCGCCAAAGGTGGCCGGATGAAAAAGAATTTATCGCGGCGCCTGTTCGAATCGATGGCGCCGGAGCAATCCCAATAACCGAACAGGCGGCCACCTTGGCTAAGTTGCTCGCTCAAGCCAAAGAGAAGAAAGTGTGTGTCGCTGTCTTTGGGCCTCCTTCGGCAGCTGCGCGGCAGGTTGTTTTGGAAGCCTTGCGCCTCGATGCTTCTCCCGAGCTGAAAGGTCTGCTACTCGTTTTCTGCGGTGCACCTGCCGACCGCGAAGCGGTGGAGAAGCAGATTGTCGCCAAGGGAGCTACTTTTTGCTTCATCGAGTTCAATGAATAAGGGACCGATACGTTCGGCACATACACCTCCGGGGCTACGCGCTGTCGTGTCTGACCTTTAGCGCCTCGGCAAAGAAGAAGATGGGACTTCTCAGATCAGTTTTCACAAAGCCGTTCCCGTGGAGCCTTGAAGTGTTGCCGGGAGGGCGATGGTTGATTGCGGCGGTTTACGTGCTTGGATCTGCGTGGCTGAACTACGTCTTGGTATATTCGCTTGCCACCGGAAAGATGCGGGGACGCTACGCGACAGGCTGGGTCGAAGGGCGGGAATCGGCACCGATACTCTATTGGCTCTACATCTGCGGGCTTGGTGGAGCAGTTCTCGTCCTGGATGGATATGTCATCTACAAGCTCGCTCGCTCGAGAAATGCGAGCCGTTGAGCCCAACGCCGGATCAGGTATCCTAGTGTAGTGTCCCTCAAATAAGTGCCATTATCCTAGGAGGCGAGTGAGCGAGCACGAGGGTCTGGTTGAGTGCAGCCAGGCCGGATTTGTTCGAGGCGTTGGCGGCAGCGTTCGACTTTGGCGAGGATGCGATCGACGCTTGCGGTCCAGGTGTAGGGCACGGGTTCGTCGTTCCACGCGGCAAGGAACTCATCGATGGCAGCTTGTAGTTCTTCGACACTGCGGAAGACTCCGCGCCGGACGGCCTTTTGTTCGAGTTCGGCAAACCAGCGTTCGATGAGGTTGAGCCAGCTGGAACTGGTCGGGATAAAATGCAGCACAAAGCGGGGGCGCTGGCGCAGCCAAGTGCGGACTCGCGCGTGGCCGTGGATGGCGTAGTTGTCGAGGATCAGGTGCAGACTGCTCGGCGGCGGAAACTCGCTGTCGAGCCGGCGCAAGAAGCGTAGGAACTCCTGATGGCGATGCCGTGGGTAGTGTTCGGCGATCACGCGCCCCTTGCCGACATGGAGCGCGGCAAACAGGCAGGTCGTGCCATGGCGTTTGTACTCGTGGGTAAAGGTCCCGCAGCGACCACGCTTCAGGGGCAAGCCAGGCTGCGAACGGTCCAGCGCCTGGATCTGGCTCTTCTCATCCACACACAGCACCACGGCGTCCTTGGGCGGCTGCAAATAGACGCCGACCACGTCCGTGAGTTTCTCCACAAACTGCGGGTCCCGCGACAGCTTGAAGGTCTTCGTCAAGTGCGGCTTGAGTTGATGATCCCGCCAGGCCCGGTGGATCGTGTTCTTGCTCACGCCTACCTTCCGCCCCAGCGAGCGGGTGCTCCAGTGGGTCGCGCCGTCGGGCTGCGTGTGCAGCGTGCGCTCAATCCAATCCGAAACCGTCGTCGCGCCAAAGGTCGGCTTGCGTCCGCGCCCGGCCGCCACTTGCCAGATCCCCGCGACACCTTCGTCGCGCACGCGCTGTCGCCACAGTGCCACGGTTCGTGGATGCACCCCCAGGTCGACCGCGATCTGCTTGTCGCTGCTCCCCGCCGCAGCCTGCCGCACGATCTTCGCCCGGAGGACCACCTGCTGCGGCGTCGCTCCGGCTCGAATCCAACGTTCCAGTTGATCGGTTTGCTCAACCGCTAACTCCAGGGATGCGCTTCGACGGGACATCCTCCCTGCTGACTCATCCCGACAATAATGGCACCTATTTGAGGGACACTACACTAGCAGATTATCGCATCGCAAAATTTTCAGATCAGCCGGATTGGATCAATCTGCGCTGTGAGCTGTGGCCCAATTGTTCGGTCGAACGTCATCAATTGGAGGTCGAGCAGTTGCTCAAAGCGGACGGTGTCGTGGTGGTCGCGGATGTAGGCGGTAGTTTGGTGGGATTCGCGGAGGTCTCTATCCGCCAAGACCACGTCGAGCGCACGCACGCGGTTCCAGTGCCGTATCTGGAAGGTTGGTTCGTGCAAAAGAAGCATCGCAGCATGGGGATTGGCCGCGGCCTGCTTGCATTTGTCGAGCGATGGGTGGTCGATCGAGGTTTCGATGAGATCGCGAGCGATGCGGAGATCGATAATCTGCGGAGCATAGACCTGCACTCGAAGTCGGGTTTCACTGAGGTCGGACGGACGGTGCATTTTGTGAAGCGCCTCATCAGAGATAATGGCCAACGCTGAGCATTCGGCAGCGCCGGAGCGCCTTGCGGGCCTCGGAATGAACACGCCCGTCGGCTGACGCCTTTCGGATTGGGTCGACCGTCTCCGGGTGCGCGGCGTGCGTGATCGCCGTTGGTGATGAACAATCGGGGATTTTTATCGTGCGCGGGGGACGCGGCTGCATTCACTGGGTTGCAAGTCTCCCTCTCGTGCCCCGCTCCCCTGCATCCCGGCTGATCCGCCGGCTTTCCCTCGTGGTGGTCCTCGGGGCGGCCGTCGTCCTGTTTTGGCCTGAACGGCCGGTGCCGGCGGCGCCGACGGCGGATGCATCGGCCGCGGCGGACGGGCACAAGTTTGTGCTGCGGATGGCTGCGCCCCAGTCGTACCTGCCGGGTTCTCTGCCGCAGGGCGTGGGGCAGCCGCTGCAGGGGCTTGCGCGGGTCGTGGCGGATTTCGAGGCGCGGTTTCCGGACACGCGGGTGGAGATCATCGCGGTGCCGATCGAGCGGGAGTTCCTCGTCACCCAGCTCAGCGGCGGCGCGGCGCCCGACATCGTGTGCGTCAACGTCGAGGACGTGTGGGTGGACGTGCAGAAGCACTGGTACGTCCCGCTCGACCGCTACCTCGAGCAGCCCAATCCCTTCGTGGTCGCCAAAGGCGATCCCCGGGCCCCCGGCACGCGGCAGTGGTGGGACATGTTCGCCTACCAGGCGATCACGCGCGGCAAGGCGGCGCCGGACGGCAGGAACTACTGCATCAGCCTCGACATGGTCGAGACCGGCATCTTCTACAACAAGACCCTGTTCGCCGCGCATGGGCTGCGCCCGCCCGAGACCTGGTCGGAGTTCCTCGTCCTGCTGCAGCGAGCGAAGGAACTCGGCCTGACGCCCCTGCTCACCAACGTCGACTGCCTCGCCGATTGGGGCGCCGACCTCGTCTTCGACCAGTTCTACCGCGAACTGCTGCCCGGCATCGACGTGAAGAAGGACGATCCCGTGCGGGCGGCCTACCTGCAGGGCTATCTCGACCCCGAGGAACTCGCCTTCCTCCAGCGTCAGGGCTTTTTCACGCGGCGCGATCCGCGCTACGTCGAGGTATGGCGCAAGCTCGGCGAGTTGCGGCCCTACCTGACCAAGGACATCAACAACCAGGATTTCGTGCGGGAGTTCGTGACGCAGCAGGCGGCGATGATCTGGAACGGCAGCTGGTTCGTCTATCGCCTGCATGCCGACAAGCAGCTCGGCTTCGACTGGGGCGTGTTCTACCTGCCGCCGATGTTCCCGGCCGACTCGCCCTACGCGTCGGGCCTGCCGATGTGCGTCATCGGCGGGGTGGGCAACCAGCTCGAGGTGACCAACTCGGCCCTCAGCGACACCGATCCGGCACTGCCCTTTGCGGAGCGCATGGCGCGCTCCGAGCGCCTGCAGCGGGTCGTGGCCCTCCTGCAGTTCATCTGCCTGCCGGAGAACACGGACCGTATCGTGAACGAATTCGAGGCCTTCGTGCCCAACATCGTGGGCGTGCCGGCCCGGCCGCAGCTCGATCCCTTCGTCGAGATCCTCAAGCGGCGCTACACCACGACGAAGTGGACCTATTCGTTCGACCTGCGCTTCACCGACATCCTCAAGCGCACGCTGCACCTCTACCTGACCGGTGCGATCACGCTGGATGAGTTCATGCGCTGGCAGGAGGGGAACATCGCGACGGCGAGCGGCAATTTCGTGCAACGGATGAACTTCGACTTCGCGCCCCTGCAGCAGGAGTGGGACCGCATGGCGCCGGTGCGGGCCGGCTTCCGTGATCTGCCAACCCCGCCGCCGGCCCGATGAAAGCGCCCGCGCTCACGCCCGCCCGCCTGCGCTTCGCCGCGGGTTGCCACGCGCTCCTGCTGCCGAGCGTGCTGCTGCTCCTGGTTTTCGTTTACCTGCCGGTCACCTGGGCCTTCGTTAAGTCGCTTTACGAGTTCGAGGTCGGCAGCCCGGCACGGTTCGTGGGCCTGGCCAACTACGGCGAATATCTGTTCTCGGATCCGCCCACCTGGCCGTCGGTGCTCACCATGTTCCTCCTCACCGCCGTCGGCGTGGCGGTGCGGCTGACCTTCCCGCTGGTGGTGGCGAAGCTGATCCATTCGCTGCCGTTCGAGCGCACGCGGTACGTCTATCGGCTGATCTTCCTGATCCCGATCGTCGTCCCGGGCGTAGCCGTGCAGCTCCTGTGGGCGCGGATGATCTATGCCGATTACGGCCTGATCAACGAGTTCCTCCGGACGATCGGCCTCGCGGACTGGGCCCACGCTTGGCTCAACGACCCGGAGACCGCGCTCCTCGCGCTGATGTGCTTCGGCTTCCCCTTCGCCGGCGGCTTCGAGGTGCTGATCTACTACGCCGGGCTCTCGGCGATCCCGGAGAGCGTCAATGAGGCGGCGGCGCTGGAGGGGTGCACGGGCATCAGCAAGTTCCTGCGCATCGACGTCCCGCTGGTGCTCAGCCAGCTGAAGCTCATCTTGGTCCTCACGGTCATCGGCGGCCTGCAGGGGTTCGAGGGCATTCTGGTCCTGACGCAGGGCGGGCCCGGCTTCGAGACGATGGTCCCGGGCCTGTGGATGTACTACAATGCCTTCTCCTTCCAGCGCATGGGCTATGCCTGCGCCATCGGCGTGCTGTTGTTTGTCGCGATCTTGGGGCTGACGCTGCTCAACCTCCGCTACTTCCGCTCGGCGGAGGAAGTACAGGGAGGCTCGTCATGAGCCGCGCCCGGCTCTTCGCCATCCATGCGGTGCTCGTGTGCACCGCGGCGCTGACGCTGCTGCCGTTCGCGTTCGTGGTGAACAACGCGCTGCGCGACAATTTCGAGTACAACCGCTCGTTCTTCGGTCCGCCGCAGGCCTTCGTGGGCCTGGCGCAGGCTGGCTGGCGGCAGGCGACCGGTGACGACCGGCCGTTGTCTGTCCAGCTCGAGAGCGGCGAGGTGAGGTCGATGACGCGCGGCGAGGTGGCGACGCATTACTGGGACAAGCTCACGCTGGGCATCCGTCGCGCGTGGACAGTCCTGCGGCCCTATCTCTTCAACTCGTTCGTCGTCTCCGGCCTCACCGCGCTGGGCGTGGCGGCGCTCGGGTCGGGGACGGCGTACCTGCTGGCGCGCTACCGGTTCCTCGGTCGCGATTTCATCTTCGGCTTCATCCTCGCGACCATGGTCTTCCCGGGCGTGCTGACGCTCGTGCCGAGCTTCCTCCTCGTGAAGCAGCTCGGCCTCCTGAACACCTACTGGGCGATGGTCCTGCCGTACGTCGCGGGCGGGCAGGTGTTCGCGATCTTCGTCTTCCGCAGTTTCTTCACCGGCTTGCCCGAGGAGCTCTTCGAGTCGGCCCGGCTCGATGGCGCCGGCCACTGGGGCCTTTATTGGAACATCGTGCTGCCGCTCTCGCGGCCGGTCTTCTCGGTCGTGCTCATCATGAACATCCTCGGCACCTGGAACAATTTCCTGTGGCCCTTCATCGTGAACACCAACGACCAGCACCAGGTCGTGGCCTCCGGCCTCTACACGATGGCCCGCTCCGGTGTGGCCTCGAGCTCGAGCACGATGTACGCGGCCTACCTGCTGAGCAGCATCCCGCTGCTCCTCCTCTTCATCTACGCCACCAAGCCCTTCATCCGCGGCATGACCAGCGGCGCGGTGAAACTGTGAACGCGGTCAGCTTTTCTCGGCGAGTTCGGTGCCCGGGTTGTCGGCGGGCGCGAGGTTTTTCCACCAGAAGCGGTAGGTGCCGGCGAGGCCGATGACGAGCAGGACCGCGGTCCAGGCGAAGGCGGTCCACGAGCGGATCATGAACTGCATCGTCATCAGGAACAGCGCGACCTGAGCCAGCATGATGAACGGGATAGAGAGCAGGTCGTTGCGGTGCTCGCGGTCGTTGGCGGCGCGCTCGGCCTCTGGCAGCTCGGCGCGGAGCGGGCCCCAGACGCCGAAGGGGCGGGTGGTGCGGTAGAAGTGGCGCAGCGTCTCGGGGGCGGTGGGGGCGGTGAGCAGCGAGCAGATGATCGTGCTCGCGAACGAGAGGGCCGACATCACGAGAAGCTGCTGCCACTCGACGAGCCCGGGCGCGAAGATGCGCTGGAGGATCGCGCCGAGGACGCCGATGGCGGTACCGCCGACGACGCCCCAGCCGTTGCAGCGCCACCAGTAGAGGCGCAGGACCTGCGGCGCGAACATGCCGGCCGTCAGGCTCATCGAGAGCCAGCCCCAGAGATCGTTGATGCTGCCGGCGTTCACGCCCATCCAGAAGCCCACGGCCAAGATGAAGATCGCGGAACCGTAGGAGGCGAACAGCAGTTCGCGATTGCCGGCCGCGGGCCGGAGGCGGTCCTGGTAGATGTCGCGCACCATCATGGCCGCCGCCTGGTTCACCGTGCCGGTGAGCGTGGACATCATGGCGGCGAGCATGGCGACGAGGAAGAAGCCGCGCAGGCCGGCGGGGACGCTGTTGATAAGGACGGCGGGCAGGATCTGCTCCGGGTTGATGGTGCCGTGGACGCTGACCATGGGCAGCTTGTCCTGCCAGTTCGGCCCGAGCAGCGCCGCGAGCTCGGCGGCGACGGCCGGGACGGCCTCGGGGCGATGGACGATGTCGCTGGTCACGTCGTGCCAGTAGGCGGGCGGCGTATCGGGATAGTGCCGATGGATCACGGCGGCCGCCGCCTCGAGGGTCTCGGCCTGCGGGAAGAACCGATCGACCAGGAAGAGCCCGAGCACCGCGAAGCTGACCATCAGGGGCCAGCGGAAGGCGATCAGGAGGCCCTGCATCATCGACTGCAGCCCGCACTCGCGGTCGCTGCGGGCGCCGAAGTAGCGGCTTTCGGCCCCGGTGCCGAGGCCGCCGATCACGTTGCGCAGCAGGTAGAACATGGCGAACTTGAGCAGCGTCTCATACATCTCGTAGCCCCGGGGCATCGTGGTGTGCACGTGCGGCACGCTCGAGGTCCACGAGGCGTTGCCCGTCACGCGCTCGGCGAGCGCGTTGAGGGCAGCGAGGTCGGGCGTCGCCTGCCAGGCGATGAAGCCGATGAGGAAGGCCGCCGCGATAATGATGAGGCCCTGCACGAGGTCGGTGAGCACCACGCCGTAGAAGCCCGACAGCATCGTGTAGATCGCGCAGATCGCGATGAGGATGGCCGTGACGAGCATCGGCGGGTACGGGACGAAGAGGCCCACGAAGAGGCTCGTGCCGCGGATGAGGTACGCGAGCATGCCGATGCTGAGCACGATGTACATCAGCGCCGTCAGCAGGCGCATCCAGTTCGCCGCGCGGCTGTGGCCGAAACGGTAGGTCATCCATTCTGCCGCCGTCATGCAGCCGGAGCGGCGGTGCCACTTGGCGGTGAACGCCATCATGAAGGGCAAGATCAGCGCCACGCCGCCGCGGAACTCGATGAACAGGCCGCGCGGCCCGAGCATGTAGAGGAACGACGTGATCATCATCGTGCCGGTGAGGTCGAACCAGCTCACCATGCCGGCCATGCCGAGCAGGTACCAGGGCAGCGAACGGCCGCCGAGGAAGTATTCGTCGAGGTTCTGGCTGGCCTTCCGCGTCATGATGACGCCGACCACGAGGGTCACGAGGAAGTAGCCGCCAATGATGATCAGGTCAGCCGTGCTGAGGGAGGGCATGAGGGGCGGGGAACGAAGGTTCCGTGGATACGCGGCGCGTGGTGGTGGCGCAAAAGAAAATTCGGTGAGGGAGGGCGAATGATCATCAGTCGTAGCCCATCGTTCTCTTTCTCGTACTCTTTCTCGTTCTCGAGTCCGTCGGCTCGAGAACGATTACGAGAACGAGAACGAGTACGATCAGGCCTTCGCCCGCACTCGCATCAGCGCCCGTAATCCGCGCCAGCACATTTGCTCAATTCGTCGATCGCGGTCGTTTCGGGGCGCGTCACGGTGCGCGGCACGCGCTTCACTGCTCCCGCGACCATGAACTCCAAGCAACGCGTCCGCACCACCTTCGCCCGCTGCATCCCCGACCGCGTGCCGATCAATTACCTCGGCAATGCCGGCATCGATGCGCGGCTCAAGGCGCATTTCGGCCTCGCCGCCGACGATCACGAGGGCCTGCTCCGCGCGCTGCGCGTGGACATCCGCGCCGTGCACCCGCCGTACCGCGGACCGAAGCTGCATCCCGACATCCCGGAGCGCGGCATCCTCACCGACGAGTGGGGCATCCGCCGCACGTGGGTCGCGCACGCCTCGGGTGGTTACTGGGATTACTGCGATTTCCCGCTGCGCGACGCGACCGAGGCAGAGGTGGCGGCGTGGCCGCTGCCGTCGCCGGATGACTACGACTACAGCGGCGTGCGCGCTGAGTGCGAACGGCACCGCGAGTTCGGCGTCTATACCGGCCATGCCGGCGTGCCCGACGTGATCAACATGTGCGGGATGCTGCGGACGATGGAGCAGATCCTCGTCGACCTCATCAGCGACGAGCCGGCCGGCCTGCTGCTGATCAAGCGCAAGCTGGACATCCAGTTCGAGATCCTGCGCCGCACCTTCGAGGCGGCGCGGGGCGGCATCGACTTCCTGTGGCTCGGCGAGGATCTCGGCACGCAGATCGGGCCGACGTTGAGCCTCGACCTTTACCGCCGGCAATTGCGCCCGCTGCACCAGCGGTTCGTCGATCTGGGCAAGGCCTACGATGTGCCGGTGATGGTGCACTCCTGCGGTTCGAGCAGCTGGGCCTTCGAGGATTTCATTGCGATGGGCGTGGGCGTGGTGGACACGCTCCAGCCCGAGGCGAAGGCCATGGCGCCGGCCTACCTGAAGGCGAAGTTCGGCGGCCGCCTGGCGTTCCACGGCTGCATAAGCACGGCCGGCCCGGTGGCCTACGGCACGGCGGCGGAGACGGCCGAGTACTGCCGGCGCACGCTCGAGATCATGATGCCCGGCGGCGGCTACTGCTTCGCCCCGACGCACATGCTGCAGGACAATTCGCCGACGGAGAACGTGCTGGCGATGTACGAGACGGCGTGGAAGTACGGGGGGTATTAGCCCCCAAAAATCGTTCTCTTTCTTGTAATCGTTCTCGTTCTCGAGATCGACCGCAGGCGCACGGCTTCGAGAACGAGAACGATTACGAGAACGAGTACGATTTCATCACCGTCCCCCGCGCCCGAACAGCGCCACGGGCACCGTCGCCAGCAGGATCTTCACGTCGAGCCACAGCGACCATTGGTCGATGTACTCGAGGTCGAGGCGCACCCAGTCCTCGAAGCTGGCGATGTCGTTGCGGCCGCGGATCTGCCAGAGGCAGGTGAGGCCGGGCTTCACGCTCAGGCGGCGGCGGTGGGCGGTGGCGGTGAAGCGGTGGACCTCCTCGACCGGCAGCGGGCGCGGGCCGACGAGGCTCATCTCGCCGCGCAGCACGTTCCAGAGCTGGGGCAGCTCGTCGAGGCTGTGGCGGCGGAGGATGCGGCCCAGGCCGGTGACGCGGGGGTCGTCGGTCATCTTGAAGACCGGCCCGCTCATCTCGTTTCGGCCCGCGAGGCCGGCCTTGAGCGCGTCGGCGTCGACGCGCATCGTGCGGAACTTGTAGAGCGTGAACGGCCGGCCGTTCAGCCCGGCGCGCTCCTGCCGGTAGATCAGCGGCCCGCGGGAGGAGAGCCGGACCGCGAGCGCGGTGGCGAGAAAGAGCGGGGCCAGCAGGACGAGCAGCACCGCCGCGCCGACGTAGTCGAGGACCTGCTTGGCGAGGAGGTGGGCGGGCGGCGCGCTCTGGGCGTGGTAGTACAGGACCGGCATCCCGGCGAGCTGGTCGACGCTGAGCCGGAAGGGCGAGGCGACGGCGAGGCCGGGGTGGATCACGACCTCGACACCCTCGTCGTCGCATGCGGCGAGGACGGTCTCGACCGCGGCCTCCTCGAGGCCGTGGAGACTGAGCATGACCACGTTGACGGAGTGCGCGTGCAGCGCGGTGCGCAGGCGGGCGGCGGCGTCGGGCGCGCGCGGGTCGACCTCGGCGGTCGTGACGAGCAGCTCGCGCTCGGCGGGGGTCAGCCCCTGCTGGAGGCGGGCGATCGCCTCCGGCGTGCCGGCCCAGAGCGCGCGGCGCCGCATCTCGGCCTCGACCAGGGCGGAGGCGCCGAGCGAGCGGGTGAGCTCGTGGCGCGCGTAGATCAGCAGCGCGGCGAAGGCGCCGCCGAGGATGATGACGGACCGGGCGAACTGGACGCGCACGATGAACAGGAAGATCACCATCGCCAGCACGGCGTAGGCGCAGCCCTGCATGATCAGCAGGATCGTGGCGCCGCGGCCGCCCGGGCGGGCCGCATCGTAGAAGCCCTGCTGCCGCAGGAACACCGGCCCGGCGATGCCGGCGAGCAGGAGCAGCCAGACGTAGTCGCCGAAGCCCTGGAGCTCGGGCAGGTCGAGGAACGGGAAGGACGAGCGCAGGCCGTAGGCGAGGGCGACGGCGAGGGCGCAGAGCAGGCCGTCGGCGAGCTGCCAGAAGCGGGCGCGGGACTGTTGCGGACGGGTCAGCACGGCTCGGGGGTGACGCCGGCTAGAGGTTCTTGGCGTAGGTGACGCCGCGGGCGTCGACGAAGAAGAGGCGGTCGGGCTGCACCTCGACGAGCTTCAGCCCGAAATTCCGCTCGATCACGTCGTTGATGCGGAAGACGCGGTCGCCGATGAGGACCTTGCTTTCAAGGCCGGAGAAACGCACGCCCAGGATGCGGAGGTTGTCGAGGTAGACGAGCACCTGCTGGTCGGGCGTGACGGCTGGCGCGATGGCCGCCGGCGGCGGCGTGGCCGGGGCGGAATCGGGTTTCACCGCGGGGGCGATCGCGGGTGCGGTCGGGGCGGCGGTCACCGGGGCGGGCGCGGGGGTCATGGCGACCGGGGTTTTGTCCGGGACGGTTGCGGGGGGCGGGGCCGTCGCCGCCGGGGCGGGCTTGGCCTCGGCCGGCTTTTCGACCGGGGCGGGAATCGAGAGCACCACCTGGGGCGCGGCCTCGGCGACCGGCGCCGGCTTGGCCGGGGCTTGGGCGAGGGTGGGGGTCGGGGCGGGCGTGGACGCCGGGGTGGCCTCGTCGCGGAGGAGGTAAACGGTGGCGACGACGGAGAGCACGATGAGCGCGGCGGCGCCGGCGACGATCACCAGGAGCGTCTGCGTGCCCATCGGCTTGCCCCGGTGCGCGACCGCGTGGCCGCCGCCGGTCTGGCCCGGCACCGGCGGGGCGTAGCCGGCCTCGTCGGCCTTGCGCTGGCGCTGCGCGCGCTTGAGGGCTTCGTTGATCAGGCTCATGGGCGCGTCACGACGTGAGGTTGGCGGTGTCGCGGATCGCGCGGCGGGCGTCCCAGTAGTTCACCTCGTCCGAGCCGCGGATGTAGGACGAGAGCATGGCCTTGTCGCAGAGATTGTTCACCACGCGCGGGATGCCCTTGCTGGCGCGGTGGATGGCCTTGAGGGCCCACTTGGTGAAGGCGGGCCGGCCGGACCCGCCGGCGAGGGTGAGGCGGTGCTGGATGTAGTGCACCATGTCGTGGTGCGAGAGCGGGTAGAGCTCGTAGTGGACGAGGATGCGCTGCCGGAGCTGGCGCAGCTCGTCCTGGGCGAGGACCGCCTTGAGCTCGGGCTGGCCCATGAGCACGATCTGCAGGAGCTTCTGCTTGTCGGTCTCGAGGTTCGACAGGAGGCGGATCTGCTCGAGGACGTGGAAGGAGAGGTTCTGGGCCTCGTCGATGATGAGGACGATGTCGCGGCCGCGCTCGATGCGCTCGAGGAGCACCTTGTTCATCTGCGCCACGAGGTCGACCTGGCTGCGTGCGAGCTTGGTCTCGCCGAGCTCGGTGAGGATGGCCTTGAGCATCTGCGTCTCGGTGACGCGCGGGTTGAGTATCAGGGCCGTGTCGAAATGGGCGCTGTCCAGCTCGTTGAGAAAGCGGCGGCACAAGGTTGTCTTGCCGCAGCCGACCTCGCCGATGAGGACAATGAAGCCCTTTTTCTCCTGCACGCCGTATTTCAGGTGCTGCAGGGCTTCCTGGTGGGTGGGGCTGAGATACAGGAATTTCGGGTCGGGGGTGATGTTGAAGGGCATCTCCTTGAACCCGTAAAAGCTCTGATACATGCGTGGGGGCAAATTGGCTTGTCCGTCTCAAAAGGCACGCCAAAAACCATTCCGGTCTCCGCTCCGCGTCCTGAAAAGATTTGCGCGCAAAATGGGCGCGCCGTTTATCTCAGGCGCCTGTGAATCTGCGCCGCGTCATCATCAGCCTCTATCTCGTGCTCTTCCTGGGCGCCGGGGCGACGTCCGGTTACTTCCTGTGGCAGGCCCGCGAGGAGTACAGCCGGCTGCGCCGGCTCGAGGCCGACACGCGCCGGCGGCTCGCCGAGGCCGAGGCCCGCCTGCAGGAACAGGAGCGCATCCTCGACCGCCTGCGCAACGACCCGGCATACGTCGAGCGGGTCATCCGGCGCCGCCTCTATTACGCCAAACCCGACGAATACATCTTCCGCTTCAAAGACTGAGACCGCCGCCATGTCGACGCTCCCGCTCATCGCCCAGTTCCACCAAGCCGGCCAAGGCCAGGTCTTCGCCCATTTCGACGCCCTGCCTCCGGCCGGTCGCGAGCGCCTGCTCGCCGAGGCGGCGGAGATCGATCTCGCCGAGGTCGACCGCCTGACCCGCACGCTGCTGCACGCCGGCACGGCCGCGGCGGATTTCTCCGGGCTCCAGCCCGCGCCGTACGAACGCCTCCCGGAAAACGGCGGATCCGCGGCCGACTGGGCGGCGGCGAAAGCGGCCGGCGAGGCCGCCCTGCGCGCCGGCCGCGTCGCAGCCTTCACCGTGGCGGGCGGGCAGGGGACGCGCCTCGGCTACGACGGCCCCAAGGGCACCTTTGCCGTCACCCCGCTGCGCCGGAAGCCGCTGTTCCAGGTCTTCGCCGAAAAGATCCTCGCCGCCGGCCGGCGCTACGGTCGCCCGCTGCACTGGTTCATCATGACGAGCCACCAGAACCACGCGGCGACCGAGGCCTTCTTCGCGGAGCACCGCCACTTCGGGCTCGATCCGGCCCGCGTGCACTTCTTCCGGCAGGGCCGGATGCCGGCCGTGGACTACTCCGGGAAAATCATGCTCGAGGCCCGCGACGCCATCGCGCTCAGCCCCGACGGCCACGGCGGCTCGCTCCGCGCCCTCGACCGCAGCGGGGCGCTCGACCTGATGGCCCGTGAAGGCATCGACACGCTGAGCTACTTCCAGGTCGACAACCCGCTCGTGCGCGGCATCGACCCCGCGTTCATCGGCTGGCACCTGCAGCGCGGATCCGAGATGAGCAGCAAGATGGTGCCGAAGGCCTACGCGGCCGAAAAGGTCGGCCACTTCTGCCTCCAGGACGGCCGCCTCGTGGTCGCCGAATACTCTGACCTTCCGATGAAAATGCAGGAGGAGACCGACGCCGCCGGGCACCTGCGCTTCATCGCCGGCAGCATCGCCATCCACATTCTCGACCGCGAGTTCATCCGCCGCGTGGCCCGGGGCGGGGCAGGGGTGGCGCTGCCGTTCCACCGCGCCGACAAGAAGATCCCGACCATCGACGCCGCCGGCCAGCCCGTGAAGCCCGCCAAGGCCAACGGCGTGAAGTTCGAGATGTTCGTCTTCGATGCGTTGCCCTTCGCCCGCAACCCCGTGGTGATCGAGACGCGCCGCGCCGACGATTTCTCACCCGTGAAAAACGCCGAGGGTCTCGACTCGCCCGCGACCTGCCGCGCCGACCAGCTGCGCCAGTTCGCGCGCTGGCTGCGGGCGAACGGCGCGGCGATCCCCGTGGATGCCACCGGGCTCCCGGCCGCCGCGATCGAGGTCAGTCCGCTCTTCGGCTACGACGAGGATTCGTTCGCCGAATCCTGGGCGCGCCTCCAGCCGAAACCCGCGATTGCCGACGGTCTCTATCTCGGCTGATTTCCTTTCCATGACGACTTCTGCCTCGATCCAACAGGCGACCCATGACGGCAAGCTCCTGCCCGCGGCCGCCGACAACATCGCCACCTTCCTCGCCGCGCCGCTGCCCGCCTGGGCCAGCGCCAGCATCGCCGAGCTCGTGGACCGCGGCGAGTGGAGCGAGCTCAACGACCGCTTCTACCGCTACCTCGAGTTCGGCACCGGCGGCATGCGCGGCCGCACCATCGGCGTCGTCACCACCGCCGCCGAGCAGGGCACGCCCGGCCCGCTCGGCTCGCCCGAGCATGCGGCGATCGGCAGCAACCTGCTCAACGACCTCACCCTCCTGCGCGCCGTCATCGGCCTCTTCCGCTACACGCAGAAGCATCTGTGCACCCTCGGCGTGAAGGACGCGCCCCGGCTCGTCATCGCGCATGACGTCCGCCACTTCTCCCGCCACTTCTGCGAGCTCGCCGCCTCGACCTGGTGCCGCCTCGGCGGCGCGGCCTGGATCTTCGACGGCCCGCGGCCCACGCCGCAGCTCAGCTATTCCGTCCGCTGGCTCAAGGCCCACGCCGGCGTCGTCATCACGGCGAGCCACAATCCGCCCCACGACAACGGCTTCAAGGCCTACTTCGGCGACGGCGCGCAGGTCGTGCCGCCGCACGACCAGGGCATCGTCAACGAGGTCAACGCCGTCCCGCTCGCGGACCTGCCGGCTTATCTCACGACTGATCTTTCGCGCGTCGTGACGCTCGGTCGCGACGCCGACGACGCGTACCTCGACGTGGCCGCGACCGGCGCGATCGATGCCGCCGTCTTCCGCAAGGCCAAGGTCAAGGTCACCTTCACCAACATCCACGGCACGGGCGCGGTGCACACGCTGCCGCTCCTCCTCCACGCCGGCGCCGACGTGCACGCGGTCAACGCGCAGCTCGATTTCGACGCGCGCTTCCCGACCGTGAAGTCGCCCAACCCCGAGAACCGCGAGGCCCTGGCCCTCGCCGTGGCCCAGGCGGAGAAGCAGGGCACCGACCTCGTGCTCGCCACCGATCCCGATGCCGACCGCATGGCGGCCGCCGTGCGCGGCCGCGACGGCAGGTTCGAGCTGCTCACCGGCAACCAGGTCGGCGCGCTCCTCACCGATTACCGCCTCGCCAAGTACAAGGAGCTCGGCCTCATCCCGGCCGGCGGCTCCGACCGTGTCTGCGTCATCAAGACCTTCGTCACCACCCAGCTCCAGGACGCCATCGCCCGCGTGCACGGCGTGAAGGTCATCAACACCCTCACCGGCTTCAAGTGGATCGCCGCCAAGATGCGCGGCTACGAGGACAAGGTCCGCGCCGCCATGGGCCCCGGCTACGACTACGACGCCGCCCCGCTCGCCGAGAAGGCGCGGCTCCAGCAGCAGCACGGCTCGTTCTACGTCCTCGGCAACGAGGAGAGCTACGGCTACCTGCCCAACGACGCGCTCCGCGACAAGGACGGCAACTCCGCTTGCCTCATGTTCGCCGAGCTCTGCGCCGCGGTGAAGGCCCGCGGCCTCACCGTCCCCGAGTACCTCGACGAGATCTACCTCAAGTGCGGCTACTACCTCGAGGGCGTGATCAACCTCTACTACGAGGGCGCCAGCGGCAACGCGAAGATCCGCCGCATCCTCGACACCTACCGCGCGACCCCGCCCACGGCGTTTGGCGACGTGGCGGTGACGAAGTTCGAGGACTTCGGCCGCCAGGACATCCGCGACGCCGACGGCGAGCTCATCCCCAAGCAGGACCTCTACTTCGTCACCCTCGGCAACGGCTACACCTTCGCCGCCCGCGGCAGCGGTACCGAGCCGAAGATGAAGTTCTATGTGTTCGCCAGCGCCAAGGTCTCCGCCGCCGCCGAGCTTCCGGCGGTCAAGGCGCAGACCCGCGCGACCCTCGACGTCATCGTCCAGCGCATCGAGGCCGACGCCCGCCGCCGCGCGGAGGGATGAATCATTCTGGGTGGCAGGGGTTTATCGGACCGCTGGGCGCGATCGGGCGCGCGCGGCGCGGGATCCCCGGCGACTGGCCTGAACAGGCTTGATGCGTTTGGGCGCCTGGAATGAGGTGCGAATGCAGGGGTGGAAAATTGCGATAAGTCATTCTTCTGAAAAACAATAAATGATCGCTCCCCAAGCGATCCTTTGCCAAGTCTCGCAGGCGTGGGCCGGTCGGCGTTTCCGCTGGTTCGAGCCCACGTCCATCCAGCTAACTTTACTTGGTTGCACTTTCCTCCACACCAGGGCGAAAACCCCACGAATGCGCATGGCCCCGACGCGCGGGGTCGCGTCGCGGACTCCTCCCATCGCCGACGGTCGGCCGCAGGCCTGGGCCGTTAGGTCCGTCCATTGCGTCATGATGCCTTCGTGCCACCGTTTTTGTCGGCTCCTTGTGCTCGCGCTGGCGGCAGTCGCTCCCGGAGCGGGGTGGGCGGCGCAGGCGGCCAAGGTCGAGGGCGCACCGAGCGTGCAGGGCGTCGTGTATCGGTTCTTCGACAACAGCACCGGGGCCCGGACGGGCGAGCTGCGCATCGGGAGCGTGGACCTCGAGTACCGTCGGCAGGGGTTCATGCGCGTGGCGTGGCGCCCGCTCGTCGTGCTCCAGAGTGTCGTCCTCACGGTTGATGGCGACCAGGCGTGGGCGGGGCATGACTCGCAGATCGTCCGCGCCCTCCTGACCCACGGCGGCCGCGAGGACCTGGTCCTGCGCGGCGTCAAGGTGCGCCTGGCCGGCACGCCGGCGCGCGAACTCTTTGCCGGCACGGCGCGGCTCCTGCCGGACGGCGTGCTCGAGCTCCACGACGCCACGCTGGCGGCCGACGGCACCACCGAGGCCGGGACCTTCCGCCTCGCCCTCACCGGCGCGCACGCCGGCCAGCTCCGCCTGGTCGGTCGCGCGCACACGCCCGCGTCGCTTTCCGCCTTTCGCCAGTCCGAACCCATTACCCAACTGCACCCATGAAACGTCTCCTCATCGCCCTCGCGCTC
This sequence comes from Opitutaceae bacterium, assembly GCA_019634615.1. Classification (GTDB taxonomy): domain Bacteria; phylum Verrucomicrobiota; class Verrucomicrobiia; order Opitutales; family Opitutaceae; genus UBA2377. The sequence continues at coordinate 93,234 of JAHCAZ010000015.1, forward strand.
ACGTTCGCCCTGACTGCGTCCGCCCAGACCGCGGCCGACAAGATCGCGGAAGGACGGGCCGCCCTGGTCGCCCACAACATGCCGGCCGCGAAGGCGGCCTTCGCGCAAGCGGTCACGCTCGACGGCGGCAACCAGACCGCGCGGGCCCTGCTCGGCATCACCCAGCTGTTCGACGTGACCTCGAAGGCGGGTTCCGACGCCTTCCTCGACGGCCTCGGCCTCGGGGAGGCCGGCCGCGACGTTTACCGCTGGGATGTGCCGCTGCCGCGCGACGGCAATGGCGACCCGGTCCTGCCCACCGACTACAATTTCACGACGGTCGCAAACTACTGGCTGACCACGCTCGTGCCGGAGAGCGAAGCCGCGCGGACGAATCTCGCCGCCGTCACCGACAACAACTTCCTGCTCACCCTCACGACGGCCGAGACCAAGATGCCGATGTCGATCACGCTCGACAAGGCCGACATCCTGATGGCGCAGGCCTGCCTGCGCGCCGCGGAGTTCCTCGCCCACCTGGGCTCCGGGCAGAACCTCGATGCCAACCTTGAGGATATCCTGGAGGTCGCCAAGGGTGACATGCTCACCCTCCAGCGGATCATCAACGCCAACCCGAATTTCCTGACCGCCGGTTCATCGTCCGAACGTCTCGCCGCCAAGACCGCGCTGCAGGAAATGATCAGCCTTTACCGCACGGCGGCGACCGCCCTGCGCGCGCGCCCCGCCGGCGTGCAGCGCCTCTTCATGCTCGAGCCGGCGGACTTCGCCGCGGAGGCCGAGTTCCAGTTCATGCTCGATCGCCTGGAGCAGTCGATCACCGCGCCGGTCGATATGGACGGCGCGATCGTCTACACGGCGCCCCTGTTTGACGCCGCCTGGTCGCTGCGCGCGCAGCTGCCGCCCTTCACCGCCACCGGCTTCGACGTCACGACGATCCCGAGCGCGACCTTCGGCGGTGTCATCACCGGCCTGAGCAAGGAGAGCATCGCCGCGATGTTCTCCGACACCCATGACACCGTGGCCGAGATCGGCTGGGAGTGGGTGAGCCCGAAGCCGCAGGGCAACACGCTCGGCAAGTACCTGGCACTCGCGAGCGGCAAGCACCTGGCGATCGGCAACGCCGGCACCTACCTGACCTCGCCCAACGGCACGAACTGGACGGCGAACCGCATTCCCGGCGTCGGCCAGCTGCGGGCCGCGGTCGAGCACGCCGGACGGATCGTCATGGTCACCTATGACGGGAGCATTTTCGCCTCGGATGACGATGCGGTGACGTGGCGGCGCGTGTTCAATGACGCCGGGTCCGGCTTCCACGGCGTGACCTATGGCGGGGCAAGTATGTGGCCGTGGGTGATTACGGCCTGATCGCGACGTCGGTCGACGGTGAGTCGTGGAGCAATTTCTACCCGAACGGCGTTTCGATGCTCAACGTGCTCCACACGGGTTCGCTCTTTGTCGCCGTCGGCGTGGACGAGACCAACGGCAACATCGTGATCAACACCTCGCCTGATGGCATGGCGTGGACGACGCGCGTCAACGCCTTCCACTCGTATGCGGCGCTCTGGGGCCTGGCCCAGAATGGCAGCACCCTGGTGGCGGTCGGCGGCGATACCGCCTCGCTCAGCAGCAGCAACAAGCTCGCCTATTCCACCGACGGCGGCCTCAGCTGGACGATTGGTTCGCTCCTCGCGTCGCCCACGGGTAACGTCGGGTTCAACAACGTGGCCTACGTCAACGGTAAGTTTGTCGCCGTCGGCACGGCTGCCACCATCGCGACGTCGACCGATGGCATCACGTGGGGTACCGCCAACTCCGGCGAGACCTTCCTGAGCCTGGTTGGCGTGGGCGGCAACGGCTCCACCACTTATGTGACCTCAGTCGGCGGCGTCATCCTGTCCTCGACCGACAACGTCACCTTCACCCGCCCGATGTCCCCGCCGTTCTCAACGGCTGCCATGGTGACCAACCCGACGTTCCTTTCGGTCAAGGACATTGATGGCACCCTGTGGGCAGTGGGTGGGAATAGCTCTGCCACTGGCGGCGTCATCCTCAAGTCTACAGATGGGCAGACGTTTTCGAACACGCTCAGCAGTAATCCCCAGCCAGATATCTGGGAGATCATCAAGGTGGGCGCCACATACTACGCCGTTGGCGGTTTGTTTGTGAACTCTACGAATTATAACGCGATTCTCACCTCAAACGACGGCGCCGCATGGACGGCGCAGAGCATGGGTGGATTCACCGCGCCGATCCGCTCCATCGCCTACCTCAACGGTCAATTCATCACCGTTGGGGCCGGCAATTCCATCCGCACCTCGCCGGATGGAGTCACCTGGACGCAACGAACCAGTGGTCTAGCGGGTGGCACTTTCTTTGGCGTGGCTTACGGCAACGGTGTCTACGTTGCGGTCGGCGGAGTTAGTAATCCCGGAACGAACAACTTCCAAAGCCACGTAGTGACGTCGACGGATGGAGTCAACTGGACGGTCCGTTTTGCTAATACCCCGAACATGTTTCGCGGCATCGTCTTCCAGGATGGCGTGTTCACGGCTGTCGGTAATAACGGTGAGATCCGTCGCTCAGAGGATGGCATTAATTGGTGGCACGCCAACGATTCGGATTTGCAGACCAATTTCCTGGGTATCAGCTACCTGGACGGTCACTATTATGTCACTGCAGCATCCGGCAACGCGACCAGCACAGTATTCGAGTCGCAATCCGCCGTGCTCATCTCTTCCAACGGTGATGAATGGGTCAGGGTTACGCTTGGCACGAGCAATATTCCGTATCGCACAGCGCTCTTCCAAAATCGTCTGTATGTCGCAGCTAGCGGAGCTTCGATCATCCGCAGCCAGACCCTTACGCCGGTCGCGCCGCCGATTGCTGCGATCGTCACGCCGGCAGGCGGCACCAGCAACGTCCCCCAGGGTACGAGTTTGACTCTCACGGCGAACGTTACGTCAGATGGCGCGACGTCCTATCAGTGGTTCAAGGGTGGCGTCGACATCCCCGACGCCACCGGCCCCGGCCTGACGCTGGACAATGTCCAGGCCGGCGATGCCGGCAGCTACACCGTCGTGGTCACCAACGCGGCCGGCTCCGATACCTCGGACCCGATCGTGGTGTCGGTGAATGCCACGGCCGTCGCCCCGAAGATCCTGTTCCACCCCGAGTCGCAGACCCTCAACGTCGGCTTCAACGTGACGCTCTCCGTCGAGGCCACCGGCACCGCGCCGTTGACCTACGTCTGGAAGAAGGACGGCGTCGTCGTGACTGACGGCGGCAACATCAGCGGCGCCACGACGCCCGAGCTCACCCTCACCGGTCTCACGGCCACGAACGGCGGTTCTTATACCGTCGAGGTGAGCAACGGCACGGCGCCCAACGCGGTCAGCCTCCCGGCGATCCTCACCGTGGACAGCAACCCGGCCTACAACTTCACCATCATGGCCGGTTCGCCCGGTCTGTCGGGCACTACCGATGCCACCGGCTGGGGTGCCCGCTTCGATGCCCCGCAGGGCATTGCGGTGGATGGTTCCGGCAACGTCTACGTCGCCAGCCCCAACGCGCATACCATCCGCAAAGTCACCTCGGCCAACGTCGTGACGACTATCGCCGGTACGAGTTACAGCTCCGGCCTGGTCGACGACGTCGGCACCGCCGCCCGCTTCAACGGCCCGCGCGGCCTGGCCCTCAACGCGGCCGGCACGATGCTCTACGTGGCCGACACCAACAACGGCAAGATCCGCCGGGTCGACCTATCCACCAACACGGTCACGACCTGGGCCACGGGCCTGAACTCGCCGCTGGCCATCGTCCTCGATGCCGCGGGCAACGCCTATGTCGCCAGCTGGGATCACACCATCCGGAAAATCTCGCCCGATGGCCTGACGATCACGCCCATCGCCGGCGCCACCTATGCGGCCGGCTCCGCGAACAACCCCACCGGCACGGGCGCCCGCTTCAACAACCCGATGGCGATCGCGATCGATCCCGCGGGGGCCAACCTCTACGTGGCCGACAGCGCGAACGCGCTCATCCGCAAGGTCTCCCTCACCGCGCCCTACGCGGTCACGACCTACGCCGGCCTGAACAGCGTGTACGGCTACGCCGACGGCCCGGCCCTCAGCGGCGCCACGTTCTCGAATCCCATGGGCGTGGCGGTCGATCCCGCGGGCAGCGTCATCGTGGCCGACAACAGCTCGGACACGATCCGCAAGATCAGCCCCAACGGCTTCGTGCGTACCATCGGCGGTCAGCCCTACTGGCGCGGGTTCAATGACGGCCCCGGCGACCAGGCCCGGTTCGGCGGGCCGACCAGCATCGCTGCCGATGCCAACGGCAACCTCTATCTCCTCGAGAACGCCAACCACATCGTCCGCCGGGCGTCCGCCTCCGCCTCGCCGCTGCTACCGGTCATCCAGTTCTCGCCGCACGACCAGACCGTCGCCGTGGGCGAGGACGTCCTGTTCGGCGTGGTCGCCACCGGCGTCTCGACGCTTTCCTACCAGTGGCAAAAAGACGGCGTGAACCTCGGCGGGGCGACGAATCCCACCTTGCCCCTGACGTGATCCCGCTTTTTCGGGCCGCTTGAAGAGTTGGTCTGGGCCCAACAGAAAGGATCCAGAC
>JAHCAZ010000016.1 GCA_019634615.1 Opitutaceae bacterium
GTAGGCGAAGTCCGTGCCCGCGCAATCCGCGCAGCGATACACGTGCCCGCCCAACTCGGGCGTGCGGCAGCGGCGGATCGCCGCCAGGGCGCGGCGTTGCGACGAGGCCTTGAAGGGGTCAAACCTGACTTCGATAAGTCACACAGATAATTCGCCAGACGGTTCACCGAAACAGAGCTTGGAAGACACGGGGATTTAGCTCCCAACAACCCGGACTTGACGCGGTTCCCAATATGGGAACTCTAGCTCTATCGCATGCGTGTCATCGCCCGCAAGACCCTCAAGGACTTTTGGGTGCGGCACGCTGATGCGGAACCGGCGCTGCGGGCTTGGTTTCATGAGGCCAGGTCCAGCCGCTGGAAATCCTTCTCCGACATCAGGTCACGCTACCGCTCCGCGGATGCCCTTCCGGGCGATCGCGTCGTCTTCAACATCAAGGGCAATAATTACCGCCTCATCATCCGCATCCACTACAACACCGGCATCGTCTTCATCCGCTTCGTCGGCACCCACGCCGCCTACGACCGGATCGATGCCACGACCATTTGAACGCCGCCATGCACCCCAAGGTCCTCAAGTCTACCCGCGACTACAAAGCCGCCCTCGCCCACCTCGAGGCGCTGCTGGATCAACCCTCGGCCGATGAGGCGCAACTCGAACTCTGGTCCCTGCTCGTCGAGAAATACGAGGAGGAGCACTTCCCCATCGCCGCGCCCGACCCCATCGACGCCATCCGCTTCCGCATGGAGCAGGAGAACCTGACACCCACCGACCTGCAACCCTACCTCCAAAGCAAGAGCAAGGTTTCGGAAGTGATGAACCGGAAGCGTCCGCTCAGCCTCAGCATGATCCGCGCCCTGCACCGCGGGCTCCACATCCCGGCCGAGATCCTCGTCCAGGAACCCGCGGCGCCGTATTACGCCTCCAAAGCGAAGTGCCGGAAGCGCCGCTCGTAAAGCGATCAGCGTCGATCAACTCAGATCAGCGTTCCCTCAGTTCGGAATCTCCGGCTCCACGAGCTGCGCCAGCTGGCTGAGCGATTCCTGCCAGCCGAGGTAGCACATCTCGGGCGGGATGACTGCCGGGACGCCGGCTTGCTCGATCGTCAGGTCGGTGCCGCCGAGCACGGGCTTGAGCGTGACGGTCGTGACCATCTCGCCGGGGAGGTTGGGGTCGTCGAACTTGTCGCTGTAGCTGATCCGCTCGTGGGGCACGATCTCACGATAGCTGCCGCCGAAACTGTGGGCGGCGCCGGTCGTGAAGTTTGTGAACGACATGCGGAAGGTGCCGCCCACCTTCGGGTCAAGGTGGTGGACCTTGCAGGTGAAGCCATGCGGCGGATTCCATTTCGCCATGGCATCGGCATCGAGAAACGCGCGGAAGACCTTCTCGGGCTTCGCGCGGACAACACGGTGGCGTCGGATGGTGTGGGTGGACATAACGGGGTGGGCCGACGTTATCGGGGATTGCGCAGGGTCAGCTCGAATCTCGGGAAGTTCCGCGATTGCAGGCACCCGGCGCGCCGCCCATCACAGGGTCACGTCCATGTCTGCGCCCAGCCGCCCCCTCACCCCCGCGGCCGCCTTCGAGCGGCTCCAGCAGATCGTCGCCGATCTCATTGCCAATGCCCGCGTGGATCATCCCCTCGGGGTCGTGAGCTACACGCCGGCCGCCTTTGGCGCCGAATACCCGGCGCTGTATCTGCGCGATTTCACCTACATGGCCGAGTCGGCGCCGGGCTTCATCCCGGCCAACCATGTCCGCGCCATCATCGACGTGATGCTGGCGCACCTCTCGCCCACGGGCCTCTGTCCCGAGCGCATCAGCCAGGCCGGCGAGGTCATCTACGTCTGCCATGGGTCCGGCCCGGCGGCGGACTCCGCACTCTTTCTGGCCAAGCTGTGCGCCGCGCACCAGCGGCAGGGAGCCGCGCCTGATTTCGCCGCGCAGGTGTTGCCGAAGCTCGAGCGGACCCTGGCCATGGTGCCGAGCGAGGCGGCGACCGGCCTCGTCTGGATCGATCCGGCGGCACCCCACACCGGCTATGGTTTTACCGACACGATCGCGATCACCGGTCGGCACCTCTTCTGCTCCCTGCTCCGCTTCGAGGCCTATAAGGCCCTCGCCGCGCTGGCCCGGTCCGCCGGCCAACCCGAGGCCGCTGCGCGGCACGCGGGCGAGGCGGAGCGTATTCGAGCCAATCTCGACCTGCTCTGGTCGCCCGAGCACGGGCTCTACTTTGCCGGCTCCCAGGATTGTCGCCAGGCCGATGTCTGGGGTTCGGCCTATGCCTGCGTGTTGGGTGCGCCGGACGCGGCGCGGCGGCACGCGATCGCGCGCACGCTCTATACACAGCGTGACCGGTTTGTCTGGCGCGGACAGATCCGCCACCTCCTGCTGCCGGAGCACTGGGGGCGCCTGATCGTCGAGGCCGACTGGACCCGGCCCGGCGAGTTTCAGAACGGTCCCTTCTGGGGCACGGCCAGCGGCTGGGTCGCCGAGACCTTCGAGCTGCACCAGCGCGGCGCCGGCCTCGACTTGCTGGTCGCGCTCACGGCCGACTTCGCCGCGCATGGCGTCTGGGAATGCGTGGGGCCGAACGGCTACCAGCGCGTGCCGCAGAATGTCTCCTCGGCCTGCCTGCCCTACGCCTCATTCGAGCGCCTGCTGCTGCGGGCATAGGCCAATCAATCGATGAAACCGCGAAAAACGCGAAAGGGCGCGAAGGACTGCATAATCTTTAATCGCGGAAGCGCGGAAGGACGGAAACGGGGAGGAAAAACCACTGATGCACACTTATGGGATCGGATTCCGACCATTTCAGTGACCATCAGTGTGCATCAGTGGTTACCTTTCCGTGCTTCACGCCCTTCGCGGTTTCCTACAGAAATTCCCATGCCATCCGACACCAGCCCCACCGCCGTCGTGCAACGGCAGCTCGACGCCTACAATGCCCGCGATGTCGACGCCCTCGTCGCGATCTACGCCGATGATGCCCGGCTTTATGAACATCCGGCCACGCTTGTGGCCCAAGGCACCGCGGCCCTGCGCGCGCGGTTTACCCAGCGGTTCACCGAACCGAACCTGCACGCAACCCTGCTCAACCGGATCGTCAGCGGCAACCGCGTGATCGATCACGAACGTGTCACCCGCACCTTTCCGAAAGGCCCGGGCGAGATCGAGCTCGTCATGATCTACGAGGTCGTGGACGGCCGCATCGCGCAGGCCTGGTCGATCATCGGTCCGCGCCGACTAACGACCTAGATCTTCGCACGGTTCAGTGGGTAGGGCCCGGCCTCCGGACGGGCCGGGTCGGGTAGGCGCGCACCAAACCGTCCGTCCGGAGGCCGGACGCTACCCAAGGCGTATCACGCCAAGCTTACTTCTGAAACTGGTACGCCGTCATCTCCACCGTGGCCTCGAAGGGGCGGCGGCTGCGGAAGGCTTCGCGGTCCGGGACGCGCGCGGGGGTGCTCTCGAAGACCACCGGCGTGGGCTGCACCGGGTTCAGGCGCAGTTCGTTCATCCAGTCGAAACTCTCGGAGTTGGCCGCGACGAAGACCGGCGCGACGTTGGCAGCCTCCTCGAGCGGCGCGATCGCCTGGGTCGTGAAGACGGTGCGCAGCTCCTGCGTGGGCGCGGCCGGTGGCGGCAGCGGGGCGGCCACGGGGAAGGCGGCCGGAGTCGTGCCGGCGAGCGCCGGGGCGCCGGACGGAGCCGAGGCGGGCCGGCTCATCACGATGAAGGCGACGCAGGCCGCCGCGGCGAGGCCGGCGCCGTAGTAGTAAAGTGAGGCGAGGCGCCGGGCCGGCTTGGCCGACGCCGCGCGCGCGGGAGCGGGTGCCTCGGCGGTGAACTGCGCGGAGAGCTGGGCGCAGGCCTTGTGCATCTGGCAGTACTGGCGGTACAGACGATGACGGGCGGGATTCTGGCGGATCTCCGCCTCGAGGGCGGCGGCGTCCGTCTCGCTGATCTGGTGGTCAAGGTACAGATTCAGCAATTCGATGAACTTGGTGTCTTTCATTTGAAGTCTTCTCCCAGTTTGCTGCGCAGGCTCTCGCGGGCCCGCGCGATGCGGCTTTTGACCGTGCCCACGGAGATGCCGAGGATCTCGGCGATCTCCTCGTAGGACAGGTTCTTCACGTTGCGCAGGATCAGGATCTCGCGGTGCTTGGCCCCCAGCTTCTCCATGGCGTGGCCGATGCGGTCGACGAACTCCTGGGTCACGGTGATGTCATCGGGCGTCTCCACCTCGGCCGGGATGATGTCGGCCAAGGTCCCCTCCCCGTCGGCGCCGATCGGCTGCTCGAAGGAGATGGTCTTGTCGCGCTTGCGCCGCCACCAGTACCAGTACCGGTTGCGGGCGAGGTTCGTGGCGATCTGGTAAAGCCAGGTCGAGAAGGCCGAATCGCCCCGGAAATTCACCAACCCGCGGTGGGCGCGGATAAATGCATCCTGGGTAACCTCTTCCGCATCCTGCGTGTTGCGCAGCAGCTGGTGCACCATCGAGTAGATGCGATCCCAGTAGCGGGAGACCATCTCATCGAAGGCCGTCTGGTCGCCGTTCTTGAAACGGTCGACCAGGACACGGTCCATGGCCACTTCCTGAGCTTTGGATGACATACGTTCAGCCTCGCTCTGATGGGTGTACCTCTGAAATGTTCCCGGAATATTAATAGGAAAACGATGCTTAATGCCCCCTTTTGCGCGGTCAATGGCTTCGCGGCTTTACCTGCTAGAAATTACTTGCCAATCTGAGCTTACAAAACCTATTTCGCACCTTTTATCAGCACTTCAAGGGTTGGTAGCTCAACGGTAGAGCAGCGTCCTTTTAAGTCGTTGGTTCCGGGTTCGAATCCCGGCCAACCCACCAGTGCTGAAGAGCTTCCCCCACACCACACCATGAAACGCCTAGTCATCATCGAGGACCAGACCGCCATTCGGGAGATGATCGTCGAAATCCTCCGCCTCGATAAAAACTACGAGCTCGTGGGTGAAAGCGGCGACGGCCAGGAAGCCCTCAATCTCTGCCTCGAGCTGAAGCCCGATCTCCTCGTCCTCGATGCCAAGCTCCCGGGCCTCAATGGCGTGGACATCCTCCGCCGTCTCGTGAAGAAGCACCCGGCCGTCCGCGTGCTGGTCTTTTCCGGCCACGAGAACCCCGTGCTGGTCCGCGAGATGCTCGAGGCTGGCGCCCACGGCTTCGTCGAGAAGACCGCCGGCCTCCTCGAGCTCAAGAAGGGCCTCGAGACCGTCGCCAACGGCGGCACCTACTTCGGCCCGGCGGTCGCGGCTCTCCTCCGCAACGTGGTCGCCAACCCGGCGGCCAGCAATGCCTCCGATTTCCTCACCGACCGCGAACGCGAGATCCTCCAGCTCGTGGCCGAGAGCCACAGCACCAAGGAGATCGCCGCCAAGCTCGGCATCAGCATCAAGACGGTCGACAACCACCGCACGAATCTGATGCGCAAACTCGATCTCCACGATGTCGCCAGCCTCACGCGTTACGCGCTGGAGATCGGCCTCATCGAACCGAAGAAGCCGGTGTAGTAAATCCTTGCCGTTACCGGTAACCTGCCCAATAGGTTACGGACCACGTCCCAATTCCCGATCCTCCATGAATACCGTTTCCCGGAAACTGCTTTTCATTTTCGTCAGCGCCGCGGTCTTCCTGACCGGATGCGCCAAAAAGCCGAAGCGCCCTGACCCGAGCTCGACGGTGCTCGGCCCCTCCGCCGGCGGCACGATCATCCCGCAGGATATCGGCACGATCGCCGATCCGAACTCCCTCCTCTCCGGCCGCGACGCCGGCTGGGATCCCAACGGCCAGAACCGCACGCTGCTGCAGGCCGTGTACTTCGATTTCGACAAGTCCAACATCAAGGCTGGCGAGCGCCCCAAGCTCGAGGCCGCCGCGCAGTACCTGAAGGACAACCCGACGCACCGCGTGCTCCTCGAGGGTCATTGCGACTGGCGCGGCACCGCCGAGTACAACCTCGGCCTCGGTGACCGTCGCGCCTCCGCCGCCAAGCAGTTCCTCTCCGGCCTCGGTGTCGCCGCCGACAAGACCGAGACGCTCTCCAAGGGCAGCCTTGACGCCACGAAGAACGCCGACGACGCCACCGCCGCCAAGGACCGCCGCGTCGAGCTCGTCGTGATCCGCCCGCTCTGAGGTTCGAAAAAGTTTCGCCAAAGCAAAACGCCCCGGGAAATCCCGGGGCGTTTTTTATTGGGTGCATATGATCTTGGGTAGCGGCCGGCGTCCCCGCCGGCCGGTTCGGCGTACGCACGCCAAACGCGGCCCGTCCAGAGGTCGGGCCCTACCCATCAAGCCTCACCCGCGGGCCACGCTGCGCAGCACGCGCTGCACGGTCTCGATACCCTTGCGCATCAAGCCCAGATCGAAACCCTCGTTCGGCGCGTGCAGGTTGTCCTCAGGCAGGAACAGACCGAGCATAATCGCATCGAGCCCGAGCTCGTTCTTCAGGTCGGCGATGAGCCCGACGCTGCCGCCCTCGCGGAGATAAAGCGGCGGACGCCCGAACACCTCCGTCGCCGCCTGATGCGTGGCGCGGAAAGCCCGCGCCAACACGGGCGACTGGTCCTTCGGCGTGTTGCTCCGGTCCGGCGGCACCACGACATACGGGAGGGCGTCGTGCTGGTCGGTGATCTTCAACTTCAGGCCCTTTGGCGCCCGATCGCGGATGGTGCGGAAGATGAGTTCCTTCATCTTTTCCGGGGTCTGGTTGGGCACGAGGCGGCAGCTGATCTTCACCCGCGCCTTGCTCGGAATGACGGTCTTGGAGCCCTCGCCCTGGTAGCCGCCGCCGATGCCGTTGAACTCGAGCGTCGGCAGGAAGCGGATCGCCTCGAACGGATTGAAGCCCGGCGGCGTGTGGAACCGCTCGATGCCGAGAAACTCCGCATACGCCTTCTCTCTGAGGCCAAGCTGCTTCAACTGCTCGCGCTCCCACGGCTCGACGTCGATGACGTCGTCGTAGAACCCAGGGATGTTCACGCGCCCGTCCGGCGTGTGCAGCGACGCACAGAGCTCGGCCAGCGCCTGGATCGGGTTGAGCAGCACGCCGCCGTTCATGCCGGAATGCAGGTCCACGCGCGCATTGGTCAGCTCGACCTCGAAGCACACCATGCCGCGGAGGCCGACGGTGATGACCATCTGGTCGGGATTCGGGATGCCCGTATCGGAAAGGAACACGAAGTCCGCGTCGGCGAGCTTCGCCCGATGCTCACGCAGGAAGTCCTTGAAGTGTTTCGAGCCCACTTCCTCCTCGCCCTCGACGACGAAGGTGATGCGGAGAGGCAGGTCCGGCTCCTTCTCGAGCAGGTGCCCCACCCCGGCGATGTGCGCCATCAGCGGACCCTTGTTGTCGGCCGTCCCGCGGCCGTACAGGCGACCATCGCGCTCCACCGGGTCGAAGGGCGGCGTCTTCCACAGGTCGAGCGGGTCCGGCGGCTGCACATCGTAGTGCCCGTAGACGATCACATGGGGCCACTGCGGGTTGTCTCCGCGCTTGGCCACGATGACCGGGTGCCCGGGCGTCGGGACAAACTCAACCGCGAAGCCGATGTCGCGGAGCAGGCCGCCGACGAGTTCGCGGGAGCCTTTCATGCCTGCGGCAAAGGCCGGATCGGCGGAGACACTGGGGTGGCGGACGTATTCCTTTAGCTTTTCGACGGGATCAAACATGCCCCACGTTGGCCCATGCGGCGGCAAGGGGCTAGTCCGAAGTTGGACTACAAGCCGGGATCTGAGGGAATGTGGAAATCAGGAAGGCAGGAATATGCCTGAGGCGTTCCCTGATTTCCTGATTTCCACATTCATTGACGCTTCGCCGCCTGGTAGATCGGCAGCACCTCGGGCATCCACCGTTGCAGGTCGCCGATGCGGCGGTCGTGGCTCGGGTGGGTCGAGAGGAAGACCGGGAGGCGGCCGCCGGACGACTGCTTTTCCATCTTCTGCCAGAAAGTGACGGCGGCGCGCGGGTCGAAGCCGGCGCGGGCGGCGTAGCGGATGCCGATGTAGTCGGCCTCGCTCTCGTGCGAGCGCGAGAAGGCCAGCATGCCGCCGGTGCTGAGCAGGCCATAGCCGGCGAGGAGTAGGTCGTGATTTTTCCGACCCTGCGTCTGGTGGTCGAGCACGAGCCCACCGGCCGCGACCAAGATGCCCTGCGACATGCGCTCGGCGCCGTGGCGCGCGGTGACGTGGGCGATCTCGTGTCCGATCACGATCGCCACCTCGTCGTCGGACGAGGCGAGGTTCAGGAGCCCCGTGTACACGCCCACCTTGCCGCCGGGCAGGGCGAACGCGTTCACCGTGTCGGGCGCGTCAAAAACCACGAACTCCCACGCGGCGCCGGGCAGGTCCTGGCCGACGACCTGCGCGATGCGCAGCCCGATCCGCCGCACGCGTTCGTTGGCCGCGGGATCGCGGGAGATCTTCTCCTTCGCCTTGATCTCGGCAAACGCCGCCGCCCCTTGCCCCACGTCGTCGACCGGCAGGATAAACGAGCTGCGGCCGGTCTCCGGCACCGTGTAGCATCCGCCGAGAACCACCGATAGCGTGACGAGGAAGATGAGGCGAAGGATCGGTTTCATGGCTAAAGGGCTTTGATAATACGAATGTGGAACTCAGGAAATCAGGGAAAGGATTTCGGATTTGCCGTGTTTCCAGCGTTCCTGATTTCCACATTTACTCGGATCGAGTCTTTCCCGGATTCGCTAGTGTTTGAAGTGCCGGATGCCGGTGAAGACCATCGCCATCCCGCGGGCGTCGGCCGCGGCGATGACCTCGGCGTCGCGGACCGAGCCGCCTGGCTGGATGGCGCACGTCGCCCCGGCCTCGGCCGCGGCGATCAGGCCGTCGGCGAACGGGAACAACGCCTCGCTGGCGACGACCGAGCCCTTGAGGTCGAGCTTGGCCTCGCCCGCTTTCCAGACGGCGATGCGCGAGCTGTCGACGCGGGCCATCTGGCCGGCGCCGACGCCAAGGGTCTGCTCGCCGCGGACATAGACGATCGCGTTCGACTTCACGTGCTTGCAGACCTTCCAGCCGAAGATCATCGCGGCCCACTCCTCCGCGGTCGGCTGGCGCTTGGTCACGACCTTGAAGTCGGCCCGGTTGCCGAGCACGTGGTCGCGGTCCTGCAGCAGCACGCCGCCGATCACCGACCGCACCTCCTGCAGGGACTCGGCCCCGAGACCGCGCTTGGCGATCATCAGGCGGAGGTTCTTCTTGGCCTTGAGCACCGCGAGGGCCTCGTCGCTGAAACGCGGGGCGATGATGACCTCGGTGAAGATGTCGGCGATCGTCTTGGCCAGCGCACCGCCCATCGTCTGGTTGACGATGATGATGCCGCCGAAGGGCGCCTGGCGATCGGTCGCGTAGGCCTTCTCCCAGGCCTCCTCGAGCGTGTCGGCGCTGGCGACGCCGCAGGGGTTCGTGTGCTTGAGGATCGCGACCGTGGGGCGCTCGAACTCGCCGATCAGGTAGGTGGCCGAGGTGATATCGAGGATGTTGTTGTACGAAAGCTCCTTGCCCTGGAGCTGCTCGAAATGCTCGTGGAACGTGCCGTAGAGCGCCGCCTGCTGGTGCGGGTTCTCGCCGTAGCGCAGGGCTTGGGCCTTTTTGTAGCTGAGCGTGACCTGATCGGGAAAGCCGCTCAGGGCCGCGAGGTCGGGCGCATCGGCCTGCCGCTCGAGATAGGCCGCGATGGCGGTGTCGTAGCGCCCGGTGCGCTGGAAGACCTTCAGCGCCAGCCGGCGACGGAGCGCCGCGAGTTCACCGGGCGCCTGCATCGCGGCGAGCACCGCGCCGTAGTCGGCGGGATCGCAGACCACGGTGACGCTGGCGTGATTCTTGGCCGCGCTGCGCAGCATCGAGGGGCCGCCGATGTCGATGTTCTCGATCGCCTCCTCGAATTCGACGTGGGGCTTGGCCACGGTTTCCTCGAAGGGGTACAGGTTGACCACCACGAGGTCGATCAGGTCGATGCCGTGCTCCCGGGCGGCGGCGAGATGATCGGCCTTGTCGCGGCGGCAGAGGAGTCCGCCGTGGATCTTCGGGTGCAGCGTCTTCACGCGGCCCTCCATCATTTCCGGGAAGCCCGTGTGCTGGCTCACCTCGGTGACCGGCAGGCCTTTCCCTGCGAGGAGCTTGGCGGTGCCGCCGGTCGAGAGGAGCGTGTAGCCGTGCTCGCGGACGAGCGCCGTGGCGAACTCGACCAGGCCCGTTTTGTCGCTGACGGAAAGGAGAGCCAGTTTTGCCATAGGATTTCCCTTTGTGCGCCCGGCCCGAAATCGCGGCAAGTCCGAAACCCTCGCGCTGCTTGCACCGCGGCGGATTCTCGGCTTTCTGTGCGTCGTGTCCTGTTCCAGCGCACTTCCCGGCCTGACCGCCCACCTCGACAAGCTTTGCTACCACCACGGCGGCATCAGCCTGCCCGCGGACAAGCCGCATGCGTTCGTCTATTTCATCACCATCGCCAACGGCTCCGACCGCACCGTGACGCTCCTCGGCCGCAAATGGGTCATCGCCCACGCCGACGGCACGCAACTGGTCGTCGAGGGCGACAAGATCGTCGGCGAGACCCCGCGCCTCGCCCCGGGCGAGCAGTTTTCGTACAATAGCTACCATGTGACCAAGACCGATGCGGTCGTGCGCGGCTGCTTCCACGGGGTCGACGAGGCCGGCCGCAAGGTGCACGTCAGCCTGGATCCCTTCGAGCTGCGCATCCCGCCGGATGCAGAATAAGGTTCCCGTGGAAGGGCGCTTCTGTTCCCCTCGGCGCATCTGATGAAGCTCATTGACCTGAACCGCACCGGCGGCATCGGCGCCAACTCGCACCTCATCCGCCTGGGCGACCTGTCGATCCTGGTGGACTGCGGCCTGCACCCAAAGCTCAGCGGCCGCCAGGCGACGCCCGACCTCGCCCGCCTGCGCGGCCAGACGCTCGACCTGATTATCGTCACGCACTGCCACCTCGACCACATCGGCAGCCTGCCCCTGGTGATGCGCGAGCAGCCGAACACGCCGGTGATCATGACGACCTCGAGCCGCATCTTGATCGAGCGCATGCTGCACAACTCCGCCAGCGTGATGATGCGGGAGAAGGCCGAGGGCGGCGCGGCGGATCTGCCGCTCTACACACACGAGGAGATCGACCGCTACACCGGCCGCATGACCGGGCTGCCCTTCGGCCACGCCAAGCGCTTCCGCGGCACCAAGGACGAGATCGAGATCACTTTCCACCATGCCGGCCACGTCGCGGGCGCCGCGGGTGTCGAGCTGCGCCACAAGCACCGCCACATCTTCATCACCGGCGACGTCCTCTTCGACGACCAGCGCATTCTGGCCGGCGCGAAATTCCCGGCCGGCCACTTCGACACGGTCATCATGGAGACGACGCGCGGCGCCACCGAGCGGCACCTCGACCGCAACCGCGCGAGCGAGCTCGCCCGGCTCGTCGAGTCCATCAACCAGACGATCAAGCGCGGCGGCTCGTTCCTCATCCCCGTCTTCGCCCTCGGTCGCCTGCAGGAACTGCTCACCGTCCTCCACGACGCCCGGAAATTCGGGAAGCTGACCGAGTGTCCCATCTTTGCCTCCGGCCTCGGGATGGACCTCTGCGACTACTTCGACGAGATCGCGCGCAAGACCAAGCACATCCAGTTCACGCGCCAGGTCATCAAGGAACTCCACATCAAGCCGACGCCGCGCAAGATCAACGCCGGCGAGGACCCGCAGCAGAATGGTCTCTACCTTCTCGGCTCAGGCATGATGGTCGAGAAGACCCCGAGCTACGCCATGGCCTCCGGCCTTCTCGGCCACGCGCGCAACAGCATCGGCTTCGTCGGCTACTGCGATCCCGAGACCCCCGGCGGCCGCCTGCTCGCGACGAAGCCCGGCGAGACCTTCCTCTTCGAGAAGCTCAACGTGAAGACCAAGGTGAAGGCCCACGTCGACCGCTTCAGCCTGAGCGGCCACGCCGAGCGCGACGATCTCCTCGAGTTCGCGCTGCAGGCCACGCCGCGCAGCATCGTCCTCACCCACGGCGACCAACCCGCCCGCGATTGGTTCGCGCGGCAGCTCGCGCAGCACCTGCCCAAGAGCAAGGTGATCGACCCGGTGCCCGGGCAGGAATATCAGGTGTAGGAGCGCTCCCTCCCCCAAATCGTTCTCTTTCTCGTTCTCTTACTCGAGTCCATCGTTTCGAGAACGAGAACGATTAAGAGAACGAGTACGATGATGGACCAATCGTTCAAGCCTGGCCCAGCACCGCCTTCAACTGCGCGCACGCCCCGGCGCTGCCGGCGACGTAGAAGATCCGACCCATGCCAAGGTCGAATGCCTCGAGCGGGAACGGCGCCGGTGAGATGAACTCCACTTTGCCGCCCGCCGCCTCGACCAGCGGAACGGCGGCGGCGATGTCCCAGACCTTGACGTTGTGGTCCACCACCCCGTCGAGCAACCCGGCGGCCACATAGGCGAGGTGCATCGTGCTGCTGCCGAGGCCGCGCAGCTTGAAGTTCGCCGTCAGGATCGCGGCATGCGGCGCGAATTTCCGGTCATACGGGCTGTGGAAGCCGATCAGGCTCTGCGCGTCGAGCGGAGTCGCGCGCATCGTGACTTCGCGTTCCCCGCACCGGACGCCGAAGCCCGGACCGCCATGGATGAGCTGCCGGCCGGCATGATCGTAGACCGCGCCGTAAACCGGCATGCCGTCCTCGAGCAGCGCGAGCGCGATGGCGCAATGCGGCAGGCCCAGTGCGAAGTTGTTCGTCCCGTCGATCGGGTCCAGCACCCACGCGAACCGGGCGGTCCGCCGGCGCGGTCCCGCCGCCCCGGCCGCCTCCTCGCTGAAATACTGGTCGGCCGGAAACTGCGCCTCGAGCTCACGGAAGATGTTCTCCGAGATCGCCAGGTCGGTCGCGGTCACCCGGGTGCCGTCGGTTTTCCAGTTGGAGGCGGCCCGGCCGAATTCGCGGTGCAGGAGCCCGGTCTGGGCCTGGACCGCGTTTCGCGCGGCCGCTGCCCGGGCGGTGAGTTCGGGTGTGATCATGAATCGTAGTCGTAGAGCTTCGGGTCGCGCCGCGGCGCCGCGCGCCGCGCGCGGAAACGGTGGCGGGCCTCTTTCTGCGCGGGCGTTTCCCCCGGGGGCGCCGAGGCATCACCGTAGGGATGGTCGGGGTCTCCCGGCGAGTCGCCGCCCAGTTGCTCGTCCAGCGAGTCGGGATCGGCGCCCTCTTCCAGCTTGCGGACGACCTCCTCCATCTCGCCGTCGATCTTCTCGCCGGTGACCTCGGCCATGCGGCGCATCATCCGCGCCATCGCCCGCGGGTCGTTCTCGTCGACGTTGGCGAACTCGCGCTCCATCGCCCCCATCGCGGCCTCCAGCTTCGGATCATCCGCCACCGGGCCCGCGGGTGCCGCCGCGCCGGCGGCGGGCTCGGCCTTGTGCCGGCCGGTGACCGCGAAGGCGGAGACCACCTTCTGCATGCGGAAGGCCGGGTTGTCGGGGCACTTCGGGATGCGCTGCCCCTGGGCTAGGGTCTTCGCATAGAACTGGTAGACGGTGTGATTGTCCAGGCAGTAGTATTCGTAGATCGGCATAGGCGGGCTAAATCAAGGGACTCGGCGGCGCGTGGCAAGTTGGTGTCCGTGCTGCACCTTCGCCTCCTTGCCGCCCTCGTTCAAGCGGTCGAGCACGGCGGCGAGGCGGCGGCGTTTCGCTTCGCCCTCGTTGAACATCTCGAGCTGTTCGGCGCCCTGCCCCACCCCGGAAAACTTCACGCTCACCAGGCGCAACGGCCGGCGCTTGGTCCAGGCGCCGCGCAGGAGCGGCGTGGCGAGGGCATAGAACGGCGCCTCCAGGTCGGCCGGAGCGGCCAGCGACTGCGCGTGCGAGGTTTGGCTGAAGTCCGGGTACCGGACCTTGACCGTCATCGTGGTCACCTTCTTCCCGTCGCGCCGGATCTTGGGCAGGAGGTCGTCGATCATGCCCTTCACGATCCGCTCGATCGCGGCAAAGTCACTGACATCGGCCCCAAAGGTCTCCTGCTGCGAGTAACTCTTCGCGTCGTCGTGCTCCACCTCGACCGGCCGGTCGTCCTCGCCGCGGGCCATCGCCACCATGGCGCGCCAGTCGCGGCCGAAGATGGCCTCGAGCTCGGATTCGTTGCGCGCGAGGATGTCGCCGACCTTGACGATGCCGCGGCGCTGCAGCGCCGCCTCGGTCTTGGCGCCGACCCCGGGGAGCTTGCCCACCGCGAGCGGCGCGAGGAAAGCAGCCTCATCACCCGCCGGGACCGTCACGAACCCGCGGGGCTTGCGCAGCTTGGAGGCGATCTGCGCGACCAGCCGGTTGCGGGCGATGCCCATCGAGACCGGCAGCTGGAGCTCGCGCCAGAGCCGGTCCTGCAGGCCGTGGACCGCGGCCACGATCTCCGCCTCGGTGGCAAAGCCGCAGGGTCCCAGGTCGAGGTAACCCTCGTCGATCGAGTTGCGCTGGACGACGGGCGTCAGCTGCTCGCAGAGATCGAACATCTGCCGGGACATCTTCCCGTACAGCCCGGACGTGTGCGGGATCAGGTAAAGATCCGGGCACACCTTCAGCGCGCGCGCCGTCGGCATCGGCGTGTAGACGCCGCAGGCCCGGGCCTCATAGCTCGCCGAGGAGATGATCCCGCGCTCCCGCCCGCCCACCGCGCACTTGGTGCCGCGCAATTCGGGCCGCAGCGCCTGCTCGCACGACACGAAAAACGCGTCGGCATCGAGATGGACGATGGTCGGAAGCAGGGCCACCCCCGACCCGTACCACAATCGCCCGCGAAGTTAACCGTAAAGAACGCGCGACCCAAACCTATACACCACTCATGCACACTCATGAGCCCGAAATTCCGGGAATCCGGCATTCCGAAAATTTCCGTGAGCATTAGTGTGTATTAGTGGTTATTCGGATTAGGTTCTGCACGCATCTCTCATGGTCAAAACTCTAGCCTGCCGGTCGTGGCCTTGGTGAGGTTGCGCTGGACCAGGGTGGCCAGCGGCTCGGCGTCGAGCTGGACCGAGGCGATCACAACCTGGCCGCGCTCGCAGGCGGCGACGCAGACTTCGATTTCGCCCTCGCCCGCATCTTCCGGCGCGTACACCAGCACGGTGTCCTCGCCATCGGCGACGCCGACGAGCCGGGTGTAGCCGCGGCGGGCCATGGCGGTGTCGGTGCGCTGGATGACGGTCGCGCGGGGCGGTTCCCCCTCGGTTGCGTAGACGCCGACGCTGACGCGGCGCACCGATTGCAGGGCGTCGCGCGCATCCGCCGGCAGGCTGGCGAAGCTCAGGCCGAAGCGCAGGAGGCTGAGCACCGGGCCCTCGAGGCTGAGCTGCACCCGGGTGATCGAGTCCCCCGTGTCCTGCAGCACCTCCCGTCGCAGGGCGGCGGCCCCGCCATGAAGCGCGAGGAGTTGGTACGCGCCGCCGGCCGCGAGCAGGAGAAAGGCCAGCGAGCCGAGCAGCAGCCAGCGCCAGGGATGGCGCCGCGGGGGCGAGGCAGAGGGTCCGGTGTTCATGATCGGGTCGGTGCCGGGCGCACGCATCCGGTGCGCCCGAGGTGGGTCAGGTCTGCGTGTCGGCGACGGCGGCCGTCTTGACCTCGGGGCGCTTGAGCACCGGGATGTCGAGGCGCTTGCCGATCTCGCCGAGCTGCTCGGGGCGGATATTGCCCACGACGTTGACGAAGACGGCCTGCTTGCCGTCCTCGAGGACGGTGACGACGATGCCCTCGATGGCGTCATCCGCGCCGGACTTGATGTAGATGGCGACATCCTCGCCCTTCTTCGGGTCGCGGACCTTGACGGTCGGGGCCCAGCCGGCCGCCTCGAGCTGGGTGCGGACGCTCGTGATCTTGGCCGTGGCGTCGGCGACGTTCGCCTCGCTCAGCTCGACCACGTTGACGCGCACCGACTCGATGTTGCGGATGATCTCCGCAGCCTCGGGCTCACGGGCGGCGGCGACCTTGGCGGCGAACTTGAGCAGGCCGGACTCGACCTTCACCTCGACGAGCTGGCCGTCGGGATTCGGGAGGAAGGAGGCGAAATCGACCTGACCGGCGGACGTTTCCTTGGCGTGGACCTGGCAGGCCAGCGCGAGGCTGGCGGCGACGAGACTGCAACGAATGAGGTTTTTCATGATCTGGGGATGGGTTGGAGCGCAGGCCAACCGGCCCACGTGCCCCCAGAACCCGCCGGCGCGGGCGGAAGTTGCAGGAAGTTACCCGGACCGCTGCCGCCACCTGGCCAGCGCTTGGCCGGTCAGCGAGCGCGGCTCGGCCTCGATACCGGGACGCGGCCCGGCATAGACGAGGTCGCCGCCGTCGCGGCCGCCGCCGGGGCCGAGGTCGATGAGCCAGTCGGCGAGGTTGATCACGTCGAGGTTGTGCTCGATGACGATCACGGTGTTGCCGGCGTCGCGCAGCTTGAAGAGCAGGTCCATGAGGCGCTGGATGTCGGTCCAGTGAAGTCCCGTGGTCGGCTCGTCGAGGATGTAGAGCGTCTGGCCCTGCTGGCGCTTGCTGAGCTCGAGCGAGAGCTTGAGGCGTTGCGCCTCGCCGCCTGACAGCGTGGTGGCGGCCTGGCCGAGCTGGAGGTAGCCGAGGCCGACGGCCTCGAGGGTCGCAAGCCGGTCGAGGATGCGCGGGATATTGCGAAAAAGGGTGATGGCCTCGCGCACCGTCAGGTCGAGCACGTCGGCGATGGAGCGGCCATGGAACAGCACCTCGAGCGTCTCGCGGTTGAAGCGCCGCCCGCCGCAGCTCGGGCACGGGGCGTAGGCGTCGGCCATGAATTGCATGTCGAGCTTGATCACGCCGTCGCCCTGGCAGCGCTCGCAGCGGCCGCCGCGGACGTTGAAGGAGAACCGGCTCGCCTTGTAGCCGCGGATCCGCGCCAGCGGCACCTGGGCGAAGAGGTCGCGCAGGAGGTCGAGGAGGCCGGTGAACGTGGCGGGGTTCGAGCGCGGGCTGCGGCCGATGGGCTCCTGGTCAACCAGGACCAGCTTCTCGAAGAAATCGAGGTTCTCGATGTGGCGGTGGCGGCCGGGGATGGCCTTGGCGCCGTTGAGCTTCCGGGCGGCGGCCGCGGCGAGGATGTCGTTGACGAGGGTGCTCTTGCCCGAGCCTGAGACCCCGGTGACGCAGGTGAGCAGGCCGACCGGGAACCGGGCGTCGATGCCGCGCAGGTTGTGCTCGCGCGCCTCGCGGACGGTGAGCCAGGCGCCGTCGGGTTCGCGCGGCTCGGCCTCGCGGGTGACGCGCTGGCGGCCGGCCAGGTAGGGGCCCGTGCGGGACTCGCGGGGCGAGAGCCGGGCGCAGGCCGCGGGCGTGCCTTGAAACAGCAACTCGCCGCCCTCGGTGCCGGCCCCGGGGCCGAGTTCGATGACCTCGTCGGCCATGCGGATCGTCTCCTCGTCATGCTCGACGACGAGCACCGTGTTGCCGCGGTCGCGCAGTTCCCGCAGTTGGGCGAGCAGGCGCTCGTTGTCGGCCGGGTGCAGGCCGATGCTGGGCTCGTCGAGGACGTAGATGACGCCCATCAGGCCCATGCCGAGCTGGGTCGCCAGCCGCACGCGCTGGGCCTCGCCGCCGGAAAGGGTGGCGTAATCGCGGTCGAGGGTCAGGTAAGCCAACCCGGTCTGGAGGAGGAAGTGCAGGCGCTGGACGATGCCGGTGACGACCTCGGACAACGCCGCGCCCGGACCATGCGCGGCGGCGAGCTGCTCGGCGACGGCGTGGGCCGAGGCGACGTCCAGGGCGAGGAAGTCCGGGTAGGTGCGGCCGAGCACGGTGACGGCACTGCTGCGGGCGTTGAGGCGCCCGCCGCGGCATTCGGTGCAGGTGCCGCTGACCATGAACGTGGTGAGCCGGGCGCGGAAGCCCTCGCTGTCGGTGTGCCGGAAGCTCTCCTCGAGATCCGCGATCACGCCGGCGAAGGGCATCGTCTTGGCCTCGCGCATGCGGCGCAGCTTGAAGGCGAACTGGCGCTCCCCCGCCCCGTGCAAAATGGCGTGGCGCGTCGCGTCGGGCAGATCCTGCCAGGGCGTGTCCGGGTCGAAGGGCAGCTGCTCGGCCAGCTGCTTCAGGAGCGCGTTGTGCTTAATGATGAGATTCTTCCCGCCGATGCGCCACGGCTTGAGCGCGCCGCCGCGCACGCTCTTCGCCGGATCGGGCACGAGGAGCTCGGGGACGAACCGCATCTGCCGGCCGAGACCGCCGCAGGTGGTGCAGGCGCCCTCGCTGTGGTTGAACGAGAAATGCCGGGGCGTGAGTTTCTCGAAGACGTCGCCGCAGGTCTCGCAGGCGAGGTGCTGGCTGAGGGTCAGCTCCGTCCACGGCTGGTCGGCGGCGGCCTGCGCCAGCACGAGGGCGCGGTCCTTGCCCTCGCGGAAGGCGAGCTCGAGCGAGTCGGCGAGGCGGGCGCGCTGGTCGGCGGTCGCGACCAGGCGGTCGACGACCAGGTCGACGGCGATCTCCTTGGCGCCGGTCGGCACGATGTTGGGCTCGTCGAGGCTGCGGATCTCGCCGTTCAGGCGCACGCGCTGAAAGCCCCGCTGGCGCAGGCGCGGCAACTCGTCGCGCAGGACGCTGGGCTTGGCCCGCAGCAGCGGGGCGAGCAGCATGAGCCGCTGGCCCGCGCAGGCGGTCAGAAGGCGCTGGACATTGTCGTCCAGCGAACGGCGGATGACGCGGCCGCCATCCTTGGGGCAGCGCTGCTCGCCGGCCAGCGCCCACAGCAGCCGCGCGTAGTCGGCGATCTCCGTCGCGGTGGCGATCGTGCTGCGCGGCCCGCCGGCGCCCACGCGCTGCTCGATGGCGAGCACGGGGGAAAGCCCGTGGATGAAGTCCACCTCGGGGCGCTTCAACTGGTCGAGCACCGCCCGCGCCTGCGTGGAGAGCGACTCCATGTACTTGCGGTAGCCCTCGGCGTAGATCGTGTCGAAGGCCAGCGACGACTTGCCGGACCCGCTCGGGCCGGTGATCACGGTGAGTTTTCCGCGGGCGAGACGCAGCTCCAGGTCCTTCAGGTTGTGTTCCCGGGCCCCTTTGACGTGGATGTGCGTGGCAGCCTGCATACGGCCAGCGCACAAATTAACCCGTGCACCGCAAGGTCAAAGCCGAGCGCGAGATTCGCAAGATATGCGCAGGCCGTATGACACTTTCATCCTTGAACGCCTTCTCCCAAATGCGTTTCGTGGCGCCCAGCAAACCCATCGTGTCGGTAAGAACCCCAAAACCTTGGCAGCGGGCTCCCGGCGGAGCTCGTGCTCCCCAAAAACCCTCATCCATGAAAGCCCCCCTGCTTGCTTGCTCCCGCAAACCGCGCCTGCCCCTGTTCGCCGCCGCCCTGCTGGCCGGCCTGGCCTCCCCCTTGGCCGCCTTCCAGTTCGGCAGCGGTGACATCACCGGCACGTTCGACTCCACGTTCTCGGCCGGTCTCCTCTACCGGGTGAGCCCGCCCGCCCGCGGCCTTTACGGCACCGCCAACGGCGGCCTGCAGAACTCGGTCAATTCCGACGACGGCAACCTCAACTTCGATTCCGGCGTGGTCTCGAGCCTCTTCAAGGGCTCCCACGACCTGCAGCTCAAGTGGAACGATGTCAGCGTCTTCGCCCGCGGCTATTACTTCTGGGACGCCAAGGCGGACGACACCCAGCGCACGGTCCTGAGCGACCAGGCGGAAAAGCGCACCGTGCAGGGCGCGGAGCTGCTCGACCTCTACGTCGCCACGGGGATCGACGCGGGCGGCATCCCGATCGACCTGCGTTTCGGCCGCCAGGTGCTCAGCCTCGGTGAAAGCACCTTCATCCCCAACGGCATCAACGTCGTGAACCCCGTGGACCTCTCGAAGCTGCGCGTCCCCGGCGCCGAGCTGAAGGAGGCCTTCCTGCCGGTCAACATGCTCAAGGCCTCCATCGGCCTGACCGAGAACCTGACGATCGAGCCGTTCTGGCTCCTCGAGTTCCGCCGCAACGAGCTCGAGCCCGCCGGCTCCTACTTTTCGACCAACGACTTCGCCAGCCGCGGTGGCAGCACCCTCTGGCTGGGCTTCGGCGGCATCTCCGACCGCACCGGCGCCAGCGGCACCGGCCTCGGCGGCATCCAGCGCGACCTCGACCGCGAGGGCGGCAACTACAACCAGTACGGCATCGCCGCCCGCTACCTCACGCCGTCGGGCGCCGAGGTCGGCCTCTACTACGCCAATTACCACAGCCGCTCGCCGGTCATCAGCGCGCGCACGCCGACCGGGCCGATCAGCTCGGTCTACGTGCAGACGGTCGCCGGCAACCTCGCCAACGCCCAGCTCGCGCCGGCGATGATCGGCGCGGGCATCCCGGCCGCCACCGTCGCCGCCGTCCTGCCCAACCTGGTCGGCGCGGCGCTCCTCGGCGTCCCGGCGGCGGGCCTGCCGCCGACGCTCGCGCCCTACGTCGCGTTCTACGATGGCGCCACCAAGATCGCCGCCAGCGCCCGGACCCTCGGCTTCCTGAGCGCCGCCCAGACCGGGCGGTATTTCACCGAGTATCCCACCGACATCCAGATGGTCGGCGCGAGCTTCAACGCGGATCTCGGCTCCACGGGCATCTCGTGGCAGGGCGAGGTCTCGCTCAAGCAGGACGTGCCGCTGCAGGTGGACGACGTCGAGCTCCTCTTCGCCGCCCTCTCCTCCCTCAACCCCGCGTACGGCGCCAGCAACCAGATCGGCAACTACCTCGGCCAATACGGCAAGGAGGTCTCGGGCTACCGCCGGCACGACGTCTGGACCGCGCAGACCACGCTGACCAAGGTCTTCGGCCCGCAGCTCGGCGCCAGCCAGCTCACGGTGGTCGGCGAGGTCGGCGGCGTCTGGGCCGATCTCCCGGACAAGAGCGTCCTCCGCTACGACGGCCCCGGCAGCTTCACCAGCGGCAGCGCCGCGTACATGCTGAGCAGCGGCAACGGCACGCTGCCGGCCACGCCGGAGGATGCGTTCGCCGACAGCGCCTCGTACGGTTACCAGATCCTGGCGCGCCTTGACTACAACAACGCCTTCGCCGGCATCAACGTCTCGCCCAGCATCGCCTTCGTCCACGACTTCAGCGGCACCACGCCGCTCCCGCTGGGCAACTTCATCGAGGGCCGCAAGAGCATCACGATCGGCGCGGAGTTCACCTTCCAGAACAGCTGGGTGTTCGAGCTGCGCTACGTGGATTTCACCGGCGCCGGCGCCTACAACCTCCTGAGCGACCGCGACTACGTCGCCACGACCCTGAAATACTCGTTCTGAACCCCCGCCCCTTACCCGCCATGAAAAAGCTTACCCTCATCCCCCTCCTCCTGGCCGCCCTGCTCCCGGCCACGCTCGCCGCGGCCGTCAGCGAAACCGACGCGGCCCGCCTCGGCCAGGACCTCACGCCGCTCGGTGCCGAGATGGGCGCCAATGCCGACGGTTCCATCCCGGCCTGGACGGGCGGCATCACCACCCCGCCCGCCGGCTACACGGTCGGCGATCACCACCCGGATCCCTTCGCCGGCGACCATGCCCTCTACACCGTCACGGCGGACAACGCCGCGCAGCACGAGGCCAGGCTCACCGCAGGCCACCTCGCGATGCTCAAGGCCTACCCGGACTACAAGCTCAACGTCTACCCGACCCGCCGCAGCGCCTCCTACCCGGAGCGCATCTACGCCGCGACGCGGCAGAACGCCGTCACCGCGAAGCTGGTGAACGACGGCGCCGGTTTCGCCGACGCGATCCACGGCATCCCGTTCCCGATCCCGCAGAACGGCCTCGAGGTTATCTGGAACCACCTCGCCCGCTACCGCGGCGTCGCCGCGGCCCGCTACATCGGGCA
Organism: Opitutaceae bacterium; assembly: GCA_019634615.1. Taxonomy (GTDB): domain Bacteria; phylum Verrucomicrobiota; class Verrucomicrobiia; order Opitutales; family Opitutaceae; genus UBA2377. The sequence continues at coordinate 21,902 of JAHCAZ010000016.1, forward strand.
GGCCGCCCCGACGCGCGGCGGCAGCTACACGCTCGTCGAGTTCGAGGACGATTTCCTCTTCAACTACGCCCGCGAGGACATGACCTACGCCCAGCTCGACAACGTGCTGGTGTACTTCAAACAGTCCGTCGTCGGCCCGGCCCGCCTCGCCGGCACGATCCTCCTGGCCCACGAGACGATGGACCAGGTCAAGGAGCCCCGCCGCGCCTGGGTCTACAACGCCGGCCAGCGCCGCGTCCGCCGCGCGCCGAACGTCGCCTACGACAACCCTGGCACCGCCGCCGACGGCATGCGCACCAGCGACCAGTTCGACATGTATAATGGCGCGCCCGACCGCTACGACTGGCAGCTCGTCGGCAAGAAGGAGCTCATCGTCCCGTACAACTCCTACAAGCTGCACGCGAAGGACGTGAAGTACGCCGAGATCCTCAAGCCGCTCCACATCAACCAGGACCTCGCCCGCTACGAGTTGCACCGCGTCTGGGTCGTCGAGGCCACCCTCAAGGCCGGCACCAAGCACGTTTACCCGCGCCGCACGTTTTACGTCGACGAGGACAGCTGGCAGATCCTGGCGGTCGACCAGTACGACACGCGCGGCCAGCTCTGGCGCGTCTCGGAGGCGCATTGCATCAATTACTACGATGCCCGGCTCTTCTGGAGCACGCTCGAGGTGCACACCGACCTTCAGGCCGGCCGCTACCTCGCCATCGGCCTTGATAACGAGGGCCGGATGTACGACTTCAACATCAAGCGGACGTCCGCCGACTACAGTCCCGACGCCCTGCGTCGTGAAGGCGTGCGCTGATCCTGCGCGCACCGCCTTCCCCGCCTGACCACATGGCCACCATCCGGAGCCGCCGGCTGCTGATCGCAGGCGGCTTCGCCCTTTTCTGGCCCCTGCTCGCCGCCACGCCGGTGGCGCCGAACATGCTGCTGCTGGACGGCGTGGCCGTGGGGGCCGAGATCCTCGCCGTCGGGGAGCGCGGCACCATCATCGGCTCGGCCGACCAAGGCCGCACCTGGGAGGCGCGTCCCTCCCCGGCCACGGCCACCCTGACCGGCCTCAGCTTCGCCCCCGATGGCCGCCGCGGCTGGGCCGTCGGGCATGACGCCCTGATCCTGGCCACCGACGACGGCGGCCGGTCGTGGCGCCGGCAATGGCAGGGCGCCAACCTCACCGACTCCTTCCTCGACGTCCTGGCCCTCGACGAGCGGCACGTGATCGCCGTCGGCGCCTTCGGCTTGTGCGTCGAGACGACCGACGGCGGCGCCACCTGGACCACCCGGCGCCTGCTCGACGACGACTACCACCTCAACCGCCTCACCCGCGGGCCGACCGGCACGCTCTACCTGGCGGGCGAGCACGGCACGCTCCTCCGCTCCCGCGATCGCGGCGCCACCTGGGACGGCATCCATTCACCCTACGACGGCTCGTTCTACGGCATCCTGCCCCTGGGCGAGACGCGCGTGCTCGCCTACGGGCTGCGCGGCCGCCTCTACCTGTCCGAGGATGACGGCGACACCTGGGAACCGGTGGAGAACGAGCGCCGCAACCTCATGCTGACCGCCGTCGCCGTCGCGCCGGGGCGCGTAATCGTGGCCGGCCAGGCCCGCGCCTTCGTGGCCCTCGACCTCGCGCAGCGCACGCTGCAGTCCACTCATCCTGCGATGCAGACCGCCGTGGCGGAACTGCTGCTCCTGCCCGACGGGGCGCTGCTCTGCCTCGGCGAGGCCGGTGTCACCGTCCTGCCCGCGGCCCCTCAGCCATGATTGCCAAGTTCTCCGACTGGGTCTTCCGCAACCGGCTTCTCCTGGTCCTGGTCTTCGCGGCCTTCACGGCGGTCATGGCCTGGCAGGCCTCCAAACTGAAGGTCGACGCCAGCTTCAACAAGGGTCTCCCGAGCGACCATCCCTACATCCAGACCTTCACCCGGTACCAGAGCGAGTTCGGCGGCGCCAACCGCGTCCTCATCGCCCTGATGGCCAAGGAGGGCGACATCTTCACGCCCGAGTTCTTCGGGCAGCTGCGCGCGACGACCGACGAGGCGACCTTCCTCACCGGCGTCGACCGGGCCCAGGTCCAGTCGCTCTTCACGCCCAACGTCCGCTACATCGAGGTCGTCGAGGACGGCTTCTCCGGCGGCGACGTGATCCCGGCGGATTTCCAGCCCGGCCCGGCCAGCTTCGCCCGCGTCCGCGAGAACATCATCAAGTCCGGCAAGCTCGGCCAACTCGTCGCCAACGACTTCAGCGGCGCCATGGTCAGCGCCCAGCTGCACGAGGTCGATCCCCAGACCGGCGCGAAGCTCGACTACATCCGGATCGCCGGCGAGCTCGAGGCGATCCGCGAGCGCGTCGAGCGCGAGTCGGAGGGCCGCATCAGCGTCCACATCATCGGCTTCGCCAAGGTCATCGGCGACGTCAGCGACGGCGCCCGCAACGTGCTCGGGCTCTTCGCCATCTCGATCTTCGTCACGACGCTCCTCGTCTGGAATTACGCCGGCCGCTGGAAACTCGCGTTCGCGCCCGTCCTCTGCTCGCTCGTCGCCGTCGTCTGGCAGCTTGGCTCCGTGGCCGCGCTCGGGTACGGCATCGACCCGTTCTCCATCCTCGTCCCCTTCCTCGTGTTCGCCATCGGTGTCAGCCACGGCGTGCAGCAGATCAACCGCTTCCGCAACGAGGTCTTCGACGGCCGGGACGGCTTCACCGCCTCGAAGCGCGCCTTCGCCACGCTGCTCATCCCGGGCTCCGTCGCGCTGGCCACCGACACGATCGGGTTCCTGACGATGCTGGTGATCAAGATCCCGTCGATCCACCAGCTCGCCATCACGGCCAGCCTCGGCGTCGGCGTGATCATCATCACCAACTTCTTCCTGCTGCCCATCATCCTCTCCTACCTGCGCCTCCCGCTCAACTACCGCGACTGGGTCGTCCAGCGCCGGGCGATGGGCAACGCCATTTGGGAGCGCCTCGCGCACGAGATGAAGCCCAAGCCGTCGCAGCTCATCATCGCCCTCGCCCTGATCGTCGGCGCCTGGGCGTTCTGGATCGCCGGGCGCGTGCACATCGGCGACACCGACGCCGGCGTGCCGGAGCTGCGGGCCGATTCCCGCTACAACCGCGACACGCGGCTCATCACCAGCGAGTTCAGCATCGGCGTGGACATCCTCTCGGTCATCGTCGAGACCGTGCCGAACGGCTGCGTCGACCATGACGTCGTCAGCCTCATGGACCAGTTCGAGGGCCACATCCGCCGCGTGCCCGGCGTCCAGTCCGTCATCTCGCTCCCGGCCGTCGCCAAGATCGTCAACGCCGGCTGGAACGAGGGCTCGCTCAAGTGGCGCATCCTGCCGCGCGACCAGCAGGCGCTGGCGCAGACGGTCTCACCGATCGAGACGGCCACCGGGCTCCTCAACGCCGACGCGAGCGTGATGCCGATCCTGATTTTCCTCACCGACCACAAGGCCGAGACCCTGAACGCCGTGACCGCCGCCGTGAAGGAGTTCTCCGCCCGGCACCCGTCGGACAAGGCCAGGTTCCTCCTCGCCAGCGGCAACGCCGGCGTCATGGCCGCGACCAACGAGGTCGTGAAGGCGACCCAGATGCCGATCGTGCTGTGGGTCTTCGGCGCGGTGATCGGGCTGTGTTGGATCACCTTCCGCTCCTTCCGCGCCGTGCTCTGCATCGTCCTGCCGCTCGCGATCGTGAGCTACCTCGCCTACGCGCTCATGGTCTTCACCAACATCGGCCTCAAGACCTCGACCCTGCCGGTCGTCGCGCTCGGCGTCGGCATCGGCGTGGACTACGGCATCTACCTGTTCGCCCGGCTGCAGTCGGCGCTCGAGGCCGGGGAGTATTTCGAGGACGCGATGTTCCTCGCCTTCAAGGACACCGGGGCTGCGATCGTGTTCACCGGCCTGACGTTGGCCATCGGCGTCAGCACGTGGCTGTTCTCGGCGCTGAAGTTCCAGGCTGACATGGGCCTGCTGCTCGCCTTCATGTTCCTCGTGAACATGCTCGGCGCGATCATCCTCCTCCCGGCCATCGCCCGCTGGCTCTGGCGGCACCACACCGGCCGGACGCAGGTCCCCTTCCCGCTGGCGAAGCCATAGGCCATGGCGGACCGGCGGCAGCGCGACGGGATCCTTCTTGCGGTCGGCCTCGGGATCGCGCTGCTCGTCGCCTACTGGCCGGCCCTCCACGGCGGCATGCTGTGGGACGACGATGCGCACGTCACCAGGCCCGAGCTGCGTTCAGCGGAGGGACTGATCCGCATCTGGACCGAGCCCGGGGCCACGCAGCAGTTCTATCCGCTGCTCCACAGCGTGTTCTGGCTCGAGCACCGGCTCTGGGGTGACGCCGTCCTCGGCTACCACCTGGCCAACCTGCTCCAGCATGGCCTGGCGGCATGCCTCGTGTTTCTGCTCGTGCGCCGGCTCGAGCTGCCGGGCGCCGCGCTGGCCGCCGGCGTCTGGGCCCTGCATCCGGTGTCGGTCGAGTCGGTCGCCTGGATCAGTGAGCAGAAGAACACGCTCTCCGCCGTCCTCTACCTCGGCGCGGCGCTGTGCTACCTCAAGTTCGACGCGACGCGGGGGCGCGGGCCCTACCTGGCGGCCTTCGGGCTCTTCGGCCTCGCCCTGCTCACCAAGACCGTGACCGCCACGCTCCCGGCCGCGCTGCTCGTCATCTTCTGGTGGCGCCGCGGCCGGCTCGGGTTTCGTCGCGACGTGGCGCCGCTGCTGCCGTGGTTCGCCCTCGGGATCGCATCCGGGCTGTTCACCGCCTGGATGGAGCGGAGCTTCATCGGGGCGCAGGGGACGGATTTCGCGCTCGGCCCGGTGGAGCGCGTGCTCCTCGCGGGCCGCGCCGTCTGCTTTTATTTCGGCAAGCTCGTCTGGCCGGTCGACCTTGTGTTCATCTATCCGCGATGGACGATCGATGCGGCCGTCACCTGGCAATATGTCTTCCCGCTCGCGGTCGCGGTCGTCGGCGGCGGATTCATCTGGCTGGCGCGCCGCCGCCGGGGCCCGCTGGCGGCGCTGCTGCTCTACGGCGGCACGCTTTTCCCGGCCCTCGGGTTCCTGAATGTTTACCCGTTCCTGTTCTCCTTCGTCGCCGATCACTTCCAGTACCTCGCGAGCCTCGCCGTCATCGTGCCGGTGGCCGGGCTCGCGACCCGGCTGGCCGCGCCGCTCCCGGTCGCCGGCCGCGGCGCCCTGGCCGCCGCATTGTTGTTGGGCCTCACCCTGCTCTCGCGCTCGCAGGCGCGGCCCTACGCCGACGCCGAGACCCTTTACCGCACGATCCTGCGCGCCAATCCCGACTGCTGGCTCGCCGCCAACAATCTCGGCAACCTGGCCAGCCGGAGCCCCGACCGGGCGGCGGAGGCGGCCGCGTTGTACGCCGAGGTCGTGCGGCTGCGGCCGGGTATGGCCGATGCGCACTACAACCTGGCCAACGCGCTCGCCCGCCTGCCGGGCCGCGCGGGCGAGGCCGAGGCGCACTACCGGAACGCCCTGCGCCTGCAGCCCGACCTCGTCGAGGCCCGCAATCACTACGGCAACCTGCTCGCCCGCGAGCCCGCGCGCACCCCCGAGGCCATCGCGCAGTTCCAGGCGGCGTTGCGGCTCGAGCCCGGCTTCGCCGAGGTGCACAACAATCTCGGCAACCTGCTGGTTCGCCTGCCCGGGCGGCGCGCCGAGGCCATCACCCACTACGAGACCGCCGTGCGGCTGCAGCCCGACTTCGCCGACGCGCATTACAACCTCGCCGTGGCCGCCGCCCGCGAGCCTGGCGGGCGCGACCGGGCGCTGGCGGCCTTCGCCGCGGCGCTGCGCCTGCGGCCCGATTTCGCCGAGGCGCACTTCGGCTGCGGCGTGCTGCTCCACGAGGACCCGGCCCGGCGCGCCGAGGCCGACGAGCATTTTGCCGCGACCCTCCGGCTGCGCCCGGATTGGGTCGCCGCCCGGCGACACATCGAGCTGTTGAAGCGCAGGGCAGGTCCCTGACCAGCCCTGCTGACCTCCCGCGCTTTAGGCTGGCAACACCCCGGAACCCGGGTCTTTTTCTCCCGCATGGCCGAGCCCACGGTCCCCAGCTTCCTGACTTCCGGCCAGCGCCGCGTCATCGGCTTCGCGCTCACGCTCCTGGCGCTGCTGGCCACCGCCGCGTTCTTCGTCGGCGGCATCATCGCGCTCGGGCGCCTCGCCGGGTACTTCTCCGGCGTGCTCTGGCCGCTGGCGTGCGCCGGCGTCATCGCGCTCATCCTGCGGCCGGTCGTCGAGATCCTGGAGCGGCGCCTCCGTATCCGGCGGCTCGTGGCGGTGATTCTCCTCTTCGGGGTGTTCGGCCTCGCGCTCACGGGCGCGCTGGTCCTCATCCTGCCTCCGGTCATCGACCAGGCGATCGCGTTCATCGCCTACCTGCCGACGCTCTGGCAGAGCGCCAGCGGCTACGTCGAGCGCAACTACCCGGAGTGGATCGCGCTGGTGCAGCGGCAGATGGAGAACCCGGCGGTCCGCCAGCTGGTCGAGAACCTCAGCGGTGAGTTCAAGACCCTCCTCTCCTCGGCCCTCCCGTCGCTGCGCGCGGCCGGGGTCGGCGTGCTGGGCGTCTTCGCCTTCGCCGCCCATGTCGCGATCATCCCGATCTACCTGTTCTTCTTCCTGCTCTCGCAGGGCAACACCGGCTGGCGGCTCGACCGCCACCTGCCGTTCCTCAGCCCCGGGGCGCGCGACGACGTCGTGTTTCTGGTCCGCGAGTTCGTCGGCATCGTCGTGTCCTTCTTCCGCGGCCAGCTCCTCATCGGCCTCCTCATGGGCATGCTCCTCGCCGTCGGCTTTTCGGTCGTCGGCCTGAAATTCGGCCTCGTGATCGGGCTCGCGCTCGGCGTGCTGAACATCGTGCCCTACCTCGGCACCATCATCGGCCTGGTCATCACGCTCCCGCTCGCCTTCTTCCAGCCCGACGGCGGCTGGCACCTCATCGGCCTGGTGCTGCTCGTCTACATCATCGTGCAGAACATCGAGGGCTGGTTCCTCACCCCCAAGATCATGGGCGACCGCACCGGCCTGCACCCGGTCACGATCATCGTCGCCATCTTTTTCTGGGGCACCGCGTTCGACGGCATCCTCGGCATGCTGTTCGCGATCCCGCTCACCGCGTTCTTCGTCACCGCCTGGCGGTTGGTCCGGCACAAGTACCTCGAGGACACCCCGGCCGCCTGAGCCCGCCATGTCCTGGGACGTCCGCGCCTCCAACGGCATCTGGCTGCCGCAGCTCGGCTGGCGCCTCGACGCCGCCAAGTCCGTCGATCGCGCGGTCATTTCGCACGCCCATTCCGACCATATTGCGCGCCATCGCGAGATCGTCTGCTCCCCGCCCACGGCGCGGCTCCTGCGCGCGCGGATGCCCGGCCGGCGCGTCGAACACGTCCTGCCTTTCGGCCACACCGAGGCCCTCACGACCGACACCGCGGTGACCCTGCACCCCGCGGGCCATATCCTCGGGTCGAGCCTCGTGCACCTCCAAGGTCCGCCCGGCACGCTCCTCTACACGGGCGATTTCAAGCTTCGACCCGGCTACGCCGCCGAGCCATGCCAGCCGCCGCGCGCCGACGTGCTGGTCATGGAGACGACTTTCGGCCTGCCGCGTTATGCCTTTCCCCCGCAGGAGGAGGTGGTCGCCGCGCTGATCGCGTTCTGCCGGCAAGCCCTCGCTGACGGGGCCGTGCCCGTGCTTTACTGCTACAGCCTCGGCAAGAGCCAGGAAGTCCTCCGCGCGCTCGCGCCGGCCGGGATCCCGGTGATGCTGCATGCCGCCGCGGCGCAACTCACGCGCATCTACGAGCAGCTGGGCTGGACCTTTCCGGCCTACCGCGATTTCGACGCCCGCGAGGCCAATGGCCACATCGTGATTTGCCCGCCCGCGCACCAGGGCACCGGGTTCCTGCGCCACCTGCCGGCCCGGCGCACCGCCGTCGTCACCGGCTGGGCCCTCGATGCCGGCGCGATCTACCGCAATCGTTGCGATGCGGCGTTTGCCTTGTCCGACCACGCGGACTACGCGGATCTCCTCCGGTTGGTCGACCTCGTGCAGCCGCGCCGCGTCTACACCGTCCATGGCTTTGCGCGTGAATTTGCCTCCGACCTCCGGGCGCGCGGTGTCGAGGCGTGGGCCCTGGGGCGGTCCAATCAGCTTGAGTTGCCGCTGGGAACCGCCACACATACGCCCGGTCCGTCGTAGCCACGTCTCCCCTTCCATGCTTTTCCGCGCCGCCGCCGTCCTGCTCCTCTCCGCCTCGCTGCTCGAGGCCACACCGCTGGCCCTGAGCCACGGTGAGGTCCTGACCTACCGGGTCGGCTGGGGCCTGTTCATCAACGCCGGCGAGATCACGATCGCCGCGCGCCAGGACGACGCGCCGCCGACGCCGCAGCTGCGTGTCACCACGACGACCGCCACCCGGGGCTTCCTGCGGGGTTTCTTCCCGTTCGACGCCACCGGCGAGTCCTGGTTTCGCCTGAGCGACGGCCGGATCCTCGGCTCAAGCGAGCAAAGCCTGTCGAAGAAAAAGCAGACCCGGCAGTCCCTGGCCTTCGACTACGTCCGCGGCAAGGCGACGTACGTCAACGCCGTCCGCCCGGAAAAGAACGCCGAGCTCGATTTGCCGGCCGGCGACCCGATGGACCTCATCACGAGCCTCGTGCAGACGCGCACGTGGGATCTCAAGCCCGGCGAGAAACAGGATGCCCTGGTGGTCTTCGACGACGATTTTTACGAGCTGACGATCTACGCGGACGGTTATGAGGAGGTCCGCACGCCGCTGGGCAAGTTCCGCGCCCTGCGCCTGACGCCGCGCATGGAAAAGACGGAACCGAAAGGCATGTTCAAGCGCGGCTCGGAGGTGCACGTCTGGATCTCGCAGGATGGCCGGCGTCTGCCCGTCAAGTTCCAGGTCGACTTCAAGTTCGGCGCGGGCGTCGCGACGCTCGTCGATCACCAGATCATTCCCGCAATCGAGTCCACCGCGCCGGCCGCCCCGGCAGTCTCGGCCACGAGCACGGCGGGCGCGACGGCGACCGAACCTCGCAGCTGAGCGCCGCACCTGGGCGAGGGAATTTCAGGCATGACTTCCGACAGTCGCGCTGATTTACGCTCACCAGCTGTGGACGCATCTTCCGCCCATCACGGACCCGGGCCTTCCTTACGACGCAACCTGAGGCTGTGCACTTTGGACGGGATCAACGCGGTGCCGCTGACCATCCTCAGTTCGCCCGGCAACGCCGTGATCGCGGCGCTCCTGACCGGCACCTTTGCCCTTTCGACGCGGACCTATGGCGTGATCACGTCGCTGCCCTTCTGGTTCAACTTCCTGCAGGTCGTGCTGACGCCACTCTTCGCGCAGCGGCTGTCCGCCCGGGCCCTGTGCATCGCCAGCGCCTGGATGCATGTCGCGGGCTGGCTGACCTTCGTGGCGGTGCTGCCCTTCGTGCCGATGGGCGACGATCCGGTGACGCGGCTGACCTTCATCGCGATCTTCTCGTTCATTGCGCTCTCGACGGCCATCAACGGCGTCGCGTGGAACACGTGGATGCAGGGTGCCGTGCCGCTCCGGGTGCGGGGCAAGTTCTTCGGCCGGCGCAACCGTCTCCTCTACATCTCGCTGCTGGCGTTCCTGTTCGCGGCCTCCGGCGTCCTCGCGTGGTTCGAGGGCTCGCTGCTCGCGTTCCACATGCTCCTTTCGGTCGCCATCATCATGCGCACGATCTCCGTGCTGTCACAGCACCGGATGCACCTGACCTCGAGCAGCAAGCCGGCGCACGCCGAGACGCCGTGGCCGGAGCAGGTTCGCCGGGTCTGGCAGGACAAGACCTACATGCGCTTCATCGCCTTCGCGGCGCTGATGGGCTTCGGCGTGAACCTGTTCGCGCCTTTCTACCCGGTGTTCATGTACGAGCAGCTCCACCTGAGCGCGGCGCAGACCAACTTCATGCTCCTTACCGGCATCGTCGGTGCCGCCGTCGCCTTCCCGGCCTGGGGTCACATGATCGATCGCTACGGCAACATCCCGGTGATGATCGTCGCCCTGTTCCTCTGGCAGATCTTCAACTTCCTCTGGTGCTTTGTCACCCCCGACAACATCTGGCTTCTCTACATCCCGCTCACCACCGGCGGCATCTTTTCGGCCGGTTACGGCGTCGGCGTCTTCGGGCTCCTGCTCAAGATCACGCCGCCGGAGGCCCGCACGATGGGCATGGCGCTCTTCGTCTCACTGTCCTCGCTCGCGGCGGCGCTGGGCCCGATCACCGGCAGTAATCTCATCAGCTGGGCCATCGGCCAGGGCTGGCCGGGACTCACCGTCTATCACCTCGCCTTCATCGTGATGCCCGTCTTCACGATGCTCAATTGCATCCTCCTGAAGAAAGTCGCGGAGGCGCGTTCGGCGCGGGTCACGGAGGTGGTCGGGGCGATGCGCAACGTCCGCACGCTGGCTTCGATCTTCGGCCTCTCGTTCCTCGTCAACCAGGTCTTCTACCGCACGTCGGGCACGGGCACCGGGATTCGGACGGGCCGCAATTAAGCCGGCGTTTTGACTCGCGCTGTCGGCGCGCTTCCCTTTCCACGTCACCACGTGGAAACCTACGACAAGGAAACCGGGCAGACGATCGCCCAGATCAAGGCCGACCTCCGGCAGAGCTTCCGGCTCTGCACGATGGAGGGTTTCGTGGCCATGCCGCTCGTCACCATGTCGTTGCCGGTCAATGTCTTCCTGACGGCGCTGGTCACCCGCGGGCTCGACCTGCCCAAGGAGTCCATCGGCCTGATCAGCGCCCTGCCCTTCATCGGCAACTTCCTCCCGATCTTCGTCGCGCCGCTCCTCTCGCACTGGCGGCCGCCCAAGACGCTGGCCGTCCTGTTCGCGTCGCTGCACCTCATCACGTGGCTGGTGCTCGGCGTGATGCTGTCCTGGATCCCGGTGGGCGACCCGGCCGCCGCCGGCCGCTGGCTCATCGCGTGGTTTGCGGTGTCGAGCGTCTGCATCGCGATCGCCGGCGTGTCGTGGAACTCGTGGGTGCAGGAATGGGTGCCCGTCCGCCTCCGCGGCAAGTATTTCGGCCGCCGCAACCGCCTGCTCCAGGTCTCCACGCTCCTGTTTCTCCTCGCGACCGGCTGGGTGCTGGCGCAGTGGGACTACGCGATGCCGGCGTTCCAGGGCGTGATCGCGGGCGCGGTCATCCTGCGGTTGTTCTCGCTGCGCTGGTCCTGGCAGATGCCGACGCGCCCGCACCGCGAGTCCACGGCGCCGAAGCTGCCGTTCAGGGAGCAGCTCGCCGTGCTGCGCGGCGCGAGGTCGTTCGTCCTCTTCATCGCCTTCGGCGCGATCTGGTCGTTCGCGGCCAACTGCTTCGGCCCGTTCTACCACGTCTTCATGTTCGAGGAGCTCGGCTTCTCGGCCTTCGACGTCGGCATCCTCTCGACGCTCTCGGCCCTCGGCGGCGCGCTGTCGCTGCCGGCGTGGGGGGCCCTGCTCGACCGGTTCGGCAACAAGCCGGTCATGGCCTTCTCGCTCATCCTCTGGCAGGGCATGAATTTCGTCTGGTGCTTCATCGGTCCCGAGAACCGCCACTGGCTCTACCCGCTCTGGGTGTGGGGCGGCATGACCAGCGCCGGCTTCGTGCTCGGGCAGTTCACTTTCCTCCTCAAGCTGATCCCGCTCGAGGCGAAGAACCTCGCGATCGGCTTCAACCTCGCGATCACGTCGCTGTTCGCCGCCATCGCGCCCATCATCGGCGGCGCGATCCTGGGCTGGGCCCTGGCCCGCGGCGACGGCGCGCTCACCGTCTATCACCTCTGCTTCATCGTCCAGCCGGTGCTGGCCCTCCTGGGCAGCATGCTCCTGCTGCGCATCCACGAGCAGCAGGCCAGCTCGCTCACGATGGTGTTCGGCGCGATGCGCAACATCCGCACGCTCTCCGGCGTGCTCGGCCTCGACTTCTTCATCAACTACGTGTTCTACCGTCCGGGCAAACGATGAGCGCGGCCCCGCACCTGTTCACCCTCACCGGCAACCTGCTCGCGGAGCGCACGCTCGAGTTCGCCGACTGGCAGGTCGGCCGCACCCAGCGGGCCGTGCGGGAGACCTTCCACACGCGCGGCAAGGGCGTGAACGTCTCGAACCTGCTCGCCCGGCTCGGCGCACCCACCACCGCGCTGATCTTCGCCGGCGGCGCCCCGGGGGCCGAGAGCGAGGCCTGGCTCCGGCGGCGCGGCATCGCCTACCAGGCCTTCGCCACCCAGGCGGCCTCGCGCACCGGCACGGTGATCTGGAGCGACCGCCAGGCGGAGACGACTTTCCTCGGACCCGACGTGCCGCCCGACGCCGCCGCGGTTTCCGCGTGCGCCACGTGGCTCGACACGCAGGCCGACAGGCAGGTCCTCGCGCTCTGCGGCAGCTTTCCGGGCTGGAACGAGGCGGCCTTCGACCCGCTCCGCGCCGTGCTCCGGCGCTGGGCGCAGCGCGGCGTGCTCGTGGCCGACGCCTATGGCCCGCCGCTCGGCTGGCTGGCCCAGTTGCCTCTCGCCCTCGTGAAGATCAACCGCCAGGAGTTCGACGCTTTCCGCCCGGGCGCCGGCGACATGGCGGCGCGGCTGCGCCAGGCCGGCGACGAACTCCCGGTGCAGGTCTGGATCGTCACCGACGGCCCCGGCTCGCTCTGGCTCGCCCTCCCGGGCGAAAGGCCCCGGGAGTTTCACCCGCCCGTGCTGCGCGAGGTGTCACCCACGGGCTCGGGCGACGTTTTCCTGGGAGCATTGCTGCACGGCCGCTGGCACCTGGGCCTCGGCTGGCCGGAGGCGATCGCGTATGCCCTGCCCTTCGCCGCCGCCAACGCCGCGCACCCGGGTGTGGCGGATTTCGAGTTGCCGGTGACAAATTGATAACCGCGAAGGGCGGGAAGGTGCGCGAAGTTCCAACGGGCCTTCGCGTCTCTTCGCGCCCTTCGCGGTGGGAAAATTCCGCCGCAAACGTGGACAACCCGCGAACCACGCTTACACTTTGCGGTCACTGACCGGCCATGAACCGCACCCTCCTCATCATCGCTGGCGCGCTGCTCCTGGCCGGGGCGTTTTTCGGTTATCGCGCCTATGTGAAGCACAAGCAGGAATCCGCGCTTGCCGCGCAGGCGCTGGCGCGGGAGCAGGCGGAGCGCGACCGGTTGACGGCGTTGGAGCGCCGCGCAGCCGCCGAAGCCGAGGCCCATCGCCTGGCGGAAGAGCAGGCCCGCCTCGCTGCGGCCGATTCGGCCCGGCGGCTGGAGGAGCTCCAGGCCGCGGAGGCCCGGGCCGCCGCGGAGCGCGCCGCCGCCGAGGCGACCCTCGCGCGGATGCGGGCCGAGGCTGATCGCCTCCGCGCCGAGAAGGAGGCCGCCCAGGGCGAGGCGCGCCGGCTGGCCGAGTTGCGCGAGCAGGAAGCCGCTGCCGCGCACGCGGCCCGGTTGGCCGCCCTGGAAAAGCTCCGCGCCCTCGAGCGGGAGGTGCAGGACAACGCCGCCCGGGAGGCGGCCCGCCTCGAAGCCCTGCGCCGGCAGGCAGAATTGGAAGCCCTTGCCTACCAGAAGGCCCGCCCGGCTGACCGGATCGTCTATCCACCCGACTACAAGGCGCGGGATCACCACAATCTCCGGGCGACCCTTGAGTGGGAGGCCTACCGTCAGGCCGGTGCCACCGTTCCGCCACTTCCAGAGCCAGAAACGACGCAAACCGAGAAATAAATCCTTGCTTTCACCGGCGCGAAACCGCTTTCTCTGCGGTTTTATTTATGAAAGCCACTATCAAAACCCAAGGCCAACAGTTCACTGTGACCGAAGGTGATATCCTCATCGTCAACCGCTATCCGAACACGGAAGCCGGTGCCACCGTGGAGATTAAGGACGTGCTCACGGCCGGCGAAGGAACCAATTTCAAGATCGGCACCCCGACCCTCCCCGGCGCCGTCGTCTCGGCCAAGGTGCTCGAGAACAAGCGCGGCGACAAGGTCATCGTCTTCAAGAAAAAGAAGCGCAAGGGCATGGAGCGCAAGCGCGGCCACCGCCAGGAACTGTCCGTCATCAAGATCGAGTCCATCAAAGCCTAAGGAGAACCAACGTCATGGCGCATAAAAAAGGTCAGGGAACATCCAGCAACGGACGCGAGAGCAAGTCGAAGCGTCTCGGCGTGAAACTCTTCGGCGGCCAGTCCGTCATCGCCGGCAACATCATCGTCCGCCAGCGCGGCAGCAAGCTGCACGCCGGCAAGAACGTCGGCACCGGCCGCGATTGGACGCTGTTCGCCCTCAAGGACGGCACGCTCGAGTTCGACAAGGCCCACCGCCGCGTGTCGGTCGTCTGAGCGCCCCGCTCATTTTTTAGCTTTCAAACGCAGCCCAAACCGGGCTGCGTTTTTTTTGTCGGTCCATTGGACCGACAACCCTCCGTAGCCTAGGCGAAGGAGGGTCGCCCGCGTTGCGAGCACCGCCCTTCCCCCCCCATGTCCGACCGCCTCACCGACCTCCGCCGCCAGCGCGCCGCGATCCAGCAGCATCTCGACTGGCTGGACCGCGAGATCGCCGCCGCACAGTCGGTTCAGGCAACGACACCGGCTTCACCCGCGCCCGTTCCCCTTTCTCCCCCCGTCGCCCCGATCCCGCCAGATCCTGCTGCCGCCCTGCCCGACCTCGGCCAGCCCGATCCCGTCAACGCCGCCCGACAGGCGAAAAAGGGCTGCCTGCTCGCCCTCGCCGTCGCGCTCGTGATCTTTTTCGGGACTGTCTTCGCCATATTCTTCTTCGCCTACGGCGACCGCCCCTGGCTGTTCATGGATCGCAGCGAGGCCGTGCAGCCCTGAGTTGGTTGCAGCGCGGTTCGGAAAATTCCCGCGAACCGATTTCTCAAGTCGTGGTCTAGCGCCGCGAACTTGAACACCGCCTCTTCGTTCACACCGGCAGATCCTGCTCCGTCCTGGGAGGACGTGGCGGCGATTTACCGGCGCGTCTGCCTGCTGCGCTACAGCGGCCGGGCTGCGGAAGCGGCGCGCCTCGAGTCCGGCGACCTCGCGCGCTCGTTGCGGCAGGTAGCGGCTCCGGCGGGCGAAACCGCCGCCTTTGTCACCTTTCGCGACGGGCTCTTTGAACTCGAGGCCGAGCGCGTGCGCCACGCCCATGCCGTGGCCGAACTGCTCGCCCCGCTGCTGCTCGAGCGCCTGGGCCGCATACCCGATCCCGCCAAACCCCAACGCCCGCCGCCAGCGCCGTCTACCGTCCGCGGCCCGGTCGATATCGCCGACATGATCGACACCATGCTCGCCCAGCAAACCGAGCTGCCGGGCCGTTGACCGGCCCCCGTCCCTTCCAGCGTCCCTGCGTCCCAACCCTCCACACCACTGCCATGACTGCCACCACCCTCGAAAAAGCTCCCGCCTCCACGCCCACCGTCCCCAGCGCCGCCGTGCCGGCCAACACCCGCCCGCCGTCCGCCTCGCGCCCGGCCCAGAAAACCGTCCTTGTCGGCCTCGACCTCGGGACGAACAAATCGTGCGTCCTCGCCGGGCCCGCCGGCGGCAGCGACATCACCGTGAGCAAGGTGATCCCGACCTGTGTCGGCTACGTGAAGGAAGGAATCGTCGACGGCATCATCGCCGGCAACGCGTCCATCCTGTATGGCGAGGACGCCCTGCAGAACCGCCTGCACGTCAACCTCGTGACCCCGCTCGCCCAGGGCGTCATCGCCCAGCCCGCCGCGGCGCGGGATTTCCTGCTGCACATCCGCACGCTGGCGGATCCCTCGGGTCAGGCGGACATCCGGGCCGTCATCGGCATCCCGGCCAACGCCGACGAACCCGCGCGTGAGGAGATCCGCCGCACCGCGGTCGGCATTTTCAGCCGCGTGCTCCTGATCCCCGAGCCTTTTCTCGCCGCCTTGGGTTACCGCGACGCCTCCCGCGTCGGCCAGCCCGGCTACATCGACCCGGTGGTCAACTCCCTCTTCATCGACATCGGGGGCGGCACGACGGATCTCTGTCTCGTGCAGGGATATTTCCCGGGGCGCGACGACCAGGTCTGCATCCCGTTCGCCGGCGACGCGATCGACCAGGCCATGGAGGCCGAACTGGCCCGGACCTACCCGAACAACGGCCTCACCCGCCACACGATCCGCGAGCTCAAGGAAACCCACGCCTACGTGGGCCCCTCGCGGCGGCCGCTCGACGTGAAGGTCGTCATCGGCGGCAAGGCGCACGTGCTCGAGCTGGCCGACGTCATCGGCCACGCCTGCAACACGCTGATCGACCGGCTCTATCCCGCGCTCACTAGCCTGATCGCCCGCGCGTCGTCGGACTCCGTGGTCACGCTGCTGCAGAACATCATCGTCACCGGCGGCGGTTCGCAGATCAAGGGGATCGACACGGTCCTTCAGAAGCGGCTGGCCGACGATGGGTACGAGGCGCCGAAAGTCCGCCTCGCCGGCCAGGATTTCAAACGCTACGTCGCCATCGGCGCCCTCAAGGCGGCCCGCGCCGCCCGCGAGAACCAGTGGCAGACGCTGCTCAGCTGATCGCCGGGTAGCTGCCCATCCACTTCACCATCGGGCAGAATTTCCGCAGCTCGGCGAGGGCGGCCTTCATGTTCGCGTCCTCGTAGTGGCCGGTGACGTCGATGAAGAAATAATAGTCCCACGGGCGCTTCTTGCTCGGGCGCGACTCGACCTTGGAGAGGTTGATGCCGCGCTCGGCCAGCGGCATCAGCATGCGCAGCAGCGCGCCGGAGTGCGACGCGGCCTCGTCGCCGAGGGAGACGAGGAAGCTCGTGATGTCCTTGCCGTTGCCCACCGGGCCGGACGGCTGGCGGCCGAGGACGAAGAAGCGCGTGGTGTTGTCGGCCTTGTCCTGGATGTTCTTCACCAGCACCGGCACGCCGTAATGCTGCGCAGCCAGTTCACCGGCCACGGCCGCGGCACCGGGCTCGTCGTGGGCGATCTGCACGGCGCGGGAGGTGCTCGACGCCTCGACCAGCTGGGCATGCGGGAGATGCCGCTGCAGCCAGTGGCGGCACTGCGCCAGGGCCTGATCCTTGGAGTAAACCTTCGTGATCTGCTCCAGCGGGAACTTCGAGATCAGGGCGTGCGTGATCTCGGTGTAGATCTGGGCGACGATCTTGAGGTCGCTCTCGACAAAGCTGTCCAGCGTCTCGCGCACCGAGCCCTCGGTCGAGTTCTCGATCGGGATGACCGCGTAATCGGTCTCGCCCTTCTCCACCGCGGTGAAGATGTCGCTGATCGTGGCCATCGCGTGGTAATCCACGCTGGCGCCGAACTTCTTCATCGCCGCCGCATGCGTGTTGCTGGCCTCAGGTCCGAGGTAGGCGATGAGCAGGGGCTTCTCCAGGGCGATGGCCGCCGACATGATCTCGCGGTAGATCGCCTTCAGCGCCTCCTGCTTGATGGGACCCTGGTTCTGCGCGGTGACCTTGCGGAGGACGGCGTCCTCACGCTCGGCCACGTAGATCTGGCCGCCCTGGCCCCGCTTCACCTTGCCGATCTCAGCCGCGAGCGCGAGGCGCTCGTTCAGGAGGCTGACCAATTGGCGGTCGATCGCGTCGATCTTTTCGCGGATGGGGCCGAGGTCCATGTCAGGAAGTCTTTTCGTCCGAAGCCGGCCCGGCTTCCGGGGTGCCGGCCGATGCGGTCGTGTGTTCCACCGAAACCGACTCGAGGTTCGGCGTGGCGCCCTCGCCCTCTTCCAGCGGAAGTCCCATCTCGGCGTCGGCAGGCGGCTTCGCGGCGTTGTTTGCCGCGGCCTGCAGCCAATCGTCGATCTGGCGGTTGGAGAGGACGTCGGATGCCGGCAGCTCGTCGAGCGACTTGATGCCGACGAATTCGAGGAACTGGTCCGTCGTGCCGTACTGGATCGGGCGACCGGGGAGATCGGCGCGGCCGACGATGTAGATGAGTTCGCGCTCGAGGAGCTTGTTGATGCCGGCCTCGGCGGACACGCCGCGGATGGTCTCGATCTCGCCGCGCGTCACGGGTTGGCGGTAGGCGACGATGGCGAGGGTCTCGAGGGAGGACTGGCTCAGCTTCACCGGCGGCGGGTCATCGCGGAGGATGCGCACCCAGCGGGCGTACTGCGGGTGCGTCACCAGGCGGTAGCCATTGGCGCCCTCGATCAGCAGCAGGCCCTCGCTCGCCGCCTTGAGCTCGGCCGCGATGGCGTCCATCGCCTCCCGGATCTCCGTCGCCGTGACCAGCGACGGCACGTCCTGGTACAGCTCGGGATCGCCGGGAGCCTCGTCGATGATCTCGGCGACTTCCTCGGCGACCGGCGCGGGCGCAGCGCCCTCGGCGGCGGGCGCCGCCGTCTCCGGGGTCCCGGCCTCGGGAGCCGCGGGCAGCTCGGCCTGCTCGTGAAAACGCGTGAACGCCGCTTGGATGTCGTTGATGGAGAGCGGCTGGCTGGACGAGAAGAGCAGCGCCTTGAGCACTTTTTTCAGATTGAAGGCCATGCGGGGGAAGTCGTCCGAATGAAGGTGGCGCCGCTGGGCTAAGCAACCATGAAAAGAGGCTGAGGAGAGTCTTGCCCGTCACCGTGGCGTCTGGTTCGCTCCGCGCCGACCATGTGTGCCGCCTCCTCCTCCAACCCGCTCCGCCCTCATTCCTCCGTGGTGCTCGACGGCCCCAGCCGCGCCGGCGCCCGCTCGATGCTCCGCC
Source organism: Opitutaceae bacterium (assembly GCA_019634615.1). Classification (GTDB taxonomy): domain Bacteria; phylum Verrucomicrobiota; class Verrucomicrobiia; order Opitutales; family Opitutaceae; genus UBA2377. Next base: position 40,636 of record JAHCAZ010000016.1, read on the forward strand.
CCGTCGGCTTCAGTGATGCCGACTTCAGCAAACCGGTCGTCGGCATCGCCTCGACCTGGAGCATGGTCACGCCGTGCAACATGCACATCGACCAGCTCGCCCGCGACGCCGAGGCCGGGGCCAACGCCGCCGGCGGCAAGGCCGTGATCTTCGGCACCATCACCGTGTCCGACGGCATCAGCATGGGCACGCCCGGCATGCGCTACTCGCTCGTGTCGCGCGAGGTCATCGCCGACTCGATCGAGACCGTCGCCGGCGCCGAGGGCTTCGACGCCCTCGTGACCATCGGCGGCTGCGACAAGAACATGCCGGCCTGCATCATGGCCATGGCCCGCCTCAACCGCCCGTCCGTCTTTGTCTACGGCGGCACCATCCTTCCCGGCATTCACCCCGAGACGAAGCACGAGTGCGACATCGTCTCGGTCTACGAGGCCATCGGCAAACACGCCGCCAACAAGATCGACGACGCCGGCCTGAAGGCGATCGAGGCCTGCTCCGTCCCCGGCCCCGGTGCCTGCGGCGGCATGTACACGGCCAACACCATGGCTTCCGCCATCGAAGCCCTCGGCCTCAGCCTGCCGAACAGCTCCAACCAGATCGCGATCAGCAAGGACAAGCAGGAAGACTGCCGCCGTGCCGGCGCCGCCGCCGTCGCCCTCCTGAAGGCCGGGATCCGCCCGCGCGACATCATCACCCGCAAGGCCTTCGAGAACGCCATCACGGTCGTGATCGCGCTCGGCGGCTCGACCAACGCCGTCCTGCATTTGCTCGCAATCGCCCACGAGTCCGGCGTCCGCCTCTCGATCGACGACTTCACCCGCATCGGCAAGCGCGTCCCCGTGCTCGGCGACCTCAAGCCCTCCGGCAAGTACGCCATGGCCCACCTCACCCGCATCGGCGGCCTCCCGCCGCTCATGAAGATGCTCCTCGACGCGGGCCTCCTCCACGGCGACTGCCTCACCGTGACCGGCAAGACCCTCGCCGAGAACCTCCGCGACGTCGCCCCCTACCCGGCCGACCAGGACGTGATCCGCCCGCTGTCCAACCCGATCAAGCCCGACAGCCACCTCCGCATCCTCTACGGCAACCTCGCCCCCGAGGGCGCGGTGGCCAAGATCTCCGGCAAGGAAGGCCTCGTCTTCTCCGGCAAGGCCATCGTCTTCGAGGGCGAGGAAAAGGCGCTCGACGCCATCCTCGGCGGCAAGGTCAAGCCCGGCCACGTCATCGTGATCCGCAACGAGGGCCCCGTCGGCGGCCCCGGCATGCGCGAGATGCTCTCCCCGACCAGCGCCGTGATGGGCCGCGGCCTCGGCAAGGAGGTCGCCCTCATCACCGACGGCCGCTTCTCCGGCGGCAGCCACGGCTTCGTCGTCGGCCACATCACCCCGGAAGCCGCCATCGGCGGCCCCATCGGGATCGTCCGCAACGGCGACCCGATCACCATCGACGCGCAGGCCAACACGCTCTCCCTCGGCATCTCCGCCAAGGAGATCAAGGCCCGCCTCAAGGCCCGCAAGCCGCGGAAGCCCAGCGAGACCCGCGGCGTCCTCGCCAAGTACGCGAAGCTCGTCTCCACGGCGTCCGAAGGCGCGGTGACGGACAAGAAGCTGTGAACCGACTGCCATGACCTGGAACCGCTTCAAGACCCACTGCTACCAGTACCCGAACGTCGGTGTCGCCCTCGACATCTCGCGGATCCCGTTCCCGGACGATTTCCTCGCCGGCATCGAGCCGCGGATGAAGCAGGCGTTCGCCGACATGGCGGCCCTGGAAAAGGGCGCCATCGCCAATCCCGATGAGCAGCGCATGGTCGGTCACTACTGGCTGCGCGCCCCGCAGCTCGCCCCGACGCCCGAGCTCGCGACCGAGATCACGGCGACGCTCGCCGCCATCAAGGAGTTCGCGGCCAAGGTGCACAAGGCCGAGATCGCCGGCCCCGCCGGGAAGTTCCGCGAGCTGCTGGTCATCGGCATCGGCGGCTCGGCCCTCGGCCCGCAGCTCGCCACCCACGCGCTCGGTCGCCTCCGCGGTCGCGACAAGCTGAACGTGCGGTTTTTCGACAACACCGATCCCGATGGCATGGACTACGTGCTCAAGGAGATCGGCTCGAAGCTGAAGCAGACCCTCGTCCTCGTCATCTCCAAGTCCGGCGGCACCGCCGAGACCCGCAACGGCATGCTCGAGGCCGCCGCCGCCTTCAAGGCCGCCGGGCTCGATCCGGCAAAGCACTTCGTCGCCGTGACCGGCGCCGGCTCCAAGCTCGACCAGCTCGCGCAGAAGGAAGGCTGGCTCGCCCGCTTCCCGATGTGGGACTGGGTCGGCGGACGCACCTCGGAACTTTGCGCCGTCGGCCTGCTGCCCGCCGCGCTGCAGGGCATCAAGATCGACCAGCTCCTCGCCGGCGCCGCCGCGATGGACAAGCTGACCCGCAAGCCTTCGCTCAAGGACAACCCGGCCGCTCTCCTCGCCGCCATGTGGTACTTCGCCACCGACGGTCGCGGGTCGAAGGACATGGTCGTGCTCCCCTACAAGGACCGCCTGCTCCTCTTCTCGCGCTACCTCCAGCAGCTCGTGATGGAATCACTCGGCAAGGAGCTCGATCTCCAGGGCAACGTGGTCAACCAAGGCATCGCCGTTTACGGCAACAAGGGCTCCACCGACCAGCACGCCTACGTCCAGCAGCTCCGCGAGGGTGTGAACAATTTCTTCGTCACCTTCATCGAGGTCCTCAAGGACCGCGCCGGTGATTCCCTCGAGGTCGAGCCGGGCGTCACCAGCGGCGACTACCTGCAGGGCTTTTTCCTCGGCACCCGCGCCGCCCTCACGGAGAAGGACCGCGCCTCGGTCACGCTCACGATCCCGGATGTCTCGCCGAAGTCGCTCGGCATGCTCATCGCCCTCTACGAGCGCGTCGTCGGCCTCTACGCCTCCCTCATCGGCATCAACGCCTATCACCAGCCGGGCGTCGAGGCCGGCAAGAAGGCCGCCGGCGGCGTCATCGCCCTCAAGCTGAAGCTCGCGGCCGCGCTGAAGGCAGCCCCGGGTCAGGCTTTCACCGCCGAGCAGCTCGCCACCCAGGTCGGCGGCGACCCCGAGCTAGCCTACAAGATCCTCGAACACCTCGCCGCCAACGGCGCCGTCCAGAAGACCGCAAAGCAACCCTGGTTCGAATCCACCTACACCCAAGCATAGGAACCACTGATAGACACTTATGAACACTGAGATGTCGGGGACTTCCTTCCCGGCCGAATCAGTGAAAATAAGTGCACATCAGTGGTTAATCCCTTTTGCCGTTTCGACCGGAACCAAACGTGCCAGACCGTTTCCTACCGCCTTGCCTTGACCGCCTTCCGGTGTCTTAACCGACCTCAATCCATGAAACACGCCAAGACTGCCATCCTCGGAACCCTGCTGCTCCTGCTCGGCCTTGCCTTCACCGGTTGCACGACGCGGAAGGGCGATTCGTCCATTCCGTGGAGCCGTCCGGCCGACTGGGAAGGCCAGATCCCGGGGCTCTCGAACCCCAACATGGGACGCTGATCCCTCACCCGCGTCTCGCGCACAAATCCGGCTTCGGCCGGATTTTTTTGTTGGGCGCCCGGACAGCTCGCGCAGAGTGTCCCTGCCCATGTCGGACAACGCCTCGCTCACGCCGCAACCCGGCCACCTTTACGTCGTGGCCACCCCGATCGGCAACCTGGCCGACCTGACCGAGCGGGCCCGCGCGATCCTCGGAGCCGTCGATCTCGTGGCCTGCGAGGACACCCGCACGACCGGGGCGATGCTTTCCCGCTTGGGCCTGCACAAGGAACTCGTGCCGTATCATGAGCACAACGAGACCGAGGCCGCCGAGCGCCTCGCCGACCTCCTCGCGGGCGGCAAGTCCATCGCCGTCGTCAGCGACGCCGGCACGCCCGCCCTGAGCGACCCCGGCTTCCGTCTCGTCCGCGCCTGCCGCCGGCGCAACCTCCCGGTCGTCCCCGTCCCCGGCCCCAGCGCGCTGACCGCCGTGCTCAGCGCCAGCGGCCTGCCGACCAACGGGTTTCTCTACGTCGGCTTCCTGCCGCCGAAGTCCGCCGCGCGTATCAGTTTCTTCGAGCAGCACCGCGCGTTTCCCTACACCCTCGCCCTGTACGAAAGCTGCCACCGCATCGACAAGGCCGTCGACGAAATCGTCGCAACGCTCGGCCCCGAGCGCGTGCTCTGCGTGGCCAAGGAAGTGACCAAGCTCCACGAGACCTTTTTCGTCGGCCCGGCCGGCACCGTGCGCGAACGCTTGGCCAAGGCCAGCCTCAAGGGCGAGTTCGTGCTCCTGATCGCGCCGGCTGATTTCGTCCTCTGACATGCCCTCGCCCGCCGTCGCCGTCATCGATATCGGCAGCAACACCATCAAGGTGCTGGTGGCGCGCCGCGCGGATGATGGTGCCCTCGTGTCCGAGCATTTCCAGTCGCTCGACGCCCGCATCAGCACCGGCATCAGCCAAGCCCGGCCGGAGCTCGGACGCGAAGGCATGGCCCGCGGCCTGGCCGCCATCCGCGCACTGCTCGCCGGCGTGGCCCCCTTTCAACCCGCAAAGGTCCTGCTCGTGGCCACCAGCGCCGTGCGTGATGCCGCCAATGGCGCCGCGTTCCGCGCCGAGGTCAAGGCCGCCACCGGTCACGAGATCCGCCTGCTCTCCGGCGACGAGGAGGCGCACTACATCGGCGCCGGCCTGACCTGCGATCCCGAGCTGCGCGACCTGCAGGATTTTCAGGTCTTCGATCTCGGCGGCGGCAGCCTCGAATGTCTCACCTTCCGTCAGCGGCGGGTGCAACAGGCCCTGAGCCTGCAGCTGGGCTGCGTGCGCTTGACCGAGCGTTTGTTTGGCGATGCCGTCGCGGCCCTGCCAACTGACGCCGCGACCCGCGTCGGCGCCGAATGCGACGCCGCGATGCGCGCGGCCGGGTTCCGCTTCGACCTCCCCGCTGGCGCTGGTGCCGTCGGCACCGGCGGCACGCTGACCGTCGCCCGGGCCATCGCCGCGCACCGCGCGGGCGTTCCCGGGCTGGGTGCCTCGCTCCTGACCGTCGCCGAGATCGAGCGACAGTTCACGTTCCTCTCCCGCCAGACCCTTGCCGAACGCCGCACCTGTCCCGGCCTGCCGGCGGCCCGCGCCGACGTCTATCCCACCGCACTGGCGACCTACCTCGCGATCGCGCGCCGCGGTGGTTTCACGGCGTTTCGTCACTCGCTCTACAACCTGCGCTACGGAATAGCGCAGGAGTTGCTGGCTAGTGGGTAGCGGCCGGCCTCCGGACGGCCGGCTCGATGTGCGCACGCCAAACCGGCCGTCCGGAGGCCGGCCGCTACCCAACGTCCGTAATCCGAATAGCCTTCGTCTCCGCCGACAGCGGCACGCTGATCCTCGCCACGTAATCCTCCTTCGCCGGCAAACCGTCCTGCGTGTACGAATTGTGCGGCACCAGCGGGTAGTCGAGCAGTGCACCCTCGGGTAATTCCCAGTTAAGGCCGCGCCAATTGAAGCCACGCTGCGGCCGCGGGCCGCCGTTGTGATGGATCAGTACCGTCGGGTCGATCTGCTCCTCGCCATGCTCGCTCTTCAGCGTGTCCCCCGGGCGCAGGGCCAGCATCAGGCCGAACTCGTAGTGCACCCCCGGTTCCGCCTTCGCCAGGCGGGCGGTGACCTCGCAGCGGCTGCCGGCGACACTCACGCCGACGACGATCTCGTCGGCGCCGAAGCTGTAGGCGACGTCGGCCGAAGTCGCCGTCGCCTGCACGCATCGGGCGCTGACCGGCACATACGCGCGACCAGCGCTGGTGCGACGCACAGTCGAGAACCGGGGCATGAACTTGCTGTTGCCCGTGCCCGCGAGATATCCGGCCCGCCGGTGCCAGATCTCGAGGAAGTTCTGCGCATCGAGCACGAAGCGGCTCGGGTGCTCGGGCACCACCTGCCATGAGAGCGCGGCCTGCCAGTCTCCCGAGCGCAGGCAGGCGGCGGGCAACGTCGCCGGCGGGATGATGTCGAACCCGGGGCGCGCCGCCAGGTCGGCGGCGAAGGCAAGCGCCGCAAACGAACCATAGAACGCGAAACCCTGCGCGGCGTTGTCGCGCACGCCCTTGCTGGCCAGGTGCGCCCGGGCCGCCGGCAGGCGCTGGGCGATGAGCCGCCGTCCGGCGGCGGTGCGCAGGAAGCTCGGCGGCAGGAACATGAACGGCGACGGGTAATACCGCATCCGCACATCCAGCGCCACCGAGGCTGAACCGTCGGGGAAACTGAGGTGCTCGAGGAAGCCCGCAAAACGCCCGAGGCTGGCCAGCGTCGCGGCGTCGCCCGAGGCCTCCGCATAGAGCGAAACCGCCTCGGCCGTGACCAAGGCGTAACCCACCACGATGCCATGCCCCTCGGGCCAATAGCCGTCGGCCGTCTGGAACGGCAGGACGCAGCGCGCGAAGAAATCGCGGGCAAAGTCCACCCATTCCGGCCGCTGGAAACGCCGGCCGGCCGCGTCGAAGAGCAGGCCGTGCCAGACGTCGTGGTTGCCCGGGAACTCCGCCGGCGTCACCCGGAACTTCTCGACGAATCGGGCATGCAGGGCGCCGGTCGCACCCTCGACGGCGCGCGCCAGCCGGGCGCGCAGCTCCGGCGTGCCGAGGTTGTGCCGCTCCATCACGCCGAGGGAACCCAGCAGGTAGTAATTGAGCCACTCGCCGATGTGCCGGCCCCAGTCGCGCCCGCGCGAGAAATGCGGCGTGTGAAACTCGGCATCGGTGATCGACAACACGTACTCGAGATTACGCAGGGCAAACGCGGCATACTGCGTGCGCTCCGCCGGCGTCGCCCCGGGCACCTCGCCGGTGGCGAGCAGGAGCAGCGCGTGATGACTGAACTGGTTGTAATAGGAGGGCCCCCGGGCGGTCGGCCAGTCGACCAGGTCCAGGTCCATGCTGCCGGACTTGCCGTAGTGCGGGGCGAGCAGCCGGGCGTAATCGAGGAGGTAACCGGCGATCTGCGGACGCAGGGTCGCCAGGTCGGGCGCGGGATCGTGGGCGGGGTTGGCTGGGGTCGGGTCGGATGGGGCGCTCATGGCAAGGCTGGGGATCAGGCGGAGGGCGGGCAAACCGGCGGCCAGCACGGCGGACCGGCGAAGAAAGGCGCGACGCGAGGCGGGATCGTCAGGTTTCCCGGACATGGGCCGCCGTCTTCTGCCGCCGCGCCCCGGGCCGCGGGCCCTTGACTGCGGCCTTCGCCGCCGCGCGCAGGACCGTCATCATCCGGAGCATGTCGGCCGGGAGCGGTGCCTCGAGATCGAGCACCTTGCCGGAGATCGGGTGCGTGCAGACGAGGTGCGCCGCGTGGAGCATCACGCGCGGCGGCTGCTGCCTCAGGCGGGCGTCCGGTTTCCAGCCATAGACCTCGTCACCGAGGAGGATGTGGCCCAGCGATTTCAGATGCACGCGGATCTGGTGCGTGCGGCCCGTGTGGATGCGGCAGCGGATCAATGCGCCGACCTGGCCGAATTTCTCGACGACCTCCCAGTCGGTGTGCGCGTCGCGTCCGCCGGCCTCGGTCTCAACGACGGCCATCTTGTGCCGCTGCTGCTGGTTGCGGCCGATGGCCTTGCGGATGGACCCGCTGAGGAGGGCCGGGGCGCCGGCGACGAGGGCGAGGTATTCCTTCTGGGTGGTGCGGCTGGAAAACTGCTCGGCGAGCCCGCGGTGGGCGCGGTCGTTCTTGGCCACGACCATCACGCCCGAGGTTTCACGGTCGAGGCGGTGCACGATGCCGGGGCGCTCCACCCCGCCGATGCCGCTGAGGCTGCCTTGGCAGTGCGCCAAGAGGGCGTGCACCAGCGTGTCCTCCCCGGTGCCCGCGCCGGGATGGACGATCATGCCCGCAGCCTTGTTGATCGCGAGGACGTGCCTGTCCTCGAAGAGGATGTCCAACGGGATCGCCACGGCCTTCAGCGCGGCCGGCTTGGTCTCGGGCAGGACGAAGGTCAGCTCATCGCCGGAGTTCACGGCCTGGTCGCGCTTGATCACGCGGCCGTGGAGCGTGACCAGCCCGGCGTCGAAGGCGCGCTGCAGGGCGACGCGGCTGTGCTCGGGGAAGGCCTCGGCCAGCACCTTGTCCGCGCGGCGGCCGCGGCAACCGGCCGGGATCAGGTAGGGCTGGGGAGGCATGCAGGTCAGTTGCCGCCAACGAGCCGGTCGATCTCGGCCGTCATGGCGCGGCGCACGTCCGCCGCGACCGAGGCGACGGCCCAGCCGTTCTTGGCCACGCGGCCGAGCTCGGCGGGGGTGAAACCAAGCTCGGCGGCGAGCACGGTGTATTCCTCCGTGATCGTATTGGCGAAGCAGAGGGGGTCGTCGGTGCTCACCGTGCAGCGCACGCCGGCCTCCATGAGGCGGCGGATGGGGTGCTCGGCCATCGAGGGAACCACGCGGAGGCCGACGTTGCTGAGCGGGCAGACGTCGAACGTGACTCCGCGTTCGGCCGCGAGGCGGACGACCGCCGGGTCCTCGATTGCCCGCACGCCGTGCTGGATGCGATCGACCCCGAGTTCCTCGATGGCCTCGCGCACGCGCGCCGGGCCGTCGAACTCGCCGGCGTGGCACTTGGTCACCTTGCCGGCGGCGCGCAGGCGCGCCCAGATGGCGGCGGTCCCGGTCTCGGTGCGCATCTGCTCGTAGCCGTGAAGGTCGACCCCGGCGAGGTCGTCCCAGGTGTGCAACTGGTCGATCACCGGCCGCAGGTCGCCGGTGATGTCGCTGCGCAGCATGCCGGCAAAGACGCGGACCTCCAGCCCGGCCGGCGCGGCGGCGCGGATGGCGGCGATGATCTCGGGACCCGGCGTGTTGATGAACTTCGTCACCGGGAGATGAAAACTGGTCTCCACATAGCGCACGTGCTGCCGCACGTGGCCGGCGAAGAGTTCGCGGCAGGCCTCGTGGTAGCGATCGGCCGAGGTGAACCATGGTAGCGCCTGCGACAGGAGCGTGTTCTCGAAGTCCGGGAACGACGGATAACGGTAAGCCCGCGCACGGTACGGCGGATGCTCGGGATAATCCTGCGGACGCCACCGGTGCAGCAGATGATACGGCAGCGCGCCCTCGACGTGCAAGTGGGTCTCCGTCTTCGGGAGCGCCTGGATGAAGTCGAGCATGCGATCAGGTATGATTCCTTGGGTAGGGCCCGGCCTCCGGACGGGCCGCGTTGCGCATGCGCAAATCAAACCGGCCGTCCGGAGGCCGGCCGCTACCCATGGACCAAGAGGCTTTGAGCATCCTCATCTCTTTTTGCTGCCCAGGAGATATTCCGGGTTCAGCTTGTGCAGCGACTTCGGGACGAAGATGCCGTCCTTGCGGATGAGTTTGCCGTCGAACCAGATCTCGCCGCCGCCGTACTCGGGGCGCTGGATGCAGACCATGTCCCAGTGGACCTGCGACTTGTTGCCGTTGCCGCAGTCCTCGTATGCCTGGCCGGGCGTGAAGTGGAAGGAGCCGGCGATCTTCTCGTCGAAGAGGATGTCGCGCATGGGCTCGAGAATGTGCGGGTTGAAGCCGATGGCGAACTCGCCGATGTAGCGGGCACCGGCGTCGCTATCGAGGATCTCGTTGAGACGTTTCGTGTTGTTGGACGTGGCCTCGACGATGCGGCCCTGCTTGAAGACGAGGCGGATGTTGTCGAACGACGAGCCGAGATAGACCGTCGGGGCATTGTACTGGATCACGCCCTCGACGGAATCGCGCACCGGGCACGAGAACACCTCGCCGTCGGGGATGTTGCGCAGGCCGCCGCAGGTCTTGGCGCCGATGCCCTTGATGGAGAACTTGAGGTCGGTGCCGGGGCCCTTGATGTGCACGCGGTCGGTTTTCACCATCAGGTCATGCAGCGCCTTCATGCCGGGCTCCATGCGCGCGTAGTCGAGGGTGCAGACCTTGAAGTAGAAATCCTCGAAGGCCTCGGTGCTCATGCCGGCCTGCTGGGCCATGGCGCTGGTGGGCCAGCGAAGGACGACCCACTTGGTCTGGCCGACACGGTAGTCGAGCACGGGCTTCATCAGGCGGCTGACGAGCTGGACCTTGGCCGCGGGGACGTCGGAGGCCTCAAAGATATTTTCCGATCCGCGCAGGGCGATGTAGGCGTCCATCTTCTGCATCCGGGCGAGTTCGATGTCGGCCAGCGGCGCGTACTGCGCCTCCTCGGCCCCGAGCGTGAGCTCGCGGGTCACGCGGGCGCGGTGGAGCTGCACGTAGGGATGGGCGCCGCGGGCGCGGACGGCACGGACCAGCGCGATGACCATGGCCTCGGGGATGTCGAAGGCGTCGATGAGGACGCGCTCGCCCTTCTTGAGGGCGGTCGAGAACCGGGTGAGGCCGGCGGCCAGGTCGTGGTAGCGGGAGTCGATAATCATGGGGGGAGCTAACCGGGTCGGGGCCGGGGCGAGCAAGGCAATAGCGGGTCAGTTCCGCGCCGGCTCGCTCCGCGGGAAGCAGATCCGCCCCACGGCCTCGTCGAAGTCGGCGGCGCCGTGCAGGATCTCGATCTCGAGGCGCAGGTAGTAGAGCGGGAGCGGATAGGCGCGGTTTTCCGGGATGCGCACGGCGTCCTTCTCGGTCGTCACGAGGCACTCGGCGCCCTCGCGCTTGGCCAGGGCGAAGAGCTCGTCGAAGTCCTCGTCGACGTAGCGGTAGTGGTCGAGGTAGCGCTCACGCGCGACGATCTTCGCGCCGAGGTCGCGCAGGAACTTCTCGAAGCTCTCGGGCGTCGCGATGCCGCTGAACGCAAGGACGCGGCGGCCCTTCAGCCACGCGAGTTCCTGGCGCTCGCCGCTGCCGAAGCGCTGGAGGTGCTGCGGCCGGTGGGCGCACTCGATGATGTCGACGCCCGGGTTGAACTTCTGGATCGTGGCCTCGAGCTCCGGATCGCGCTGACCGTTGGACTTGGTGAGGAACACGTAGGAGGCCCGGCGCAGGTGCTTCACGGGCTCGCGCAGGATGCCGCGCGGGAGGAGGTGGCCGTTGCCGAAGGGGTTGGTCTTGTCGACGAGAAGCAGGTTGAGCCGGCCCTTCAGCGGCAGGTACTGGAAGCCGTCATCGAGGACCAGCGTGTCGCAGCCGAAGCGCTTGATGGCGTAGGCGCCGGCCTTCACGCGGTTCTTGTCCACGAGCACGATCACGCCCGGCAGGTTGCGGGCGAGCATGTAGGGTTCGTCGCCGGCCTGCTCGCTGTCGAGGAGCACGGTGTTGCCGTCGCTGACGACGCGCGGGGGCGGCTCCTCGGCGTGGGTGAAGGCCCACCACCAGCGCTTCCAGCGCGGGGCGGACTTGCTCTTGTAGCCGCGGCTCAGGATGGCGACCTTGCGGCCGCGGTCGCGCAGGGCGCGGGCGAACTTTTCCACGACGGGGGTCTTGCCGGTGCCGCCGACGGTGAGATTGCCGACCACCACGACAAGGCAGCCGAGGGGCTCGTCGTGGAGGATGCGGTGCCGGTAGAGCCAGAATCGCAGCTGCGCCAGGGCGCTGAAGATGAACGACAAGGCGTAGAGAACGGCCGCGTAGACCGCCGCGCCCGTGCCCGCCCGCCGGCCGAGGATCACGTCCACCGTGAACAGCTCGAGGGCATTGGACTTTTTCTTCAGCCAGGATTGCGACATGCGGCAATGACAGCAATGAGGGTTGACGCGCCTTTTGGAAAGGAGCTTTCGTAAACAGCTTTTGCGGCACCTGCCAAGCCACGCCATGACCTACAAGCTCTTCATTCCCGGCCCCATCGCCGTCTCCGAAAAGACCCTGCGCGCCATGGCGCAGCCCATGATCGGCCATCGCAGCACGGACTTCGTCGCGCTCTACCGCGCGCTCCAGCCCGAGCTCCAGGCCCTGTTCTACACCCAGGACCCGGTGTACCTCTCGACGAGCAGCGCTTGGGGCGTGATGGAGGGTGCGATCCGCAATGTCGTGCGGAAGAAGGTGCTGAACTGCATGAACGGCGCCTTTTCCGACAAGTGGTTCGACGTCGCCCAGCGCTGCGGCAAGCAGGCCGGTGCGCTGAAGTTCGACTGGGGCCAGCCCGTCGACCCGGCCGCGCTCCGCCGCGAGCTTGCCACGGGCGCCTACGACGCCGTCACCCTCATCCACAATGAGACCTCAACCGGCACCATGAGCGACCTCCCGGCCATCATGGCCGTGCTGCGCGAGTTCCCCGACGTGATCTCGATCGTCGACACGGTCAGCTCATTCAGCGTCCTCCCGATCAAGAAGGACGAGCTCGGCATCGACATCCTCCTCACCGGCTCGCAGAAGGCCCTCGCCCTGCCCCCGGGCCTGGCGATCTTCTCGGTTTCAAAGCGTGCCCTCGACCGGGCGGCGCAGGCCGCGGACCGCGGGTATTACTTCGACCTCGTGGAATTCCAGAAGAACCACGAGAACGGCATGACCCCGAGCACACCGGTCATCCCGCTGATCTATGCCCTGCAGTCGAAGCTCGCCGACATCAAGGCCGAGGGTCTCGAGGCCCGCTACGCCCGCCACCGCCGCCTCAACGCCACCGTGCGCGCCTGGGGCTACGCCAACGGCTTCAAATTGTTCCCGGCGGAGGCCTACGGCTCGCTCGCCCTCAACTGCTTCGCCAACACCCGCAATCTGGACCTCGGCGTGTTGAACAAAGTCCTCAAGGCCAAGCACGGCCTCGTGATCGACGGCGGCTACGGCAAACTGAAGGGTAAAACCTTCCGCATCTCCAACATGGGTGACGAGACCGATGGCACGATCGCCGAGCTGATTGCGGCCCTCGACAGCGCCCTGAAAGAGACCCCCGTGGCCTCGGCCTGAACGCGTGCCGGCAGCTGCACTGAAAAAACAAAGCCTTGAAATCGGTCGGCGCGGCGCCTAACGCCTCGCCGCCTCATGAAGTCACTCATCATCGCCGAGAAGCCGTCCGTCGCGGCGGATCTCGCGCGGGCCCTCGGCAAAATCCACAAGCAAGGCGACCATTACGAGAACGACGAGTACGTGATCTCGTCGGCGGTCGGCCACCTCGTGGAGCTCGAGATGCCCGAGGATATCGACAAGAAGAAATACGGCTTCTGGCGCCTCGAGACCCTCCCGATCATCCCGTCCAAGTTCGGCCTCAAGCCGATCGCCGATTCGAAGGATCGCTTCGGCCACCTGAAAAAGCTGCTCGCGCGGAAGGACATCGGCCTCGTCATCAACGCCTGCGACGCCGGCCGCGAGGGCGAGCTGATCTTCACCTACATCTACCAGCTCACGAAGTGCAAAATCCCGTTCAAGCGCGCGTGGATGCAGACCATGACCAAGGAGGGCATCCTCGAGGCCTTCCGCAGCCTGCGCAGCGCCGAGCAGATGGCCGGACTCGCCGACGCGGCCCGGTGCCGCAGCGAGAGCGACTGGCTCATCGGCATCAACGGCACCCGCGCCCTGACCAAGCGCATGTTTGGCTCCCGCGCCGGCAACGTCGCCTCGGTCGGCCGCGTGCAGACCCCCACCCTCGCCATCGTTTACGCGCGCGAACTGGAAATCCGCAATTTCAAGCCGCGCGACTACTGGCGCATCACCGCCAAGTTCGAAATCGCCAAGGGCACCTACGAGGGCGTTTACCAGCGGCCTGATTTCAAGAAGGCCGAAGGCGACGACCACGACCGCATCGACCGCATCTGGGACCGCGCCGTCGCCGAGGCCGTCACCGCCGCCTGCCAGGGTCACCCGGCCGCGGAGGTCACCGAGGAAAAGAAGGCCAGCACCCAGGCCGCCCCGCGCCTCTACGACCTCACCACCCTCCAGCGCGAGGCCAACAACCGCTTCGGCCTGCCCGCCCGCCGCACGCTCCAGATCGCCCAGGCCCTCTACGAGCGGCACAAGATGATCACCTACCCCCGCACCGACTCGCGCGCGCTGCCGGAGGACTACATCCCGACCTGCCGCGAGACCCTGCAGAACCTGCACGGCGAGCTCGCCCCGCACGCGCACCGCGTCCTCGACCAGGGCTGGCTGCGCCCGAACAAGCGCATCTTCAACAACGCGCAGATCTCCGATCACTTCGCCATCATCCCCACCACGCACGAGGCCAAGCACCTCGACGAGATGGAGGCCAAGATCTTCGACATGATCGCCCGCCGCTTCGTCGCCGCGTTTCACCCGGCCGCGGAGTTCGATGTCACCACCCGCACCAGCACGGTCAAGGGTCACGCCTTCAAGACCGAGGGCAAGGTGATGACCGCCCCCGGCTGGCTTGCCGTCTATGGCAAGGGCGTGGCCGTCGGCGAGGCCGCCGACGCCCCCGAGCTGCCCGCGCTTTCGCCCGATGACCGCGGCCACGCGAAGACCCTCGAGGCCACCCTGCACGCCGAGGCCACCAAGCCGCCGCCGCGCTACACCGAAGCCACGCTGCTCTCCGCGATGGAAGGCGCCGGCAAGCTCGTCGACGACGATGAGCTCGCCGAGGCCATGAAGGAACGCGGCCTGGGCACGCCCGCCACCCGCGCCGACACGATCGACGGCCTCATCAACCAGAAGTACATGGACCGGAACCAGCGCGAGCTGGTGCCGACCGCCAAGGCCGAGCAGCTCCTCCAGTTCCTCACCGCCGTGAAGACCGAGGCGCTCACCAGCCCCGCCATGACCGGCGAGTGGGAGTTCAAGCTCCGCCAGATGGAGCACGGCAAGTTCTCCCGCGAGAAATTCATGGAGGAGGTCATCGAGCAGACCAAGGGCATCGTCGAGCGCGTGAAGGGCTTCGAGGAGGACGACTCCGCCGCCCGCGTCACCGACATTCCCTCGCCCACCGATGGCCTGCCGCTGCGCGAGACCCTCCGCGGCTACAAGTCGCAGGACGGCGAGCTCATGCTCTACAAGGTCATCGGCGGCCGCAAGATGGAGGAGCACGAGATCCGCGAACTCGTGGCCAAACGCACCATCGGGCCGCTCGACGGCTTCATCTCCGCCAAGACCCGCAGCCGCTTCGCCGCCACCCTGCGCCTCGTGAAGGACGAAGAGAAGGGCAAGTGGAAGGCCGAGTTTGATTTCGGCGACAAGGTGGACCTCGGCACCGTCGAGCCCTTCTGGACCGATCCCGCCACGGGCACCCAGCTCTGCGAAGTCGGCTCCAGTTATGTCCTGCGCGAGCAGGTCGGCGGCGAATGGAAGCAGGCTTTCCGCGTCGGCCGCCTCATGTGCCAGAAGCCGATCACCCGCGAGCACGCCATCCAGCTCGTGAGCCAGGGAAAGACCGACCTGATCCAGGGCTTCATCTCCAAGAAGGGCCGCCCCTTCGACGCCTTCCTCAAGCGCGAGGCCGGCCGCATCGCCTGGGAATTTCCGCCGCGCGCGCCGAAGATCGGCAAGGACGGCAAGCCCATCGAGCGCAAGGCCAAGGCGCCGCCGGACCTGTCCAAGGCCGTCGTCCTCGGCGAAAGCAAGTTGCATGGCGGCGAGCTCATGCAGACCGAGGACGCCTACTACGTGCGCAAGCCCGACCAGGACAACCGCGTCGTCTTCAAGCTCACCCGCAACCTGTGCCAGAAGGACATCGGCGCCGACGAGGTGCAGCGCCTCGTCACGGATGGGAAGACCTCGCTCATCGAGGGCTTCGTCTCAAAGCGCGGGGCGCATTTCAGCGCCTACCTCGTCCTCTCGCCCAAGAAGGACAAGGCCGATTTCGAGTTCCCGCCGCGGTGAGCAGTCGTCAGCGCCGGAAACGATAGGGCGGGCCATCAGCCCTCCCCGTATGTGGGCCAAAATACCTGGGGCTTCGCCCCAGGCTGTTATCGGCCGCGCCGTCGGCGCTCCTGCGATCACCTGGGATTCAGCGTTAGTGTTAGGAGAATTGGGTAGCGGACGGCCAACGCGTGATCCCCGGCTGTGATCGGTCGCGCCATCGGCGCTCTGGAACGGCGCACTGAAGGTGCGCACCATAATAGCCCGGGGTGAAACCCCGGGTTTCCGGTGTTTTCCCGCTGCGGAGGGCTGAAAGCCCGTTCCATAGGAGCGGTTTCCAACTACGCTCCGGCGAACCTCCATCAACCCGCGCCGCCGCTCATCCCGGCCGGCTTGCCTGAACCTTTCCGCCCCGCCAGGGTCGCACATATGCGATCCATGAAGAACTACGTGATATTCTTCCTGACCCTCACGACGCTCGGAACTGGCTACTTGGCGTGGAGCCAGCATCGGGAACTCGCCACCCTGCGGGCTGCGCCCGGCAACCCTGAGCGCGCCGCTGCCCGCCGTCAGGCCTGGAACGCATCCCCCACCGCCCCGGCGGCGGCCGACCAACCCGCGGAAAAACCCGCCGCGCCCCCCACCCCCGGCGCCGCCGACGTCACCCGCCGTGGTGACCGCGCCTTTGGCCAGGTCATGCAGGTGCTCGAGAATCCCGACTACCAGACCCTGATGAATCTCACCCAGAAGGGCATGCTCGACGGCCGGTATGCCGCGCTCTTCAAGCAGCTCAAGCTCACGCCCCAGCAGCTGGAGCAGTTCAAGGAATACCTCGTCGAGAAGCAGACCGCGGTCATGGACGTGCTCGCGGCGGCGCGTGCCCAGGGCCTCGATCCGCGCAAGGACGGCGAAGCCATTGGGACGATGATGAAAGCCACGCAGGCCGAGATCGACGCCAACATCCGCGCCGCGCTGGGCGACAGCACCTTTGAGACCTACCAGGAATACGAGCGCACCCTGCCCACCCGCAACGTCATCGGCCAACTGGAGTCCCGCCTGAGCTATTCCGGCACCCCGCTGACCCAGTCGCAGAGCCAGGAGATGGTCCGGATCCTTGCCGAGACCGGTGAAGGCGGCCGCGTTCCAACCATCCGCACCGCCACACCCGCGGTTTCGATCGCCGGCGGGCCGGGCGCCAATGTCCAGATGGGCGCGGCCATCGCCATCGCATCCGGCGGCGGCGTCCTCATCACCGATGCCACCGTGGCCCGATCCCAATCCGTCCTATCCTCCGACCAGGTCGCGGCTTTGCAGGAAATCCAGCAGGAGCAGCAGGCGGCCCAGCAGCTCGGCCGCTCCATGCGGGCGGAAATGGGCACCCGCCTGACCCCGCCGCCCGGCGCGTCGGCCGCCACCCCCGCCGTCCCCGCCGCCCGCCCCTAATCGGGCGCTGAAGTTGCCGTCATAGAGGAAAAAATGCCTTGTTGATGCGGCGTGGCCGCCGGTAGGTTGATCCTGCCATGATCGTCACCACTGCACAGCTCTTCAAGCATGCCTACGGCAAGTACGCCGTCGGCGCTTACAACATCAATAATGCCGAGCAGGCGATGGGTCTCTTCCGGGGCTGCATCCAGTCGAAGGCTCCCTTCATCATCCAGATCTCGAAGGGCGCGCGGAAGTACACCGACAAGAAGATGCTCGAGGCGATCATCCGCGCCGCCGACCAGATCTTCCCCGAGGCGATCTTCGCGGTGCACCTCGATCATGGCGACGAGGAGACGTGCTACGATTGCATCAAGTCGGGCTTCTACAGCTCGGTGATGATCGATGCCTCCCACGAGCCGTACGACCAGAACGTGGCGATCACGAAACGCGTCGTCGAGGCCGCCCACAAGGCCGGCCTCTCCGTCGAGGCCGAGCTCGGCATGCTCGGCGGCGTCGAGGAGGACATCAAGGTCGAGGACGGCCACGCCACCCTGACCAACCCGGCTGAGGCCCAGGACTTCGTCCAGAAGACCGGCTGCGACTCCCTCGCCTGCGCCATCGGCACCTCGCACGGCGCCTACAAGTTCAAGGGCCGGCAGTCGCTCCATTTCGACGTGCTCAAGAAGATCCAGCAGCTCATGCCGGGCTTCCCGCTCGTCATGCACGGCTCGTCCTCCGTCCCGCAGGACGAGGTCAAGCGCATCAACGCCGCCGGCGGCACCCTCGGCTCCGCGGTCGGCGTGGACGTCAACGAGTACCTCCCCGCCGCCAAGCTCGGCGTCACCAAGATCAACATCGATACCGACGGCCGCCTCGTCTGGACCCGCGTCCATCGCGAGTTCTTCCGCGACAAGTCGGGCGAGTTCGACTTCCGCCCGCCGGGCAAGATCTTCATGGAGGAGTACGCGAAGTTCATCGCGAGCCGTAATGTCCTCCTCGGCAGCGCCAACCAGCTCGACGACCTCCGCAAGAGTCTCGGGAAGTAAGCCTTAGCCAGTTTTTCCACACAGGGCAGGTCTCCGACCTGCCCATTTTTGCGTCCGCCTTTCCGCCATCCTCCCCAGATTGCTGCTCGCCATCCGCCCGGAAAACGCTAAAGCCAAATCATGGCATTTACCACACCTCGCGCCTTTGCCCTGCTCTGCGCCCTCTGCGCGAGCCTTCAAGCGCAGTTTCTGACCACGGGTATCGAGAGCATCACCTTGTCCATGTCCGGCGTGGACGGATCGACGCCGATGAACATCGCGTGGCATCCGGACTTCCAGCAGTACTACGGCGGCCGGGGCGGCAATTCGAGTTACGGCGGCCGGGTCTGGAGCGCCAGCGGTTCCATCGTGCAGACGTTGGAGCCGATCAACACCGACCTGCGCAGCTTTTTCTACAATTCCAACACCGGCAAACTCGAGAACATCACCTACGCGGCGAATGTCAGCTCGGCCGGTTACCGCACGGTCGGTTTGGACAGCAGCGGCCTTTTCACCGGTGCGTACACCGACGCCAGCGTCGTGCTTTCCGGCCTACCGAGCAATCAGGTCGCGCCGGCCTACGACGCCGCGCGCAACCTGTTCTACGCCTACGATAGCGGCGGGACCGTGAAGACGGTGAATCCCGCGACCGGCGCGGTGATCGGCACGATCACGCTCGACCTGACCGCCGCCGGCTCGACGAATATCCCGTATCATGTCATCGGCTA
The DNA here is from genome assembly GCA_019634615.1 of Opitutaceae bacterium. Classification (GTDB taxonomy): domain Bacteria; phylum Verrucomicrobiota; class Verrucomicrobiia; order Opitutales; family Opitutaceae; genus UBA2377. The sequence continues at coordinate 59,490 of JAHCAZ010000016.1, forward strand.
CGAGCCGACCTACGACGCGCTGATCACCTACACGACGACCGGCGGCGCCCGCGCGCTCGCCTTCAACCCCACGACCGGCGCCTTCATCACGTCGGTCTCGCTCCCCGGGACGCTGCCGTCGCCCGATTACTGGCGCATGGGCTACGCCAACCACCTGCTGTTTGTCTACGATAGCAACATCGACGCCTTCCGCGGTTACCAGATCACCACGATCCCGGAGCCTGGCACCGTGGCGCTCCTCGCCGTGGGCGTGACGCTGCTCGGGATCGGCCATTTCCGCCGCCGCCGCCGCTGATCGGCGGCGGGAACATCCGGTGACCGCGACCGGTCGGATGGGGGTGTCGTGGACTCCCCCGCCCCGCTCCAGCCGGCCGACGAGAACGAACTGCTGCGCCGTGCGCGGCAGGGGGACGAGGAGGCTTTTGGCCGACTCATGCAGGCCCACCACGGCTACGTTTACCGCCTCGTCTGGGCCATCGTCCGCCATGACCACGACGCGCACGACATCTGCCAGGAAGTCTGGCTGACGGTCTGGCGGAAACTGCCGACCTATGCCGGCACCGGCAGGTTCACCACCTGGCTGCACCCCATCGCGACCCGCCGCGCCCTCGATCACCTGCGCCGGCGCCGACGCTGGTTCGACCGGTTTCTCCCGTTTGCCGCGAACCCGGACGGCACGGTCGTCGAGCCGGCCGACACCGAGGATCCGCGCGCGGACACCGCGGCGACGGAGCGGCGCGAGCGCCTCGATCGCGCCCTCGCCGCGCTGCCGCCGCTGCACCGCACGGTGCTGGCGCTGCGCGAGGTGCAGGGGCTTACGTACGAGGAAATCGCCCGCGCCGTCCGCATTCCGGCTGGCACCGTCATGTCCCGCCTTTATCATGCCCGCCGTTTACTGGCGCAAAAACTGAAGGAACCCCGATGAAACCGCTCCGCCTGCTGCTCGCCCTCCTCCTCACCGCCACGGCTTGCTGTTCCCTGCGCGCGGCCGAGCGCACGTCACTCCGCGCCATTTTGGTCGCCGCCTCCAACGAGAAGGGCGCCAGCGACCGCCGCCTGGCCGCCTACGAGCCCACCTTGCGCAGCATCCTGCGCTTCGAGAGCTACCGCTTCCTCGGCGAAGGCTCCGCCACGCTCGGCGTGCCGGAGGAAGGCACGCTGGCGCTCGGCCAGGGCCACCGCCTCGAGATCGAGACCGAGGGCTCCGGCAAGGGCGCCATCCGCCTGCGGGTCGCCTGGTACGACGGCGACCAGATCCTCATGCGCACCGTCATCACGCAACGCCCCGGCGTGCCTTCCGTCCTCGGCGGACCGCGTCGGAGTGATGGCGAGGTCTATGCGGTGATCGTGGTTGGGCGGTGAGGCGAAGGTTCTTTCTCTTTCCTCTTTCTCGTTATCTTTCTCTGGCTTGGGGAATTAGACCTGCCTCCGCCGGGAGAAAGATTAAGAGAAAGAGGAAAGAGGAAGATTTAGTGAATAAACCCCGCGCGAGCCGCGTCTCATGGGCAGAACCAACCCCCCAACACGGAGAAACCCACCATGAACAAGCTCGCAGCCATCACGCTCCTCACCGCCGGCGCCCTGACCGTCGCGCCCAGCCCCGCCTACGCGGGATCGAAGGAAAAGGCCCTGATCGGCGGCTTCATCGGCGGCCTGATTGTCGGGCACGCCATCGCCGAGAGCCACAGCTCCACCTGCCCGCCCGAGCCCGGCACGGTGGTCGTGTACGACTCCCGCGACCGCGATTGCGGTTACTGGAGGGAAGTCCGCGTCAAGGTCTGGGTGCCCGGCCATTGGGTGGTCCGCCATGAACGCGGCTGCCGCACCCGCTACTACGTCGCCGGCCGCCACGAGTGGCGCACCGAGCGCGTCTGGGTCGCCGACGGCCGCGGCGATCATCGCCGGCACGACCACCGGGACCGCCACTACGCCTACAACCGCTGACCCGCCCTGATCCCCGTGAACTGCCGCGACTGCGCACGACTGCTCCTCGGTGAGGAAGGCGAACGCTCCGCCACCGCCGCGGCCGCCGTCGCGGCGCATGTGCAGGACTGCCCGACCTGCCGCGCGCTGCAGGACTCCCTCGCCGCCGCGCTCGGGCAATGGCGGACCGAGGCGGCCGCACAGGCGCCCGACGCGGCCGCCGCCTGGCGATCGTTGCGTCCGCGACTGGCCGCCCGCCCCGCTCGATCGCGCCGGCTCGCGCCGCTGCTCTGGCTCAGCGCGCCGCTGGCCGCGGCCGCCGCCCTGACCTTGGTGTTTCTCCGTCCCGCCCCGGTGGAGCGCGACCATGACTCGATCTTCGCCCACGCCGATTACGTCGAGGCTGGCAATCCGTCCGCCTCGACCGTCGTCTACGTCGACAACGACAGCGGCTGGCTCGTCGTCTGGGCTGCAGACGCGGGGCGCTGAATTGGGGTCATGTAGGACAACAGCGCGCTTGCGCGCGCCCAAACCGCGCCCGCAAGCGGGCTGACCTACAAAGAACCTTACCTACGGCAGCCAGGGGAATTTCCGTGCGTCGGGTTTCCGCTTCTCCCGCTGCGCGGCGTGGAATTCCTTCGCCTCCTCGCTCATGTAATAGAGCAGCGTGGCGTTGCCTGCGAGTTCCTGGATGCCGGCCTGGCCGTCGAGCTCGGCGTTGAAGCCGCTCTTGAGCATGCGGATCGCGAGCGGGCTGTGCTGCAGGATCTGCTGCGCCCAGGCCACGCCCTCCGCCTCGAGCTCCGCCACCGGGACCACCTTGTTGACGAGCCCCATCTCGAGCGCCTCCTGCGCGCCGTACTGCCGACAGAGGAACCAGATCTCGCGGGCCTTCTTCTGCCCCACGACCCGGGCCAGGTAACTGGAGCCGAACCCGCCGTCAAAGCTGCCCATCTTGGGGCCCACCTGGCCGAAGATGCCGTTGTCAGCCGCAATCGTGAGGTCGCACACGACATGGAGGACGTGCCCGCCCCCGATCGCATAACCGGCCACGAGGGCGATGACGACCTTCGGCATCGAGCGGATGAGCTTCTGCAGGTCGAGGACATTGAGCCGCGGCACGCCGTCCTTGCCGATGTAGCCGGCATGGCCGCGCACCGACTGGTCACCACCGGCGCAGAAGGCATACTTGCCGTCGGTGTGCGGCCCGGCCCCCGTCAGGAGCACCACGCCAACCGCCTGGTCCTCCCGGGCGTCGCTGAACGCCTCGTACATCTGCGCGACGGTCTCCGGCCGGAACGCATTGCGCTTCTCGGGCCGGTTGATGGTGATCTTCGCCATCCCGTCCGCCTTCTGGTAGAGGATGTCGGAGTACGTTTTGACAGTTTTCCACGCGGTTGCCATAGTCGCATTCAGCTCGGAAAGCCGCTGATCGCAAATGTTTTAGCGACGCTGCCGGTTGATTCCCGCCCTGCAGAATCAGCTTGGACCGCGGCGCCGCATCCGCAAGATACGACCCCTTCCATGCAGAACCACGTCCAGCCATCCGGCAGCCTGGCGCAATCCGGGTTAGCCCTGGGAGCCTTGGGCGTCGTGTTTGGAGATATCGGCACCAGCCCGCTTTACACGATTCGCGAGTGCCTCGCCGTCCTGCCGGCCGCGGAGCACAACACGGCCATTTTGGGGGTCCTGTCGCTGGTCTTCTGGTCGCTGATCTTGGTCGTCAGCGTCAAGTATACGGTCTTCGTGCTCCGCGCGGACAACCGCGGCGAGGGCGGCATTTTCGCCCTTCTCTCCCTTTCCCAGATCGACCGCAATGCCAAGGGCCGGCTCAGCGTGGGCGTGATCGTGGTCCTGTGCGGCGCCGCCATGCTGTGCGGCGAGGCGATCATCACCCCGGCCATCACCGTCCTCTCCGCGACCGAGGGCTTCAAGCTGGTGTGGCCCGGCGTCGAGAAGTGGGTGGTCATGATCGCCTGCCTGATCCTGGCCGGCCTCTTCGCCTTCCAGTACCGCGGCAGCAAGTTCATCGGCGGCATCTTCGGGCCCATCATGCTGATCTGGTTCGTGGTGCTCGGCCTCTTCGGCCTCTGGCACGTCTGGCAGACCCCCGTGGTCCTCGAGGCGCTGAATCCCGCGCTCGGGATCAGCCTGCTCATCAACCACACCCGCGAGGCCACGGTCCTGCTCGGCTCGGTGGTGCTGGCGATCACCGGCGTCGAGGCGCTGTATGCCGACATGGGCCACTTCGGCCGGAAGGCCATCCGGCGCAGCTGGTACGGGGTTGTCCTCCCGGGGCTCACGCTCAACTACTTCGGCCAGGGCGCGTATGTGCTCGCCCACGGCGGCCCGGTCGACAACCCCTTCCTCTCACTCGCCCCGGAGGGCATCCTGCGCTACGGCCTCCTCGCGCTGTCCATCGTGGCGGCCATCATCGCCAGCCAGGCGCTGATCTCCGGCGCCTTCTCGCTCATCCGCCAGGCCATCCAGCTCGGCTACTTCCCCCGCCTCCTCGTCCGCCACACGAATGCCGACCAGTCGGGCCAGATCTTCCTCCCGCTCGTCAACACGGTCCTCGCCTGCGGCTCCATCGCCACGGTCTACGGGTTCAAGTCGAGCTCGGCCCTCGCCGCCGCGTACGGCATCGCCGTAACGGCCACGATGATCGTGACCACGCTGGCCCTGTTCCTCGTCATGCGCCGCGCGTGGTCGTTCCGCTGGTGGCAGGCCCTGCCGCTCTGCGCGTTCTTCCTCGTGCTCGATGTCACGTTCTTCGGCGCCAACCTGCACAAGTTCTCCGACGGCGGCTGGCTGCCGGTCTTCATCGCCCTGGGCCTGATCGCCATCATGACGACCTGGAAGCAGGGCAAGCGTGAGATCTTCCGCCGCGTCTATGCGAACGAGATCACCGAGGCCGAGCTCTGCGACATCGCCTCCAGCCGGCACATCCTCCGCGTGCGCGGCACCGGCGTCTTCATGGCCGGCAACCCGCGCGGGACCCCGCTCGTGCTCCTGCACCACGTGAAGTCCAACAAGGTCCTGCACGAGACCGTCGTCCTGCTCAGCGTGCTGACCGAGGAGGTGCCGTTCGTCACCGAGACCGAGCGCCTCGAGGTTCGCGCGATCGGCCAGGGCGTCTGGCGCGCGATCGCGAAATACGGCTACATGGAGTCCCCCGACGTCGCCTCGCTCATCCAGCGCATCCGCGAGGCCGGCGTCCCGCTCAAGCCGTCCGAGGCCACCTACTACTTCAACCGCGAGATGATCATCACCGGCGGCGACGCCCGCATGTGGGAATGGCAGAAGCACTTCTACGCCTTCCTCAGCCGCAACGCCCGCCAGGCTCGCGACTACTACCAGTTGCCGCCCATGCAGATCATCGAGGTCGGCCTGCCGATCCAGTTGTGAATATGGAACTCAGGAAAACAGGAACGAGCCTCGGAGTTCTCCTTCCGTTCCAGCTTTCCTGAGTTCCACCTTCATTTCTGAAGTTCCTCATGCCATGATTGCTGACGGTTACATTCTTCGTCCGATGCTGCTGGCGGATTATGCCGCCGTGCGCCGGCTTTGGGAGCAGACGGAGGGGATGGGCCTCAACGAGTCCGACACGTCGGAGGCCATCGCGCTGTTCCTCGAGCGCAACCCGGAGCTGAGCCTCGTGATCACGACGCCCTCAGGGGCGATCGTCGGCGCGGTGCTCTGCGGGCACGATGGGCGCCGCGGCTACCTGCACCATCTCGCCGTGGCGCGGTCCAAGCGCGGCCAGGGTCTCGGCCGGCTGCTGGTGAATGAATGCCTCCGCCGCCTGCGCGCGCTCGGCATCGCCAAGTGCAACATCTATCTCTTTGCCACCAACGAGGCCGGCCGCAGCTTCTGGCTCCACGAGGGCTGGGCCGTGCGCGACGATCTCGTGGTCATGCAGCGCGGCGCCTGCGGGTGCTGACGCGAGCCTCCGCCTAACCTCCGCCGGCTGCCGCCGCGGCGGCAGCGAACAACTGCTTGCGCGTCTGCACGTCGCGTTTGCGGTCCGTGCAGACTTCGAGCACCCGCAGGCCCTGCGCCGGCAACTCCGCCACCCGCTCCGCCAACTGGGCCAAGCTGCCGATCTTGACATGCTCGACGCCATACGCGGCGCACAGGCGGGAGAAATCCACGGCCTGCGGCGTCGCGAAGAACTCCTCGAACGGCGGCTCGAACTGCGCCACCGGCAGGTGCCCGAAGATGCCGCCGCCGCGGTTGTTGATGAGCACGATGGTCAATGAACCGGCGAGTTTCGGCGCGATCAGAAAACCATTGGTGTCGTGCAGCAGCGCCAGGTCACCCGTGAGCAGCACCGCCGGCTGATTACGGTGCGCCACGCCGAGCGCGGTCGAAAGCGTGCCGTCGATGCCGTTGGCGCCGCGGTTGAAGTGGAAGACGCGTCCGCGGTTGTCGGCCGGCCAGAGATACTCGACATCGCGCACCGGCATGCTGCTCGCCACGAAGAGCGGCGTCCGGTCGGGCAGCACCCGCGCCAAGGTCAGCGTCACGTCGCCCTCGAAGATCTCCGGCGCGCCAGCGCGGTCGGCCCGGAGCACGGCGGCGGCGGCCTGATCGGCCCGATGCCAGAGCTCGCGGTAACCCGTGTCGCCCGATCCGCTTCCCTCCAAGGCCAGGGTCTCCAGCGCGACCGGCAGGTGCCGCGTGCGGCCGTGCAGCGCGTCGCGGTTGCCGCTGCGCGGACTGACCAGGACGACGTCCGCCTCGACGGATTCCAGCCATTGGCGCACCACCTTGCTCGTCGGCCAATTGCCCAAGACGAGGACCGCTCGCGGCGCGAGTTCGCGTGCAAGCGCCCGGTTGCGGAGCAAGGCGTCGTAGGCCGTGATGACGACGGCGCCCTTCGGCTGATGATGCCGCAGGACCGAAAGCGCATCGGCCAGCACCGGCCACCCGGTGCGGGCCGCGATCTGGCCCACCTTGGCGGCGTAAGCCGCGGGATCGGTGCACGTGTCGTCGCCCGCGATGATGAGGCCTCGCGCGGTCACCGGGGGCACCCAGGCGAAATGCGCCCCGGACACGGGCGCAACCGGCCCGAGATGCGCGAAGAATGTCTCATCGAGCGCGGCGGCCAGGGGCTTGGCGGACTCATTCTCCACCGGCGCGAGCGGATCGCGAAACGGCGCATTTAGGTGCACCGGGCCCGGCTCCGGCCGCAGCGTCTGCGCGCAGGCCTGGGCGATCGTCTGCCGCAGATAGGCCAGCAGCCGGAGATTCGGCTCCGGCACGGCCAGCTCATGGAAGAAACTCACGTAGCCGCCATAGAGCTTCTGCTGGTCGATCGCCTGACCGGCGGCGCAGGCGCGCAGCTCGGGCGGACGGTCGGCGGTGATCACCAGGAGCGGCACGCCGCTCTCGTGCGCCTCGATCACGGCGGGCAGGTAATTGGCGGCGGCCGTGCCCGAGGTGCAGACCAGCGCGACCGGCCGGCGACTTTGCCGGGCGAGGCCAAGCGCGAAAAATCCGGCCGAGCGCTCGTCCAGCACGGGAATCGCCTCGAGCTCCGGGTGCCGCGCAAAGGCGATGGTCAGCGGCGTCGACCGCGAACCGGGCGACACCACCGCCTGCCGCACGCCGCAGCGCACGAGCGTCTCGGCCACGACGCTGCCCCAGAGCGTGTTGGTGTTGCGGAAATCCAGGGTCGGCTGGCTCATGGGGTCAGGAGGGCGTCCAACATGGCCTTAAACTTCAGCTCGGTTTCCGCAAACTCCTTCTCGGGCGCCGAGCCGGCGACGATCCCGGCACCGGCATAGACCCGGGCGCGGGTTCCCTCGACGAGGGCGGAGCGCAGGCCGACGAAGAACTCACCACCGTCGCGCGCATTCAGCCAGCCGATGGCGCCGGCATACAGCCCGCGCGGGAAACCCTCGAGCTCGCGGATCCGCGCCACCGCCGCCTCGCGCGGCGTGCCGCCGACGGCCGGCGTCGGGTGCAGCGCCGCCACGGCGTCGAGCAGCCGCACCCCACCCCGCAGTTCCGCGCGGATGGGCGTGTGCAGGTGCTGCACGTTCGCGAGCCGGCGCAAGGTCGGTGTCGACGGGTGCTCGGGCGCGAGGCCCAGCCCCGTCAGCCGACGCGCGATCGCATCCACGACCAGCTGCTGCTCGCGCAGGTCCTTCTCGCTGTGCAGGAGTGCGGCCGCCAGCGCGGCGTCCTCGCTCGCGCCGGCGCCGCGGCGGATCGAGCCCGCTAGGGCCTCGGTCTCGAGCAGTCCCTTGCTGACGCGAACAAGGCGCTCGGGGCTTGCGCCGATGAAGCTCTGACCCCGGCCATTGGCCATCGAGAACGCGTAGCAATCGGGGAAGCGCTCGCGCAGGCCGTTCAGCATGCGCAGCGGGTGGAGCGCGGCACCGGCAGTGACGTCGAGGGCGCGAGCGAGGACGATCTTCTTGAACTCGCCGTCGCCGATGCGACGGATCGCCAGGGCCACCGCGCTGCGATAATCGCCCGACTCCCGGACCTCGCGGCGCGGCACGGCCGGCGTGGAGGCGACGCCCGTCGGCTCGCGATAGGTGAACCCGCGGAATTTGCCGTGGGCGCGCCACACGCGCTCGGCCAGCGCCGTCAGTTCGCCGCTGGGCGCCACCATGAGGTTTGCCACCGCCGTGGTCACCGCGCCGGCGCGGGCCACCTGCCAGCGCGGCACGAACACCTGCGCCGCCGGGAACGGTTCTCCCGCCTCGACGTGATCGTGGAAGGCGAATCCCGTGAAGAAATGCGGCCCGCCGAAGGGGGCATTGACGTCGCCCACGGCAATGGTGTTGGCAAGGATCTCATCCACCCAGCGTTGCACGGCGGTGAAGCGATCCGGGCCCTCAGCCGCAAACGCGGCGGCGGTTTCGGCGCCGGCCAGCGCGCTCCCGATGTCGGGTCGCTCCGCGTAGAAGTGCGGCTCGTGGGACTCGAAGATCGACTCGAGGACCGCCAGCGGATCGAGCGCCTCGACCTGCAGCGAGATGCTCACGAGCTGCGGGCGCCCGCGCGCGACCGCCGCCGCGCGACACTGCGTCAGGAAGGCGTGCAGCGCCTCCGGGGTCGCGTTCGCGGCGGGGTCGAGCGGGAGGACGGTCATGGCCGCGCCCCTCGTCACGCCTTGGCCGGCGGCGTCGGACGCGGGAACAGCACGAGGGCCTCGGCCACCTTGTTGCCCGTGAGGCGGTCGCCCCAATGCAGCTCCGCCTGCCAATCGGCGCCGGGCTGGTGGCCGATGACGGCGTTGATGCGATCGTGGGCCGTGGGCATCACGGCGCGCAGCAGCGCGTTGGCGAGGCGCAGGGCCTCGGCCATCGTGGCGAGCGACGTGCGCAGCAGGGCCTGGTCCTTGGCTTCCGCCGACTTGCCGAGCTTCCACGGCGCGCGTTTCTCGATGTAGGCGTTCGTGGCCGTGACAAACTGGAACGTGCGCTCGAGCGCGGCATGGAACTGGAAGCCCGCCCACAGCGGGAGGACCTCGTCGCGGGTCGCGGCCCACAGGGCGTGGAGCTCCCGCTCGGGATCCTCGGTCACCTCCGCCGCCGGGAGCACGCCAGCCGCGAAACGGTTGGTCATGTTGAGGGTGCGGTTGACGAGGTTGCCGAGGTTGTTGGCGAGCTCGCTGTTGTAGCGCACGAGGAACTGCTCGCGCGTGAACTCGCTGTCCTGGCCGACATTCATCTCGCGGATCAGGAAGTAGCGGAAGGCATCGGCGCCGAACTCGGTCACGAGGTCGAGCGGGTTGAGGGCGTTGCCCGTGCTCTTCGACATCTTGGCGCCGCTCTGCAGCCACCAGCCGTGGGCGATGATGCCACCGGGCAGCGGCAGGCCGGCGGCGTGCAGCATGATGGGCCAGTAGACGGCGTGCGGCGGGACGAGGATGTCCTTGCCGATCACGTGCCAGTTGGCGGGCCAGACGCCGGGCCGGTCGGCCACGGCCGAGTAGTAGTTCAACAGGGCGTCGAACCACACGTAGGTGACGTAGTCGGGCGCGAAGGGCAGCGGGATGCCCCACTCCAGCCGCTCGCGCGGACGCGAGATGCAGAGGTCGTTGAGCGGCTCCTTGAGGAACTCGAGGACCTGCTTCTGGCGGAACGACGGAAAGATGAAGTGCGGGTGCGCGGTCAGGTGCCCGATGAGCCAGTCCTGGTACTGCTTCAGCTTGAAGAAGTAGTTGCGCTCCGTGATCTCGGTGACCTCGCCGAAGATCTCGGGCCAGGTGCCGTCCGGGTTGCGGTCCTTCTCCTGGAGGAACTGCTCCTGGCGCGTGGAGTAGAACCCCTTGTACTCGGCGAGGTAGATCTGCCCCTGGTCGAAGAGGCGCTGGAGGATCTCGCCGACGACCCGCTTGTGCCGCGGCTCGGTGGTGCGGATGAAATCGTCGTTCGAGATGTTGAGCTTGGGCAGGAGCGCGCGGAACTCGGCGCTCACCTCGTCGGCGAACTGCTGCGGCGAGACCCCGCGCTTGCGGGCGCTCTGCTGGACCTTCTGGCCATGCTCATCCACGCCCGTCAGGAAATGCACGCGGTCGCCCATCATCCGGCGATAACGGGCTATGACGTCCGTCAGCACCTTTTCATAGGCATGGCCCAGGTGCGGCGAACCGTTCACGTAGTCGATCGCGGTGGTGATGTAGAACGAATTCATGGGTTGAGCGGGACAAGGAAACGCGACCTCCGCCAAATGTCGAAAGTTTTGCTAAACCCGCCGGCCCCCGGGAAACGGTTTGCGTCCCCGTCGCGACCAACGCAGGTTGGCGCGACCGCGCATGCCCAGCCTCGCCCGCCTGCTTGTCCTGTCCGCCGTGCTCCTCGGCCTGTTCCTGGCCGCCGTGCTGGCCGCGCAGGGCTGGCTGCGACGCCAGGACGAGCGGCTGCGCGCCGAGGCCGTCGCGACCCGCCGCGCCCAACTGCAGGCGGCGGCCGCCCTGCTGCCCCCGGCTCCCGCGGCCTGGACCGAGCGCCAGCGGGCGCAGCTGGCGGACATGATCGAGGCGGCGGTGACCGTCCTCGCGCCGGGTGCGCCGGCGCCCGCGGTACCCGCGGGCCAGCTCGGCTTCGTCGCCGAGCTGGGCGGGTCCAGCGTCACCGCGCCCGACCGCGTGGCCGTCTCCTTCGCCCTGCCGCCGCTCCTGCGCCTGCCGCTCATCCACCACCGCACGTGGGCCTTCCTCCTCGTGCTGGCCCTGGCCATCATGCTGCTCTTCGTCGCCCTCGCGACATTGGGGCCGCGCCAGGTCGGCGCGGCCGGCGACAGCCGCACCCCCTGGCGCGCGTCGAAGCGCGAGATGGGCAGCCTCGAGCAGCTGGCCAAGGTCTCCGCCGCCCAGAGCACGGCCCTCGCCGCGGCGCGCGACGTGCAGCAGCGCACCGAGCAGGACCTGCTGTTGAACCAGCGCCTGCTCAACCAGTCGCTCGAGCAGAAGATCCGGCTCGGCCGCGATCTCCACGACGGCCTGATCCAGTCGTTGTACGCCGCGGGGCTCACCCTCGAGTCGATCCGGCCGCTGATCGCGGAGCAGCCCGCCGAGGCTGATCGCCGCCTCGAGCAATGCCTCGGCCAGTTGAACAATGCCATCCGCGACGTCCGCGACTATATCACCGGGCTGGCGCCGAACGAGCTGCGCCGCCTGAGCTTCGGCGCGGCCATCGAGCTCTTCATCCGCGAGCTGCGCGCCGGCCGCGAGGTCGAGTTTCGCCCGACGATCGATGAGGACGCGGCCGCCGCCCTGCCCCCCGACCGCACGCTCGAGGTGCTGCAGATCGCGCGCGAGGCCATCAGCAACAGCCTGCGGCACGGCGGCGCGACCCGGCTCAGCGTCCGGCTGCACCGCAGCGGCGACGAGGTCGGCCTGCTGGTGCAGGACAATGGGGCCGGCTTCGAACCGGCCAGCCGCGCCGGCGCCGGCCACGGCCTCGGCAACATGCAGGCGCGCGCGGCGCACCTCGGCGCCGTTTTGCGGATCGACAGCCGCCCCGGCGATGGCACACGTGTCGTCCTGACGATTCCCGTCACCTGACCCGATGGCCGCCACGAGTTCCCCTCCCATCCGCATCCTGCTCGTCGACGACAGCGAGCTCGTCCGCGCGGGCCTCCGCGCCCTCCTCAGCGGCGATGCGCGCCTGGCGCTGGTCGGCGAGGCCGGCAGCGTCGCCGAGGCGATCGAGGCGAGCGGCCGCCTCGCCCCGGATGTCATCCTGCTCGATATCCGCCTGCCAGATGGCACCGGCTTCGATGCCTGCCGGCGGATCCTCCAGCGCCAGCCGGACGTGCGGGTCCTGGTGCTGACCTCGGTGGTCGACGAGAGCATGGTCGACGAGGCCATCCGCGCCGGCACCCACGGTTACCTGCTCAAGGAGATCAACGCCCGCGGGCTCGTGCAGGCGATCCTCGACGTGGCGGACGGCAAATCGATCCTCGACCCGGCCATCACCGCCCGCGTCCTCCAGCTGGTGCGCAGCGGTTCCGGGTCGGCCGGCGCCAACCTCGCGACCCTCTCGACGCAGGAACGGCGCGTCCTCGCGTGCATCGCCGCCGGGAAGACCAACAAGGAGGCCGGCGCGGAGCTCGGGCTCAGCGAGAAGACCGTCAAGAATTACCTGGGCAACATCTTTGAGAAGCTGCACGTGACGCGCCGGGCGCAAGCCGCCGCGCTGTTCGCGCAGGAAAAGCGCATCCCCGGTTAAGGCAGATCCCGGCTGCAACGTTTTTTCCGGCGCTAGAGTCTTTCGGCCCTACGGATTTCAGGGTCCTTTGTCAGACCGTAAGCCTCTTATGGCCTACCGCGTCAGGTGATAGCATCCTGGCGTGCGCAAAACTGCTGCAAACCCAACCACCCGGGGCATGACCCTGGTCGAGGTGATGGTCGCCCTGTTCCTGATGGCGACCGTCATGGTCGGCTTCCTCGGGGCCAACATCCAGTCCCGCCGGATCACCGAGTCGAGCGTGCTGCACGCCGCCGCGACGAGCATGATCTACGGCATCATCGAGCAGATCAAACAGCTCGACTACGTCACGCTGCTGCCGAACTACGAGACCGATCCGTTCGCGCCCACCGCGAAGACCCCGCCCTACATCCGCGTCCGCCTGAACCAGTCGCAGGTCGTTTGGCTACAGGTGGTCCACACCCTCCCCTCGACCGAGGATGCGCCCACGACCCCGCAGGGGCCGACCACCACGCCGGCGCCGACCGCGACCGCCGCCAGCGTCGGCGCGATCTCCAACTTCCTCGGCGCCATCCCGCTCTCGACCGTCACCGGCACGACGTCGCAGCAGATCAATTTGGATATCTGGGTGTGGATCGACGAGATCCCCGACGCCGGCCACGACGTGTCCGAGGTGAAGAAGGTCACCGTCGTCTACACCTACAGTTACCTCGACGGCTCGGTGGAACGCATCGTGCGCGACCGCGAGGTCTTCCTCCGCACCCGCTTCGACCAATGAAAAACCGCCGCCCCGCCGCCTTCACCCTCGTCGAGGTCATGGTGAGCATGACCGTCGGTGCCATCGTCATGGGCATGTGCCTCAGCACGTTCCTCATGGGCATGCGCACCCTCTACAAGGACAACCAGCGCCTCGCCACCAACGCCAGCCTCCGGAGCTTCATGGCGCAGATCTCCAAGGAGACCCTCGACGCCTCCTACTTCTACGTCTTCCCGTATTACACGTCGCTCACGAGCAGCATCGATCTCGCGACCGCGCCCGCCAGCATGGCGCAGATCGAGGATGCGGCCGACAACGACTACGACAAGTGGGTCGCGCAGGGCGACTGCCTTGTGCTCGTGACCCGGACCTCCCAGTACCGCACGACCGACATCCGCCAGATCCGCATCTACTATCGGACGACCACGAGCCAGGGCAGCCGCAACCAGGAGGCGCCGCTCCGGTATTACGAGACTGCCGACTGGGGCGAAGGCACGGCCAGCACGTCCAATGGGCACACCGACCTCGCCACCGAGCTGGGCGCGATCAACCTCAACGCCAACCCGCTCCGCTCGGGTTCGCGCCTCATCCACCCGCGCACCGTCGGCCGCAAGGTCCCGGCCCCCTACACGGGGTACACCGCCGGCGACCGCTACCCGATCTTTTGCACGGAGTCACCCGACTCCACGCCGACCAACGGCTTCATCGCGCTCAACCTCGAGTTCATCAACGGCTCGACCACCAACAACCTGCTCTCCAGCAGCAGCTTCAACTACACGATTTCTCCCCGAAGGTAATCCCATGCACTCGATCTATCGCCTCCCCCGTTCCGAACGCGGATCCGCCCTCCTGACCGTCGTGCTGCTCACGGCGGTGATGGCCATCCTCACCGCGAGCATGCTCTCGTACACGCTCACCGAGCGCCGCGGCAACGAGCGCAACCGCCTGATCCTGCGGGCCAAGAACACCGCGGAGAACATCTCGCTCTACGCCGCGGAGCAGATCAGCGCCAAGCTCTACCGCACGCGCAGCAGTTCGCCGATGGCGTTCATGACCGGGTCCAATCAGGTTCACCTGCCCCCGGCCAGCGTGCTCGATTCCGCCTTCACCTCCGCCACCAACGGCATGGAGGTCCGCGCGGGCCTCGTCTCCGCTACCGGCCTCACGTTCATCAACCCGGCGACCAACCCCGGCAACGCCAACGCCGGCCTCCAGGTCAACACCTGCAGCGTGCCCATCATCTCCAAGGCCACGGCCACGCACCCGGCGCTCGGCAACATCGTCGCCTACACGCGCAACGACCTCGCCGTCGACCTCGTGCCCCTCTTCCAGTTCGCGATCTTCTACAACATGGACCTGGAGTTCAGCCCCGGTGCCGACATGGTCATCGCCGGCCCGGTTCACACCAACGGCAATCTCATCGCCCGCTGCCAGACGGGATTCACCAACACCGTCCAGTTCACCGACCGCGTGTCGGCCTCCCAGGGCTTCTACGCCAACACCGCCCACAAGGGTTCGACCTACATGGATGACGGCAGCGCCGACTCCGGCCCCGGCGGCACCGGCCCGCTCAACTTCCAGCATTCGACGAGCGGCACCGTCACGAATATCAAGAGCAGCTCCACGTGGCGCGACCACAAGTACGGCGGCAGCAGCGAGACGACCACCTCGCAGAACAACTTCAAGGTCTTCGCCACCAATACCTACGGCATCAACCTCCGCACCTCGGTCCATGGCGTCACCAACCTGCTGCTGCCCGATGTCGCCGACTACTCCGAGACCGACGATCCGTCCACCGACAGCGTCGACGAGCGCGACAACGGCCGCCAGATCATCGAGCCGCCGTCCACGGACGACACCGCCGGGCTGATGCAGACCAAGATCGCCCGCAAGGCGGGCCTCTACATCGTCGTCAATCCCGACGACACGGTCCGGACCGGCGTCAAACCCGACGGCAACTCGGTCACGATGCTCGGCCACTCGTACCGCTGCTGGCTGAACACCGTGAACAGCGATGGTAGCCAGACGATCACCGAGGTCGTGCTCCCGGGCCAGCCGAGCTACGGCTACAACAACAACGGCACGCCGACCGATCCGACCGACGACTTCATGTACGTGAACAACCTGCCGAATCGTTTCCGCACGGACACGTCGATCGGCCACAACCAGGTTCTGCGCATCCCGCAGCAGGACTACGCCAAGGTTAAGCGCTACGACGGTGGCTCCTGGGTTGCAACCGACGCCGCCACGTTGCCCAACGGCGCGGGTTACGCGCACACGATCGGTTCGCCTCCCACCTACCCGAACCTGGTCGACGCCTATTTTTACGACATGCGCCGGGCGAACGGGAACCGCGGCTACCCCTTTGGCCGCAGCGCGACGAATCCCTACACGCCCCGCCCGATCGCCAAGATCGACCTCGACATGGTGCGTTTCCGCATGGCCGTCGAGCGCACCCTCTCGGGCACACCGGGCAGCATCGTCGCCAGCGCGACGACCAGTTCGATCTATTACCCAGGCCAGCCCACGACCTCCGCGCTGTGGAGCGATTCGATCTTCAATCCCTCCGCCAGCCGCGACAACTTCGGGCTCGGGCTCGGCGCCTCTGCCTACACCACCCTGCCGACCACCACCACGCTCGCCGCGCCGGATCCGTACCGCATTTACGTCGCACCCTCGGACCCCAGCGACATTACGACGATCACCACCATCGCGACCACCCCCGGCAATTACGCCGCCGGTGCCGCCAACCTCGTCACCACCTCGGGTGATTCCCCCTGGTTCGACGGAATCACGATCTACGTTCACTCCGTGGACGCCGAGACGCGGACCCAGTCGTCGGGCGTGCCCGTGCGGGTGGACTCCGGCGTGCGGCTGATCAACGGCCGCGGCCCAATCGTCTCCCTCAGTTCCGCCTCCTACCCCGGCCGCACCGGCTTCAGTTTCGGCACCAACGACGCCGTCTACGTTCTCGGACACTTCAATGCCGACGGCTCCATCAACTCGACCAAGACCTCGACGACGAACCCAGGCGGGTACAGCGCCCGTTATCCAGACTCGAGCAGCGAGATGCTCTGCTCCGTCTTCGGCGACGCGATCACGATCCTGTCCCAGCCCGTCTTCAGCTCAAGTGGCTCGCATGCGCAGACCAGTGGCTGGTCGGACTCGCTCAGCGCACACCGCCGCGACACGACCTTCGCATGGAGCTCAAGCTGGCGCACCACCAACCCCAGCAGCACCAATCGCCAGGATGGTATCAATTCCAGCACGGTGCCCAGCGCCATGCCCACCTACCAGGTAGCCGGCAGCGGGTCGTCGATGACCTCCAAGTTCGATCCCTCAGTCACGGAGATTTCCGCCGCCTTCCTCCTGGGGATCGTGCCGACCAATCACAATCCAACCGGCCTGACCGATGGCGCGCCGAGCACCAGTGCGAACGGGCAAACGAGCGGCGGTGTCCACAACTACCCGCGCCTCAGCGAGGATTGGAACGGCACCGGCCTCTACATCCGCGGCTCCATGGTCGCGATGTTCGAAAGCCGGGTCGCGATGGAGCCCTGGAGCCTCCGTGTGTACTCGGGCGCAGGCCGCTACTGGGGCCTGCATGAGACCCTGCGCACCGTGAACCACGATCTCCCGCTCGAGCCGATGCTCATCAACGCCCGCCGCCTCGGCTTCCGCGAGATCTCCGCCGCCGAATACGCAGCCACGAAGGCGACCATCGAGGCCCTGCCGCACTAGGCACGATTAGGAAGCATGCCCATGTAGTCGGGGGCGCTGACACGGTCATCCAGCGAATCAAACCCCGGGGTCAGCGACCTCGGCTACAGGGAGCAGCGCCGGAATGGGTGCGGACCGCGCCGGGGTTCAACGCGACCCGCACCCACCGTTGTTGCTCTCTCTTTTGGCTACCCATCCGGCTCTGCCCCCAGGCGGAGCCGGCAATCGCAAAGAGGTCAGAACGCCTTCACGAACGAATACGCGAACGTCCAACCGTCATAGTTGGCGCTGGCGAGATTCGACTCGGAGCGCTCGTAACCGACTGACAGGCTCACCGGCACATTGCGCACCACGGGCATGCGGTGCTTCAGCGTCAGGCTCACCCGGGTGAGGACATCCTCGCGCCGCGTCAGGCCAGTGAACCGCGAGGAATAGTTCTCACCCGCGCGATCCTCATAGGCTGCGTCGAGATCGGCGGTGACCCCGTCGCCCAGGCGCCAGTTCGCCGCCCGCAGCGCCACGCGCCGCGCCTCGAAATCCTCGTCGGCGCCATCGGCCAGGTTCCAGTAGTTGGCATACGTCACCGTGACCTGCGGCAAGCCCGCGCCGTAGCGCGAAAGGTCCGTGCCCAACAGCACCGCGGGTACCCGCCGCACGGCATCAGGATCGCGCCGCGCGGATGCCACGGGCAGCAGCGCCTCGCGCTGCTGGTGGGTGTAGGCGAAGCCCGCGACCACGTTGTCGCCCAAGGGCATCCGCACATCGACACCCGCGGCTGCCACGTTGAGCAGGCCCGTGTAGTCGACATCGACCTGCGTGTCGGAAACCCCGACCTGAACCTGCGTGCCGCCGGCCAGCTTGCGCTGGTAGGCCAGGGCCAGCACCTGGTCGACCTCGTTGTTTTCGTCGGCCTCGGTCTCGAAGAAGAGACCGCTGACCTCGTACGCCAGCGTCCACGCCGCATCCCGCTCGGCATCGCGGCGCTCGTAGCCGAAGGCCAGCGTGGAGCCAGGAAGTAGGCCCCGGCCCCGTCGGTCACCAGCGCGGGGTTGGTGGCGTAACCGGGGCTGACGGTCAGCACCGGCTGAAAGAACGATGTCGGGCGCGCAGCCTTGGCCGTGAAATAGCTCAGGCGCACGTCGGACTCGACATAATCGGCCGCGACGACACCGACACGGTCGCGGAGCTTGTTTTCAATCGCCCCATGGTTGTGGGCGGCCAGTGCGGTGGGGAGCAGCGCGCCGATCGCCAGGATCGCGCGCACGTTGGCAGTTTGCAGACACTTCATGTTTGGTAGGTGGTTTGATTGGGCGCGGTCCGGTCATGGACCGCGGCACGCCTGTATAAACGCGCCAAGGCGTCAGGACCCCTACCAGCAGACGGCGATTACGCCGGAAGTCTTAGCGGCGCAGCCACGCCACCAGCGCGGCGAAGGCCCGGGCGCGGTGGCTGATCCGGTTTTTCACCGCGTCGCCCAGCTCGGCGTAGCTCAGCGCATGGCCATCGGGCGTGAAGATGGGATCGTAGCCGAAACCCGCCTCGCCCGCCGGCTCATGGCGCAGGCGGCCCAGGCAGCGGCCCTCGAAAACGTGCTCGGTGCCATCCGGCCCGATGAGCACCAGCACGCACACGAACTGCGCGCCGCGGCGCGCGTCGGGGATCCCGCGCATGGTCGCCACGAGTTTGTGCAGGTTGGCCGCGGCATCGCCCTGGGGCCCCGCGAAGTAGGCCGACTCGACCCCCGGCGCGCCGCCGAGCTCGTCCACGCACACCCCGCTGTCATCCGCCAGCACCCAGGCCTCCGCCGGCACGATCCGCCGCAGCGCCTGGGCCTTTTTGCGGGCATTGCCGATGAAGGTGCCCGTGTCCTCCTCGACCGGCGGCATGCCCCCCGCCGCGCGGGCCGACAGGATCTCGATCCCCGGGAAGTCCGCCGCCGCGGCCAGCGCCTGGAACTCCCCCACCTTGTGCGCGTTACCCGAGGCCAAATACAGTTTCATCGACAAACATGCGCTCCGGGTAAACCACGCGCCCGCGGGTCAGGGTATCGTCGCCGATGACGCTGTGCCGGACATCGGCCAGCCGCACGGCATCCGCCATGCGCTCCGTGCGCAGGCCCGTGAGCATCGTCTTCGCCCGGGCGTCCGCCAGGAGCACGGGCGCCCGGTAGGCGAACAGGTAATCGATCTGCCGGTCGCGCAGCAGCTGGCTCACGAGCGTCGGCCCGCCCTCGAAATAGACGCCGCTGATGCGCTCCTCGGCGCACTTGCGGCGGAACTCCCCGAGGCTCACCCGCTGCGTGGGCGACGGCAGGATCCAGACCTGCACGCCGAGCTCGCGCAGCTTGCGCACGTAACCCATGCCGCCGTGGGGCGTGGTGACGACGACGGTGCGCGCGCGATGCTCGTCGGTGTAGACCTGCGGCATGGTCCGGTCGGTGACGCTCCGCAGCAGCCCGTCGAAGACAAAACGGATCGGGCACCAGGGCTCGGCGCCGGGCACGCGCGCCGTGAGCTTGGGGTTGTCCTTCATCACCGTGCCGGCGCCGACCGCGATGGCCGGGAACAGCCGCCGCCAGCGCATGACATCCTCGCGGGCCGGCTCACCCGTGATCCACTTCGAGTCTCCCGTGCGGCAGGCGATCATGCCGTCGAGCGTGACGGCCGACTTGGTCGCGAGCAGCGGGCCGCCGGTTGTGATCCAGTGGTTGAAGATCAGGTTGAGGTCGCGGCACTCGTCGGCGAGCACCCCCGTGGTGACCTCGATGCCGGCCTGGCGCAGGACCTCGAACGCGCGCCCCGCATGGGCCGGGTTCGGGTCGGTCGCCCCCACGACCACGTGCCGGATCCCCGAGGCGATGATGGCATCGGTGCACGCCCCCGTGCGGCCGGCCGTCGAGCAGGGCTCGAGCGTGACGTACAGCGTCGCCCCCGGACGCGGCGGCTTGCCCCGGGCCAGCAGGGCGAGCCGCTCGGCGTGCGGCCCGCCGTCCTCGGCGTGCGCGCCCTCGGCCACGATGCGGCCTTCCTCGACGATGAGCGCACCGACCATCGGGTTCGGATGCGTGCGGCCCCAGCCGGTCCGCGCCAGTTCGAGCGCGCGCCGCATGAAGTATTCGTGTTCAGGCCCGGACATAGGGGTTGTGCTGCTTTTCCTCGCCCACCGTCGTCTCCGGCCCGTGGCCGGGATAAACGACCGTGTCGTCCGGCAAGGAATATATCTGCCGCCGGATGGAGTCAGCCAGCTTTTCCGCGCTGCCGCCGGGCAGGTCGGTGCGGCCGATGCTGCCCGCAAAGAGCGCGTCGCCCACGAGCGCGAGCTTCGCCGCCGGCAGGTAAAACAGGATATTGCCCGGGCAATGCCCCGGCACGTGCCGGACCTCGATGGTCTGGCCCAACGCCGTGAACGTGTCGCCCTGCCCCATCCAGTGGTCCACCGCTACCGGCTCGAGCGTCATGCCCGGCATGAGGTACGGCCGCATGATCTCCGGCGTGAGGTACATCGGCCGGTCGGCCGTGTGCGCCCGCACCTTGGCCCCGGTCGCGCGCACGACCTCGGCCGCGCCCTGCATGTGGTCCCAATGCCCATGCGTCAGCCAAAGCTCGTGCAGCTGGCACTCCTCGCGGGCCAGCACGCCCTCGACCTCCGCCCAGACGTCACCGGGCGCATCCACCAAAACGGCCTCACGCCGACTCGGTTCGCACAGCAGATACGCGTTGGTCTGGATCGGCCCGGCCGGGATGACGTAGAGCTTCATGAACGGGCTAGTCCATGCGGATCCTCCCTCCGGCGCAAAGGCGAAAATTCCCCTTCCCCTTTCGGCCGGCGCCGCTTACCTCGTTCGCCCTATGCCGACGCTCAAGTTTGCCGTTCTCGCCGGGGATTACATCGGGCCCGAGGTCATGGCCGAGGCCCTGCGCGTGCTCGGGCATGTGGCCCGCCAGGAAGGCTTCGCCCTCGATTACACCGAGGCCGCGGTCGGCGGCGCCGCCATCGACCGGCACGGCGCGGCCCTGCCCGAGTCGACGCTGCAAACCTGCGCCGCCGCCGATGCGATCCTCTTCGGCTCGGTCGGCGGACCCAAGTGGGAGAAACTCCCGCCCAACCAGCAGCCCGAGCGCGCCGCCCTCCTGCCGCTGCGCAAACACTTCACCCTGTTCGCCAACATCCGCCCCGGCCTGCTCTACCGCGAGCTGGCCGACGCCTCACCGCTCAAGAGCGAGCGCATCCCCGACGGCATCGACATCGTCTGCATCCGCGAGCTCACCGGCGGCCTCTACTTCGGCCAGCCGAAGGCCACGACCACCCTGCCCGACGGCGACATCCAGGCCGTCGACACGATGGTTTACCGCCGCAGCGAGATCGAGCGCATCACCGCCACCGCCATCACCGCCGCCCGCGCGCGGCGCAAAAGACTCTGCTCGGTCGACAAGGCCAACGTCCTCGAGACTTCCGTCCTCTGGCGCAAGACGGTGACCGAGTACGTGGCGAAGCACGCGCCCGACGTCACCCTCAGCCACATGTATGTCGACAACGCCGCGATGCAGCTCGCGCGCGACCCGAACCAGTTCGACGTGTTCGTGACCGAGAACATGTTCGGCGACATCCTTTCCGACGAGATGGCCGTCATCTGCGGCTCGCTCGGCATGCTCTCGTCCGCCTCGCTGGGCGCGAAGCAGAATTCCCTCGGCCTGCCCTTCGGCCTCTACGAACCGGCCGGCGGCACGGCCCCGGACATTGCCGGCAAGAGCATCGCCAATCCCTGCGCCCAGATCCTCTCGGCCGCCCTGATGCTGCGGTACAGCTTCGGCTTGGAAAAGCCCGCCGCCCGCATCGAGGCGGCGGTCCGCGCCGCGGTGACTTCGGGCACCCGTACCGGCGACATCGCCTTCGGCCGCCCGTCGGTCGGCACCCAGGCGATGGCTGACGCGGTCATTGCACGACTATAGGTTCGATGCCGACTTCCCCGGGGCATTGAGGCGACGGTGGATCGTCTCAAGTAGCATCTCCATGCTGTAGGGCTTGGGCAGGATTCCGCTTGCGCCGACCTCGACCAATTGGGTCTGCGCCGCATTGTCCGCCATGCCGCTCGTCGCAATGATCGGGATGTCGCGATTACGCTCGCGCAGATGTCTGATAAGGTCGATGCCGCCCATCACCGGCATCATGACATCGGTCAGCACCAGTTTCACCTTGTCGCCGAGCCGGTCGAAGGCGGCGAGTGCCTCCCGCCCATCGGACGCGACCTCCACCTCGTAACCGTGCTGGCGCAACAGCACTTCGATGGCGAAGCGGATCGATTCCTCGTCATCCACAAACAAGATGGTCTCGGCTCGTCCACTCGGCGGCAGCGCGGTCCTGGAAGTCACCCTCGCCGGGGCAGACACGCCGGTCGCCGCGGGAAGGAGTACATTGAACGTGGTACCGCGGTCCGGCTCGCTGGCCACGGTGATGAAACCGCGGTGACTCCGGATGATGCCCAGGGCGGTGGACAACCCCAGGCCCGTGCCCTTGGCCTGCGGTTTCGTCGAGTAGAACGGCTCAAAGATGCGTTCGAGATGATCAGCCGGAATCCCGTGACCGGTGTCGGCCACCGTGAGGCGGATGTAAGGCCCGGGCTGGGCCCCGGGCTGGGCCGCCACCGCGTCCTCGTCGAGGTCCACGTTGGACGCAGTCAACGTCAACCGTCCGCCGCGCGGCATCGCGTCGCGCGCATTCACGCACAGGTTCATGAGCACCTGAAGCAGTTGCGTAGCGTCGCCGGTGACGGACCTAAGGTCGGAAGCCAGGTCCGTCTCGACCTTGATGTCCCGCGGGAAGGTCTCCCGCATGATCGTCATCATCTCGCGCACGAGATCCCGGCACTGAACGGCCGCGCGCTCGCCGGCGATGCCCCTGCTGTAGGCCATCATCTGGCGCACGACGCGGGTGCCGCGGTCCGCGGCATTCCTGATCAAGTTGAGGAGCTGCTGGTTCCGCGCCTCGGTCAGCCGCGGCGCCAGCAGTTCGGTCGCCGTCACGATCGGCGTGAGGATGTTGTTGAGGTCATGGGCGATGCCGCCCGCCAGCGAGCCGATCGCCTCGAGGCGCTGCGAACGGAGAAACTGCTCCTGCAGTTTGCGGCTCTCGGTCACGTCTTCCGCCACTCCGACAACGCGCAGGACCGCACCCGTCGCATCGCGCACCGCGAAGGCGCGATCCCGGATGCGGCGCTCGGAACCGTCGCTCCGGATGATGCGGTACTCCTCATCGTACCGGCCCTCGACCTGCTTGGTCACCATCGCCGACCGCACCCGGACGCGGTCGTCGGGATGGATCGCCTCCAGCCAGGCTTGGGGCCGTTCATAGAGGCTGGCGCAGGTCCGGCCCCAGATTCGTTCGTAGGCCGGACTGATGTAGAGCATCCGCTCCTTCGCGGGATCGGTGATCCAGAAGACCTCGTTGATGTTCTCCGCCAGCTCACGAAAGCGTTCCTCACTCGCGCGCAAAGCCGCCTCGGCGAGACGCCGCTCGCGGCGCAGCTGGCCTTCCGCGACGGCCTGCAGCGCCGCGGGGCCGAGGCGCGTCAGGCGGCCTTTCAGGAGATAGTCGGTCGCCCCGCGGCGCATCGCCTCGACGGCGATATCCTCACCGATGGTTCCAGAGACGAGGATGAAGGGGATCTCACGATGCCGCAGCTTGAGCAGCTCCAACGCCCGCATCCCGTTGAACTGCGGCAGGTCGTAGTCCGAGATAACCAGGTCGAGGTCCTCGTGCAGCAGCGTGAGATAGTCGCCCTCGTTGTCCACGCGCTGCCACTCCGGCTTCAGGCCGGTCCGGCGCAGCTCCCGGATGACGAGGGTGGCGTCCGCCTCGTTGTCCTCGACGATCAGGAGGTTCAGGGGTTGGTCCATGTGCGTGCCACTCACTCGGTCGCCGACGGCGGCTGGTTGAGCAGGAGCCAGTAGAGGCCGACGTCGCGAACGGCGGCGGTGAAGCGCTCGAAGTTCACCGGCTTGACGATGTAGCTGTTCACCCCTAGCTGGTAGCTCTCGACCAGGTCGCGCTGCTCCTTGGAGGAGGTGACCACGACCACTGGGATCGTGGCGGTGCGCGGATTGCCCTTGATGCGGCGGAGGACCTCGAGGCCGTCGACCTTGGGCAGCTTCAGGTCGAGGAGGACAACCTTGGGTGCCGCGGCCAGCCGGCGGTCGGCGAACGGACCCTCGCAGAGGAGAAAGTCGAGGGCCTCGGCGCCGTCGCGCGCGATCTGGATGAAATTGGCCAGCTTCGCCTGGCGGAGCGCGCGGAGGGCCAGCTCGAGGTCCTGGGGGTTGTCCTCGACGATCAGGAGCTCGACGACACTCGGTTCATTCATGGCGCGTCTCCATGCCAAGGTGAAAGGAGAAGGTCGCGCCCTGGTCCACGACCGCCTCCGCCCAGACGCGCCCGCCGTGGCGCTGCACGATGCGCTGGACGGTGGCGAGCCCGACCCCCGTGCCGTCATAGTCCTCGATCCGGTGCAGGCGCTGGAACACGCCGAAGAGCTTGCCGGCGTAACGCATGTCGAAGCCCACGCCGTTGTCGCGGATGAAGTAGACCAGCTGTCCGTCCACCACGGTCTCCCCGATCTCGATCTCGGCCACCGCGCGGCGGCGCGTGTATTTGACGGCGTTGGAGATCAGGTTGACCCAGACCTGGCGGATGAGGACCGGATCGCCGAGACTGGGCGTCAATGGGCCCACGCGCACCTCGATCTGGCGGTCCGCCCAAGGGAAGCCCAACTCAGCGAGGGTCTCCCGCACCACGCGGGCGGTGTCGATGGGGCGCTTGCTCAGGTCCTGGCGGTTGAGTCGCGCGAACGTGAGCAGGTCGTCGATCAGCGCCCCCATGCGCTGGGAAGAGTAGCGAATCGTCTGCAACTGGCGCTGCCCCTCCTCCGGCAGCAGCGGCCCGAAGTCCTCCAGGACCGCCTGCGAGAAGCCGTCGATCGCCCGGAGCGGGGCCCGCAGGTCATGCGACACCGAGTACGAGAACGCCTCCAGCTCGCGGTTGGTGAGCTCCAGCTGGGCGGTGCGCTCGCGGACGCGCTGCTCGAGCTCGGAGTTGAGCCGGAGGATCGTCTCCTCGGCGGCTTTGCGCTCGGTGATGTCGGCGCGGATGGCCACGTACTGCCGCGGGCGGCCATCATCGTTGAGAAACGGGACGATGGTCGTGTCGACCCAGTAGAACGTCCCGTCCTTGGCCCGGTTCTTCAATTCGCCGTGCCAGACCCGCCCGCGGCCGATCGTCGCCCAGAGTTCCCGGATGAACTCCTTCGGATGATAGCCCGAGTTGATGATGCGGTGGTCCTGGCCGAGGAGCTCGTCGCGCCGGTACTTCGAGATCGCGCAGAACTTGTCGTTCACATACGAGATCCGCCCCTGCGGATCCGTGATCGCCACGATCGCATGCTCGTCGAGCGCGGCCTTCAGGTCCCCGATCTCCTTCAGGGTGGCGCGGAGTTCGGCCTCGGTGGGCATGACAGCTTCAGGGGCGCGGCGCCCCGAGGGTCAGACGCAGGTTCAGACGCGGCGAAATCCGCACGAAGTCCTCGAACTTCAGCGGCTTCACGATGTAGTTAACGACGCCGAGTCGGCTGCACTCGATGATCACCTGATCGTGTCGGGATACGGTGAGGACGATCACCGGGATGTCGCGCAGGGTCGGTTCGAGCTTGAGGCGGCGGAGGAACTCGACGCCCGAAATTCCCGGCAGATTGAGATCGAGCAGGATGATCGCCGGCCGCTGCGGTCCAGCCTGCGACGAAGCCCCCTTGCCCATGAGATACTCCCAAGCTGCCTCGGCATGTGGCATGACCCGCAGTGGATTCGCCACCTTTACCAGGC
This sequence comes from Opitutaceae bacterium, assembly GCA_019634615.1. Taxonomy (GTDB): domain Bacteria; phylum Verrucomicrobiota; class Verrucomicrobiia; order Opitutales; family Opitutaceae; genus UBA2377. Next base: position 85,433 of record JAHCAZ010000016.1, read on the forward strand.
GGAAGGCCCGCAGCGTCAGCGCGGCGTCGGTCGCGTTATCCTCTACCAGCAGAATGTCCTGGGTGCCCTCGCCCCCGGCTCCAGGGCGCGAGGCGGGAACGCTGACATTGGAAAGCAATTCTCCAACCGACATCTCGAGGGCCTTCGCGAGGCTCTCGATGCTCCGCAGGGTCACGTTGCGGGCGCCTCGCTCGATGTCTGCAATGTAGGTCCGGTGCAGGTTGGCGCGCCACGCAAGTTCTTCCTGGGTCAGCCCCAGCCGACGCCGCAACGCCTTCACCGTTTCGCCGAGCCAAGCCTGAAGATCGATATCCGCGACAGGGGCTTCAGGCGGCGCGCTCATGCAAATTAATAGTATCAGAAGTGACAACAGACTAGCAGTGACAATGCACTGGGACCGGTCGGGGTGGCTCCGGTTCGAGGACGGGCCCAAGCTATTAGCAGTCTTTGGTTTTCGCAAACCCGCTGGCGGTTTGGATATGCCCGTTTCCCAGCCAATTCCCCACTTGCCAGTGTTGCCTGTCGGCTCTGTTCTCCCCAGTTTTCCTCTTTCGCAATGACCTCCGCCGAGATCCGCCAGTCCTTCCTCGATTTCTTCGCCCAGCGCGGCCACACGATCGTGCCCTCGGCGTCCCTGCTGCCCGATTCGCCCGGGCTCCTGTTCACCAACGCCGGCATGAACCCCTTTGTGCCGATCTTTCTCGGCGACCGCGCCCCTGACGTCACCACGTGGGCCGGCGCACGCCCGGCCAAGGACACCCGCGCGGCCGACACCCAGAAATGCATCCGCGCCGGCGGCAAGCACAACGACCTCGAGGACGTCGGCTACGACACGTACCACCACACGATGTTCGAGATGCTGGGCAATTGGTCCTTCGGCGACTACTTCAAGCAGGAGTCGCTCACCTGGGGCTGGGAACTCATCACCAAGGTCTGGGGCATCCCGCCCAAGCGCCTCTTCGCCACGGTATACGCCCCCGACAAGGCCAAGGGCGATCCCGCCGACTTCGACCAGGAAGCCTATGACATCTGGGCGCGGATCTTCCGGCAGGCCGGCCTCGACCCCGCCGTGCACATCGTCCACGGCAACAAGAAGGACAATTTCTGGATGATGGGCGACACCGGCCCCTGCGGCCCGTGCTCGGAGATCCACATCAACCTCCTGCCCAGCGACGACGAGGCCGCCGGCCGCGCCCTCGTGAACTCCAGT
>JAHCAZ010000017.1 GCA_019634615.1 Opitutaceae bacterium
GACCCAGCAGCGCGATGCGTACATCCTCTGGAATGCCCGCGTCGAGAACGTGCCGGAGTATCGTTTCAACGTGTTCGGCAAGTACACGTTCACGGATGGTCCGGCCCGCGGCCTCGCCCTCGGTGCCGGTATGCGCTACTCCTCGGAGACCGTGGTCAGCCGCTCGGTTGACTGGAATCCGCTCGGTGGCGGCTACCAGGCTGGCGACTACATCGTCTTCGACGTGACCGCCTCCTACCCGTGGGAATTCCTGGGCTACAAGTTCAAGACCTCCCTGGGTATCTACAACGTGACCGACGAGAAGTACTCCGAAGGTTCCTTCGCCCTCTCGCCGGCTCGCAACTGGCTGCTCAGCACGACCCTCAGCTTCTAAGCTGAGTTAGGCTGATACAGTTCAACTGCTCTCAAGGGCGGCACCCGCAAGGGTGCCGCCCTTTGCTTTAGCGGCACCGGAAGGGCCCGGCGACCGCTTCTCGGGCCTTGCTAGCGCGCCGGCCCGGCCGCAGGCTTGCCGACGTTCTCCCCCTGGAACTCAACCTCAAACCCCAATATCCATGAAACGTCTTTCTTGCACAGGCCTCATCCTCGTCGCCGGGATCCTAGCCGGCTGCGATGCCACCACCGGGGTCGCCGGTCGCATCCAGGAAAAATCGGCGGTCTATGCCCAACTCACCGCTGAACAGAAAAAGAACATCGAGACGGGCACGATCGAGTACGGCTACACCGCCGACATGGTCTACATGGCCCTGGGCAAACCCTCAAAGGTGCGCGAGAAAGCTGCGCCGGAGGGCACGGTGCTGATGTGGACCTATAACAACTATTATCCGTCGGTCGCGGTCGTGCAGATGGCCCTCAACGATCCGAGTCGGAAGTATCGGGCGGCCCCGTTGTCCACGAACTATCCCGGCACCGGGCCGGGCGGAACCTCCGCGCCGAGCATTTCCAGCACCAAGCCGTCCGGCCCCGAGCCGGGCGTCGACAGCCTTGCGGAGGTCCCGTCAGAAACCCTGCACGTGCTGTTCCTCGACGGGAAGGTCTTCCAGATCAAGCTGGAGGAATGAGACCGCGGGCCGCGTCGCGAGCCCGAATGATTTTTCTTTGCGGTCGGGATGCCGCCGACAGGCATGGCTTGTGTCTGGCGGCGGAAGCGCGGAGAATGGGGGGCGGTATCCCTCACCATAATCCGACAGGTCCCCAGAATATGAAATCCATCGTTATCATCGGTACGGCGTTGTTGGCGGCCATGGTCATGGCCGGCTGCGATGCCACGAGCGGCACCACCGCCCGTATCCAGGAGAAATCCGCCGTCTTCGCCACCCTCACGCCGGAGCAGAAGAAGAACATCGAAGAAGGCGCCATCGAGCACGGCTATACGACCGACATGGTCTACATGGCCCTGGGCAAGCCGTCCAAGACCCGCGAGCAAACCGCGCCGGAAGGCACCGTGGTGATGTGGACCTACAACAATTACTATCCCACCGTGACCGCCTCGGCCGTGACGCTGAACAACCCGAGCCGCCGCCGGCTCAATTACCAGCTGTCATCGACGTTCGCCAACAACCAGTCGACGGGACCCTCGGCCCCCAGCCTCAGCAGCACCAAGCCCGCCGGCCCCGAGGCCGGCATCGACAACCTGCCGGATATCCCGGCGGAGACGCTCTACGTGCTGTTCCTCGACGGGAAGGTCTTCCAGATCAAGCTCGAGGGCGAATAAACGCCACACTCGGCCTGCCTCACTTCGCGCGGCGCCCCATCGGGCGCCGCGTTTTTGTTTTCACGACTGCGGCGCGAGCGTGTCCGCCACCGGCACCCGGTAGGCCTTGAAAGCCGGCACGACGCCGCCCAAGCCGCAAAGCGCGATCATGCCCAGCGGCGCCAGCGCCAGCGCCGGGTGCCATGCCATGACCGTGAGGACGACGCCGGTCTGCTCGCGAATAATCCCGGCCACGGCGCTGAAGAGTCCGGCGTAGACCACGAGACCCGCGAGTGCACCCAGCACGCCGATGGCCACGGCCTCGCCCAGGACGGCGCCGAATATCGTCCGGCGCCGCGCGCCCAGCGCCCGCAGGATCGCGATATCGCGCTGCCGGGCACTCATGGAATTGTAGATGCTGGCCAGCACCGCCCCTGCCGCCACCAACGCCACGAGATAGGCCACCAGCTCGAGCACGCGATCGAACCAGCCGATCTTGTTGAACAACTCCGCGATGATCGCGCCGACCGGATAGGCGAAGGTGAGGCGATTGCCCTGCTTGTTGTACATCATGTCGAGCATGAAGCCGGCCGTGGGCGCGCGCAGCTGGATGAGGACGGCGCTGACGTCGGTCGCGGCGCGCGGATCGTGCCCGCCTATCGTCTGCACGCCCGCCAGCGGCAGCCAGATGACGCGGTCGGCGGGGGTGTTCGTGGGCGCAAGCACGCCCGCCACGGTGTAGGTCTCCGCGTGGCGGTTGCGCTCGTCGAAGGTCAGGCCGTGGAAGGGGTGAAACGTGTCGCCCGGCCGCAGCCCGAGCTGGGCGGCCGCAAAGCTGCCGGCCACGGCCTCGGCCGCGAGCGGGTCGAACATCCGGCCGGCGGCGAGCTCGAATCTCCGCCCCGGGGCGAGTTCGACGGCGAAGAGTTCCGGCAGCGTGCCGACGAGCCGGTAGCCGCGCAGGTTGTCGCCGACCGCGATCGGGATCGCGGTCTTCACCGCCGGGTGCCGCCGGATCTGCTCGTAATCAGACCAGGCCAGGTTGCCGGGCGAGGCCTCGAGGTGAAAAAGCGCGTTCAACACCAGCTGCAGCTTGGAGCCGCGGGCGCCCAGCACGGCATCGAAGCCGGCATTCGCCGCGGTGAACGCTGCCTGCGACTGCGTCTTCACCATCCAGACCGTCAGCAGGAGTCCGCAGGCAAGGGCGATGCTGGCCGCCGTCACCACCGTGGAGAGCGCGTGCTGCCGCAGCGACCGGTAGATGATGAGCCAGAGTGTCATGGGCGAACCTCCGTGCCCGGCCGGTTGAGGGCGGCAAAATCCTGCACGTCCTCAAAATGGCCGAGCGCCTGCTCATCATGGCTCACGAGGAGCAGCGCGGCGCCGTTCTCGCGGCACACCTCGCGGATCAGCCCCAGGGCCTCGTGGCCGTGCCGGGGGTCGAGGTTGCCGGTCGGCTCGTCGGCCAGGACGAGCGCGGGCCGGTTGGCCAGCGCCCGGGCCACCGCGACGCGCTGCTGCTGGCCGGTCGAGAGCTGGCGCGGGAAGTGTCGCAGCCGGTGTGATAAGCCGACGCGATCGAGGAGTTCCCGCGCATGGGCCGCATCGGCCCCGCGCGGGCCGAAACCCATGCCGAGCAGGACGTTCTCGAGGACGGTGTGGCCCTGGAGCAGGTTGAAGGTCTGGAAGATGTAGCCGATCTTGGCCGCCCGCAGCCGGTCGCGCCGCGATTCGGGCAGGTCGGTCATGATCTCAGCGCCGAGCGCGACGCGCCCGCGGTCCGCGGCCAGCAGGCCGGCGATCAGGTGGAGAAAGGTGGTCTTGCCCGAGCCGCTCTCGCCGCGGAGCGCGCACTGGGCCCCGGCCGCGAGATGAAACGCGGCCACCCGCACCACCTCGACCCGACTGCCGTCGGGCGTGGGGAAGGATTTCCGCAGGTCGGTGACTTCGAGCATGACGCCTAGGATCGAACGGAGTTAACCACTAATGCACACTAATTCACACTAATGTCTGAGGAATGGATGTTCGTGGAGCAGGGCTGAAGAGATGCGCTGAAGACCCGTACCAAATGAAATGTGGAACTCAGGAACATAGGAACTAAATCCGGTTTTGCGCTCCTCCCGAATTATTTCCACTACATTAGTGCCCATTAGTGTGCATTAGTGGTCAAGACGGTTTGTTTGGATTGAAACCCGCCGGCGGTTGCATGGGATGGGCGCCTCCCCCGTGAAAATCCCCCGCCTGCCCCGTGTGCATCGTGAAGTGTGCTGTGGTGATGTGACTGCGCTTTACGTGCGCGATCCCGTCACCGCCAAACTCGGCCTCTGGCTCGTGCCGACCGCCCACCGCCGGCGCGTCGCGCCGCGCCGCGCGTTTCTCACCGGTGTGGCGGTCGACGACCTCGTGGCCGTCACCGGCGGGCCGCTGCGCGCGTGGCAGGTCGAGTCGCTCGTGCAGGTGAAGGCGTTGACCGACGATTACCCCGCGGGTTTCTCGCAGGGACACACGCTGCGCAACAGCGTGACAGTCGACCGGTTGAAGTTCGCCACCCAGCAGGTCACCCGCGCCAACGGCGGGGTGAGCGTCCGCACGACCTTCCGCCACGATACCGCCGGCTGGCTGGCCCACCACGACCTGGTCTGGCGCCCCGGTGCGAGCTGGCTCGAGTGCCGCACGACGGTGGAGAACACCTCGGCTGATCCCGTCACGCTCGAGCAGTTGGCCAGTTTCTCGCTCGGCGGGCTGGCGGCCTTTGCGTCCGACGATGCGCCGGGGCGGTTGAAGCTCCATCGCTTCCGCGCCGTCTGGAGCATGGAAGGGCGCCCGGAATCCCGCGCCTTCGAGGACCTGCAGCTCGAGCCGGCCTGGTCGGGCTACGGTGTGCGCGCCGAGCGCTTCGGCACCATCGGCGGACTGCCCACCTGCGGCTTTTTCCCCTTCGTGGGGGTCGAGGACACCAAGGCCGGCGTGACGTGGGGCGCCCAGCTGGCGCATCCCGGCTCCTGGCAGATGGAGGTTTACCGGCGCGACGATCTCGGGGCGATGTCGGGCGGGCTGGCCGACCGCGAGTTCGGGCACTGGCAGAAGACACTGGCGCCGGGCGAGACCTTCGCGTCGCCGCCGGCTTTCCTCGCCTGTGTGGCGGGCGGCTTGGACGACGTGTGTGCCGCGCTGACGGCAGCCCAGGAGCCGCCGCTCGCGCACCTACCCGCCAGCGAGGCGAGCCTGCCGGTGATGTTCAACGAGTGGGCCACGAGCTGGGGCGACCCGAGCCATGCCAACATGGTCAAGCTGGCCGCGGCCCTGCAGGACACCGGCGTGAAATACCTCGTCATGGACGCCGGCTGGTACAAGCCCGACGGCGGCTCCTGGGGCGACGCGCAGGGCGAGTGGCGACCGAACGCGAAGATGTATCCGCAGGGCCTGCGCGCCACGGTGGACGCGATCCGCGCCGCCGGGCTGGTGCCCGGTCTCTGGTTCGAGATGGAGGTCGTCGGCTCGTCGTCGCCGCTGTTCCAACGCACCGAGTGGCTCCTGCGCCGGGACGGCCGGCCCATCACGGCGGGCACGCGGCGTTTCCTCGACCTGCGTCAGCCGGAGGTCGTGGCGCATCTCGCCGAACGGGTGATCGGTCTCCTGCGCGACAACGGCTTTGGCTATCTCAAGGTCGACTACAACGAGAACATCGGCATCGGCGTGGACGGGGCCGAGTCGCTGGGCGAAGGCCTGCGGCAGCACCTGGCCGGGGTGCAGGCTTTCTTCCGCCGCATCCGCGCGGAGTTGCCGGACCTGGTGATCGAAAATTGTTCCTCAGGCGGACATCGCCTCGAGCCGTCGATGATGGGCTTGACCGCGATGGGCAGTTTCTCGGATGCGCACGAGTGTCCGGAGATCCCGGTCATCGCGGCCAACTTGCATCGCTTGATTCTCCCGCGCCAGAGCCAGATCTGGGCGGTACTGCGGCGCAAGGCCACGGCACGGCGCATCGTTTACCTCCTCACCGGCGGATTCCTCGGTCGTTTGTGCCTCTCGGGTGACTTTCCGACCTTGCGCCCGGGGCAGCGCGCGCTGGTGGATCGTGCCATCGCGCTTTACGCGCAGGCGTCGGCAGTGATCCGGCAGGGCCGTTCCCACCGTTACGGCCCCGAGGTGAAAAACTACCGCCATGCCGACGGCTGGCAGGCGGTGCTGCGGATCGGTGCGGATGCGAGGCAGGCCGTGTTCGTCGGTCACACATTCGCGCAACCTGGCACGAAGGCGATCCGCGTGCCGCTGCCGCCGGGTCGCTGGCGGGTGGCGGGCGAACTCGCGGAGAAAACCGGCGAAGCCCGGGTCGCCGGGCGCGAGTTGGTGTGGCGCCCGGCCGGCGAATGGTGCGGCTGCGCCGTCGTGCTCACGCGCTGAACGGGTTTGGCCGACGGGGCCCTGTGCCAATCGTCAGCGATCTGGCGGCACCGGGGCGAGCGCCACGCGGAAGCCGATGAACTGGCTGCGCCCGTCGGGGTTGTTCCACGCGCGGTGGGCAGCGCGGCAGAAGATTGGCGGACTGTGCCAGCTGCCGCCGCGGACGCTGCGGTCGATGCCGTCGCTTGCGCCCGTCGGGTCCTTCGAGGCTTTGCCGGGCAGCGCCGGCGTCGGGTGATCGCGGCACCACTCGTAGACATTGCCGAGCATGTCGTGGAGGCCCCATGCGTTCGCGCGCTTCTGTGCGACCGAGCGCACGCCGGCAAGGCCGCCCGGGTATTGCTTCTCGGGCCAACCTGCCGTGTCCCAGCCGCGCCCGCGATAACCGACGCTGCTGTTGCCGGCGTACCAGGCGATCGCATCGAGCTCGGGCGCGTGGTTTTCGCCGCGGAGGGTCAGCGGGCCCTCGTAGGTGGCTTCAAGACTGCCGGCGCGGCAGGCGTACTCCCATTGGGCTTCCGTGGGCAGGGTGAAGGCATGGCCCGCCGGCAACCAGCCCTCGGCGCGGGCGCGCTCGGTCAGCCGGGCGCAGAACTCCATCGCCTCGCGCCAGGTCACGAAATACACCGGCACGTCGTCCGCCGTGCCCGCAAGGAGCCGGGCGGGATTGGCCTCGGCGGGAAACGCCTTGCGGGCCTGGTCGGCGAGGTCGGCGCCCATGACGGCGCGCCATTGGGCATGCGTCACTTCCGTGCGCCCCAGCCAGAACGGCTGGGTGAGGGTCACCCAGGTCTGCGGACTCTCGAGCACCGTGTGTCCGGGCTCGGCGAACGGGCTACCCATGCGGAAGGTGCCGGCCGGGATGGGCTGCAGGGTGAGGGCGAGGGACTCGAGCGTGAACGGCTGACCCGGGGCTGGTGCGGCGAACGCCAGGCGCCCGACCGCGGCCGGCAATCGGCTGGGCGGCGGCGCGGCCTCGCGCGTGCAACCGGCGCCGGCCAGCGCGAGGAGCGCGAGCGGGGTAAGGGAGCGAAGGCAGTGCCGGGCAAGGCGGCGCATGGCGGAGTTCATTCGCTGACGTCGACCTCCCCGCGCGCGTTGAGGTACATCATGGCCGTGTAGTCGCCGACGTATTCCTTGCGCCAGTAATGGCCGGTCGCGCGATAGGTCGCGAAGTCGTTCATCACGTAACGGTAGGTCGGAATGCGCACCATCGTCGGCGGCCGGTCCGGGAATGGGTCGCTCCGGAACATGGCCATCACCGGCGACGACCGCCGCAGGAGCTGGGCCGCGACCGACTGGTACAGCGTCGGGTCGGTCGAGCTGATCATCGTGCTTTGGAGGATCGCCTCGAAACGCGGGTACCACGGGGCGATGAACGGCGGGATGCGATCCACGCGCTGCACCTTGTAGAAGTACTCGTAGCTGCGCCAGGTCTCGCCGCCGTCGTTGGAGCCCATGAACTCCACGTCGTAGCGAACCTTGGGCAGGTTGCCGAACAGCGCGTACGAGTTCATGCTGCGCCAGCTGCCGAAGAGGAGGTCGATCGGCTCATGGATGAACGCCGGCACGCGCTCGACCGGGATGCGGTTGGGCGAGACCAGGTGGAAATAGACCCCGAGCGCGAATTGCGCGCCGAGCGCCCAGCGCAGGCCGTGCTTGGCCCAGGGGCGCGAGGGGCGGATCGATTGCCCGGTCGTGCGGGCCAGCAGGCGGTCGCCGAGGCGGGCGAGGCCGACCCGCCGGAGGAGGCCGGCGAGCATTTGGTCGTCGAGAAGGACCAGGCCCAGCGCGATGGCCGCCACATTCAACCAGCCGAAATTGCAGGTGATCTGGATCCCGCCCTGCAGGGCACACCAGCTCCAGAATGCCACCCACCGGCCCCAGCGGCCGCAGAACACCGCCAAAAACGGCGCTGGGATCTCCGCGATGAACGTCACCAGCACTTCGAAGGCATGGAATGCAGGCGGGAACTGGTGAAACGTGAACCCGATGAACGTCGGGAATGGCGCCGTTTCATACATCACGTCCATCGCCGTGAAATTGCGCCACATCGCCGCGCCGAAAACGAACTTCGCGAGCCCGGCCTCGAACATCAGCCGGATGAACATCCACCGCAGCGCAAACACCGCGATCCGGCGTGGCGCGAGGCCCACCCCGAGCCCGGGCCGCAGGCCGGCGGGTGCAAGCGGGATGCAGAGCAGCGCGACCTCGAGCATCAGCTGGTCCGGCTGCGTCGCGGAGAAGAAATGGCTCAGCGCGACAAACGACAGGAAGCAGGCCCAGGCGACGAAGAGCGCCAGCCGCGGCCAGAGGTTGAGCACCACCGCCACGGCCGCGAGAAACCCGGTCCATTCGAGGAGCGTGATCATCCCCGGGGCATGGCTGAACCAGAAGAGCGACGGCGCCCGCAGGAAACCCACGAGGGCGTTGGGATGCAGTTCGCGCAGCGCATCCATGATCGCCGGCAGCGGCGCCACTCCCTCCGGTCCGACCAGCGCCGCACTCTCGGCGATGATGTTGCCGAAGATGAGCAGGTACACGACGCCCACGGCGCGCAGGATGATCCACCGGGTCCACAGGTGCGTGGCGTCGCCGTCCCAGGCGCTGAAGTCTTTCAACTCACGCCAGAGGTAACCCGCCAACCGCTTAGGGGCATCGCGGACCGGAATCTCCACAGCGCGCCTGAATAGGTAGGGGGTTTCCCTCTGGCAATGGGAATCCGGCCGCCGCGGGTTTGGGTTCCCGACGTCCGGCAATCCACGCGCAGTTTCTGCCAAAGTTTGCAGGCCTATCCGGCTGGAGGCGCGCGCGGCGATTTGGGATCATGGCGGGGAACGCATTTCGCCATGAACCTGTCCTCGCGTCCCAAGAAAGTCGCCTTCCTCACTGCCGGGGGCCTGGCCCCCTGCCTTAGCTCCGCCGTCGGCGGGTTGATCCAGCGCTACACCGAGCTCGCGCCGGAGATCGAGCTCATCGCGTACCGCTCCGGCTACAAGGGTCTCCTCCTGGGGGACAGCTACAAGATCGGCCCGGCGGAGCGGGCGGCCGCCGGCATCCTGCACCAACACGGGGGCAGCCCCATCGGCAACAGCCGCGTGAAGCTGACCAACGTGAAGGACTGCCTGAAGCGCGGCCTCATCCGCGAGGGGCAGGATCCGCAAAAGGTCGCGGCCGACCAGCTGGTGAAGGACGGGGTGGATGTGCTGCACACCATCGGCGGCGACGACACCAACACCGCCGCGGCCGATCTCGCGGCCTTCCTCGCGCAGCACAATTACGGGCTCACCGTCATCGGCCTGCCCAAGACGATCGACAACGACGTCTATCCCGTCCGCCAGTCGCTCGGCGCCTGGACCGCGGCCGAGCAGGGAGCACGCTACTTCCGCAACGTCGTGGCCGAGCACAACGCCAACCCGCGCATGCTCATCATCCACGAGGTCATGGGCCGCAACTGCGGCTGGCTCACCGCCGCGACGGCCGCGGCCTATCGTCAGCTCCTCGACCGTGAGCAGTTCGTCCCCGGGCTCGGCCTGGCGCGCGCCAACCTGGAGATCCACGGGGTCTTCATTCCCGAGATGGCGATCGATCTCGCCGCGGAGGCGAAGCGCCTGAAGGCCGTCATGGACCGCGTGGACAACGTGAACCTCTTCATCAGCGAGGGCGCCGGCGTGGAGGCGATCGTGGCCGAGATGCAGGCGCGCGGGCAGGACGTGCCGCGTGACGCCTTCGGGCATGTGAAGCTCGACGCCGTGAACCCGGGCAAGTGGTTCGGCGACCAGTTCGCCAAGATGATCGGGGCGGAAAAGACACTCGTGCAGAAGTCCGGCTATTTCGCCCGCGCTGCGGCCGCGAATGCGGCCGACCTGCGCCTGATCCAGAGTTGCACCGACTTGGCCGTGGAGTGTGCGCTGCGCCGCGAGAGCGGTGTGATCGGGCACGACGAGGATCGCGGCGGCGTGCTGCGCGCGATCGAGTTCAGCCGCATCAAGGGCGGCAAGCCGTTTGACCCGAGGACACCGTGGTTTGCCGAGCTGCTCGGGCAGATCGGGCAGTGACGGCAGCCTGACCGGGTGTAGGAGCGGCTTTACGCCGCGAGTTGGCCGCCCGATCGCGGCATAAAGCCGCTCCTACGCCGATTTCGCCGGCCCAAACTCATACCGCAGCGTCCACGCGCGCGTGGCGCCGGGGGCGACCTCGGTCTGCAGATAGGGCTCGATCGACCAGGTGTTGCTGTTGCCCCAGACCGGGCAGAAGTCCGGCCGGAAGTCGGCGGACATCACCAATCCGGTCAGCGTCGGATGGGAGAGCGCGACGCGGAAGGGAGCGGAGCCGACGCGCAACGGCTCGAAGTGGCCGTCGTCGCGGTGCAGGAACCGGCGCTTGAACGTCAGGCGGTTGTTCGCGTCGAGGGCGTAGCCCACGTTTTCATCCATGCCCCAGCCGGCGGGCAGGTCGCAGGTGAGCAGGCGGTCGGTGAGCGCGAAGAACGGGTGCGTGAACCAATGCAGCGGGAGCGGGCCGGTCCCGGTGTTGGTGAGTTGGGAGGCGGAGACGAGGGTGCGGCCCTCGAGCGCGATGCGGCGCGTGAGCTGGCAGGCGTAGCCGTTGCCGGACTGCGCGGTGCAGAACTCGAGGGCGCCGGGCAGCGTGGTGACCGACCATGTGCAGGGCTGGGTCACGGCGAGCTCGCCGGCCATGTTGGGGGCGACGTCGCCGATGCCGATGATGAAGCCGCGGCGGTCCTGCAGGATCAGGGGCTGGCCGGTACCGAACGTGGCATGGCGGAAAGACTCCGGCAGACCTTGGCCGTTGAAGGGCGTCGGCCGGTCGTGGGGCCATTCGGGGCCGGCGAGCAGCGGACCGGCGGTGCGGTCGTGCACCTGCCAGACGTAGCCGCCCCAGCAGTAGCGCGTGCCGAGGCGGAGGCGGTCGGCGGGATCCGCGGGATCGAGCAGCTCGGCGCGCAGGGAATCGTTGGCAAGGGTCAGCATGAAAAAGGGGCAGGTGTTGGCCGCTCGGGTTTAACCACGGATTACACGGATTGGACGGATCAGGCGAATGAAGCCTGACTAGGATGGCCACAAGAGGCACAAAAGGCACATAAGGATTGGTATTTTCTGTGCCTTTTGTGCCTTCTGTGGCCATCAGACTCCGCCACCCCCGCCGGATCCGTGCAATCCGTGGTTAATGAGTCCGTCCGTCTTACTTGATGCGGACGACGCGGACGGTGGTGTTCTTGCCCTCGACCTGAAGGGCGTAGTGGCCACCCGGGCGCGGGGAGATCTCGACCTCGCGGTTGACGAGCTCGAAGGGGATGGGTTCGGCGCCCTGCCAGACCTGGCCGTTGTCGAGGCGGAAGCTGTTGCCGCCGACCCAGCCGGTGACGCGGCCCTTGATGCCGGGCAGGTCGCGCCAGTCGCCGCTGATGTCGGGCAGGCCGAAGCGGCTGAGGAAGGAGCTCTCGCGGTCGGCCTGGCGCATTTTCTCGGCGATCTGGGCGGCCTCGGAACTGATCTGCGACTTCATGTTGCTCGCGTAGAAGCGCACGATGGCGGTGTCGATGACGGCGAGCTGGTTGGCGGTGAGCTGGTCGATGCCGGCGTTGCGCTGCTCCTCGGGACTCATGATGGCCTTGACGCCGGGGAAAAGGGATTCGGCGAAGGCGGGGGCGGCGACGAGCAGGAAGGCGAGGAGGATTCTCTTCATGGGGGAGGGGGACGGTTGGAAGGACTGGGAGGGAAACTGTTTCCTGCCGCCGGCGGGATTCAAGCCTGCAGAAACTCCGCCCCGGCGGTCTGGGCGGCAATCAACTGGGCAAAGACGCCTCCGCGGGCGTTGAGTTCCCGGAAGTTGCCTTCCTCGACGATGACGCCGTCGCGGAGGACGATGATGCGGTCGGCGTTCTTGATCGTGCTCAGGCGGTGGGCGATCGTGATGACGGTGCGGCCCTGGGAGAGGCGGTCGAGGGCCTCCTGGATCAGGCGCTCGCTCTCGTAGTCGAGGGCCGAGGTGGCCTCGTCGAGGATGAGGACGGGCGGGTTGCGGAGGATGGCGCGGGCGATGGCGATGCGCTGGCGCTGGCCGCCGGAGAGGGCGACGCCGCGCTCGCCGACGGCGGTCTTGTAGCCCTCGGGCATGCGCAGGATGAACTCCTCGGCGTTGGCGAGGCGGGCGGCCTCGCGGATCTCGGCCTCGGTGGCGTCAGGCTTGGCGAAGCGGATGTTGTCGCCGATGGAGCCGGAGAGAAGGATGCTTTCCTGCATGACGACGGCGAGCTGGCGGCGGACCCACCGCATGTGCCACTCGGCCTGCGGCACACCGTCGATGAGGATGCGGCCGGAGGTCGGCGCGTAGAGGCCGAGGAGGAGGTTGGCCAGGGTGCTCTTGCCCGACCCGGAGGGGCCCACGAAGGCGACATGCTCGCCGGGGCGGATGGTGAGGTTGAGGTTCTTGATGACGGTCTTGTCGGGGGCCGTCGGGTAGTGGAACGAGACGTTCTCGTACACGAGGTCGCCGCGCAGCCGGGCCTCCTTGCGCGTGCCGTGCCAGGTCTCGACGTAGCGGGAGTCGATCAGCTCCTTGATGCTCGTGTAGCCCTCCTTGGCGGCGAAGTAGGGCTCGCTCAGGCCGATGAACATGTGGACCGGGCCGAGGATGTAGCCGAAGCCGGCCATGAAGGCGAAGAGGGTGCCGATCGAGATGTTGCCCTGGATGGCCATGATGGCGCCGCCGGCGATCACGATCAGCGACAGGAACTGCATGCCGACGTAGACGTAGGTGCCGAAGAGCGCGTTGACGTAGGACTGGGCGATGCGGCTGCGGGCGAACGACTCGCTGCTGTGGTCGAGCTCGCGCTCGGCCTGGGCCTCCTCGCCGAAGCTGCGCACGAGGCGCAGCGCGGACATGTACTCGGAGGCCGTGCCCGTGAGCTTCTCCTGGGCGAGGCGGTTCTCGTTGTTCACCTGCTGGATCCGCGAGAAGAAGAAGTACTTCGCGGTGGCGTACACCGGGATCGCCAGCAGCAGCACCAGCAGGAGGAACCAGTTCATCCAGGCGAGGATCGCCATGATGCAGATGCCCATGAGGATGTTGGGCAGGAGCTGGTTGAGGACGGTGTAGAGCAGGCCCTCGATCTTCTGCGTGTCGAAGGCGTACTTCGAGAGCAGCCGTCCCGTCTTCTGGCCGTCGAGGTAGCTGAAACTCAGGAACTGCACGCGGAAGAAGATGCGGCTGCGCATCTCGACCATCAGGCCGGCCATCGTCTTGGCGATGGAGTTGGCGCCCCAGACCGAGAAGCCGTAGTGCAGCACCAGGCAGGCGACGAACCACGCGCTGTACGTGAGCACCCCGTCGATCGAGCCCTCCTTCAGGGGCTTGTCCACGATCCACTGGATCAGCAGCGTGCAGGGCGCGGCCGCGAGGCTGCGCAGCAGCGCCAGGGCGACGCCGCCGCGGAAGCGCTGGCGGGAGGACCAGAGGTAGGCGGCGAGGGAGGGCTGTTCGAGCGGGTTGGCGGGTGTGGCCATAGAGGCGGCAGGAGCAGGTGCCGCGCCGGTTTGCAGGCGTGCCTCAGCCCTTGGTGCGCTTGGGTGCCATCCCGCCGTGCATGGCCTCGTAGAACGAGTCGCCGGGGCGGATGCTGCCGCGGGTCACGATGGTGCCCGTGTAGGCGGACTTGTAGATGGCGGTGAGGAACTCGAGGGTGCGGCGGGCCTCCTCGCCGCTGGTGAGCGGGACGGTGTTGGCGTCCATGTCGGCCACGAAGGCGTTCAGCTGGGCGCCGTGGGTCGAGCCGACGTCGGGCGGGAACGCGTTCCAGGCGGCTTGCATGGCGGTGGCATTGACCGGGTCGGCCGGCGTGAGTTTCCAGTTTTCCCGCTTGTAGGCGTAGAGGTGCGTCAGCTCGAGCGTCGCGCGCTCGCAGTCGAGGCGGATGTAGGTCTCCTGCCGCGGACAGAGGGTGCTGTTGATCATGGAGGCGCGGGCGCCGCTGGCGAACTTGACCAGGGCCATGGAGACGTCCTCGACCTCGATCTTGTGGTGCAGGGTCTCCGCGATGGCGCGGACCTCGGTCCACTCGCCGAGCAGGTGCAGCAGGTGGTCCATCGAGTGGATGCCCTGGCTCATCGTGGGCCCGCCCAGCTCGGTGCTCCACTTGCCGCGCCACGGCACGGCGTAGTAGGCCTCGTCGCGGAACCAGAGCGTGTTGCACACGGCGACCAGGGGCCGGCCG
Organism: Opitutaceae bacterium; assembly: GCA_019634615.1. GTDB lineage: Bacteria > Verrucomicrobiota > Verrucomicrobiia > Opitutales > Opitutaceae > UBA2377. The sequence goes on from JAHCAZ010000017.1 coordinate 14,334, forward strand.
AAGGTGCCCTGGTTGAGCAGGCTGCGGATGTGCAGGTTGGAGGTGGCGAAGCGCATCTGGAAGACCGAGGCGGTGCGCCGGCCGGTGCGCTTCTCCGCGGCGGCGATGCGGTCGAACTCCGCCAGCGAGGCGCAGAGCGGCTTCTCGCACATCACCCAGGCGCCGGCCTCCATGGCCGCGATGCTCATCGCGGCATGCAGGCCCGGGGGGGCGGCGATGAGGACGATGTCGGGCTTCTCGGCCGCGAGCATCGTGGCGTAGTCCGTGTGGGCCGCCGGGATCTTGTGGCGGTCGCAGAAGGAGCGGGCCCGGGCGGCATCGATGTCGCACGCGGCGGCTAGTTGCACGCGGCCCGAGGTGGCGAGGACGGCGTTGACGTGGGCGTCGCCGATGCCACCGGTGCCGACGAGAACGGCGCGGTAGGTTTTCATAGGATAGGGTTCAGGGGACGCTGGCCGTCACCGGAGCCTGCCGCGGGGTATACACGGTCAGGCCGAGGAGCGACTGGGTGGGAGCCGGGAACAGCAGGCTCGCGGCGTAGCCGACGATGATCGTGGTCGAGTTGGCGATCACGATGTAGAAGAACGGGTGCACCAGGTTCACCAGCCAGGCGCTCAGCGTCAGGACGAGGCTGGCGCCCACGCCGATGGCGGCGCCCTGCCAGTTGGCCCGCCGGGTGAACATGCCCAGCGCGTAGCAGCCGGCGAAGCCGCCGCCGAGCAGACCCATGAGGATGAAGGAGGTGTCGAGGGCCGACTTGATGTCGGCTTGGGCCAGCAGCAGGGCGGTGCCGATGCCGATCAGGCCGCCGACCACCGTCATGATCTCCGCCAGCCGCAGGCTCTTGTGCGGGGTCGGGTGCTTGGCGTAACGCTCGTAGAAGTCGACCGAGACCAGCGTGGCGACGCTGTTGATGCAGCTGGAGAGCGTCGACATCGAGGCGGCGAAGATGCCGGCGATGATGAGGCCGGTGACGCCGACCGGCAGTTCCGCCGCGATGAACTGCGGGAAGGTCGAGTCGACGCTCAGCATCGGGTTCAGGTTGGCCGGATGCTGCTTGTAATAGACGTAGAGCGCGGTGCCGATGCCGAAAAAGGTTAGATTGCCCGGGATGACGATGGCGGCGAGCGTCCAGACCGACCAGCCGGCCTCCTTGTCGGACTTGGTCGAGAGCACGCGCTGCATCATGACCTGATCCTGCGGGTACACGAGCACGCCGAGGATGTTGAGGATGATGAAGCCCCAGACCGTGGCCTGCGTCAGGTCGAGGCTCCAGTCGAAGGTCTTGAGCTTGTCGTTGGCGATGGCCGTCTGGAAAAAGCCGCCCACGCCGCCCTCGATGTTCGTCATGATGAACCCGATCGCGACGAAGGCGCCGCCGAGCATGACGACGACCTGGATGAAGTCGGTCCAGATCACCGCCTTCATCCCGCCGAGCGCCGTGTAGAGGATCGTGACGACGCCCATGATCAAGATGGCCGCGGTGACATCGAGACCGGTGACGGCCGACATCGCGAGCGCCGGCAGGAAGAGCACGATGCTCATGCGGCCGCCGAGCTGCATGACGATGGCGATCGCCGAGGCGAGGACGCGGATGTTCGGGTGGAACCGCATCTCGAGGTAGTGATACACCGACATCAGGCTCAGCCGGCGGATGAGCGGCACGATGATGATGGCGACGAAGATCGTGCCGACCATGCCCACGACGTTGTTGGCGAGATAGAGCCAGTTCTCGGAGAACGATTTCGCCGGGGTGGCGATGTAGCTGATCGCGCTGGTGCCGGTGGCGTAGAGGCTCACGCCCGCCGCCCACCACGGGATGTTCCGGCCGCCGAGGAAGAACTCGGCATTGTCCTTCTTCAGCTTGTCCTGGCGGTAATAGTAGTAACCGATCGCGGCGGTGAAGGCGAGATAGGCGATGATGATGGCCCAGTCGGCGGTCTTGAGCAGGCGCTTGGTCAGGGCGACCGTGAGGTGGGTCGTGACCGTCGTGCCGGCCACGTCCCGCGTGGTGACGAGAAAGCCGTCGGCCGCGCGCTGCACCTCGACCGGCTGGCCTGGCAGCGTCGTGACGCCCAGTGAAGCCCACGCATCCGTGATCGTGTGGTAGGTGAAAAAGGTGACCTGCCCGGAGCCGTCCGCCCCCAGCGCCAGCACGTGGGCCTGGCCGCCCCGCTGGAGCTCCGGCCGCAGCGCCGCGGGCGGCGTGGCCTTGGTCGCCCAGCCGTCGGGGCCGTGCCGCAGCCAAGCCTGGCTTCCGTCCGCCTTCGTGGCCAGCAGCCAGAGCGCGTCGTAGTGCTCGATCAACGCGATCGGCGCCAACCCGGCCGCCGGGCCCGTGAGCTCGGGCAGCGCCAGGTCATCGGCCGCCACCGCCTGGGTTCGGGCGGTCTCCGCCGGGACGGGCGTGGCGGTCAACGTCACCAGACCTTCAGCCCAGACCCGGGGTTGGGCGACGAGCAGGAGAAACAGCAGGGGCCAAACGCGACGGAAACAGGGGAGCATGAAGCATGCATTCAGGCTCCGGCATTCCTGCCGTTCAAGGTCCTATTTCACGAATAATCAGCAGGTCGAGGGCGCAGGCGTCCGGAACGCGTGCGCTGCCGCCAACAGGCCGGCGGGCCCGTCTCAGTTCGCGCCGGCGATCCGGCGGATCTTCTCCCCGGTCAGGCGCTTTTCCTTGGGCAGCGAATGCGGGGTGAGGCCACCGAAGCGGGCGGCGAAGTCCTTGAACTTGGCCTGCGTGGCCTTGACGAACTCCTCGGTCGGGCGCGCCTCGCCGAACAGGGCCATCATCTCGGGCAGCCAGCGGTGGCCGTAGCGGACGTGGTTCTGCTCGTCGTTGCGGTCGAAGGCGAGGAGGGTGTCGGCCTCGAAGTCGCTCAACTCGCGCACGCGGTCCATCACGTGCGCCTTGGTCGGGAAGCTGCCCGCCTCGAATTCCATCGTCATCAGGGCGTAGCGCTCGTGCGCCGGCATCTGGATGAGGATGTTGTAGAGGTCGAGGGAGTGCTCGACGGTCATCAGGTCGACGCCGAGCTTCGGCAGCTGGCGGAAGCCGAACTGACTGTGGCGGGACTCGTCCCAGAGGTGGCGCGCGAGGTCGTGGTGCAGGTCGAAGGGCGCCGCGGGCGTGTCGATGAAGACGGTCGCGAGGTAGTCGATCGCGTCCATTTCCATCATCAGCCAGACGTAAACCATGAGGCGGATGACGCGCGCGTCGGTCTGCGGGTCGGTCAGCCACGGGCGCACGATCGGATCCTCGGTCGGGTCGAAACCGAACACGCTCGAGCACACCGGGTACTTGCCGCGGTTGCACGTCGCCGGGTGGGCGTAGGGCTTCACCTGCTGCTGCCAGACATAGCCGGCGGCGAGCGGCAGGCGGGTTTCCTGGCCGAGCCAGCCGCCGAGGTCGTCGAGGGCCTGGGTCAGGTGGAGGTTCCACTCGCGGGCGTCGACGCCTTGGAGGTAGGGCGTGATCTCGCGGAGGTGGCGCTCCTCGTCGGCGATGAATTCCTCGACCAGCTTCTTCGAGGGCCAGTCGGCGAGATGGTCGGTGACCTTGAGATAGTGCCGGTAGGCGGCGAGGAGGGCGGGCTTCAGGACCGTGTAGAAGCCGGCGGTGATCACCAGCGGATTGGACTGGGCGTGGCCGACGGCCTCGACGAAGACCCGGCGGATGGACGCGCGGACTTCCTCCCCGGTGCCGAAGCCCGACAGCTCGCGGCCGCGCTCACGGATGAAGCGGGCGTGGCCGGCGGACTCCCAGGCGTGCTGGCAGATGAGGTACTTCAGCTCGGGCTCGCCGACGCGGTACACGAGCGTCGTGACCGTGCGGAGGAATTCGCGCTCGACCTCGAAGAGGAGGCGCAGCAGCCGCGTCATCTCGTTGACGGCGGCCATGCGGCCGGAGGTGGCGCTGGGGGTGGGGGTGGACGTGGTGGTGGCCATGGGGCGGAGGCGAGGAGGGGTCAGCAGATCAGGCCACGCTTGCCGTTCGGGCCGTGGGCCGGCGGGTTGACGCCGACCCAGCGCTCATCGATGGGCTCGGACGCGCGCTGGTAGCGGCTGTCGCTCGAGATCCGCAGGCGGTTGGCCGTCTGGTTGTCGAGCGAGGCGTGGACCACGAACATGCCGAAGGTCAGGAAGTCACCCGGCTCGAACTCGGTCACGAGCCAGCGGCCGCCGAACTTGTTGCGGACGGCGGGCGGGTTGTGCGACAGGGTGCCGGTGAAGGTCCATTTGCCCTCCTTGACCTTCTCGACGTCCTTCGTGCGGTTCTCGCAGAAGGCGTCCACGTCGCGGTACACGTAGTTCTCGAGCAGGTCCATGCGCTTGTGCGAACCCTCGAGGATCATCAGGCCGCCGAGCTCGTAGGAGATCTCGCCGTACGGCAGCCAGCAGGTCATGTGCTTGTGGGTGCCGCGGCCCATGTAGGGCAGGTCGCAGTGCGGGTTCGTGCCCTTGCCGGGGCCGATGGCGCGGAGCCAGGTGTAATCGTAGTGGCGCACGCTCTCGCCGAAAACCTTCTCGTAGAACTCGATCAGGCGGCCGCTGTAGAGCAGGCGCTGCACGGGCTGGCAGTCGCGGGTGATCTCGGGCTTGAAGATGTAGCCGGAGTTGGGCTTCGCGACGCCCTCGATCGAGGGATAGCCTTCATCGAGCACGCCGGCGGCTGCGAGGCGGTCGGTGAGGGCGGCGCGGGCCTCCATCACCTGGTCGCGGTCGAGGTAGCCCTTCATGTAGAGGTACCCGTCCTGGGCGATGCGGCGGTGCAGCTCGGCGACGTCATCGGCGGCGTCGGCGGAATCGCGCAGGATCCCGATCTTGTCGTCGGCCATGTCGAGGGCATGACCGTAGGAAATGATTTGCGGCAGGGTGGCGGTGCTCATGGGTGTGGAGAAAGGCGGCGCCAACCCGAAAAGGGGCGGGTGACGCCGGCCCGGGAAGATACACGGTGCGGCGCTCCGACAAAATGGTTGAAATGAGATTTGGCATGTAGATTTTGGGGACGCGAATGCCGCTTAACCCCAACTCCATCCGCAACGAACCCTGGCTGGAAAGCCCCCTCCGCACCGGAGCCGGCGAATTGCAGCTCGCCGGCATGCTGCAGAACGTCCACGGCCTCGATCCCAAGGCGATGCGTGTTTTGGGAAGCTATTCACTCATCTACATGCTGCAGATCGACGGGTATTACTGCGACGCCAACGGGGTGCGGGCCGACCTGCGCACGGGCGACCTCGTGGTGATCTTTCCCGAGCTGGCCCACGCCTACGGACCGAAGAAGGGCCAGCCGTGGACGCAGATCTATTTTGTCTTCAACGGTCCCCAGTTCGACTTCCTGCGCAGCCGCGGGTTGCTGGACCCGGCGCGGCCGGTGTGGCACCTCGAGCCGGTGGACTACTGGAGCCGGCGCCTGGAGGAGATCGTCGCCGGCGATGCGCGGCACACCGAGGCGGCGGCGATGCGCGCGATGGGGCGATTCCTGCACCTGCTCTGCGATATGTCGGCGGCCGATGCCGAGGCCCGCCTGCGGCCGGAACGCGATGAGTGGTTCGAGGAGAGCCAGCGCCTCCTCGGCAACCCGCGCGGCCGCACCTGGCTCACGCCGCAGCAGGTGGCGCGCGAGGTGGGGCTCAACTACGACAATTTCCGGAAGCAGTTTTCCCTGCGCCTGGGCGTGTCACCGGGCCAGTTCCAGAAGCGCAAGCGCATCGACCGCGCGTGCGCCGCCATCTACCAGGGCAGCCACGGGTTCAAGGAACTCGCCGAGGAGCTCGAGTTCTGCGACGTGTTCCACTTCTCCAAGGCCTTCAAGCAGGTCATGGGCCTCACACCGTCGGAATTCCGCAAGAAGGCCCACGGCGGCTGAGGCCGGCCGGTTGACAGCGCCCGCGGGCCCTCGCACCGTGGGCGCATGAAGCGCAAGAACCCCAAAGTCGAGGAGCCGGCCGCCCCGTACCTGGCCAAAAAACCGCCAGCCCGCGTCGGGCGCATGGCGACCAGTCATGCTGGTGATGCCGCATTCAGCCGAGCGGCAGAGAAAGTGTTCGCCGAGCGCAAGGACTTGCTGCGCAAGCTCGCCCAGTGAGCGATCCCATCTGGATGACGCGTGCATGGGTGGATACCCTGCACCAGCGTTCGCTTGCCGAGCACGGCGGGCAGGATGGGCTGAGAGATGAGCATCGGCTTGAGTCGGCCCTCGCCCAACCCCTGCACCTGTTCACCTATGGCCAGCCGGACTTCTTTGATCTGGCTTCGGCCTACGCGTTTCACCTGGCGGAGAATCAACCCTATCTCGATGGCAACAAGCGCACCGCCGTGACAACGGCGTTGGTGTTTTTGGAACTCAACGGGATCAATACAACGGCGATTGCGGACAGCGAACTGTACGACGCCATGATCGGCCTCGCCGCCAAGCGGCTCGACAAGGCTGGCCTGGCCGCACTGCTGCGGCGGCGCCTGGGTTAAGGTAGCAGTAGGCCGCCCGCTCGCGGGCGCTCGTTCGGTTGGCGCATGCCAATTGAGCGCCAGCAAGCTGGCGGCCTACGGTGCCTGGTGCTCAGTCGAACTTCGGCCACGTCGCGCCCGGGGCGGGGCGCCAGAGGATGTCGCGGTCGATGCGCGGCTTCGCGTGCCGGTATTTCTTCATCAGGCGGATCTTCTCGCGGAGCAGGTCCGGGAGGTCCTCGCCGTAGACGAAGGTGTTGTTGCCGGCGGCGGAGAGCGCCATCACCTCGGTGCGGCCGCTTTCCAGGAGCGCGATGAGGCGCTCCGTGTTCACGAGTTCCGCGTCGATCGCCGCCTGCAGGAGCTTTTCATGCCGCTTCTTGTCGGCGGCGGACTTGCTCTCGAGGTAGCCGTAGACGTGGGCGACCCAGAGGCAGACCATCCGGAGCGAGCCGCACCAGATCTGGAAGGCGCGGGCGCGGTCGAGCAGGTCGACGAACACGGCCTGCGCCGCGGGCTCCGCGGCGGTCTGCGCCTCGAGCTTTTCCAGGCGGGCGATGAGCTTCGCGACGCGCGGGGAGACGTTGCGGTCGAAATACCCGGCGGCCTTGGTGCCGTGCTCGCGCGTGATGAGGTCGAAGAGCACGTCCTTGCCCAGGTCGTTCATGCCGGGGTTGTTGTGCTGGAAGCAGCCGAAGCGCTCGTAGTACGCGCGCTCCTTGGCCGGGATGGCCTCGATGTCGGGCACATACGGACGGTCGAAGGTGCGCTGCCAGCAGAAACCGAAGCCGCTGAAGAGCATCACCGGCGGCTGCCAGGCGATCGCCTCGTCGAACTCGTTCCACGCCGCGACGAGCGCGGGCGCGTGCTTCTCACCGACGTAGCGGCGGGCAGCCTGCGCGAGGATCTCGTCGAGCGACAGCTCGGGCGTGAACTGCACGGCGCGGAGCACGTCCACGTTGGGCCAGTAGGGCGTCTGCGGCGTGTTGCCCAGGCCGCCGAGCGCGCTGATGCGCGTCAGGCCCGTGTCGCGCATCGAGACCAGCTTCTGGTGCAGCTGACGCGGGTAGGGAATACCGAGCAGCGGCTCGAAGCAGGCGACCGTGCCCGCGGTGTATTGGAGGATCGGGTTGGTGTCCTTCTGCAGCGAATCCTCGAGCACGCGGCGCTCGCTGTCGTCGAGCGTGGCCTGCTGCGGGGTGCCGGCGGCGCCCTTGAACTCGGGGTAGCGCGGGTGCAGGTACGGCATCTCGTAGCCGCGCACGAGGAGCGTGGGCGCCTCCCAGGTGACGTGGCCGCCCATGCCCGCCTTGATGTGGTCCTGCTCCAGCTTGAAGGGCTCGATGCGGAGGATGACGTCGAAGTCGGGGTTGATCTCGGCCGCGGCCGACCGGAGGTTGTGCAGGTAGCGGACGATGCTCTCGCCGGCGGCCTGCGCGATCTTCTCGTGGCTGCGCCACTCGCGGATCATGTACGGGCCGCCGTTGCGGCCGACGTACAGCGAGCCGGTGTGCTCGAAGCCGGCGCCGCTGTCGTTGGTCCACACGCTCATGTAGCTGAGATCGGGCGCGGCCTTGAGCAGCGCCTGCAGGGCGGCGCGGTAGTGCTGCTTGGTCACCGGGTGATCCTGCGCCAGGCAGAAGCGCGGCAGGCGCGAGCGGAAGGGATGGTCGACGCGGGCGCCGCGCAGCGTCGGGTACTTCTGGAAGAGGCGCTCGGGCATCGAGCGCGGCTCGAACATGCACACGCCCGGCTTGAGGCCGTAGCGGCGGCCGAGGGCGGCCAGGCGCTTCAGGTTGTTGAGGTTGGCCTCGAGGTACTGCGTGGGCCAGAGACCCTGGGTGAGGGGCGTGTCGACGAAGTGGTTGAAGCCAGCGCAGTAGGTGTAGAACTGCGGGTAGAACTCGAACGGCACCGAGTCCTCCATCGGCGTGTGCGGGTGGAGGCCGTTGACCTCGACGTGCGTGAAGCCGGCCTCGGCGAGCGAGGCGACGTAGCGCTCGGGGTCGAACTTGCGGGCGGTGCGCCAGTACTGCGTGAGGCAGGCGTCCCAGTGCGGTCGGTGCCAGGGGAACGTGACGGGCAGGAACACCCCGCGATCGAGCTTCGCGCGCGCCGCGTCGGGCAGGCCGTGGGCGAGCAGGCGGACGGCGGCGTAGAGGTGGGCGCCGTGATCGGCGATGATCTCGCCCGTGCCGTCGTCGGCGAGCTTGAGCCACATCCAGCCGGCGCGGCTGGCCTTGGATTTCGGCAGCGACTTCGCCCAGTCGTGCGGGGCGAGGGCGACGTTCACGCCGCGGCCCGGCCGGTTGCCGGCCGTGGCCGTGGCGCCCGTCAGGCGGGCCAGCTCCTCGGCGGCGGTTTTTTCCACCGGCTGGAAGCGGGCGGGATACGTGATCGTGCGCACATTGAGTGCGGCGAGCGGGGCGGGGATCGGGCTCATGGGAAAGAGCGACCAATCCAGCAGGCGCCGCCCCGCGGGGCAAGCGGTCGCCGGCCGGGCGGTGATTATTTACCAGAGTTCCCGGCCAGCGACCAATGGCGTGAGGCGGCGCAGCTCCTCAGCCAGACGTCGTTTCCAGCCCGTCCGGCCACGGCAGGTTCGGCGCCGGGCGCCAGAGGATGTCGCGGTCGATGCGCGGCTTCCGGTGGCGGTACTTCTCCATCAGCCGGATCTTGGTACGCAGGTGCTCGCCGAGGTTCTTGCCGTAGATGAAGGTGCTTTCGCCGGTCGCGGACACGACCATGAACTCGGTGGGCGAGTTCTCGAAGTGTTCGAGCAGCCCGCGCGTGTTCGCGAGCTCGAGGTCGATGGCGGCCTGGAGGAACTTCTCGTACCGGCGCTTCTGCGCGGCCGACTTGGTCTCGAGGTAGCCGTACACGCCCGAGCACCACGCGGCGACGCTGCGGAGCGTCGTGGCCCAGTGGCGGTAGCCGCGCAGGCGGTCGCGCAGGTCGGCGAAGACCGCCGTGGCCTGGGCATCGCCGGCGCACTTGGCCAGCGTCGCGGCGACGAATTTCTCGGCTTTCGCGATGCGCGGGAGCAGCTCGCGGTCGAAGCGCGGTACCATCTTGTCGGCCGACTCGCGGGTGATGAGGTTGAAGAGCACGTCCTTGCCGAGATCATTGATCCCGGGGTTGTTGTGCTGGAAGCAGCCGTGGCGCTCGTAGTAGTGACGCTCGGCGGCCGGGATGGCCTCGATGTCGGGCACGAGCGGGCGGTCCCACGTGCGCTGCCAGCAGAAGCCGAAGCCGCAGAAGAGCGGCACGACGGGCTGCCAGGTGACGGCCTCCTCGAAGAGTTCCCACGCCTTGGCGAGGGCGGGGCCGTGCGTGGCGCCGGCGAAGCGCACGGCCTCGGCGGCGAGCACGTCGGCGATGGGCCGGTCCGGCGTGAACTGCGCGGCGCGGATGGCGGCGGGGTTCGGCCAATAGGGTGCGGCGGTGGTGTTGGCGAGGCCGCCCATGGCGCTGACCATGTTGGCACCGATGCCTTTCAGCTGCGTCAGGCGGGCATGGATCATGCGCGGCCAGGGAATGCCGATGAGCGGCTCCTGATTCCACACCGGGCCGGGCGAGTAGGTGAGGATGGGCTCGACGCCCTGGGCGCGCTCCTTCTTGAGCTCGCCGGCCTCGCGCTCGTCCATCTGGCAGTGGAACATGCCGCCGGCGACGCCCAGCTGGTCGGCGTAGCGCGGGTGGCTGTAGGGCAGGGAGTAGCCGCGGGCGAGGAGCGACGGGCCCTCCCAGTGCACGCCGCGGCCGAGCTCGGACTTGAGGTGGTCGTGCTCCACCTTGAACGGCTCAATGCGGAGGCTGACCTTGAAGTCGGGATTCACGGTGGCGGCCGCCTCGCGCAGGTTGCGCAGGAACTTGCCGATGCTCTTGCCCGCGGCCTCGGCGATCTTCTCGTGGCTGCGCCACTCGCGGATCATGTACGGGCCGCCGTTGCGCCCGATGTAGAGCGACGCGGTGTGCTCGAAGCCGCCGCCGCTGTCATTGGTCCAGATCGACATCGCGTCGAGATCGGGCACGGCCTTCATCAGCGCCTGCACCGCGAGGCGGTAGTGCGACTGCGTGACCGGGTGGTCCTGCGCCAGCGTATAGCGCGGCAGGCGCGAGCGGAAGGGATGGTCGATGCGCGCACCGCGGAGCGTCGGGTAACGCTGGAAGAAGCGCTCGGGCAGGCTGCGCGGCTCGTAGAGGCACACGCCGGGCTTGAGGCCGTACTTGCGGCCGAGGGCGGCGAGGTCGCGGAGGCGGGCGAGGTTGGCGTCGAGGTACTGCGTCGGCCAGATGCCGCGGGTCAGCGGCGTGTCGATGAAGTGGTTGAAGCCGGGGCAATAGGTGTAGAACTGCGAGTAGTACTCGCCCGGCACCGAGTCCTCATACGGGAAATGCGAGTGCAGGCTGTTGATCTCGAGATGGGTGAAGCCGGCCTCGGCCAGCGTGGCGGCGTACTGCTCCGGGCAGAATTGGCGGTTCGACTTCCAGTACTGCGCGAAGGATGCGTCCCAGATCGGGCGGTTCAGCGCGAAGCTGCGGCGCAGCAGCAAGCCGCGGGCGAGCTTCTCGCGCGTGGCGCCCGTGAGCCCGTGGGCGAGGAGGCGGACGGCGGCGAAGAGGCCCGAGCCCTCGCTGGCGATGACCTCGCCCGCGCCGTGTTCGTCGACGCGCAGCCACATCCAGCCGGTCGCGGCGCGGGCGGCCTTGGCGGCGGCGGGTGCCCAGCCGCGCGCGGCGAGCGCGACGTTCAGGCCGCGGCCCGGGCGACCGGCCGCGGCGGCGGTCGCGCCCGTGAGCCGGGCGAGTTCCTCGGCGGCGGTCCGCTCGGCTGGCTGGCACTTTGCGGGAAACGTGATGGGGCGCAGGGTCAGGATCAGGCTCATGGGAAATGGACCTCATGGCGAAACGGGCTTCGCCGGAAAGCGCAAGCCCCGCGTGTGTCGCGGGCGCCGCGAATTTTCATGGTGATTCGCCCTTGCATTTGCCGACGGCGGGCGGCACGGAAACATCCGCTCATGCGCGCCCTGTTCTACCCAGCGTTTGACCGGCTCGAAATCGCCGACGTGCCCCCGACGCCCCCGCGTCCCGACGAGGTCCGGCTCAAGGTGGCGGCCTGCGGCATCTGCGGCAGCGAACTCGAGACGTTCAAGAGCCGCAGCCCGCGGCGGACGCCCCCGCTCGTGATGGGGCATGAGTTCTGCGGCACGATCGCCGAGACCGGCGCGGAGGTGCGCGACTGGGCGATCGGCGCCCGCGTGGTCAGCAACTCGCTCGTGCCGTGCGGCCGCTGCGTGCGCTGCCGCCGCGGCGACACGCACCTGTGCGCGGAGCGGCAGATCTTCGGGATGCACCGCCCCGGCGCATTCGCGGAGTATGTCAACGTCCCCGCCCGGTGCCTCATTCCGTGGCCCGAAAACCTGCCCGCGGAGGCCGCCGCTCTCGCCGAGCCCATGGCCAACGGCATCCATGTCGCGCGGCTCACCCAGGATCGGCCCGCGGCGACCGCGCTCGTGATCGGCGCCGGGCCGATCGGGTTGTTTTGCCAGCAGGCGCTGCAGGTCCTGCGCGGCTCCCGGGTCATCGTCGCCGATCTCAGCCCCGAGCGCCTCGCCGTCGCGCAAAAGCTCGGCGCTGCGCGCGTCGTGAATCCGCGCACGGAAGACGTGGTGAAGGTCCTGCAGGCCGAAACGGGCGGCGAGGGCGCCGATCTCACCGTCGATGCCGTCGGCGGCGCGATCACCAAGCGCGCCGCGCTCGAGGCGCTGCGGCCCGGCGGCGCGTCGGTCTGGATCGGCCTCCACGAGAACACCGTCGCCGTCGACACCTACAACATCACGCTGCCCGAGCGCGTCGTGTTCGGCACCTATGCGGCGACCATCGCCGAGCTGCGCCAGGCGCTCGACCTCATGGCGGCCGGCAAGGTCGACGCCCTCTCGTGGGTGCAGCGTTTCCCCTTGGCCGAGGGCGTCACCGCTTTCAACCGCATGCTCGCCGCCCAGGGCGCCGACCTGAAGGCCGTGATCTGCCCTTAATTTTCAACCCCGCACCCCATGCTCACGAACCCCACGCGCACCCCGGTTTCCGGACGTTTCCAAGGCAAGGTCGCCCTCGTCACGGGCGGCACCAACGGCATCGGCCACGCCATCGCGCTCGAGCTCCTGCGCGAGGGCGCCCAGGTCGCGGTCAGCGGCCTCCCGGCCGACGCCGCCGAGGGCCGGCGCGCCTTTGCCGCGGCCGGGTTCGACCCGCTCATCGTGGCCGGCGATCTCGAGGATGAGAAGTTCTGCCGCGAGCTCGTGGCGGCGACGATCGCCCGCCACGGCCGGCTCGATTTTCTGGTCAACAACGCGTTCTCCTTCGTCGCCAAGGGCCTCGACGCCGCGCGCGGGGATTTCCTGCGCAGCTTCAACGTCGGGCCCTTCGCCTTCGCGCTCCTCACCCAGCTCGTCGCCGAGCCGATGAAGCGCCAGGGTGGCGGCGCCATCGTCAACGTCTCGAGCATCTCCGCCTGGGTCGCGCAGCCCAACCGCTGGACCTACAACATGGCCAAGGGCGCCGTCACCCAGCTCACGCGTTGCGCCGCGCTCGACCTCGCGCCGCACCGGATCCGCGTCAACAGCGTCAGCCCCGGCTGGATCTGGACCCGCGAGGTGGACAAGGCCGCCGACGGCGACCGCGCGAAATTCGACCCCATCTGGGGCCAGTTCCACATGCTCGGCCGCATGGGCCACCCGGTCGAAATCGCCGGCCCGGTGCTGTTCCTCCTGAGCGACGACGCCTCCTTCATCACCGGCACCGACCTGCCCGTGGACGGCGGCTACAACGGCCTCGGCCCCGAGGGTCTCGGCCAGAACACCAAGATCGCCGGCACGAAGTGAGCCCCGGCCTCTCAATTTCATGACCAAACTCCGCGCTGTCATCACCGACCATGGTTTTCCCAATCTCCACCACGAGGAGAGCGTCCTCGGCGACGCGGGCATCGAGCTGACGGTCGCCCAGTGCAAGACGCCCGCCGCGGTGATCGACGCCGCGCGCGACGCCGACGCGCTGCTCGTGCAGTGGGCGCCGGTCAACGCGGAGGTCGTCGCGGCCCTCACGCGCTGCAAGATCATCGTCCGCTACGGCATCGGCGTGGACAACGTCGACCTCGCCGCCGCCAAGGCCCGGGGCATCCCGGTGTGCAACGTGCCCGACTACGGCGTGCACGAGGTCGCCGAGCACGCGGTCGCGCTGGCCCTCGCGCTCGTGCGGCAGCTGCCGCAGATCGACGCCCGCCTGCGCGGCGGCACCTGGAAGATCACGCCCGACCGCCCGATGCCGTCGCTGCGCGAAGTCACCTTCGCGACCGCCGGCTTTGGCCGCATCGCCCGCAACGCCCACGTGATGATGCGCGGTTTCGGCGGCAAGCGCATCGCCTACGACCCGTTCGTGCCGGCCGACGTCATGGCGATGGAGGGCGTGGAAAAGGTGGAGCTCGACGACCTCTTCACGCGTGCCGACATCCTCTCGCTGCACCTGCCCCTCACGGCCGAGACCAAGCATTTCATCAATGCCGCCCGGCTGGCCGAGATGAAGAAGACCGCCGTCATCGTGAACACCGCGCGCGGCCCCTTGATCGACACGACGGCGCTCGCGGCGGCGCTGCAGGCCGGCGTGATCGGCGGCGCCGGCATCGATGTCTTCGAGCAGGAGCCGCTTCCGGCCGACCATCCGCTGCGCGGCGCCCCCGGCGCCCTGCTCACCTCGCACGTCGCCTGGTACAGCGAGAGCAGCATCCCGCGCCTCCAGCGCCTCGCGGCCGAGGAACTCGTCCGCGGCCTCCGCGGCGAACCGCTCAAGAATCACGTCAACAAGTAACCATTCCCGTCACCCCATGCCTGCGTTCCCCATCGTCGACACCCACCTCCACATCTGGGACCTGTCGCGGCTGCGCTACCCGTGGCTCGCGAGCGTGCCGCTCCTGAACAAGAACCACCTCATCGAGGATTACCGCCGCGCGTGCGGGCCGGTGCCGGTGGCGAAGATGGTTTTCCTGCAGTGCGAGTGCGATTTCGCGCAGTTCCAGGACGAGGCGGACTGGGTGACCGAGGTGGCGCGGCAGGATCCGCGCCTCCGCGGCATCGTGCCGTGGGCCCCGCTGGAGAAGGGCGACGCGGCCGAGGCCGACCTCGCGCGGCTCGCGGCCAACCCGCTCATCAAGGGCATCCGCCGCATCATCCAGTTCGAGGCCGACCCGGAGTTCTGCCTGCGGCCGGATTTCGTCCGCGGCGTGCAGCTCCTGCCGCGGCACGGGCTCAGCTTCGATCTCTGCATCAACCACAGGCAGCTCGCGAACACCCTGAAGCTCGTGCGGCAGTGCCCGAACGTGCGGTTCATCATGGACCACATCGCCAAGCCCGACATCAAGGCCGGCCTGCTCGACCCGTGGCGCGCCGAGCTGCGCGAGCTCGCGCGCTTCCCCAACGTGTGGTGCAAGCTCTCCGGCCTCGCGACCGAGGCGGATTTCGCCAAGTGGACGGCGGCCGACCTGCGCCCGTACATCGACCATGTGGTGGACTGTTTCGGCTTCGACCGCGTGATCTTCGGCGGCGACTGGCCGGTCTCGACCCAGGCGACGGACTACCCGCGCTGGGTGCGCACGGTGGACGAGGCCCTCGCCGGGGCCTCGCCCGACGAGCTGCACCGGCTCTACGTGCGCAATGCCGAGGCGTTCTACCGCGTCTGAGGAGCCCGCCGTCGCGCGGTCAAACGCTTTGACGGCCGGCGGGCGCCGTGCATGTTGCGGCAGGATGCCTAGTTTTCTTCGCCACGTTCTTTACGGCGCGCTTGCGGTGTCGGCATGCGCCCGCCTGGCGGCCGAAGCCCCGCCGGCCGAGGAAGACGGCTACCTGCGCCTCGGCTTCGATCGCCTGGCCGCGTACCGCTTCGTGACGCCGACCTACGATCCGTCGACCGGCCAGCCGCAGGAGGGCGGCGAGGAGCAGATCCCGGCGGAGGTGAAGGCCTGGAACGGCCGCAGGGCGATCGTCACCGGCTTCATGCTGCCGGTGAAAATGGAGGGCCCGCTCGTCACCGAGTTCCTCCTCGTGAAGGATGCGATGATGTGCTGCTACGGCGTCGTGCCCAACATGAACGAGTGGGTCGTGGTGCGCATGCCCAAGGGGGTGCGCCCGCTCATGGATGTCCCGATCGATTTCCACGGCGTGCTGAAGGTCGGCGCCATGTTCGAGAACGGTTACCTCGTCGGCATCTATCTGCTCGAAGGCGAGAAGATGGGCGCGGTCGGGAGCGGTTAGGCACGCTCCGGCAACGGCCATCGCCGCCTACCGCGAGATGTCGCGCTGCGTGAGCACGCGGAAGCCGCGGCGGTTCAGCGACTGGGCGGCGATGTCGATGTCCTCGGCGTTGATGGCCAGCGCCGACCTGCCCTCGGGGCGCTTGATGAAGCTGTAGAGGTAGTGGATGTTGATCTCCGCCTCGAGCAGGGCGCTCAGCACGCCCTTGAGGTCGGCCTCGTCGGTGATCTCCACGGCGAGAACCTCCGTCTCCGCGTAGGGAAAATCATTGCTGATCATCAGCTCGCGGGCCTTCTCCGGGTCGTCGACGACGACGCGCACGATCGCGCTGTCGGTGGTGTCGAGGACGCTCATCGCCATGACGTGCACGTTGTGATCCTTGAGGAGCGCGGTGAAGTCGTAGAGACGGCCGACGCGGTTCTCCGCGAAGACCGAGAACTGCTTGACGGGGTCGGTGGCGATGGCGGTGCTTGAGTCGGCCATGGGATCGGCCGACTGTGCGGCAGGGAGGGGAGTGGGTCAATTACGGCCTCGCCGCCCCGCGCGGCCCACGGCTAGCCTCCCCGCATGTCGCAGCCGCTGCCGTTGCATCACTCCCTCGCGCAGGAACGGGCCCGGTCCGGGGCACGCCTGGTGCTGCGCGGGATCGGGCTCAACGCGCTGCTGGCGGCCGTGAAGTTTGCCGGCGGGCTGTTCGGCAACACCTATGCCCTCATCGCCGACGGCGTGGAGTCATTGCTCGACATCGTGTCCTCGGTGCTGGTCTGGGCGGGCTTCCGCGTGGCGGCGCGGCCGCCGGATGAGGATCATCCCTACGGCCACGGCAAGGCCGAGCCGCTGGCGGCGCTCGCGGTCGCCTGTTTCGTGCTGGGCGCCGCGGCCTGGATCGCCTGGCACGCGCTGCAGGAGATCCTGCACCCGCACGGTTCGCCGGCGTGGTGGACGCTGGTGCTGCTCGCTGGCGTCATCATCGCGAAGAGCCTGTTCTCGCGGCATCTCGACGCCGTGGGCCGCCGGGTCGGCAGCACGGCCCTTGGCGCGGAGGCGCTGCATCACTGGTCGGATGCGCTGACCTCGGCGGCGGCCTTCATCGGCATCGCGATCGCGCTGGTGGGCGGCGCGGGGTACGAGGCGGCCGACGACTGGGCCGCGCTGCTCGCGTGCATCATCATCGCGGTGAACGGCGCGATCATGTTCCGGCGCGCGGTGGGCGACGTGATGGACGTGGCGGTGCCGGCGGTGCTGGAGCAGGAGGTGCGGGCGCTGGCCCTCGGCGTGCCCGGCGTGGCGGCCCTCGACAAGTGCCGCGTGCGCAAGAGCGGGCTCAATCACCTGGTCGACATCCATGTGCGGGTGGACGGCAGCCTGAGCGTGCGCGAGGGCCATGACATCGCCCACGCCGTCAAGGACACGCTGCTCGCGTCCGTCCCGCACGCGATCACCGACGTGGCGGTGCACATCGAGCCCGTGTGAGGGACTGGGTGTCGGCCGGTCAGGGCGCGAAGGGCGCGAACGTTGCCTGCGGAAACTCCGGGTCGCGGATGTAGCCCTTGGCCGTCATCCACGGGTGAATTTCCGCCCGCAGGCGGCCGGCCGCGACCGCCGGATCCGTTGCGACGAGAGCCTGGGCCTCCGCGAGCGAGGCGCATTTCAGGATGAAGACCCCGCGCCACTCGCCGTCGTCAGCAAATGGGCCGGCGACCAGAAGCTTCCCGGCCTCGGCCAGCCGGTTCATGTTGGCCATGTGACCAGCCTGAAGCCGCTGCGCCTCCGCGGCGGGCTGCGCGCGGTTCGGACCCTTGGTGAGCAGGCAGAAATAGTACGTCGTCATCGTCGAGCCGGCTGGCGGAGTCGGCGCCGGATCGGCGGCACGGAGCGGGGCCAGGAACAGGCAGGCGGCGGCCAGGAGCCAGCCGGGGGTGGGGCAAGGGTTCATGGCACCAGCGTAAGTGACTGCCGGAGCGTGTCCAGCGCCCGAAAAGTCGCCGCTAATCGCGTGCGAAAGCGTTGCTTCAAAGGCATTAATCGCAGGATCCGCGGAGGGATTCCGGTTTACGCCCCCGGGCGGTTGGCGCACCGTGGCGCGCGATGAAAAAGCATACCGCCGCCAAACCCCTCAGCACGAACGAGCACCTGCTCCGCTGGGTCGAGAAGATGGTCGAGCTTTGCAAGCCGGCCAATGTCCATTGGGTGGACGGATCCCAGGAAGAGTACGACGACTTGTGCGCCCAGATGGTGGCGAGCGGTACCGCCATCAAGCTCAACGAGAAGCTCTGGCCCGGGTGCTACTACGTGCGGTCCGACCCGGGTGACGTCGCCCGCGTCGAGGACCGGACCTTCATCTGCTCGCTGTCCAAGGACGCGGCGGGGCCGACCAACAACTGGGTCAATCCCTTCGAGATGCGGAAGACCCTGCGCGGCCTGTTCAACGGCTGCATGGCCGGGCGCACCATGTACGTCCTGCCCTACAGCATGGGCCCGGTGGGCTCGCCCATGTCGCAGATCGGCGTGGAACTGACGGACTCGCCGTACGTCGTCGTCAACATGCGCATCATGGCCCGCATCGGCCTGCCGGTCTTCAAGGAGATCGACAAGGGCGAGAAGCGCGTCGTGCCCTGCCTCCACTCGGTCGGCGCGCCGCTCGCGCCGGGCCAGGCCGACGTGCCGTGGCCGTGCAACAAGGAAAAGTACATCGTGCACTTCCCGGAGACGCGCGAGATCTGGAGCTACGGCTCGGGCTACGGTGGCAACGCCCTGCT
Organism: Opitutaceae bacterium; assembly: GCA_019634615.1. Classification (GTDB taxonomy): domain Bacteria; phylum Verrucomicrobiota; class Verrucomicrobiia; order Opitutales; family Opitutaceae; genus UBA2377. Next base: position 32,845 of record JAHCAZ010000017.1, read on the forward strand.
CGGCAAGAAATGCTTCGCCCTGCGCATCGCCTCGAACATGGCGCGCGACGAGGGCTGGATGGCCGAGCACATGCTCATCCTCGGCGTCGAGGACCCGCACGGTGAGAAGACCTACGTCGCCGCCGCCTTCCCGAGCGCCTGCGGCAAGACCAACTTCGCGATGCTCATCCCGCCGCCGCATTTCAAGCGCAAGGGCTGGAAGGTGTGGACCGTCGGCGACGACATCGCGTGGATCAAGCCCGACGCCAACGGCCGGCTCCGCGCCATCAACCCCGAGGCGGGTTTCTTCGGGGTCGCGCCCGGCACGTCGATGAAGACGAATCCCAACGCCATGGCGGCGCTGGCCAAGAACACCATCTTCACCAACGTCGCGCTCACGCCCGACGGGGGCGTGTGGTGGGAGGGCATGGGCGAGCCGCCGGCCGAGTGCCTCGACTGGCAGGGCAAGAAGTGGACGCCCCAGCTCGCCGAGGGCAGCGGCGTGAAGGCCGCGCACCCGAACGCGCGTTTCACGGCGCCCGCCTCCCAGTGCCCCACGATCGACCCCGCCTGGGAGGACCCGGAGGGCGTGCCGATCAGCGCCATCATCTTCGGCGGCCGCCGCGGCACCACGATGCCGCTCATCTACCAGGCGTTCAACTGGAGCGGCGGCGTCTACATGGGCGCCACCATGGGCTCCGAGATGACCGCCGCCGCCGCCGGCACGCTGGGCAAGGTCCGCCGCGACCCGATGGCCATGCTGCCATTCTGCGGCTACCACATGGGCGACTACTTCCGCCACTGGATCATGATGCAGCGCCGGCTCAGTGAGACGCCGCGCGTCTTCAACGTGAACTGGTTCCGCCGCGACACCGACGGCAAGTTCATCTGGCCGGGCTTCGGCGAGAACATGCGCATCCTGAAGTGGATCGTGGACCGCACCCACGGCCGCGCCCTCGCCAAGGAGACGCCGATCGGGTGGATGCCGCACTACGAGGACATCGACTGGACCGACCTCGACTTCCCGCGCGAGCAGTTCGAGCGCCTGCAGCACTTCGATCGCGCCGCCTGGCGCGCCGAGGTCATCGGGCACGAGGAACTCTTCCTCGACCTCCACGACCGGCTGCCGAAGGAGATGATCTACGAGCGCGAGCTCCTGATCTGCCGCATGTGACGGCTCCGGCTTGAGCCCGGAGCGATCGCGGCGCATGGTGTCATCCCATGCGCCGCTGCTTTTTTCTCATCCTGTCCGCATGCGCCTTGGCCGGGGCGACCTGGGCGGAGCCCGCCCCGCCGGCCGTGCTGTCACCCGAGCTCGAGGGCGTGCCCGCGCCGCTGGCGGCCGCGCTGCAGAAGCTGATGGCCGACGATGACCACTGGGCGTACACGCAGACCACGCAGGTATTCGACCGGAAGGGCCAGCCGGAGCCTGGTCCGAAGGTCGAGCGCTACGACCCGTCCCAGCCGGACGAGGCGCAGTGGACGCTCCTGCAGCACCAGGGCCGCGTCCCCACGGACCGCGAGGTGCGGTCCTGGAAGCGGAAAAAGGAAAAGGAGTTGCGGCGGCGCGAGGAGAAATCGCTCGGCGAGGTGCTCGACTTCGCCCGCGCGGCCGTGCAGCGCGAGGAAGGGTCAACCGTGGTCTACGAGGTGCCGCTGAAGGCCTCGGCGAGCCGTCGGTTTCCGGCGGAGAAATTCGTCGCCTATTTCGCGGTGAACCGCGGACGCCAGGAGCTCGAGCGATTCGGGCTCAGGGCCCGCGAATCCTTCCGCATGGTGGGCGTGGCCAAGGTCGACAAGGTCGAGATCGACGCGCAGTTCGCGACCGTGGACCCGCAATTCGCAGCCCAACCCCGGCTGATCCTCGCCAGCGGGACGGGTCGCGTGCTGTTTTTTCGCGTCGGGGCCAGCGCCGAGATCAAGTGGTCCGACTTCAAGCGGGTGACGCCCTACAACGACCGCTTCGTGGTGGAGCTGGGCGAGTTGAAGGTCCTGGATTTCTGAAGGCGGGCGGTCGGGAGATAACTTGCGCCATTCCAGCGACTCCGGGAGAGTCGCAGCGTGAAAGGCTGGCTCGGAGACCTGGGGCGGACGATTTGGGCGCTGTTCTACTGGAACCTGCGCAAGTCCGTCTATCGCCTGCGGGGCCGCCTGGGCCAGTGTCCCTGTCATAACCCGAGCGACACCGGGGCGCCGCTTGAGACCGGCTGCGAGGCCGTGCTGGGCTGGCGCCAGCCGCGGCGGTTTCGCCGCGTGTGCCCGCTCCTCCGCCAGAACGCCCGCGGCCAGTGGGTGTGCAGCGTGCGCCCCGAGGAGGTGCGGCCCTACTGGGGGCGCGCGGCGGCGCTGGTGGCGGGGCTGGGCGGCGCGCTCGCGCTCGGGGTGCTGCTGTCCGCCTTTGGCCTGATGCGCGGCATCGGCTATGATGTCTCGCTGCGCCAGCTCGCCTGGCCCCCGGCGTGGCACGAACTCCACGAGGTGCGCGCCCGGCTTTTCATCGAGCAGGCGCGGCAGGCGTACGCCGCCGGCCGGGTGCGCGAGGCCCTGGGGGCGCTCGTCGTGGCGTACGAGATGGATCCCTCGAACTACAGCGTCGCGATGATGCTCGCGCAGTTTTACCAGGCGGGAAATCCCGCGCTGGCCGATACGCTTTATGGCAACCTGCTGCGCGAGCACCCCGCCCATCGCGTGGAAACGGCGCGGGTCTGGTTCCGCAGCCTGCTCGCCCGGGGCCAACTGCGCGGCATCGCCGAGCTGGCCCGGCGCCAGCTGGCCCTCGAGCCGCAACAGGCCGCCGCCTGGGTGCACGCGCTGAATTTTGCCGCGCGGCATCGCGACGAGCCGGCCATCCTCGACGCCGCGGTGGCGATCCCGGACCTGCCGGCCGCCGTGCAGGACACCCTGCGGCTCGCGAGCCGGGTCCTCCGCCTGCCCCGCGCGGAGGCGCGGGCGGCCCTGCTGTCGCTGCCGGCGAAACCGGAGTTCGTTTACGATCGGGTCTATCGCATCGAGACCCTCACCCGCCTGGGCTTTGCCGAGGAGGCGTATGACCTCCTGCTCAACTCGCGGCCCCTCCTCGCCGGCCGGGATGTCGCCCGCCTCGCTTTCGCCATCTATGCCCAGCGGGGCGACCATGCGCGGCTCGAGCGCGAGTACGACGCCCTGCTCGCCTCAGGCCGCCCCCTCCGCGGGCACGAGCTCAGCCTGCTCGCGATCCATCTGGTCGAGTGGCCCGATGCCCGCCTGTTGGACAAGGTGTGCGCCGCGTTTCCCCGCCTCGCAGCGGAGCCGATCGAGGGACAGCTCGAGGCCGGTCTCGCGGTGTTCTGCGCCGCGGGAACCGCCCGCGACGGCTCGCGCATGGCCGACATCCAGCAGCAGTTGGCCAAGACGACCAAGATCCCGCTTTCCGGTATGAACAGGCTGGGAAGCTTCTTTCTGGCCGAGAGCGGGAAGATACGTATCGAGAATATCCTGCCGCAGCAGAATTCGATGTCGCTGGAGCTTAATTATGCACTATTGGAAAGATACTTAAGCAAGTAGCGAGCGGCAGCCATGCCGCCGCTCCGGAAGGCGACCCCGGCGGAGGTACGCAATTGTTGGTATAGGGTGATACCCCTAATAAATTGACAGACAGGGGATCGAGTAGGGAACTTCAGGCCATGAAGGATTATTCCTATGCCGCCCCAATCCACTGCCCGCGAGGCTGGACGTGGTTGGCCATGCTCCTCGGGATGGCAGTGGCGACGCCGGCGCAGGTCACGGTCAGCGAATCCTTCACCGGCACGACAGCGAGCGGCTGGGTTTTCGGCGGCTCCGCGGGATCGACGGTTCCGTACCTGACGGCGAACACCGTCGATACGCCGGGCAACGGCTGGCTTCGCCTGACGGAGAACCTCAACAACCAGGCCACGTACGCGCTGTTCGACTCGTCGATCTTCTCGGTCAACGCCCAGATCCAGATCGAGATCGAATACGCCTTCTGGAACGGCACGGGAGCCGACGGCATCACGTTCTTCCTCGTCGACGGCAGCGTGAACGCCGCGTCGTTCGCGGCCGGGGCCTACGGCGGCTCGATGGGCTACGCGCAGAAGACCGGCATCCCCGGCATGGTCGGCGGCTACCTCGGTTTCGCCCTCGACAATTTCGGCAACTATTCGAACGCCACCGAGGGGCGGGTCGGCGGCACCGGCTTCGTGCCCAACGCCATCGCCGTGCGCGCCTCCGAGGCCGACGGCTACACGTTCATCGCCGGCAGCGGCGGCCTCGAGAACCTGCCCGGCGGCGGGCAGATGGATTTTCCCACCTACACCGCCCGGCCCGACCAGACGGGCGGGGACTTCCGCTCCTTCCGGCTGACGCTCGACGCCAACAATCAGCTCACCGTCGAGATGAAGTTCGGCGCCACGGCGAACTTCATCACGGCCTTCACGGCGGACCTTTCCAGCTACGATCGGCCCGAGACGTTCAAGATCGGCTTCACCGGCGCGACCGGCGGCTCGACCGAGGTCCACGAGGTGCGCAACGTGTCGGTCGTCACCACCCCGTGGCAGCCCTCCGCCTTCGAGTGGGACAACGGCGCCGGCGCCAACAAGGCGTGGACCGCCGGCACCAACTGGGCGGGCGACGCCGTCCCGGGCACCAACGCCGACATCCTCTTCGGCAACAAGCCCACGACCGGCCCGAACCAGACGGTCACGCTCGACGCGGCCAACACGAAGCTGAACTCGATCACCTTCGACTCGGGCCTCAACTACACCGTCGGCGGCTCCGGCTCCCTCGTCCTCGGCGACACCGCCGTGGTCGGCCTGCCGTCCATCAACGTCAACGACTACAACAACGCCCAGGCCCAGCACCACCTCAACCTCCCGGTCACGCTGGCCGAGACCCTCTCGGTCAACAACTACTCCTTCAGCACCCTCTGCCTCAATGGCGCCATCACGACCGGCGGCAACGACATCAAGGTGAACGGTTTTGGCGCGACCAACTTCAATGCCGACATCAACGGCGCCGGCAACCTCATCAAGAACGGCTCCGGCATCGTCACGATCAACAGCAACAATTCCGACGGCGCCACCCCCTGGACCGGCAACGTCACCATCAACCAGGGCATGGTGGTGGTCACCACCAACGGCGCCCTCGGCACGACGGCCGGCACCACGACGGTCAACGACGGCGGCGTGCTGGCCTTCCGCGCCACCGCCGCCGGCAACGTCGCCTACACCACGGCGGAGACGGTGACCATCCGCGGCCACGGCGTCTCCCGCGGCGGCGAGGGCCAGACCGGGGCGATCTACAACGACGGCGGCACGAACTCCTTCGCCGGCAACGTCACGCTTGCCGCCCACAGCAGCCTCGGCTCGCGCGAAGGCACCCTCACCCTCGGCGGCGTGATCTCCGACGGCGCGGGCACCTTCAACCTCACCAAGGTCGGCGACGGCGTGATCGAGCTCACCAATTCCGGCAACAACTGGAACGGCACGACCACGGTCGCCGACGGCGTGCTGCGCATCAGCGGCAGTTCCAACGCGCTCGCCGGCGGCTTCACCACCAGCGGCTACACCGGCGGCAATCTCACGCTGGCCGGCGGCGTGCTCGAGATCGGGGTCGCGACCACCTTCGCCCGCCAGCTCGGCACCGGGTCCGACCGCGTGCAGTGGACCGGCGACGGCGGCTTCTCGGCTTCCGGCGCCAACCGGACCGTGACGCTCACCAACTCCGGCGGCACGGCGGGCGGCACCCTCACCTGGAACGCCGGCAGCTTCGTCCCGACCGGCAACGCCCTCCTGCTCAGTTCCGACTACGCCAACGCCATGGTCACCGTGACCAACGCGATCAGCTTCGGCGGCGGCAACCGCGAGGTCCGCGTCGCCAACGGCTCGGCGGCGGTGGACGCCACCCTCTCGGGCGTGCTGTCCAACGGCGGCCTCATCAAGACAGGCGCGGGCACGCTGAATATCTCCGGCGCCAACACCTACACCGGCACCACCGAGATCCGCGGCGGCGCGCTGCGCGGCACGATCAGCTCCAACTCGAATATCAACCTCAACGGCGGCGTGCTCGAGCTCACCTCGAACATGAATCGCACGCTCGGCACCGGCGGGACGAATCTCCAGTGGACCGGCGACGGCGGGTTCGCGGCGTCCGGCGCGAACCGCACCGTGCAGATCAACGGCAGCACGAACGCCGTGGCCTGGGGCTCGACGGCGGGCTTTGTCGGCGCCAGCAACCAGCTGATCCTCGGCTCGGGCAGCGCGAACCGCACCCTCATCTTCAACAGCGGCCTCGACCTGGGTGGCGGCACCCGCACGATCCGGATGCAGGACGGCTCCGCCGCCGAGGACGCGCGCCTCGCGCAGGCCGTCAGCAACGGCAGCCTCAACGTGGTCGGCACCGGCCGCCTCGGGGCGACCGCCGCCAACACGCTGGCCGGCACGGTCACGGTGAGCGGCGCCGAGCTGCGCCTCAGCGGCAGCGGCACCGCCACCAGCGTCACGAACATCACCGTCAACCAGGGCGGCACGTTCACGCTCGACAACAACGCCACCAACAACACGAACCGCCTCGGCAACGGCGCGGCGGTCACCCTGAACGGCGGCACGTTCAGTTTCCTCGGCCGCACGGGCAACAACGACTCCTCCGAGACCGTCGGCGCCCTGACCCTCGCGGGCGGTGCCAGCACCGTGAATTCCTCCTACGGCGACAGCACCGGCTCGGCGCAGCTCACGTTCGCCTCGCTCGCGCGCAATGCCGGCGCCACGGTGGACTTCACCAACACCGGCGGGACCCTCGGCGCGACGGGCGACAACCCGCGGGTCGTTTTCACCGCGGCGCCGACGCTGACCTCGAATGTGCTCGCCTACGCCACCGTCAACGGGACCGCGTTTGCCGGCACGGGCGCGAACGGCATCGTGGCGGTCGCCGGCACGAACACCGCGCAGGGGTCGTGGACCACCTCCGTCAACGCCACGCCGACGTCCGACCAGACGATGACGGCGAGCCGCACGGTCGGCTCCCTCAGCCTCGGCTCGGGCATCGATGTCAACGCGGGCGGCAACACGCTCACGATCAACTCCGGCGGCCTCCTCAGCACCGGGGCGACCGTGTCCACGCTCACCAATGGCGTCGTCCGCGCCGGCACCGCGGCCACCGACCTCATCGCCCACGTGTACGGAGCCGGCGGCCTCGAGATCAGCGCCGTCATCGCCGACAACAGCGGGCCCGACTCCCTGGTCAAGGCGGGTGACGGCACGCTCACCCTGTCCGGCGCCACGGCCAACAGCTTCACGGGGACCACGTACGTCAACGAGGGCACGCTGGTCCTGAACAAGACCGCGGGTGTCACCGCGATCGCCGGCGACATCGTGGTCGGAGATGGTCGCGGCACCGATATCCTCCGGCTCAACTCCGATGAGCAGATCGCGAACGGCTCCGACCTCCTCCTCCGGGGCGATAGCCACGGCAACGGGGAGACGATCCTCCAGTTCAACGGCGCCGGCGGGGCGGGCGTGACCGAGACCCTGGGCACGCTCGTCGTCGAGGGCCACACCGTGATCGACTTCGCCGGCGGCAATGTCTGCGACGCCAATTTCCTGTTCCTCGACGACCTGCTGATGGCCTCGCCCGACAGCATGCTCTACGTGCGAAACTGGATCGACTTCACCGACTTCCTCCTGGTCCGCAACACGGCCGACATCGGTTCCGTGCTCAGCCAGGTCCGGTTCGAGGGTTACGGCGAGGTGAGTTTCTGGCAGGAATACGATGCGAACTATTCCCGCATCACGCCCGTGCCCGAGCCGTCGACCTACGGCGCGCTGCTTATGGCCGCGGGCCTCGGTTTCTTTGGCTATCGCCGCTGGCGCGCGAAGGCGGCCTAGGCCGGACTGCAGCCGGATCGGCGCCCCGGCTGCAGGATCTTCCGACGTGGGTCAGTCGTTCTCCTCCGGCGGCGTGAAGCCGCGGCGGAGGACGTTCTCGGCGATCAGACGCGGGAAAAGGAAGTTCTCGAGGTACTCGCGGCCGCCGGCCTTGGTGCCGCCGCCGGACATCTTGAAGCCGCCGAAGGGATGGCGCTGCACGATGGCGCCGGTGCATCCGCGGTTGATGTAGAGGTTGCCGACGAGGAACTCCTGGCGCGCGCGCTCGATGGCCCGCGGGCTGCGGGAGAAGAAGCCGCCGGTGAGGGCGTAATCGTTCTGGTTGGCCATGGCGAACGCCTCGTCGAGGTCCTTCGCCTTGAGGATCGCCAGCACCGGCCCGAAGATCTCCTCGCGGACGATCTGGTGCTCGGGGCGGCAGTCCACGAAGACGGTCGGTGGGACGTAGTAGCCGCCGCTCGCGACGAGCTCGGCGGGCAGTTGCGCCTGCCAGGCCAGCTTGCACTCCTTCTTCCCGGCCTCGATGTAGCCGAGGATCGACTTCTGGGCGGCCTCGTCGATCACCGGGTTGACGATCGTGCCCGGCAGCGCGGGATTGCCGACCGGGATGGTCGGGCAGGCCGAGAGGAAGCGCTCGACGAACTTGTCGTACACGCCCTCGAGGACGATGAGGCGCGACAGGGCCGAGCACTTCTGGCCGGCGAACCCGAACGCGCTGTAGAGGGCGGCGGGGATCGCCTCGTCGATGTCGGCGTCGTTGTCGATGATCATGGCGTTCTTGCCGCCCATCTCGCACACGACCTTCTTGAGGTTGAGCTGGCCCGCGCGGGTCTTGCCGGCCTCCTCCCAGATGTTGAGGCCGACCTCGCGGGAACCGGTGAAGGCGATGAAGTCCACCTTGGGATGCGCGACCAGGTGCGCGCCCGCGTCGGCGCCCGAGCACGGCAGGTAGTGCAGCGCGCCGGCGGGCACGCCGGCCTGCGTGAGGATGTCCATCAGGTAGGCGCCGATGATCGAGGTCTGGCGCGCCGGCTTGATGATGACGCAGTTGCCGGCCACCAGCGGGGCGACCGTGAGCCCGGTCAGGATCGCGAGCGGGAAGTTCCACGGCGCGACGGCCACGCCGACACCGCGCGGGGTCCAGACCTGCACGCAGTGTTCACCGGGCACGCGCTGGGTGACGACCGGCTTGGCCAGGCGGCGCATCTCGACGGCGTAGAAGCGCAGGAAGTCGATCGCCTCCGAGGTGTCGCCATCGGCCTCGACCCAGGGTTTGCCGCCCTCGAGGATGAGGAGGGAGTTGAGCTCGAGGCGCCGCGCCTCCATCAGGTCGGCCGCGCGTTCGAGCATCCGCGCGCGATCCTCGGCCGGGGTGGCGCGCCATTTCGGGAAGTAAGCCACGGAGGCTGCGACGGCGTCCTCGGCGTCCTGCACCGTGCCTTTGGCCCAGTAGCCGACGACCTGCGACGGCTGGGCGGGGTTGACGGAGGGCAGGAAGGGGCGGTCGCTGATCTTGCGGCCGTTGATCACGCACGGCCACTTTTTGCCGAGTTGCGTTGAGGCGAACTGCTGGAGCGCAGTCCGCTGCTTCTCGCGGTTGGCCGCGAGCGTGAAGTCGGTATTGGCGGCGTTGACGAAGGCGCCGGGCGGCCGCAGCTGGCGGGCGAGGGGCTCGGCGGCACCGGGCAGCGCCGTGACGGGATTGGCGAGCAGCTGGTCCTTGGTGGCCTCGCCCATGTTCTTGATGCGGAGGAAGCCCTCGTTGGAGGTGTTCTCGAGGAGCCGGCGCACGAGGTAGGCCATCCCCGGCAGCAGTTCGCCGATGGCGCTGTACTCGCGCACGCGGTGGCCGAGCTGCAGGAGCGAGGCCTTGAGCTCGTCGGCCATGCCGTAAAGGGCCTGGAACTCGAAGTGCTTCGGGTGCACCCCGAGGCGCTCGGCCTGCACGATGGCGTGGGCGCAGGAGCGCACGTTGTGCGAGGCGAAATTGGCGGTGACGATGTCGGCGTTCTGCAGCAGCAGAACGGTCAGCTTCTCGTAGTTGGCGTCCGATTCCGGCTTTTTCTGCCAGACCGGCACCGGCCATTCCCGCTGCTGGGCCATGATCGTCTCGTAGTCCCAGTAGGCGCCCTTCACGAGGCGGATGTTCAGGCGGCGCTGGCGCGCGCGGGCCCAGGCGATGAGGTCGCGGAGGTCCTGCTCGCAGTCGCGCAGGTAGGCCTGCACGGCGATGCCGATGGCGGGCTTGGACGCGAACTCGGGTTCCTCGAAGATCGACTTGAAGAGCGCGAGGGTGAGGTCCTTCAGCTTGTAGCTCTCCATGTCGAAGTTGATCAGCGCCCCGACCTCGGCCGCACGGCGCAGGATCGGGCGGAGGCGCTGCTTGAGGGCCTTGATCGAGTTTTCCGGGTCGGCCGGATGCACGTCGGGCGTGAGGGCGGAGATCTTCACCGACAGGTTGAGGCGGGGCAGGGGACCGTCAGGCCCGACATCGCTGAAGCAGGGCGCGGGTTCGCTGGCGTAGAACCTCGAGACCGAGTCGAGGATCTCGAGGTTGCGCTTCAGGAAGACGTCGGCCTCCTCCTCGCTCACGACGGCCTCGCCGAGGAGGTCGATCGTGGTGGCGATCCCCAGCTTGATGTTCTTGCGGATCTGGCGGATGAGGTCCTCGCCGGACACGCCGGCGACGAACTGGCCGGCCATGTCGACGATCTGGGCCTTGACCGGGCCGGCGACGAGCGCCGGGGCGAAGGAGGACGCGGCGAGGCCGGCCTTCAGCGCCGGGTTCAGCTCGACCGCCTTGTCGCCGAGGTACTCCTGCAGGTGGCGCACGATCTCGCCCGATGAATTGAGCGAGGGCAGGACGTCCACGAACCGGAACAGCTGCGTCTTGAAGACCGGATCCTTCATGGACCAGTCCATGAGCCGCGCATAGGCGCCTTTCTTGGAGAAGAGCGCCGGCGGCGGCTGTTTGTCCATCAAGGCGAAGAGCTGCTCGCCTTTGGCTTTGACGGCGGCGTCGATGGCGGGATCGGGGAGAAGGAAGGAACTCATGGTTGGGGCGTTTTGGGCGATCCTTCTTTCCCGGTCTGGGGTTGGCAAGGGATCAGGGCCCGGGCGAAGGGGTTGAATCCCGGCTTATGCCCGCGTAAGCCGCACGTCTTTATCGAGTTGAGGCTATACTTTAATCCGTTCGGGGTAAGCCGGATGGGGTTGGTTCCTTGGGCGGTCCCGGAGGCGGCGCGGGACGGAGCTTGGCATAAGTGGGAAGTCTGGCAGCGTTTTGCTGCGACTTTGCGCTGCGCGCGGGGTTCTGGGCATGAAAGATGACACTCCAGTGCAAACCAAACCTGCGGGAATGACCACCCCGGTAGATTTCACCACTTTCATGCGCAACTATCAGAACATGGTCTTCACCACCGCGATCCGGCTCGTCGGCAACGAGGCGCAGGCGGAGGACATTTCGCAGGAGGTGTTCCTGAAGGCGTATGAGCATTTCGAGTCCCTCCAGACGAGCGTGACGGCCGGCGGCTGGCTCAAGACGGTGACCACGAACCTTTCGCTGAATCACCTCACGCGTTACCGCAACCGCTGGCGCTTCTTCTCGGAGTTCCGGCGCGTCGACGACGATGCCGGCGACGACGAACCCGAGATCGAGTTTGCCTCGCCGGAGAATTTCCTCAGCGGGCTCGACGCCGACGAGCGCCGCACCTGGGTCGAGCAGGCCCTCGCCAAGCTGCCGGACCACCAGCGCGTGCCGCTGACCCTCTTTCATTTCGACGACATGCCCTACGAGGACATCGCGAAGAAGCTGGGCGTGTCGCTCGCCAAGGTGAAGACCGACATCCTGCGCGCCCGCGCCGCCCTGGCCCGCATCCTCGCCCGCACGGGCACCCGCCACGAAACCTTTCAACCCTGAGCGCCATGTCCAAGCCATCTCCCCAAGACCTCGAAAAGCTGATCCACCAGACCCTGCGCGCACTTCCGGAGCGCGAGGCGCCGCGCTCGCTCGAGCACCGGGTGCTCGCGGCGATCGCCGCGCGCCAGGCGCTGCCCTGGTGGCGGCAGTCCTTCACGCATTGGCCGGTTGCGGCGCGCAGCGTCTTCCTCGTTGCCAGCGCGGTGTTTGCCGCCGCCGTGCTCGCCGGCTATTTCCGCGCCACCGGCCAGGTGCAGGCCACTTCGCTGCTGGCCGGGCCGCTCGAAGCCTGGGCGCGGGTCCAGGCCTTAGCCGGTGTCATCAGCGATCTCGGCGGCGTGGTCTGGCGCAGCATCCCGAGCCTGTGGATCTACGGCGCCCTGGCCTTCGCCGCCACGATGTACGCCGCGTTCTTCGGCCTCGGCGCCGCGGCCTACCGCACCTTTTTCGCCCAACGTTAACCCCGCCCCATTTCCATCATGAATTACTTCCGCCCAACCTCCTTATTGGCCCTCCTGCTGGCTGCTTCCAGCCTGGTCCTGGGTCAGATCCTCTGGGCCCAGACCGTCGAGCCGGCCAAGCCCGTCGAGGAGGCCGCCCCGGTCGCGACTGCCACCGAGGAGCCCGCCACCGCCAGCGAGGCCGCCGCCCAGGCGGCTCCCGCTGCGACCGAACCGCCGGTCGCCGCGACTCCAGCTCCCGCGGCTGAGCCCGCCGTCGTGGAAGAAGCGGCTCCCGCCGCGCCCGAAGCCGAAGCGGCGCCGGAGTCGACCGAACTTCGCCGCCTCGACGAGGCGGAAACGCAGATTGCGACCGATGACGCAACCGAGGCTGAACCCGAGGCCGCGGCCGCCGCGACCGGAGATTCCTCCGTCAAGGTCAAGCGGCGCCGGCAGCATCACTCCAACCAGATGCCGTTCGGCGATCACATCATCGCCGAGGGCAGCACCGTTTTCGAGGCGGTTTCGGTCATGGGTTCAACCACCGTCAATGGGGTGGTCGAGCGCCAGGCGGTTTCCATCTTCGGCGACACGCGGGTCAATGGTTCAATCGGCCACGAGGCGATCGCGATTCTCGGCAATGTGTATATCAACGGCGCCGTTGGTGGCGAAGTGGTGGCCGTGCTGGGTGACGTGGACCTCGGCCCGAAGGCCGACGTGAAGGGCGACATCGTCGTCATCGGCGGCAAGGTGAATCGCGTTCCTGAGGCCACCTTCAAGGGCGATCTCCAGCAAATCCCGGTGCCCATGTGGTCCACGGAAAAACTCGTGGGGCTGAAGACCTGGTTCAAGGAATGCGTCCTCTGGGGCCGGCCGCTGGCCTTTGGCCGCAACCTGGGTTGGGCCTGGATGATCGCCATCGCGGTGTTCTCCCTGTATGTCCTGCTCGCCCTGCTGTTCCCGCGCGCGTTCGAGAAGTGTGCGCAGACGCTCGAGGAGCGTCCGGGGTCCTCGTTCCTGGCCGTGTTGCTCACGATCCTCATCATCCCGGTGCTGATCGTGCTGCTGATCATCACGGGCGTCGGCGTCCTCCTGCTGCCGTTCGTCATCGTCGGCCTGATTCTCGGCAGTATTTTCGGCAAGGCCGTGATGCACGCCTGGCTGGGGCGCCGCATCACCTGCTATTTTGGGCCCGGCCCGATGCAGCATGTCGCCGTCGCCACTTTCCTGGGCAGTGTCATCCTCCTGCTCCTCTACACGGTGCCGTTCCTGGGGTTCATCCTCTTCAAGGTGCTCGGCATCATCGGACTCGGTGTCGTGGTCTACACGATCATCCTGGCCACGCGGCGCGAAAAGCCGCCCGTGGTGGTGACGCCGGCGGCCGGGTATGCGGCCGCAGGCGCGGCGGCCGGTGCGGCCGAGCCGGCCATGGCGCCGCCGCCGCTGGCCGCCGTCGCCGCCGCGGCGCTGCCGCGGGCCGGCTTCTGGATCCGCATCGCGGCGTCGGCGATCGATGCCGTGCTGGTTGGAATTGTCACGGGGGTGACGCACACCGGCGAGGCGTTGCCGGCCATTTTCGCCGCCTACTGCGTGGTGATGTGGGCCATGAAGGGTACGACCATCGGCGGCATCATCTGTGGACTCAAGGTCGTGCGCCTCGACGACCGCAAGGTCGACTGGATCGTGGCGGTCGTGCGCGGCCTGGGCGGGTTCCTTTCGCTGGCGGTGGCCGGGCTGGGCTTCCTCTGGGTCGCCTTCGACGACCAGAAGCAGTCGTGGCACGACAAGATCGCCGGCACCACCATCGTGCGGGTGCCGAAGGGCATGGCCCTGCTCTGATCCCCGCTTCCGCGGAAGCGCGACGCCCCGGGCCTTTTCCGGGGCGTTTTTTGTGCCCGGTCGCCGCGGCGACAACGGCGTTTCCCCCTTCTTTTGAAGCGGTTCCACGGCGCGGTGGAATCGCGGCAAGGGGGGTGTTTTTCTAGCAGTGTGTTACGGACGGGTCACGAAAAATGGGTTGATTACCGGCCAAAAAACACATTTGTCATAACCAAGAGAACATGCGGGGCCGCCCGCTCTCTTGCCTAAACACACAACACACAACTGAACTACAAACCCATGAAACGTTCCGAAAGGAAAGTTGCAGCGGGAGCTTATGCCGTCTTCACGAAGGCCGTTCGCTCCACGACTGCATTTTACGGTTCGCTGATTAACGCGCTTGTCGCCTTGGCCTTGGTAGTGGGCCTCACGGCAACGGGTTATGCTCAGATGAATACCGACGGTTACATCTACGGCCAGGTTGAAGGCGCCGGTGATGTCACGGTCGTCGCAGAGAACACTGAAACCGGACTGAAGCGTGACGCTAAGCCCGATACCCGCGGTAACTATCGCATCGCCGCCCTGCCGGTCGGTGTCTACCGTGTCACCCTGAAGAAGGCTGGCGCTGCCGACCAGATCCGCGAGAACGTCCGCGTCAACCTCGGCTCCGGCTCGAGCGTTCGCTTCGGCGTTGAGGTCAAGGAGACCGACGTCGTGCAGCTTGAGGCCTATGAGGTCAGCAGCACGAGCGTGTCGCCGATCGACGTGTCCCAGACTGCGGCCGTCACCATCCTGACCGAGACCACGATCGACCTCCTCCCGGTCGCGCGTAACGTCAACAGCGTCGCCCTCCTCGCCCCCGGCACGACCCAGGGTGACTCCGCCTTCGGTGGTGTCTCCTTCGGTGGTTCCTCGGTCGCTGAGAATGCCGTCTACATCAACGGTTTCAACGTGACGAACTTCCGCAATGGTCTCGGCAACAGCACGGTGCCCTTCGAGTTCTACAAGGAATTCCAGGTCAACACCGGCGGTTACAGCGCCGAGTTCGGCCGTTCGACCGGTGGCGTCGTCTCGACCGTCACCAAGCGCGGTACCAACACCTGGCACTTCGGCGCCAACACCTACTACGAGCCCAACGCGCTCTCCGACACGATTCCTGACGTCATCTGGAAGGGCTCCCGCCTGATCAACAACCAGCAGGACTACAACGAATCGTGGACGTCCAACATCTACGCCGGCGGTCCCATCATCAAGGACAAGCTCTTCATCTACGGCCTCTATAACCTCCGCGACAACACCTCCAAGTTCGTCAGCGGCGGCGCGTACTACCAGGACAAGGCCACCGACCCCTTCTGGGGCGTCAAGGTCGACTGGCAGATCACGCCTGACCACAAGCTCGAGTACACGGGCTTCTCCGACAAGAGCGACATCGAGCGCGGCCAGTGGAACTACAACTCCACGGTGGAACAGCGCACCGCCTACGTCGGCGCGACGCTCTTCAAGCGTGGTGGCAAGAACCACATCGCCAGCTACTCGGGCAGCTTCCTGGACGACAAGCTGCAGGTCCGCGCCCTCTACGGCGAAGGCAAGTACAACCGCACCGACGCCGGTGCCGGTGACTCCTATCCCTACATCCTCGACCAGCGCGTTGTTCCCCAGGTCACCCGCGGTCTGGCCACGACGCTCCAGCCGGGCACCAAGGAAGACGAGCGCAAGGCGATGCGGTTCGACGGTTCGCTGAACATTTGGAACCAGACGATCCGCTTCGGCTACGACCAGGAGACGAACACGGCTACCGACTCGATCTTCTACTCCGGTCACGTCTACTACCGCCTGAACAACCGCCCGTCCTCCGGCATCGTCAACGGCGTGGCCATGCCCGCCGATGCGACCCAGTACACGCGCGTGCGCGTTTACGAGAACGGCGGCGCCTTCGAGGTGGTCACGACCGCCTACTACATCGAGGACACCGTGAAGTTCATCGACGACCGCCTGCTCGTCACGGCCGGTCTGCGTAACGAGACGTTCGACAACAAGAACGCCCTCGGCCAGAGCTTCGCCAAGATCAACGACCAGATCGCCCCCCGTGTCGCCGCTTCGTTCGACGTCAGGGGTGACGGCAAATCCAAGATCTTCGGTAACTTCGGCCACTACTACCTCCCGATTGCCGCCAACACGAACATCCGCATGGCCGGCACCGAGCTCTTCACGGAAGACTACTACGTAATGACGGGCGTCAACTCCGACTACACCCCGATCCTGGGGCAGAAGCTCGGCGGCAAGGTCGTGTTCTCCGACGGTTCGGTCAAGGATGCCCGCACCATCGTGAACCAGGATCTCGAGCCGATGTACCAGGAGGAGTTCATCCTCGGTTACCAGACGGCCCTCGGCAAGCACTGGTCCGCGACCCTCCGCGGCACCTACCGCAACCTGGCCAGCACCATGGAGGACGTCGCGGTCGACGCGGCCCTCAACAAGTACGCCAAGTCCAAGGGCTACGACACCCTCTACGGTTTCGACGCCCACGGCTTCGACTACTATGTGCTGACCAACCCCGGCAAGCCGATCTCCATGTACGTGGACTTCGGCTCGGGCACCCTGGAGCAGGTTTCCCTCTCCGCGGGCGACCTCGGTTACCCCGAGGCCGTGCGTAAGTACTACGCCATCGAGCTCCTGCTCGAGCGCCTGTGGGACAAGAAGTGGTACGCCAACTTCCAGTACACCTGGTCGCAGAGCTACGGCAACTACGAGGGCTGGGTCCGCTCCGACAACGGTCAGGACGACGCGGGTATCACCACCCTCTTCGACCAGCCCGGCCTGCTCGACGGCGCCTATGGCTCCCTGCCGAACGACAAGCGTCACAAGATCAAGATCTTCGGCGCTTACCAGCTGACCGAAGAGCTCCAGGCCGGTGTCAACCTCATCGCGCAGTCCGGTCGTGCGATCAACGCCTTCGGCGTGCATCCCACTGACCAATTCGCCGCCGATTACGGTGCTGAGTCCTTCTACTACCAGGGCGTGCTCGCTCCCCGCGGCTCCCAAGGTCGTACGGGCTGGACTTATCCGCTCGATCTGTCCCTCAAGTACCGTCCGAAGTGGGCCAAGGATCGCCTGACGCTCGGTGTCGACGTCTTCAACGTCTTCAACGAGCTCGAGCCGACCGAGGTCTCGGAAATCGCCGAGCTCAGCGACGGTTCGCTCCGCAAGGAGTTCCTGTCGCCGGTGGCCTTCCAGACCCCGCGCTACTGGCGCTTCAGCGCTGAGTACTCCTACTAAGGTTCCGGGTCTCGCGACCTGATCCAACGCTTCAAGGCGGCCGGTTCAACCGGCCGCCTTTTTCTTTTCAGGTGATCCGGAGCGGCGGCAGCTCGAGGGTCCATGTGCGGTCGAGCGCGGGCAACCCGCGGCCCGGTGCCGGCGCCCCGAGCCGGATCCAGCGCCCGGCCCGCGTCGCCGCTGGTCTCACCGCCTTCGACCCGCTGGTGAGAACCAGGCGTCCGATCTTCACCGCCCCGGTGCCGCGCAACACCAGCCGCAGCCTCAGGTCGGCGGCCCCCGGGGGAATCGCGCACGGCGCCGAGTGCCGACGTATGCAGGCGCTGCGTCGCACCGCGGCGGCGGCCGCGAACTCGATCGTGTGGCAGGCCTTAAGGGTCACCCACGCGCCGTGGCGCCACTGCTGCAGCGTGACCTGTTGCACCGCCGGCGCGAAATTCCAGACATCGTAGAATACCTGCCACCGGCCGCATACCGGGTTGGCGCCCAGGATGCGCGCCGGTTCTCGCCGCACCCGCCGCAGCCAGCCCAGCAGCGCGCGCAGCTGACGGCGGTCCTGCTCGAGGATCATCCGGTTGGGGGCGTCGGCCGCGGGACGACGGGTGAGGGTCCACATCCGCGCTGCGGCCGAGGCGGCCGTTCGCCGTTGGCGCGCCAGGGCGGCGCCAGCCGCCAGCAGGGCCTCGATCCGGGCGCCGCTCAGTCGACGCCCGCGCGCGACCGCCCGGCGCAGGGCGAGGATCCCGGCCCGGGCCTGATGCACGAAGACATCGCGCTGCGCGAGGTACGTGCGCAAGGCCAGCGAGGCGTTCAGGGCGGCGGGCGCCGCCGCGCGTCGCAGGGCCTGCGCCACCGCCGTGACGCGGCGGAGTTCCTCGCGGTAGCCGGTCAGCCGCGGATATCCCGAGGCCAGGTTCCAGGCCCGGTTGATCTCCCAGCGGGCGTAGCCCGTGAACGCGGCGGCATCACCGGCCAGCAGGCTGCGGGCAATCGCCCGCGCCCGCGCCGGCCGGCCGCCCCACAGGCGCCGGGCGCCGGCCGCCAGCAGGGATGCCGGCGTCGGCGCCGACGGCTCCAGCCAGAGGCTTGCGACGGCGGCATCCACCAGCGTGGTCGTCTCCTGCGCGAGCCGGCTGGGCTCCCACGACGTCATGAGAAAGCCCTCGGCCCCCACGGCGTGGCAGCGTTGCCACCACGACAAGGCATTCGCCAGGCGATCACCGAAAACCGGCATGGGCTCGTGTCGGAACGACCCGTTCATCGGGCAGCCCCAATAGGCGATGCCCTGCCGCTGGAGCGGCGCCGCCAAGTCGCGCGCGACGAAATTGAAG
This sequence comes from Opitutaceae bacterium, assembly GCA_019634615.1. Lineage (GTDB taxonomy): Bacteria > Verrucomicrobiota > Verrucomicrobiia > Opitutales > Opitutaceae > UBA2377. The sequence continues at coordinate 51,485 of JAHCAZ010000017.1, forward strand.
AACTCGACCCGCGGGTGGCGCCGGAACGGATAGTAGTACCAGTCGTAGGCGATCAGCCCGGCCGGCAGCAGCGGGATCGCCTCGGGCAGGAAATACAGCATGTCCGCCCACATCCCCGTGCGCAGGCCGAGTGACTGGTTGAGGGCGTGCAGTTGCCGCACATACCCCGCGAAATGCGCCGGCAAACCGCGGCGGGCCACGTCGGCGCGGCTCAGCGGATGCCGGCCCAGGTGAAAGGACTCGTCGAGGCCGACGTGCACCTTGCCCGTCGTGCAGAATGGCCGCATGTCCCGGAGCAGTTTCTCCGCCACCTCCAGGGTGCGTGGATGACTCGGGCAGATCTGGCCGGCCGGCCGCGGTCGGCCGGCTTCGTCGCGGAGTTCGTTCAGGTCGCGCAGCGCCGGCACCTTGATGAGATACTGCGTGTGGCCGAGCAGGTTCACGATGGGGACGACGCCGATGCCGACGCGCGCCGCCGTCTCGGCCAGGCGCGCGAGTTCGCGGTACGAGTACGCGTCGCGGCGGGCCACTCCGGGCAGGCTGGGGTACGCGACGGCGTCCTCGAGATGCAGATACAGTTCCTGGTAACCCCAATCCGCATAGCGGGGCAGCTGGGCGAGCAGCCAATCCAGCCGCTCGACCTGGCGCGCCAGGTCCCACTGGAAGGCGCGGATCGGCGGGGAGGTCGCAGGCATGCGATTGAGTTATCGCCGTCTTGAGTCGCGCGTAAAGCCCCGGTTACCCTGCCCGTGATGGCCGTCGTGATCCACCACCTCTATATTTCGCCCGGGCACAATTTCTTCGGGCGCCACGGGATGCCGGCGGCGACCCATGCCACCGTCGAGGTGGAGCAGGTGACCTGCCGCGCCGGTCGCGGTCTCGAGGGCGACCGTTTCCTCGACTACAAGGAGGACTACAAGGGCCAGATCACGTTTTTCGCCTGGGAAACCTACTCCGCGATCAAGGCGGCGCTGAACGTCCCGGCGCTCCCGCCGGGCGCGTTCCGCCGCAACGTGCTGGTCGAGGGCCTGGACCTGAATGCGCTCATCGGCCGCCGGTTCCACCTCGGCGGCATCGATTTCGAGGGCACGGTTGAAGCCAAGCCGTGCTACTGGATGGAGCAGGCGGTGGCGCCCGGCGCCGAGGCCTGGCTCCTCGGTCGGGGCGGCCTGCGGGCGAAGATCCTGACGGATGGCGTGCTGGGCAAAGGGCCGGCCGCGTTTGCTTGGCTCGGGGAACCGAACCGCCCGGCGGACGTTCGTTGACGAGCGGGTCCCGGGTCATTGGCGCGCGAGGTAGTCGCGCAGCCACTCCATCCCGCCGGCCTCGTCGGCAAAGGCGCCGTCGAGTTGGGCCTGGAAGGCGGCGTCCAGCGCGGCCTTGAAAGCCGGGCCGGGTTGGCGGCCAAGCGTGACCAGGTGCCGGCCGAGCATGAGCGGCCGGGGTGCGGAAGCGGCAAGGGCGAGGCCCTCGGCCCGGGCCAGCAGGGCGTCGATGCGCGCGAGCGTCTCCGGGGAGGCGAGGGGCGGCCGGCCGTGGCTGTCGGCGCGCATCACGGCTGCGAGCTGCTGGATCGTGGCCGGGACGAGCCGCCGGGCGAGGCGGCGCACGCCGGCATCGGTGAACTCCGCCTGCCCGTGGTGATGGGCGAGGTGATTCACGACCAAGGCCGTCACGGGCGCGTCGAGCTCGAGCGGCGCGCCGATGCGGCGCAGGAAGGACGCGGCGAGCGGGCCGCCCGCCGCCTCGTGGCCGGGGCTGACCCACCGGAGGTGACCGCGCTTCACTTCCTGCCTCGTCGTGGCGGGTTTGCCGAAATCATGGGCGAGCACGGCGAACATCAGCATTCGTCGTTCCGCGGCCCCGGCCGCGGCCCAGGCGGGCAGGGCGACGAGGGCATCGAGGCAGAGCTGGGTGTGGGTGAAGACGTCGCCTTCCGGGTGCCACTCCGGCTCCTGCGGGCAGCCGCGCAAGGCGGCGATCTCGGGAAAATGGCGCAGCCACCCGGTGGCCTCGAGCACCTCGAGCCCGCGGGACGGGCGCGCGGACCGGGTGCTCCATTTTTCCCATTCGCCCCACACGCGCTCGACCGGGAGCTCGGTGAACGTGTCGCTCATGGCGCGGCACAGGGCCGCGGTGGCCGGGGCCAGGCTGAGGTCAAAGCGCGCGGCCAGCTGCAGGCCGCGCAGCACCCGCAGCGGATCGTCGGCAAAGGCGTCGCTGGTGTGGCGCAGCACGCGGGCCTGCAGGTCGGCGCGCCCGCCGTGGGGATCGATCACCGCTCCTGTGAAGGGATCGTAGGCGATCGCGTTGATCGTGAAGTCGCGGCGCGCCGCCGCCTCGGCGTCGCTCAGCGTGGGGTCGGGCTCGACGGCAAAGCCGCGGTGCCCGCGCCCGGTCTTCGATTCCCGGCGCGGCAGGCTGAAGTCATACTCGCGCCCGCCGCTGCGGAGCTTGATCACGCCGAAGCTGCGCCCGACCACGTCGGTCGCGCCGAACGGCGCGAGCGCGCGCTGCAGGTCGCCGAATCCCGTGCCTCCGACCTCGATGTCAAAATCGGTGCTCTTCAGGCCCAGCAGCCAGTCGCGCACGCCGCCGCCGACGAGTCGCGGGCGACCGATCCGCCGCACCGCCTCGAGGATGGAGTGCAGGTCAGGCGGCAGTTCCATGGCAGGGTTCAACGGCGGGCCGGCGTGCCGCCGCGGAAAGCGGCCGCGATCAGGCTGGCCCAGCCGAGCATCAGGCCGAGGCCACCCAAGGGCGTGATGGGGCCGAGAAACTTGGGCCCGCCGACGGCCAGCAGGAAAATCGTGCCGGAAAAAAGCAGCGTGCCGGCGACCCAGCCGCGGGCCGCCCAGGCGAAGGCCCGCGAGGCCCCGTGCTCTGCGCCGGCCTGCTGCCAGGCGGCGACGGCCAGCAGGGCCAGGGCGTGCACAAGCTGATAGTGCACAGCGGTTTCCCAGCTTTCGTGCGAGCCCCGCTGGTCAAGCAGCACCCGCAGCGGACCGTGGGCGCCGAGGGCGCCGAGGATCGTGCCGGTGAGGCCGAATACGCCGGAAAAAAAGAGGGGAAAACGGTATGACATTGAATTTCTGCAAATCTGGCCTGCCGCTTGCTGAACAAACGACCGATTGCCCAGTCATTAAGTTCACCAGTCCCGCGTTTGGCAAAGCCTGTCTTGGCCGGGCGCGGGCCGGAGTCAGCACATTACACAGACCAACCAAGAAAACCACACTATGAAGAAACTCATCCTCATCCTCGCCGCGGCGGCCGCGGGCCTCAGCCTGCGCGCCGAGGAGGCCGCGGCCTCGTCCTACAGCGTCACGGTCGATTTCCCGTACGCGTCGAAGTACGTCTTCCGCGGCGTCCAGTATGCGAAGCAGTCGCTGCAGCCCTCCGTCGAGGTGGCCACCGGCAACTTCACCATCGGCGTCTGGACCAACCAGCCGATCACCGACAACACCGACAACGAGATCGATTTCTACGCCGGCTTCGGCATCCCGCTGAACGACGCGTGGAAGGTCGATACGGGCGTGTGCCTCTACTATTATCCCGAGCTGGACACCGGTGGCGGCGCCGACTCCACCACCTGGGAGCCGTATGTCGGTTTCGTCGGCTCGGTCGCCGGGTTCTCGCCGGGCGTGTACCTGTACTACGATGCCACCCTGAAGGTCTACACCTACCAGGGCCAGGTCGGCTACAGCGTCCCGCTCGAGCCGGCGGGCGCCTCCCTCGACTTCAGCGCGGCCCTCGGCCGCGTCGACCCGAAGTCGGGCAGCGGCTACACCTACTACAGCATAGGCGCCAGCGTCCCGTTCAAGATCTCCGAGAAGGGCACGTTCACCATCGGGGTGAACTACACCCACAACAACATCTCGGGCGGCGACAGCTACGGCAAGAATGGCAACTTCTACGGCACGGCCGGCGTGACCATCGGCTTCTGATCCCGAGGGGTTTAGCATCGATTCGCCCGCCCCGGTTTCCAGGGCGGGTTTTTTGCCATCAAAACGGTTGACACCCCTTTCCGAAACCCTAGCTATTGGCCTCTTTTCCCATGAAAACGTTCCTCGCCAAGAAGGAGACGGTGCAACCGAAGTGGCATCTGATCGATGCCGACGGGGTTGTGCTCGGTCGCCTTGCCGTGAAAGCCGCCAACATCATCCGCGGCCGCCACAAAGCCTCCTACACTCCGCACGTCGACACCGGCGATTACGTGGTGATCATCAACGCCGAGAAGGTGGCCCTCACCGGCAAGAAGGAGACCGCGAACAAGTACATGTTCTTCTCCGGCTTCGTCGGCGGCGAGAGCTACCGCAAGCTTTCCGAGCAGCGCGAGCGCCATCCCGAGTTCATCATCGAGCACGCCGTCAAGGGCATGCTGCCGAAGAACCGCATCGCCGCGAAGATGCTGACCAAGCTCCGCGTCTTCGCCGGCCCGGCGCACCCCCACGAAGCGCAGAACCCCGTCAAAGTGACCGTCTGACCCGACCATGAGCACCGCCACCAACGTTTTCCTCGGCACCGGCCGCCGCAAGACCTCCACCGCCCGCGTCCGCCTCAGCGAAGGCAGCGGCAAGCTGACCGTCAACGGCCGCTCGCTCGACGCGTACTTCGCCCACGAGAATTTCGCCAAGCAGGCCTACGCCCCGCTGCAGACGGTTGACCTCAAGGAAAAGGTCGACGTCGCCGTGAACGTCGCCGGCGGCGGCGTCACCGGCCAGGCCGGCGCCGTGGCGCACGGCATCGCCCGCGCCCTGCAGAAGCTCAATCCCGAGTACCGTGCCGCCCTCAAGAAGGCCGGCCACCTCACCCGTGATCCCCGAGAAAAGGAACGCAAAAAGCCCGGCCAGCCCGGCGCCCGCAAGCGCTTCCAGTTCTCCAAGCGCTAAGGCGGATCGCCTCGCACCCTCTCCCGAGCGGGCCGGATTTCCGGCCCGCTTTTTTTGCGCCCGTATTTTCCTCGTGACTCTCCCCGCCTGAAACCTGATTCCTTTTTCACCATGAAAGTTGGCATTGTCGGTGCCGCCGGTTACTCCGGCGAAGTCCTCGTCAAGCTCCTGCTCGCGCACCCGCACGTGCAGCTCGCCGCCGTGACCTCCCGCACGCACGCGGGCAAGCCGCTGGCCGCCGTCATCCCGGCGCTGCGCGGGGCGGACCGGGGCTTGAAGTTTGTCGACTCCGATGCCGCGGCGCTGGCCGCCAGCGACATCGATCTCTTCTTCCTCGCGCTGCCCCACGGCGCCGCCGCCACCTACGCCAAGACCCTCGTGCCGGCCGGCAAGCGGGTCATCGACCTCAGCGCCGATTTCCGCATCGCCGACCTGGCCACCTATCGGAAGTACTACGGCGAGCACCACGCGCCGGAACTCCTGCCGTCCGCCCGCTTCGTGTTGCCCGAGCTGACCCCGCCGGCGTGGAAGACCGAAGCGAAGCTCGTCGCCGCTCCCGGTTGTTACCCGACCAGCATTCTCCTCCCGCTCCTCCCGCTCCTTAAGGCGGGCGTCGTCACGCGCGAGCACATCGTCGTCAACGCGTGCAGCGGCGTCAGCGGCGCCGGCAAGAAGGCCGAGGAGATGTATCTCTTCGTCGAGCGCGCCGAGAGCATGAAGGCCTACGGCCTGACCAAGCACCGGCACCTGGCCGAGGTCGAGGAGCAGCTCGCCGTGCACACCGGCGCGCCGACCGTCATCCAGTTCAACCCGCACCTCGCGCCGATGCGGCGCGGCATCGCCACCACGATCACCGTGCCGGCGGCGCCGGGCGCGACGATCGACTCGCTCTACGCCGCCTGGCGCGCGGTCTATGCCGGCCGGCCCTTCGTGCAGATCCTCGCCAGCGGCGAGACGCCCGACACCGCGCATGTCGTCGGCACCAACCGCCTCGACCTGGCGGCCGTGCACGATCCGCGCACCGGCAATTTCGTGATCACCTCCGCCGAAGACAACCTCGTGAAGGGCGCCAGCGGCCAGGCGGTGCAGATCATGAACCTGTGGTGCGGGTATCCCGAGACCGCCGGTTTGCTCTGAGCGCGGCGGACCATGAAAACACTTGTCAGGCCAAGGCGCGGACCCAAGGTTTCGCGCCAATGATCGCGCCATCGCATCGCCGGACGCGTCGTCCGAACTGCCGCGTGCTTTCCAGACTGCATGTAAAATCATGATCGAATTCAACCATCGCATCCTCTTCGTTGGCTATGGCGCCGTGGCCGAGTGCACGCTGCCCATCCTCTTCAAGCACATCAAGGTGCCCGCGAGGAACGTCACGGTGATGGATTTCGTGGATCGCTCCGAGAAGCTCCGGAAGTGGACCGCCAAGGGCGTCAAGTTCGTCCGCGACCGCGTGACGGAAGCGAACATGGCCAAGCTGCTGGGCAAGCACCTGGGCGCCGGCGATTTGTTGATCGATCTCGCCTGGAACATCGACGCCTGCGAGCTGCTGCAGTGGTGCCGCGACCACGGGGTGCGCTACATCAACACCTCCACCGAGCTTTGGGACCCGTACACGAGCGGCCACAACGCGCATCCGACCAAGCGCACGCTCTACCACCGCCACATGAACCTGCGGAAGATGATGGCGAAGTGGGACGGCAAGGGGGCCACCGCCGTCATCGAGCACGGCGCCAACCCCGGCCTCATCTCGCATTTCGTGAAGCAGGGGCTGATCGACATCGGCTCGAGCCTGATCGCCGACCAGAAGGTCAAGGGCCGCGCCGCCGAGCGCATCGCCGAGCTGATTCGCACCCAGCAGTTCAACCATCTTTCCCGCGCCCTCGGCGTGAAGGTCATCCACTGCTCCGAGCGCGACACGCAGATCACGAACCAGCCCAAGGAGGTCGACGAGTTCGTGAACACCTGGAGCATCGAGGGCTTCCGCGAGGAGGGCACCACCACGGCCGAGATGGGCTGGGGCACGCACGAGAAGACCCTCCCCGCCCACGCCTTCGAGCACAAGGAAGGCCCGCGCAACCAGATCTGCCTCGCCCGCATGGGCATGAACGTCTGGGTCCGCTCGTGGGTGCCCGACTACAACATCCTCGGCATGGTCGTCCGCCACGGCGAGGCGTTCACCATCTCCGACAAGCTCACGGTCTGGGAGGGCAAGAAGGCCGTCTACCGGCCGACGATGCACTACGCCTACTGCCCGTGCGACGAGGCCATCGCCTCGCTCAACGAGCTGCGCGGCTACAACTACAAGCTCAACGAGCGGCAGCGCATCATGAACGATGAGATCACCGCCGGCTCCGACATCCTCGGCGCGCTCATCATGGGCCACGCGTACAATTCCTGGTGGATCGGCTCCGACCTCTCGATCGAGGAGTCGCGCCGCCTCGTCCCGCACCAGAACGCCACCACCATGCAGGTCGCCATCTCCGTCGTCGCCGCGTCGATGTGGATGATGGAGAACCCCATGGAAGGCATCTGCGTCCCCGACGACCTGCCCCACGAGTACGTCCTGAAGATCGCCAAGCCGTACCTCGGCCGCTGGATCTCCAAGTCCTCCGACTGGACCCCGCTCAAGGAGCGCGACACGACCTTCGACGGCTACAACAAGCCCGACCTCGACCGGAAGGATCCCTGGCAGTTCAAGAACTTCCTGGTGGTTGACTAGTCCGTCTCCTTCTCCAACCCCCCATGATCTCCCAGGCCCGGCTGAAGAAACTCGCCCAGCAACACGGCACGCCGCTCTTCATCATCGACCATGACGCCCTGCGGAAGGCCTACCGGCTCTTCCGCCGGCACCTGCCCCGCGTGCAGGTGTATTATGCGGTGAAGGCCAATCCGGACCCGGAGATCGTGCGGACGCTCTTTAAGGAGGGCGCCAGCTTCGACGTCGCCTCGATGCCGGAGTTCAAGATCGTGTACCAGAACATCAGGCACCTGCCGCCGAAGCAGCGGCAGGACTGGATCTGGGACAAGATCATCTACGCCAACCCGACGAAGCCCACCGAGACGCTCGAGGAGCTCAACCGCTACAAGCCGCTCGTCACCTTCGACAACCGCGAGGAGATCCACAAGATCAAGCGCCACGCGCCGAACGCCGGCCTGGTGCTGCGCCTCAAGGTGCCAAACACCGGCGCGATGGTGGAGCTCTCGTCGAAATTCGGCGCGCTGCCCGGCGAGGCAGTGGATCTCATTCTCGAGGCCGACCGCGTCGGTCTCACCGTCGAGGGCCTGAGCTTCCACGTCGGCAGCCAGACCACGAACTTCGAAAACTACGTCCAGGCGCTCAACCTCTCGGCCAACATCTTCCAGGAAGCCCGCGACCGCGGCTACACGAAGATGAACCTGCTCGACATCGGCGGCGGTTTCCCGGCGCCCTACGACGAGTCGGTCCGCCCGTTCCCCGAACTCGCCAAGGTCATCAACAACGAGCTCGAGCGCCTCTTCCCGAAGGACATCCAGATCCTCGCCGAGCCCGGCCGTTTCCTGGCCGCGGTCTGCGGCACCTCGGTCGCGGCCGTCATCGGCAAGGCCGTGCGCGACGGCAAGGCCTCGTACTACATCAACGACGGCGTCTATCACACGTACTCAGGCGTCATCTTTGACCACTGCAAGTACCCGGTGAAGGCGTTCAAGAAGGGCCCGACGAGCCTCTGCTCCGTCTTCGGCCCGACCTGTGACGCCCTCGACGTGGTCTCGATGGCCGAGAACCTGCCCGACCTCGAGCGCGGGGACTTCGTCTACAGCGTCAACATCGGCGCCTACAGCCACGCGAGCGCGACGTACTTCAACGGCTTCCCGCCGGCGAAGGTCGTGCACGTGAACCAGTGATCAAGTAGGGCAGGTCTTCGACCTGCCCTTTTTCTGTCACCCCGCAGGAAGCGCCACGAGGGCGGGTCAAAGACCCGCCCTACTTTTTCCCTCAGCTGCGGTAGTCGGCGTTCTCGCTCACGTACTCGTGGGTGAGATCGCCCCCGTAGACCGTCGCGGCCGCCGCGCCCTGGCCGAGGTCGACCGCGATCTCCACGCACCGCTCGTGCGGCGGATAGTCGATCGGAGCGGTGAATACCCCATCCTTGGGCGGCGCGCTGGCGTAGAGCTCGGCGCCCTTGAGGTGCGCCACCAGCGCGGTCTCCTTCGTCGGGTTCAACTGGAAGACACCGTCGGCGAAGATCTCGATGCCGCCCATGCTCACGCGGAGCCGGGAAAGATCGGTGCCGGAGGCCTGTGCCCCCACGTGCTTGCCGATGGCCTGCACGAGGCGGCCGACATTCGGGTCGTTGCCGGCGACGGCGCATTTGAACAGCGGGGCGTTGACGATCGCCTTGCCCAGGGCGCGGGCGAGGGTGACGTCGGCGACACCGCTCACGTTGACGCGGATGACGTGCCGCACGCCCTCGCCGTTGCGGACGACGTCCTCGGCGAGGTCGCGGCACACCTGGGTCAGCGCCGCGGCGAAGGCCCCGCGGTCGGGGCAGGGCACGCGGCCCGAGGAGATGAGCGCGACGGTGTCGGAGGTGCTCGTGTCACTGTCCACGCTGATCGCGTTGAAGCTCGTGTCGACCGCCTGGGCCAGCAGCGTGCGCAGCTCGACGCGCGGCACGGCGAGGTCGGTCAGGAGGTAGACCAGCATCGTGGCGAGGTTGGGCTCGACCATGCCGGCGCCCTTGGCGATGCCGACGATGCTGCCGGCGCCGACCGTGGCGCGGCGCACCTTGGGGTAGAGGTCGGTGGTGACGATGCCCTCCGCGGCGGGCAGGACCGAGCCGCCCGCGAGGGCGGCCACGGCGGCGGGCAGGGCGGCCGACATCGCCTCGACGGGCAGGCCCCAGCCGATGACGCCGGTGGAGCTGGGCAGCACCTGCGCGGCCTCGAGGCCGAGGAGGCGGGCTGTCTCGGTGCAGATGCGTTCGCTCGCGGCGACGCCGCCGGGCGCGCAGACATTCGAGATCTTGTTGTTCACGATCACCGCGCCGAGGGCGGGGGCGGCGAGCCGCTGGCGTCCGATCAGCACCGGGGCGCCGGGCATCGCGTTCTTCGTGAACAGCGCGGCAAAGTCGGGCGTCGGCCGGTCCAGCGCGATCAGGGTGAGCGTCATCTTCGCCGGCTTCGGCGCCTCGCGCGGCGTGAAGTCGAAGCGCGTCGTGCCCACGCGGAATCCCGCGGGCAGGGCGGCCTGCGTGGCGAGCCACGCGCGGTGGGCGTTGCGATCGGGAAACGTGAGGGACGTGCTGGGCACGGGGGAGAACTTGGGGCGGCGGGCGCGGGAGTGAAGAAGAAAACCGGCGCCGCGGCCGGCGGACAGGTCACACATTTTTATGGAAATCGGAGATCGGTTCGAGTTATTCGATAGATTCCCAAACCACCAAGTGAGCGCCCATCCCGATTCCTCCTGCATGCCGAACCCCGCGGCGTGCGCTGTACCCGCCAATGAACGTCGCTGAAATCACGGCCAAAGCGAAGGTCCTGATCGAGGCGCTCCCGTATATCCAGGATTTCCACGGCGCCACCTTCGTCGTCAAATACGGCGGCAGCTTCATGGATGACCCCGACCCGGTCACCCGCACGCGCGTCGCCTTCGACATCGCGTTCCTCGCCGCGGTCGGCATCAACGTCGTCGTCGTCCACGGCGGCGGCAAGGCCATCACCCGCGCCATGGAGACCTCCGGCCTGAAGGCCCAATGGGTCAATGGCATGCGCGTGACCGACGAGGCCACGATCGCCGTGGTGAAGAAGACGCTCGATGAGATCGTCAACCAGGACGTCTGCGCCGCCATCAGCACCGCCAAGGGCCGCCCGAAGGGCATGCCCGGCGACTCCGTGCTCGTCTGCCAGAAGCTCACCCACGATGACGACGGCCGCGAGGTCGACCTCGGCTACGTGGGCGACGTCACCGAGGTGAAGGTGAAGCTCATCAAGAAGGAGATCGCCGACGGCTTCGTGCCGGTCATTTCGCCCGTGGCCGAGGGCTACGACGGCAAGCCCTACAACGTGAACGCCGACCTCGTGGCCGGCCGCGTCGCGAGCGCCCTGCGCGCCCGGCGGCTCGTGTACATGAGCGACGTCCCCGGCCTGCTGGCGGATCCCGCCGACCAGAACTCGCTCATCTCGACGCTCAAGATCAGCCAGGTCGACGACCTCAAGAAGAAGGGTGTCATCGACAAGGGCATGCGCCCCAAGGTCCAGAGCGCCATCCGCGCCCTCGAGGAGGGCGTGCAGCGCGTCCACTTCATCGACGGCCGCCTCGCGCACAGCCTGCTGCTCGAGATCTTCACCGACCACGGCATCGGCACGGAAATCGTGCACGGCTGAGCTCCATGTCCTCGCCTTCCATCATCCGCACGAGCACGGCCGAGTTGTACGACGCCCATGTGCTCAAGAACTACGCCCGGCCCGCCCTGACGCTGGTGCGCGGGCAGGGCGCGCGCGTGTGGGACGACGCGGGCAACCGCTACCTCGACTTCACCTCGGGCATCGCCGTGAGCGCGCTCGGCCACTGCCACCCGCACTGGGTCGCGGCGGTGCAGCGCCAGGCCGGCGAGCTGATCCACGTCAGCAACCTTTTCCGCAACCCCAACCAGGGCGAACTCGCCCGGCGCATCGTCAAGTTCGCGGGCCCGGGTCGCGTGTTCTTCTGCAACAGCGGCGCCGAGGCCAACGAGGCCCTCATCAAGCTCGCCCGCCTGCACGGCCAGAAGAAGGCGGGCGGCGAGGAAGGGAAGTGCTTCAAGATCGTCTGTGCGCAGAGCGCCTTCCATGGCCGCACCTTCGGCGGCATGAGCGCGACGCCGCAGGAGAAGATCCAGGGCGGGTTCCGGCCGCTCGTGCCGGGTTTCGCGTTCGGCAAGCTGAACGACCTCGATTCCTTTGCCGCGCTGGTCGACGACCAGACGGCGGCGATCTTCATCGAGACGATCCAAGGCGAGGGCGGCATCCACCCGTGCACGCCGGAGTTCCTGCGCGGCCTGCGCGACCTGTGCACGAAGCGCAACCTGCTGCTCCTCCTCGATGAGGTGCAATGCGGCGTCGGCCGCACCGGGCGCTTCTACGCCTACGAGCATGCGGGCATCGTGCCCGACGCCGTCGGCATGGCGAAGGGTCTTGGCGGCGGCATGCCCATCGGGGCGATGTGGGTGCGCGACCAGCACGCCGAGCTCTTCCATCCGGGCAACCATGGCACCACCTTCGGCGGCACGCCGCTCGCCTGCGCGGCGGCGCTCGCTGTGCTCGACGTCATTGAGCGCGACCGGCTGCTTGAACAAGTGGCGGCCTTCAGCGGCCCGTGGCTGACCGAGCTCAAGCGGCTGGCCGTTGATTTCCCCGGCCAGATCTCCGGGGTGCGCGGGCTCGGCTACCTGGTCGGCCTGCAGCTCACCTCGGACCCGGCGCCGTATCTCGCGGCGCTCCGTGAGCGGGGCCTGCTCGTGCCCTCGGCGGGCGGCAACGTCATCCGGCTGCTGCCGCCGCTGACCGCCACGCGTGAGGAACTGGCTGAATGCACCGCGATCCTGCGGGCCGTGTGCGCGGCCAAGGCGTGACATAATTGCGATTTTTCACTCGTGGGGCGGGGGAGAAATGCCTATGTCTGACCGCTCCCATGAAGCATTTTCTCAAGGAAACCGACTGCCCGCGGTCCTATCTGGACGGCCTGTTTTCGCTCGCCCGCGAATACAAGGAACAGCGCGGCCGCCACGGTAAGCCGCTGGCCGGGCAGACGTGGGCGATGATTTTCTCCAAGTCATCGACCCGCACCCGCGTTTCCTTCGAGGTCGGCATCCACGAGCTCGGCGGCAACCCGCTGTTCCTGAACCGCAACGACATCCAGCTTGGGCGCGGCGAGTCTATCGCCGACACGGCCCGGGTGCTTTCGCGGTTTGTGCACGGCCTGATTGTGCGGACCTTCGAGCATGCCGAGGTGCAGCAGCTGGCCGACACGGGTTCGATCCCGGTGATCAATGCGCTGACCGACCTGCTGCATCCCTGCCAGATCTTCGCCGACGCCTTCACGCTCGCCGAGCGGTGGGGCCACGGCCGGGACCTCGTCGCCTCCCTGCGCGGCCGCAAGATCGCCTTCGTCGGCGACCGCGGCTGCAACGTCGCCAATTCCTGGATCATGGGCGCCAACCTCTTCGGGATGAAGATCTCGCTGGCGGGTCCCAAGAGCTTCGCCGCCGCGCCCGAGTTCAACCAGCTCCTCGCGCAGGAGGGATTTGCCGGCGGTTACCACTTCACGACCGATCCCTACGAGGCGGTCAGGGATGCCGACGTCGTTTACACCGACGTGTGGGTCAGCATGGGCAAGGAGGAGGAGACGGCGGACCGCATCAAGCTGATGTCGCCCTACACCGTGACCCCCGAGCTCATGGCCGCCGCCAAGCCCGGCGCCCTCTTCATGCACTGCCTCCCGGCCCACGCCGGCCAGGAAGTGACCCAGACGGTGCTCGACAGCCCGGCCTCGATCATCTTCGACCAGGCGGAAAACCGCCTCCACATGCAGAAGGCCATCATGGCCATGCTCGCGAAAAAGTAAGCCGGCTCCCTTCCCTTCCTTCCCATGAAAATCGTGCTCGCCTATTCCGGAGGCCTCGACACCTCCGTCATCCTCAAGTGGCTCCGCGAAACCTACGACGCGGAGATCGTCACCTTCGCGGCCGACATCGGCCAGGAGGAGGAGCTGAAGGGTCTCCCGCAGAAGGCGCGCGCCACGGGCGCCGCGAAGCACTACACCCTCGACCTCGTCGAGGAGTTCGCCCGCGACTTCATCTACCCGATGATCCGCGCCAACGCGGTCTACGAGGGCCAGTACTACCTCGGCACCTCCATCGCGCGCCCGCTCATCGCGAAGGCGCAGGTCGACATCGCCCGCAAGGAAAAGGCCGACACGGTCGCGCACGGCGCCACCGGCAAGGGCAACGACCAGTGCCGCTTCGAGCTCACCTACATGGCGCTCAACCCGCGCCTCGGCATCCTCGCCCCGTGGAAGATCGACACCTTCCGCGAGAAGTTCCCCGGCCGCGCCGAGATGATCGCCTACTGCCAGGAACACAAGATCCCGGTCGAGGCCTCGCTCAAGAAGCCGTACTCGATGGACCGCAACCTCCTCCACATCTCGTACGAGGCCGGCATCCTCGAGGATCCGTGGTTTGACCCGACCACCAAGGAGAACAAGGGCATGTTCAAGCTCTCCGTCTCGCCCGAGGACGCGCCCGACAAGGCAGAGTACGTCGAGCTCGATTTCGTCCAGGGCAACTGCGTCGCCGTGAACGGCAAGCGCCTCACGCCCGGCGGCGTGCTCAAGGCGCTCAACAAGCTCGGCGGCAAGCACGGCATCGGCCGCGTCGACCTTGTCGAGAACCGCTTCGTCGGCATGAAGAGCCGCGGCGTGTACGAGACCCCGGGCGGCACGATCCTCATGCACGGCCACCGCCAGATCGAGTCGCTCACGCTCGACCGCGAGGTCCTGCACCTGCGCGACACGCTCATCCCGAAGTACGCCGAGCTGGTGTACTACGGATTCTGGTTCGCCCCCGAGCGCGAGGCCCTGCAGGCGCTGGTGGACGAGAGCCAGAAGTTCGTCACCGGCACCGTCCGCCTCAAGCTCTACAAGGGCAACGTCATCACCTGCGGCCGCAAGTCGAAGTACTCGCTCTACGACATGAACATCGCGTCCATGGAGGGCGTGAAGAGCTGGTACAACCAGAGCGACGCTACCGGCTTCATCCGTCTCAACGGCTTGCGCCTCCGCGCGCGCACGCTGGCGCAGGGCGGCCCGAAGGTCTGAGGCCGTTGGCCTGAGTCTTCCTCTTAATCTTTATCTTTCTCTTTCGTCAGGTCCGAACGCGAGTGACGGTCGCGGAAGGTCGGACCTGACGAAAGAGAAAGATAAAGAGGAAAGAGAAAGAACTCATACGCTTTCCCCATGAAACTGTCCCAAGTCGCCGCCCAGCTCTACACCGTCCGTGACTTCTGTCAGGACGCCAAATCCCTGGCCGCCACGGCCAGGCGCGTGCGCGAGATCGGCTACACCGCCGTCCAGCTGAGCGCCATCGGGCCGATCCCCGAGGCGGAGATCGTGGCCATCATGCGCGGCGAGGGTCTCACGATCTGCGCCACGCATGAGCCCTCGCAGGAGATCCTCGACGAACCCGCGAAGGTCGTGGACCGCCTGCACCGGCTCGGCTGCAAGCTCACGGCCTATCCCTATCCGGCGGGCATCGACTTCACGAACGCCGAGCACGTGAACACCCTCGTGCGCAAGCTCGACGCCGCGGGCGCCAAGCTGCGGGCGGCCGGGCAGCAGCTCGGTTACCACAACCACGCGATCGAGTTCGTGAAGTTCCAGGGCGCGCCCGTGCTCGAGTACATCTACGCGCGCACCGCGCCGGAGAACCTCGTGGCTGAGATCGACACGTTCTGGATCCACTACGGTGGCGGCGACGTCGTCGACTGGGTGCGCCGGATGCGCGGCCGCCAGCCCTTCATCCACCTCAAGGACTACGGCTTCACCAAGGAGAACAAGCACGCCTGGTGCGAGATCGGCGCCGGCACGCTGCCCTTCGCCCGCATCATCGCCGAGGCCGAGGCGGGCGGCTGCGAGTGGTTCATCGTCGAGCAGGACACCTGCCCCGGCAACCCCTTCGACTCGCTCAAGCAGAGCTTCGACTATCTCAAGGCCCACCTCGCCCAAGGCTGAGCGGGTTTAAGCCTCCGCGGTCTCCGTGCCTCCGCGTAAGCCCGGTTCGCCTTAGAACAGCGCGCCGGCGACGACACCGACGGCCGTGATCGGGCCGGAGTCGCCCATGCCGTCGAGGGCGCGGTCGGCCTTGCGCAACGTCCCCTGGGCCTCGCGGAAGAGACTGTCGTCGTTGATGAGCTTGCCGAGCGTGCCCTCGCCCTTGGCGAGCTTGTCGGAGACATCCTTCAGGTTGGCGGCGATGGCCTTCAAGTCCTGGCCGGCCTTGTCGTCGTAGATGAGGGTGCCGAGCGAGCCCTGGCCGGTCTTCACGCGGTCGACGATGGCCTGGGCGCTGGTCATGATGGTGCGGGCCTCGGCGGTGGCGGCCTTGAGGTCGCCGGCGGCGGCGAGCAGCTCGTCGTGGAGGCGCGGATCGTTGATGAGCTTGCCGAGCGTGCCCTCGCCGCGGTTCAGCTTGTCGGTGACCTGCTGGAGGTTGGTCAGCGTGGCGTCCACCTTGGAGCTGTTCTCGGCCAGGAGCGCGTCGAGGCGCTGGAACATGCCGGGCTGGCCGTCCTTGCCCTTGAGCACCTCGCCGATGCTGCCGAGGGCGCCATCGAGCTTGCCGCCCAGCTCGCCGAGCTGGGTCATGATGGTGTTGAGGTCGGCGGAGGTGGCGGTGCGGATCTCGGCGCCGGCGGCCAGCGGCGCGACGCCGGCCGAGCCCAGGTCGATCGCGATGTAATTGGTGCCCAGCAGGCCGGCCGAGCCGATCGTGGCGGTGGCGTCGCCGGCGATCTGCACGACCGGGTCGATGCGCAGCACGGCCTCGGCGCGGCGGCCGGCGAGGCGGGTCTCCTGCACGGAGCCGATCTTCACGCCGGCCATGCGCACGTCGTCGCCCTGCTTGAGCTCCTTGAGGTTGTCGAAACCGGCGACGAGCGGGTAGCCGCGGCTCTTGATGGCCTTGCCGTCGCTGAGGGTCTCGGACGTGACCCAGATGAGGGCGACGCCGAGCAGAAAGAAGAGTCCGACGCGGGCGGTGTTTTCCTTGGTGGTCATGGCTGGGTTCTCCGGTAAGGGTGTGGGACGGGCGACGTTCAGGCCTCGAGTTGCTTGAACCGGGGGTTCTTCACGTCGATGAGTGGGTTGAGGAAATCGGCGATCTGCGGATCCGTCGGCTCGCGCAGCGCGGCCGGCGGGGCGACGGTCAGGAGGCGGCCGCCCATGAGGATGCCGACGCGGTCGGCGATGCTCAGGGCGAGGCTGCGGTCGTGGGAGACGACGAAGGAGGTCACGTGGTATTCGTCCTTCAGCGTGGCGATGATCTCGCTGATCGTGGCCGACATGACCGGGTCGAGCTCGCTGGTGGGCTCGTCGTAGAGGAGCAGCTGCGGCTCCTGCACGAGGGCGCGGGCGATGGCGACGCGTTTGCGCATGCCGCCCGAAAGCTCCGAGGGCGACTTCCGGGCCGCATTTTCGAGCGAGAGAATCTGCAGGGCGCGCATGACCTTCTCGCGGATGCCGGCCTCGTTGGTCACGCGGTGCTCGCGCAGGTACAGGGCGAGGTTGTCGTACACCGAGAGCGAGTTGAAGAGGGCGCCGGCCTGGAAGACGAGGGCCATGCGGACCTTGCCGCGCGTCGTGGGGTCGGAGGCGTCGAGGCCGGCGACGGACACCTTGCCGCTCGTCGGCAGCTCGAGGCCGACGATGTGCTTCAGGAGCACGCTCTTGCCCGAGCCGCTGGGACCCATGAGGACGAAGATCTCGCCGGGGTGCACCTCGAGGCTGACATCCTTGAGCACGGCCAGGGCGCCGAAGTTCTTGGAGACATGCTCCAGCTTCACCCCGACGGCGGGGCTCTCGTCGTGCGTGAAGGGATTGCGGGTCTGGTGGCAGTCGCTCATGGCGGTCACATCAGGGCCTTGGTCAGGAAGTAATCGAGCACGAGGATCAGGATGAGGGAGACGACCACGGCCTTGGTCACGGCCGCACCGATCTCGCGCGGGCCGCCGCGCGTGTTGAGGCCGATGCTGCAGCAGATCGTCACCACCACGAAGCCGAAGACCTCGGCCTTGACGAGGCCGCTGGCCACATCGTCGAACTTGGTGAAGCGGCGCAGGGTCTCGAAGTATTTTTCCGGGTCGAGCGCGATGAATTCCACGGAGTGGGCGACGATGGCGCCGCCGAACCAGCCGACGAGGTTCGCGATGATCGTCAGCACGGGCATCATCACGAGCACGGCGGCGAGGCGCGGGAGGACGAGGATGCGCTCGGGCGGGATGTTCATCGTCACCAGCGCGTCCACCTCCTGGTAGACCTTCATGCTCGCGAGCTCGGCGGCGATGGCCGAGCCCACGCGGCCGGCGAGCAAGATCGCAACCATCATCGGGCCGAGCTCGCGGGCCATCGACAGGCCGACGAGCGAGCCGATGAACTCCTTGGCCCCGAAGCTCTCCATGCTGTAGCCCGCCTGCAGGGCGAGCACGCTGCCGATGAAGAAGCTCAGCACCGAGACGATCGGCAGCGTCGTGTAGCCGATCTGGTAGCACTGGTCCATGAAACGCGGCAGCTGCCGCGGCAGCGTGGGCACGAAGCCGGCCGCCCGCACGAGCATGCGCACGGTGCTGCCGATGCCTTCGAGGATCGCGATGAGTTGTTTCATGTCAGGGTGATGTCGGACGCGCAGCCTGGCCGCGCGGCCGCGAAAAATCGAACAGGAACAGCCGCCAGCCCCGGCCGGGCGCACGTTTCAGGCTGATCAGCCCCGCCCCCAGGGCGAGCCGGCTGCCGCTGGCGCCCGACTCGCTGCTGAATAGCGGGCCGAGGTGGAACGCGCGGCGCTCCGGACTGCGGTAACGGGAGATCGCATTCCAGAGAAACGTCTCTTTCACCTCGCCGGTCCGGCTTTGGTCGAGCCGGTATAGGGCGAAGAGCGGGTTGTACAGCTGGCGGATGCGGTCGTTGCCGGGGAAGAACACGTCGAGCGGGCTCGGGAACTGCGCCTGCACGCGCCCGGCGCCGTTGTCCCAGACGGTGAGGAGCGGCCAGAAGTGCGTGCGCGACGCCGCGGGCGCGTCGGGCCGGGCCAGGCTGCGCTGGTGCTCGGACCAGAACACGAAGAAGAGGAGCTGCGACCGGCTGCGGTGAAGGGAGCCGTCGTTCCACTCCTGGTGGCGGATCAGCGGCCAGCCCACCCAGGTCTTCTCCACGCCCTTGATCCGCGAATGCGTGTAGAACGGCGCCCAGCGGTTGATGTGGCGCGCCTCGCCGCGCCCCTGCACGAACAGCGGCCAGAGGTAGCGCACCTCACGGTAGGGCTGCGGCGCGCGCCGGTCGGTGTAGCCGAAAAGCGGCCACACGAAGCTCTCGCTCACGCTGTCGGCGTCGCGCTCCCGGGCATAGAAGGGCAGGAACCCTTCCTTGAGGGCGGGCGTGGCCTCGGAGAGGCGCGACTCCTGCCGGTAGAGCAGCGGCCAGAGGTAGTAACGATGCCGGTAACTGCCGGGCTTCTCGGCGCGGCCGAACAGCGGCCAGACCGCCAAGCCGGTGTGCCCGTTGCCCTCGCGCCGCCGGATGAACGGCCACGGGGTCGAGGTCGAGATCACGCCGCCCCGCTCCGAGCGCCCGTATAGCGGAAACAACGTCCAATCGAGCCGATCGAAGACCAGGCGGCGCTTGATCGTGCCATGGATCGGGAAAACGGCCCGGTACGACGTGTCGGCCTTGCCCGTGTCGCGGGAAAAATACACCGGCCACACATCGAAGCTCCGCGCCCGCTCCGCGTCGCCGCCGACCGGCTCGGCGTGGTTGACCAGATTGAAGACCGTCCAGGAGCGCATCCCCGCCGACTCGCGCCGCAGGTAGAACGGGTAGAGCACCATCGACTCGCGCAGGTTCTCCGCCTGACTGGACTTGTGCAGGTAAAACGGGCGAAAACCGTCGTAAGCCGGCCCTGCGGCATCCTGTCGGGCGAACACGAGCGGTCCCACCGCCTGCCATTCCCGGATCTCGCCGGCCTCGTCCGTTTGGCCAACCCAGAAGGGCCAGTAATTGATCTCACCCGCCCACGCGCGGCCGCATGCACCCAAAATGAGTGCAAGCACAAGCCAGACGCTGGTGAGGCGAAGGTTCATCGGTTGTAGTTCTTGGCAGACGGACGCGGACGATCAGCCTGACAGCGTCCGGTGGAGTCAGACACCGGAACTGGCTAACTGATTAGGTTCCTAACTAAAATGGGAGGCGGCGTGAAGTGCAAGTGAATGTTGATTCCCGCGATTTACCTAGGTTCCCAACGTTTCAGTACTTAGGGAAATTCCCCCGGTACATTGGGTTGGCGGTCAGGCCCAGACCGACTCGCCGGGTGCGATCGCGCGAAAGGCATCCGCCTCCACGCCCGCGGCCGCCCGCGCTGCCGTGAGTTCCTCCACCGGGGCCTCGCGCGCCTCGTCCGTGAGCTGAAATGTGCCCCAATGCATCCCGATGCTGCGCCGGGCGCCGACGTCGCGATGGATCGCGACGGCCCCGGCCGGGTCGCAGTGCATGGGCGCCATGAACCACCGCGGCGCGTAGGCCCCGATGGGAATCATGGCCAGGTCGGGCGGCCCGAGTTCGCGACGGATCGTGTGGAAGAGCTCCGGGTCGTAGCCCGTGTCGCCGACGAAGTAGATCCGATGCCCCGGCGCCTGGAGGTAGAATCCACCCCAGAGCCGGCCGTTGCGCGGGCCGCTGAGCCGGTTGCTCCAGTGCCGGGCCGGCGTGAGCGTGACGGTGAGGCCCGGTTTGACCTCATGCCGCTGC
Organism: Opitutaceae bacterium; assembly: GCA_019634615.1. Classification (GTDB taxonomy): domain Bacteria; phylum Verrucomicrobiota; class Verrucomicrobiia; order Opitutales; family Opitutaceae; genus UBA2377. The sequence goes on from JAHCAZ010000017.1 coordinate 71,900, forward strand.
CACCAGTCAAGTTCCACGTACCGGTGCAGGCCCGCGCGGGCCGCCAAGCGGGCATGGCCCAGCGGGGCGATCAGGAGCGGCTGGTGCCGCCGGGCGAGGGCGCGCAGGGTGGGCAGGTGGCAATGGTCGTAGTGATCGTGGCTCAGCAGCACGACGTCGATCGGCGGGAGGTCGTCGAGGCGCACGCCCGGCGGGTGCACGCGGCGCGGGCCCGACCAGGCAAACGGGCTGGCGCGCTCGCCCCAGACCGGGTCGGTGAGGAGGTTGCCGCCGGGCGTCTGGAGGAGGAAGGTGGCGTGATTGACGAAGGTGGCCGCGATGCGTCCGTCGGCCGGCGCCGGGGGCGGCGGCTGCGGGGTGAGGTCCACCCGGGCCGGCCAGTCGGCGGCCCGGCTGGTGAGCCGCCACTTGATGACCTCGTGCCAGCCGCGGTCGATGTGGCCGCGCGGAAAGAAAAAGCGGCGGCCGTCGCAGTGGTCGGAGACGGGAAACGGGGCGCGGGCCGGCATCGTGGCTCGCAGTGTGCACGCGGTTTCGCGTTTGCCAACCGCGACCGCGGCTTTTGTCTCCGGGCATGCGCATCAGCGGCGGCCAGGCCCGTGGCATCACTCTGCTCGTCCCGAAGGGCGACGCCGTGCGGCCGGCCACCGACGGCATGCGCCAGGCCGTGTTTTCCAGCCTCGCGACGCGCCTTGCCGGGTCGCGGTTCCTCGACCTGTTTGCCGGCAGCGGCGCCTACGGGCTCGAGGCTTTCAGCCGGGGCGCGGCCGGCGGCGTTTTCGTGGAGAAAAACGCCCGCACGGCCGCGTGCCTGCGGCAGAACATCGCCGCGGTGGAGCGCAGCATGAAAGTGCCGGGTGGGGAACTCCGAGTGACCAACGCCGATGCCCTGACCGCGCCATGGGCGGAGGCGTCGCCGCCCGACCTGATCTTCGTCGATCCCCCCTACGAGATCATCGCCGCAGTGGCCCCGCGCTTGTTCGCGCGCCTGACGGAGCTGCTCGAGGCGCACGCTGACCCCGTGATCGTATTCGAGATGCCGGGCGGTCTCAACCTCGCCGCGCCGGGTTGGACCGAGGTCAAACGCCTGGGCAAGGGTGCGCATCAGCCGACGGTGGCGTTCTTCAAGCGCACAATTTCGCCTGCACCGTAGCTACGAGCGTGAGCGAGTGGTTGGTTGCCATTCGAAGCCTGCAAGCCACTCGCTCACGCTCGTAGCCACGATCCCGCGCCTGCCTTACATCGTCCCCTGCCTGGCCTTCAGCACGGCGAGCGCGGCGATGACCGCCGTCTCGACCCGCAGCACGCGGTTGCCCAAGTGCACGAAAGTGAAATCGCATTCGCGGAGAAGGGTGCGTTCGCCCGCGGACCAGCCGCGCTCGGCGCCAAAGGCGAGGACACACGGGGTGCCCGCGGGCGGAGCCGCTTGGGAGAGGGAGGCCGGGGCCTCGTAATTGTCGCACGCGAGCCGCTTCGCCGCCATGGGCAGCGTGGCGATGACCTCGGCGAGCGCCTGCCCGTGCGTCACGATCGGCAGGTGCGTGCAGAACGCCTGCTCCGCGCCGGCGACGAGGTGCCGTTCCCATTCGCCATCGGTCCAGAGCGTGCTGCGGGCATACGCGGGGTCGCCGCGGTCGGTCGCCACGAAATGCATCGCCGCCACGCCGATCGCCGTGGCCTCGCGCAGGATCTTCCGCGCGGTCTGCGGGCGCGGCAGGCCGATGACGAGCGTGACCGGGTCGGGTCGGGGCGGGGGATCGCCCCAGGTGAAGGTCAGCTCGAGGTGCGCGGCGGCGATCGCGGCGAGCGTGCCCTTGCCCCGCGGGCCGTGGCGGAGCCCGGCATCGAAGGTGTCGCCGACGCGGCGCTGCAGCACGTCGAGCAGGTGCCGCGCGCGCGGGTCGGTCCGCGGCAGCGGCCGGACGGTCTCCTCGGGGGTGAACAGGATCAGGTTCAAGCTGCCGCCCAGTTTGTGGATTGCGCCAGGGGTGTCGCGCCGTATTTTCGCCCCACCATGAGCTCTGGTGCTGTCGCGGTATCCCCGTCCGTCGTTTTCAAGCGTGCCACGGTCCGTGCGACCGTCGTCCTGCTGGTGCTGGCCTGGCTGGTGCCGTTCCTCGTCCACCTCGTGCCGTGGACGGGTGCCCGTCCCCTGGGCGCGCACCTGCTCCCGCTGTTCTGGACGGCCTTCGCGGCGGTGTATCTTTTCGGCCTGCGCACCGGGCTGCTCGTCGGGCTCTTCGCCCCGGCCCTCAACCTCGCGCTCACCGGCTTGCCGGCGCTGTCGCGGCTCGCGCTGTTGGGCTTCGAGCTGACGGTCTTCGTGGCGCTCGTATGGTGGCTGGTGCGGCGGGGCCGCACCGCCTGGTACCAGGCGCCGCTCGCCTACGTCGCGGCGAAGCTCGCGGCCACCCTCCTGTTGTTCGTCGCCGGGGAGGTGCCGGCATCCGCTTGGCCGGCGGTGCCCGCTGCGCTGCTGGCGGCGGTGCCCGGGCTCGCGGTGCTGGCCGGTGTGAACGTTGTCCTCGCCCGGCTCTACCCGCGTTCGGCCGGGGCGCGCGCCGATGACGCCGCTGGCGTTTGAGGAGATCGCGCGGCGGCTCGCCGCGTGGCGGTTTCCGGAGCAGATCGACGGCGTCGTGGGCATCGCCACCGGCGGCGTCGTGCCGGCGGCCTTGGTGGCCCAGCGCCTCGGGGCGGGGCTCAAGCTCATCGCCTTGAACTATCGCGATGAGGCGAACGAGCCGCGGCATCCCGCGCCTCGGCTGCTTTCCGCCGTGCCCGACCTCGGGAGCTGGCGGCGCGTCCTGTTGGTGGACGATGTCTACGTCAGCGGCCAGAGCTGGCGCGCCGCGCGGGCGTTGTTGCCGCCGGACGTCGAGGTGCTGCCCTTCGTGCTGAAGGGCAAGGTCGACTTCGCGCTGATCCGCGACATCGACGGCTGCGTGCAGTGGCCGTGGCGGGTGTATTGAAACCGGCGGGGGCGGGTCGCTGGAGCGGGTGGACGGAATCGAACCGACGATACCGCTTTGGAAGAGCGGAGTTTTACCACTAAACTACACCCGCGGTGCTGCGGGGGGAGCTTCGCGGGCAGGGCAGGGGGGTCAAGCCTCGGTTCGGCTGCGGGGAAGGCTTTAGCCGGGGTCGCTGACCCCGGAACGACCTCAGCGAGGCCGGCTGCAACGGAGGAACACCGAATTCCGGCAAAAACTACCCATAAATGGTATTGCGGGTGCAAGTCGGCGGCGTTTGCATGCCCCTTATGGCTACCATTACCTCTGCCACCGGACCGGCAGCCAAGGCGGATCCGAAGAAGGGGCGTTCCAGCGTCAACGCCGCACAGGCATTGGCCAAACAGCAGGCCCTCGAGAAGAAATCCAAGAAGTACAAGCTGCCGCTGGGCGAACTGGCGATCTTCACGCAGCAGCTCTCCTCCCTCCTCCTCGCCGGCCTGCCCCTCGTGCAGTGCCTGGAGGCCCTGCAGGACCAGACCGAGGATCCCTGCTTCCGCATCATCATCCGCGACGTGCGGGCCGACATCTCGTCCGGCAATTCCTTCTCCTCGGCCGTCAGGAAATTCCCCAATTCGTTCAACACCCTGTTCGTCTCGATGGTCGAGGCCGGTGAGGCCTCGGGCGGACTGGCGGAAATCCTCGTCAAGGTGGCCGGCTACTTCGAGGCGTCGGTCAAGCTGACCAAGAAGGTCAAGTCGGCCATGACCTACCCGATCGCGGTCATCGGCCTGGCCGTCGCGCTCGTCAACGTCCTCCTCATCTTCGTCATCCCGGTCTTCGCCGCCATGTTCGCCGACTTCGGCGCCAAGCTGCCGGCCCCGACGCAGTTCCTCATCGACCTCTCCGACTTCATGAAGGCTTGGTGGTGGGCCATCGGCCTCGGCGCGTACGGTGTCTACGTGGGCACTGGCAAGTACGTCGCCACCCCCAAGGGCCGCCGCCAGAAGGACATGTTCCTCGTGCGCGCGCCGATCTTCGGCAACCTGATCCACAAGATCGCCCTCTCCCGCTTCTGCCGCACCTACGCGACCCTCATCCGCTCGGGCGTGCCCATCCTCCGCACCCTCGAGATCGTGTCCGCGGCCAGCAACACCGTGCAGATCGAGGACGCCTGCGAGGAGATCGCCAAGCACGTCAGCCAGGGCGGCCAGGTCTCCGAGGTCCTCGCCGCCAATCCCTTCTTCCCGCCCATGATGAAGCACATGGTCAAGGCGGGTGAGTCCACCGGCAACGTGGACGGCATGATGACCAAGATCGCCGACTTCTACGACGTCGAGTGTGAGGCGACCGTCGCCTCCCTCACGTCCCTGATCGAGCCGATCCTCATCGTCTTCCTCGGCGTGGTCGTCGGCGGCATCGTCATGGCGATGTTCCTCCCGATCTTCCAGCTGGGTGCCGTCGCCGGCGGCCTGCAGTAAAGCTCCCCAGCGACGCTGGGTTGACTTGCACGCTCCCAACCGGAGAGTTGGGAGCGTCATGCCCTCCGTCCTCATCGTCGACGACCTGCTCTCCATCCATGAGATGCTCGAGGCGGTCATCCAGCCGACGGGCTTCAACACGGCGTTTGCCACCGACGGCGAGAAGGCGCTGAGCCGGTACAAGAGCGAGAAGTTCGACCTCGTCCTGGCCGACATCGACATGAAGCCGATGGATGGCATCACGCTGCTGAAGCAGCTCAAGCAGTACGATCCCAACGCCGTCATCGTCATCATGACGGCCTATGCCAGCACCGAGAGCGCGATCCAGGCCCTGAAGTTCGGCGCCTTCGACTACCTGCAGAAGCCTTTCCGCGTGAACGAGCTGATCGCCACGCTCAAGCGCGGCATCGAGTTCAAACAGTTTCAAAACGAGCGCATGACCAGCGGCCTCGCCCCCGCGGCCGGGGCGTCCGGCATCGAGGCGCGGATCATCGGCCAGAGCCCGGCGGTGCAGAAACTCATCCAGCAGGTCAGGAAGCTCGCCACCGTCCATTCCCCCGTGCTGCTGCAGGGCGAGACCGGCACCGGCAAGACCGCCGTGGCCGAGATCCTGCATGAGGCGCTCGGCGCCCCGGAGGCCCAGCTCGTCCGCATCGACTGCGCGCTGAGCTCGGAGGCCAACTTCCGCGACGGCCTGCTCGGCCAGAACGGCGCCGGGGGCACCTGGGTCCAGCAGGCCAAGGGCGGCACCCTCTTCCTCCAGCACCTGCAGTGCCTGCCCCTCGACATCCAGAAGGAGCTGGTGAGCGTGCTGCGCAACAACGCGCACACCATGCGGCTCATCTGCACGACCACCGAGGATCTCGAGCGCCTGTGCGACGAGGGCCGGTTCCACGACGAGCTCTTCTACCGCGTGGCCTCCCTCCCGGTCATCCTGCCGCCGCTGCGGGAGCGCGCGGGCGACATCCCGATCCTGGCCAAGCACTACGTCGCCAAGTCCACCAATCCCCACTTCGACGCCAGCCTGGTCGAGTTCACCGAGGATGCCATGGCCGTCCTCACCAGCTACCACTGGCCCGGCAACCTCACCGAGCTGTTCCAGGTCATCTCGAAGATCGCCTCCGCGACCGAGACGCGGATCGTCACCTCCGAGCAGTTGCCGTTGCGCCTGCGCGAGATCCAGCACTGGCCCAAGCTCGCGGAATACCTCGCGGGACAGGAAAAGCAGTACATCGAGATGGTCCTCCACGCGTGCCGCGGCGACAAGGCCAAGGCCGCCGGGGTCTTGGGCATCGATCCGGCCCGATTGGGGTAAAGGTGGGCGGGTCACCGACCCGTCCCACTCGCAAAAATCGCCCTTCGGCCGACTTCCCGCTTGCGGCGGGTTTTGGCGCTCTCAACTCTCGTTGAAATCCACGTCCATGCCCAAACGCTCCGACCTTCAGTCCATCCTGATCATTGGCGCCGGTCCCATTGTGATCGGCCAGGCATGCGAGTTTGACTACTCCGGCACCCAGGCCTGCAAGGCGCTCAAGGAGGAGGGGTACCGGGTCATTCTGGTGAACTCCAACCCGGCCACGATCATGACGGACCCGGAGTTCGCCGACGTCACCTACATCGAGCCGCTGACGCTCGAGTTCCTGGAGAAGATCATCGCCACCGAGCGCCCGTCCGCCCTGCTGCCCACGCTCGGCGGCCAGACCGCGCTGAATCTCTCGATGGAGCTGCACAAGGCCGGCATCCTCGCCAAGTACGGCGTCGAGATGATCGGCGCCAAGCCCGAGGCCATCGCCAAGGGCGAGGACCGCGAGCTGTTCAAGCAGTGCATGCTGCGCATCGGCCTCGACGTCGCCCGCTCGCGCACCGTCAAGAGCATGGACGAGGCCCGCGCCGCGGCCGACGAGCTGGCCATGTACCCGCTCATCATCCGCCCGTCCTTCACCCTCGGCGGCTCCGGCGGCGGCATCGCCTACAACAAGGAGGAGTTCGAGCGCATCGTCGCCAACGGCCTCGACCTCTCCCCGGTCCACGAGGTCCTCGTCGAGGAGTGCCTTCTCGGCTGGAAGGAATTCGAGATGGAGGTCATGCGCGACCACAAGGACCAGTGCGTCGTCATCTGCTCCATCGAGAACTTCGACCCCATGGGCGTGCACACCGGCGACTCCATCACCGTCGCCCCGGCGATGACGCTCACCGACAAGGAGTACCAGATCATGCGCGACGCCTCCTTCGCGGTCATCCGCGAGATCGGCGTCGAGACCGGCGGCTCCAACATCCAGTTCTCCGTCGACCCGCAGACCGGCCGCATGGTCGTCATCGAGATGAACCCGCGCGTGTCGCGCTCCTCCGCGCTCGCGTCGAAGGCCACCGGCTTCCCCATCGCCAAGATCGCCGCCAAGCTCGCCGTCGGCTACTCGCTCGACGAGCTCCGCAACGACATCACGCGCCTCACCCCGGCGAGCTTCGAGCCCACGATCGACTACGTCGTCACCAAGATCCCGCGCTTCACCTTCGAGAAATTCCCCGGCTCCGATCCCACCCTCACCTCCGCGATGAAGTCCGTGGGCGAGGCCATGGCCATCGGCCGCACCTTCAAGGAATCCATGCAGAAGGCGCTGCGCTCCCTCGAGATCGGCGCCCGCGGCTTCGGCGGCGGCGGCAAGCACGGCCTCGACGAGGCGCCCGATGAGAAACTCGTCCGCGCCAAGCTCGCCACGCCCAACGCCGAGCGCATCTTCCACATCCGCTACGCCTTCATGCGCGGCCTCTCGGTCGACGACGTGTTCGAGCTCACGAAGATCGACCCGTGGTTCCTCCGGCAGATGCGCGAGATCTACGAGATGGAGCTCACGCTCAAGGGCCGGCCGCTCGATGCGCTCGATGCCGCCACGCTCCGCCGCGCCAAGGCATACGGGTTCTCCGACGCCCAGCTCGCCCACTACACCGGCGCCGACCTGCCCGCCGTCCGCGCGCGCCGCGACGCCCTCGGCATCCGCACCACCTACCGCCTCGTCGACACCTGCGCCGCGGAGTTCGAGGCCTTCACGCCGTACTACTATTCCAGCTACGGCGACGAGAACGAGGTCATGCCACCCTCCGGCAAGAAGAAGATCATGATCCTCGGTGGCGGCCCCAACCGCATCGGCCAGGGCATCGAGTTCGACTACTGCTGCGTCCACGCCAGCTTCGCCCTGCGCGAGATCGGCTACGAGAGCGTGATGGTCAACTCCAACCCCGAGACCGTCTCGACCGACTACGACACCAGCGACCGCCTCTACTTCGAGCCGCTCACGCTCGAGGACGTCCTCGAGATCTACCGCCAGGAGAAGTGCGACGGCGCCATCGTCCAGTTCGGCGGCCAGACCCCGCTCAATCTCGCCTCCGCGCTGAAGAAGCACGGCGTCAACATCATCGGCACCTCGCCTGAGAGCATCGACACCGCCGAGGACCGGAAGCTCTTCTCCGCCATCCTCGACCAGCTCGGCCTCAAGTCGCCCGTCAACCGCACCGCGATGAACGAGGCCGACGCGCTCCAGTTCGCCCACGAGATCGGCTTCCCCGTCCTCCTCCGCCCGTCCTTCGTCCTCGGCGGCCGCGGCATGTTCATCGTCTACAGCGAGGAGGAGTTCAAGGCGGTCGTCCGCCAGGCTTTCGACGTCATGCCGGA